>JBNLFS010000079.1:0-148043 GCA_050305635.1 Candidatus Thiodiazotropha sp. | reverse complement strand
ATCCACCAGTAGGTGCCCTTTGTAGAGTTGCATCCATCGGCGCGCCACATCAGTATCGGACCACTCCGTTACTTGATTAGCTGAAATATGTAAAACCACATGATAGTGGTTCGACATGATGGCATAGGCGCAAATTTCTATAGCAAAGATATCGGACAGTGCGCGCAGTCGATCCAATACCCATTGGCGCCGATGTTCAAAACATTTTCCGGTATAGGGATCATTACCACACAGCCAGGCTCTGCGTACACAACGAGAGATGCAATGGTAATAGGGGGTGTCTGCAAGACTGATCAGTCTTTCTCGGGCGGTGGTCATCCTAACCTCCTGGTTTCGTCCTTGATCGATTCGGTTTCAGGCTATCTCATAGCGGGTGGCGTGTCCAGAATTTTACGGATGTCCTTTATTTTATTAAGATCGGTTCGATGGTCAAGATACGGGTCAGGCCGGGGCGGCTGATCTTGACCACCAAGTAAACACAAACAAAAAAGCCTCGCTCTATTCTGAGCGAGGCTTTTTACTGTGGCTGTCCGGATAGACCCTCTGAGCGAGGCTTTTTATAGTGGATGTCCACGTAGTGCGTTTTTAACTCTAACTCACCTCAATGATCTTTTCAAACGGTGACTGTCCCGGTTTATCTTTTTAAATTATGAGTGTCCCCTTCTTACCACTTAATCTGGATGTCCTCGTTTACCTTTGTTTATCCTTTAGCAGCACAGTTGCAGCAACATATAGCATCACCACAGCTATGCAACATTGAGCAACAGCGTATATTCCATCTAACATCACACGGTAAACCAACATGCCAAGCCCAGATGTCACCAACAACAAGGCAATACCATATTTTGTCACACTGTTCATTGACAATATTTGCAGCTAAGAACTGCGCCCATCCATGTTGAACCAGCCCAAACACCAACTACCCCACCAACAGAACCGGCCGTTGCTGATGCTGACGAACTACCTGCTGTCGCCCAAAATGTAGCACCTAACCCAACACCCGCTTCCGCAGTTACACCTGCGTTACCACAGTTTAGCGTAGCCCATGTTTCATTCACACAATTCCAATCTGTGACTAGTTCTTTTCCACAGGGACATATTGGCTGGCCATGCTCACCCCAAGGACTGTATGCCAATCCCTTTGGGTCAACTCTCATGATTGGATTCCCCCCAACATATCCATAAGTATTTAAGCCTCCCTTAAGCCCAATAGGATCAGACTGAAGATAACGTCCTGTGCTTGGGTCGTAGTCCCTCTTGTAGTTGTAGTAGTTACCAGTTTCCTGGGTTTGGGGGACACTCATAAGATATTAACTTAACGATCGATTGTCTCGAAATCTATTCCCAACTCACGGCAGTATTCACAACCACGATTCACCCATTGTGATACCGCTGGTTGGCTTATGGACAAGCGGTGTGCTATTTCACGCATTCTTATATTAAGCTCCTGAGTACCCCAGAGGCAGATCAGTGACTTTGCCAATGACAAATCATTATCCCGGGCTTTTTTCCCTAACCGTTCTTCTTTGATTCCACAGTACAGGCATACACTGTGAATGAGCTGATCCAGATCCCACCCAGCCTGAATTCGCTGTGTGCCTTTTTCAACCGTCAAAGTGTCTTGTGCCAGTGCTCGTTCGACGAAGCCACTGTCCCCCAGGATACGTTCGTCACCAATGCAGTGTACATGTTCCTTGCGCAAACGCTTGATCCCTTCCCAACCGCCGTAACTGCGAACCAGACCGCCGCCCAGAAGTGCATCTGAGTCACTTTCCGCAAGGCCCTGGCCAACAAATTCCCGATATCGGCGTCTCGCCGTTCCAACCCGTGAGGCAAACAGATTCAATACCTCGGAAACCGACTGCCAATCCTGCTTACGATGCCCCAGAAGGGTTGCATGACCGGTCCACGGGTATCGATCCAGGTCACTCAGGCTTTTAACCATGTCCGCACGCAGGGGATTCAAGTGTATGTAGCGCACTAACTCCAACAAGTAGGAATTTTCATCACAGAGTATGGATTTATAGCGATTCTGAAAAACGTAACCATTACGGCGATGACGCCGGTTGTAGTGGCCCGCGTAACCTCCTAGCAGAGGCGACATCAATTTGGTCAGCGGTTGATCTCCTACGCGGATCAACAGGTGATAGTGATTGTCATTACCGACCAGGCCAGGCACTGGGAACCACTGCGCACCAATGTCTCTCCCAGACGGGACAGGAAGTCCTGTTTATCCCCGTCAGCGTAAAAAATTCCGCCGACGCTCCAACCCTCGCCCCATTACATGGTAGCAGCCACCGGGTATGTGTAAGCGTCCAAGTCTAGGCATGGAACAAAGCTAACGCTGGGTTAGGTGTTTGTCAATTAAGTTATTATGTTATGAGTGTCCCCTATCTCTTTTTTCTTAGATTTTTACGGGTGTCCTTTATTTTCCCGCTAAAGCAAGCAAACCTACCTACCTCGAATATTCCATTAACCAGAATAGACCAGGTACAGAAAAATTAAGTGATCGGGTCAATTAGAAATATCACTGTCTTCGCCAAACCCACCAATTTCACTATCGGCACCATAGCTTACTAAGTCAAATTCTTTTTTTTGTCCTGGGTATTTAAATATATACGGATTACCCCAAGGGTCTATTGGCACCCCATCACGTACGAGCATCCGACTCAAAAAAGAATTTTCTTCAACCTCCACTTTTTTCAGCGAAGAAAACCAATCTTCCGTTTCCATAAAGTGGCCTGTTGTTCGTTTAAATTCCTTTATTTTCTCATCTAGCCTTCTTATATCTTGCTTAGCGGCGTGAATTCTTGCGTACTCTTCTTTAGTAGGTGACATAATTATGTATATCAAGGCAGATGCACAAGCAACAATCACTAGTATTTTAATCAATCTAATTCCCATAATTTAATCAGTAAAATATTGTATTTCACTTTAAAGGACATTTCTCCTTTGCAATACTTCTACACATTTCTCTTACATGAGTTACCCATTGAATACAGTTATAATTCATATAATCGTATATCGTACATTGATCTATTTTATGAATATACTCAAGAACACATTGGTCATATGCGGTCTTCTCACACTCAGAATCTCCATCATCATCATCCGTACAAAATAACGCGTCATTTTTTTCTTCGTCCAGAATTCGTCCCTTACTAGGGCAATTTGGATACATACCATCCCAGGGCCATCTGCCTGCGCATTCATCTCCCACACAAATAAACTGATGCGGCCAATTCCCCCCCCAACTCCAACAAACTTCTGCAAGGCCCATCGGGTCCACGAATGATAGTGGTCTATTACTTACATAACTATAAGTATTCAATCCGCCTGCTTGGCCAATAGGATCAGACTGAAGGTAACGTCCAGTCGTCGGATCGTAATCTCTGAAGTAGTTCTGGAAGTTGCCGGATTCCTGATCGAAGTATTGGCCGGCAAACCCCAACAAAACCTCAACCTGCGCCACCTCAACCGCCCGCTCTCCAAACGGCCGACGCACCGCATCCCACACCACATTCTGCGCCGGATCCGTCGCTTTGACCACCGTCCCCAGATGATCGGTATGCAGGTAGACAAGCGCCGAGCCTTCATCCCCCGTTTCCGCGCCTGCTTCATACACCCGCACATTACGGAACCGACTTTCCCCCGTGGGTTCCGCCACATCATGGTCGTTGGTCAGGGTCAGCCATTGCATCGACCCGGTAAAGTAGTTCCCCACCGGTATCTCAAAGTGTTGCTGTCCACTGCCGCTGTAGCGGCCTTCACTGCGGATACCCCAGGACTGGGTGCCGTAGACGATGAAACTGCGATCCGGACTGATGGCATCGTCGGTGTCGAAGCCGATTCCGTGCAGTTCACCCTGCTGGGTACTCTCGAAATCGAAGGCGAGGATCGTATTCGGGGTCACCGTATAGGGGAAGGCGATTTTCTTCCAGGTGTTGCCCACCATGATGACACCATCTGAACTGGTTTCGACACTTCCTGAGATATCCTGGCTGGTGCCTCCGCCGTAACTCAGTATCGGGTTTTGAGTAAAGTCGATACCGTACGGTTGGTTATCCTGCTGGATCTGAGCAATAGGCTGACCTTCGAGATAGACATACTCCCGGATCGCTTGTCCGGTGGCGTCGTATTCGCCAAGCAGCTCCCCGGAGGGGGCGTAGCGGAACCGGGTAATGGATCCGTTGACCTCTTTGCGGATGCGCTCGCCCTTGCCGTTGTAGGCATAGGTGGCGGTGGTGCTCCCCTGGGTGAAGCTCACCAGGCGGTTGGTGTCGTCGTAGGTGTAGCTGCCCTGGGCGCTCTCCAGGGTATTGCCGTTGGCGTCGTACTGGCGGGTGTCGGTCGTGGCGCCGAGGATCTCGTGCAGACGGTGGGTGTCGGGGACGTAGTCGTAGGTTTCGGTGTCGGTTCCTTCGCTGAAGCTCAGGCGGTTGCCGACGGGGTCGTAGGCGTAGCCCAGGTCGCCGTAGGCGCCGCTGGCACTGATCAGGCGGTCGAGCGCGTCGTAGCCGAACTGCTGGTCCCGGGCGGTCTGCAGCAGGTCCTGCCAGTCGATGATGTTGCCGACGGGATCATGGCCGTAGCTGTCTTCGAGCACGCCGGGGAGGCTTTGGGCGATGAGCCGGTAGTCCTGGTCGTAGGTACGGCTGAGGCTCAGGCCGTTGCCGAAGTCGAGGGCGCGGATCGGGCCGAAGGGCAGGCGCTGGATCTGGCTGACCAGGGGTTGGGTGGCCCCTTCGGGGGTTTCCAGGCTCAGGCCGGTGAGCTGGCCCTGGGTATAACTGTAGTGGACCCGGTGGCCGCTTGGGTAGCGGAGGCTGGCCAGGTGGCCCTGGGGATCGTAACTGTAGCTGTATTGGGTGATGACCCCGTCCAGGCTGGTACAGGTGTGGGTGAGGAGATCCCCGTAGGCGTTGTAGGCGTAGTCGGTGGCGCCTTCGGCGTCCTGCATCCGGGTGAGGCGGCCGATGCCATGGGCGCCCTGGTCGTAGGTGTAGCTGATGTTGCGGCTGCTGTCCGGATACGCAATGGCGGTGAGGCGGTTGAGGGCGTCGTAGGTGTAGTGGACGGTGACGCCCCGGGCGTCGGTCTGACTGAGGCGGTTGCCGGCCTCGTCGTAGGTGTAGCGGGTGGTGCCGGTGTCGGGGCTGCTCTGGCTGAGCAGGTTGCCCAGGCCGTCGTAGTCGTAGGTGGTGGTCAGTCCGGTGGGGTCGGTGACCTGAACCAGGTTGCCCTGGGCGTCGTACTCATAGTCGGTGACCCCCTGGAGGGCGTCGCTGCTCTCGGTGAGGCGGTCCAGGGGGTCGTAGACCTGGGTGGTGGGGTGCTGGTTGGCATCCCGGGTGTGGGTGAGGTTGCCGTTGGGGTCGTAGGCAAAGACCTCGTCATAATTGTTAGCGTCTGTCGTCACATCCCGCTGATAGTGGGAATTGTAGTGATGTCGTTTTGTATATGCTGTAGCACCGACACTATCGATCAGCGTGTCAGAGAGAAGATTTCCTTCAAGATCGTAGCTTAGTTCTCTTCGATTCTGTTGTTCATCACTAACTGCTACTAATCGACCAGCACCATCATATACTCGCGTTTCGGACTGTCCATCAGGATAATTAACGCCAACCAACCGGCCATTCAAATCATACGTATACCGGGTTATACGATTACCGACGGAATGGTAAATGAGTCTTTGGCGGTCATCATAGTCCAACGTGGTAATCGAACCATTCGGATCGCGAATACTGGTTGGTTGACCATGCTTATCATATGCAAGGTAATCTGTAACATGCCCTAATGCATTTGTAACACTCTTCAGATCACCTCTTCTGTAATATTCAGTATCAGATTCGTAATAACTTAACTCCGTAGATGATTGAACGTCGACGGGTGATGATTTTTTTATCAACCTACCCGCGTCATCATATGAAAATAGTATTTCTCGATTCTGAACTGAAGCATCTATTATTGCGGCGAAACCTCGGGCACCATTATCATCGGTAGTAGCCTGTTCTACGACACGACAAAGTACCGGGCTAGGCTGTCCATTGAAAGAAGCAACACTACACTGAGCGATAATGTCATTATTAAAGGGATCAGGCTGGCCGTTATACACATAGGTAACTATCTTACCCGGTTTAGCGACTCTGATGATTTTGCGTAAATCGTGATCCCACTTCGAAGTGGATTAGCTACACCGCTCGGTAAAGCCACCGAGTCCTGAGTAAATACTCCCCACTGCGTACTAGATATACCAGTGACCACAACCGTACGTAGCTTGGTAGATTCATCATACCCGTATTGCGTTTTATTTCCCTTATAATCCCGACTCTCTATGACCTGTCCATCCACATTGTACCTTTTTGTACGATAGATGGTGCCATCCTGTGTTTTATGAGTCAGTTTCGTAAGTAGCTTCTTACCATTTGAAAGAACCTTAGCGTATTCATAGATCGATGTATTATTGTAACTATCGTTGACAGTGGTGCTTGTGGTTGATTTAGCGATAGAACGGTAATTTGTTCCTTGAAACCCTTGCGTAGAAACCGCGTCACCATTTAAATATTCGTACGTTCCGATTCGCTCGCCATATCCATCGTATTTACCGGTAAGAAATGTAGGGTAGCTTTCACCTGTAATGTGATCTTGTTCATTATAGGTATAAGAGATTGACTCACCATTCGACCAATGGACACTCTCAAGCAACCAATAATCAGGCTCATCTGGATTTGTATCATTTAGGTATTCATACTGAATCGTTACGTCACCTGGAAGCGTAACTGATAACAGCCTGTCACCATCCAGATCATAATGGTAATGTATCGTTCTTCCGTATTGATCCCCTTTACTGATCAAATGCTCGCCGTCATATTGATATGTAATCGACGAGCCATTCTCATAGTCTCTTTTTATGAGATTTCCATGGCTATCGAAGTACTCTACATACCCACGATCACTGCGTAACACCCACACTGCATTTGGCAGGTCCGGATCACTGTAAGCTCTAATAGTGACATCCTTATCATAGCCTCCTTCTCGGTAGAAAATACCGTTATCCTCAAGAAATCGATACTGATAACCGTCCTTGTAAAGATAAATCGCTTCTGAAACGGAATCTCCCGGAATAAGGCCAATGCAATTTGTCAGCTTGTATTCTTCTATCGCAAAAGGATTACCGGGTTCCGGCCTATAGCGCTTAAAACTCTGAACGGTCTGTTCATTGCACCCCGAACCATTGACACCTGGATAAACCCCGGCTGAACTCACCTCACCACCAGAGACGACGTGCCTGAGTTTTGGCTCCAAATCAGATACCCAGCCTGAATATTGATCCAAGTAACGGCGCTTTAATGTGAGATTTCCATTCTGAGATTTATAATCCGTTTCAAGTTCATTTTTTTCGCACGTCCCTAAATTAATCGGGTTACCCGCCTTTTCGCATACCTGGGGTTTAATCTGTATGCAAATTAGTTCTTTACTATTCTCTCCTGTTTTTATATTAAATTTATTATAATTATCAGGACAATCCCATCGTACGATAGCTCCAGCACTGGAACCATCCTCATCATAGACATCGTGTCCATAGACATTACTGTTATCTACATGATGACTTACTAATAACTCATAACGAGTCGGCTCACCATTAATAAATTCCTTGTTAAGAATCGGATGAGGCCTATGATCAACTATCGTGAAATTATCGCAAGCCCAATAGTCATCAAAAGTATCTTCTTCCGCTTCAATCATGCAATCACCAAACCACTGAGTGAAAGCAGTATTCGTATTATTGATTACGCCCTGAAGGGACTCCATTATTACTTCGCTATTCACGATTTGGTACGACTTCGTAGGACTCGTAAATATCGTATCTGCACACAAGCCACTAGCATTAAAACTCAAAACCAATCCGATAATACTTCGCGTGATGCTCATTTTATTTATACCTAGGATCGCCCAATAATCCTTAAAACCACTCTTCCATACATGACTGAAAATACTAAACAAAATACGCCGCCTATTAACTATCAATATTTTATAATTTCCCTCGGAAGAACACGAAAGAACAAAATGTGTCAGGTCTAGCAATCACACATTCCATTTATTAATGGCATACGTAATTAACTTTGTATTCCTTATACCTTTCCGTCATGGATTTCGATAATGTTTGATGAAACAAGTAAGAACTGAAACGTTTCGCATATCCGAATAAAACACCCAATTTTCAATTTGCACTCAAATCATGAAACGGAATGGAATTTCGGTGGGAGGTGTACTTCCTTGTTAATCTTGCATGTAAATCCCTTTGCAACGAACGTTGTGCGTGATCCAAAGGCTAACGTACACCAGTGGGCATTTCAATCCTCATGTCAACCCTATCACTGCATAATTTGTTACTTGATTACCCATAAACCTCAGACATTCGTAAGAGGTGATAAGGCATAGGAGATGTACGAAGAGCGCCGAAAAACCACCTTATAGCCTTGCGGAGAAAGCGTAATCCGGGAAACACAATCGGGATGAATCTACGTGAAATACTCGGCAGAAATGCCAGCTTTTCACTCCGTGCCACAGCCTCCCGGGTTCCGCTTTGCTTCACCCGGGCTACGGTTATACGGGAAATTTCGGGGGAAACTTTTGTTTTTATTTGATGTGATCGAGTATGCCTTCGAGTTCATCCAGGCTGTTGTAGCCGATTACCAGTTTGCCTTTGCCTTTGGCGGTTTGCTGAAGATCGACTTTGGCGCCGAGCTTTTCTGAAAGGTCGGTGACCAGACGCCGGATGTCCGGGTCCATGGGTTGTTCGGTGCGCTTGGGTTGGGGATTCTCTTCTTCGTTCTGCAGACGCCGGACCAGACGCTCGGTTTCGCGTACCGAAAGCCCTTGGGCGACGACCTGTTTGGCGGCCTTGCTCTGGGACTCGCCTTTGAGTCCGAGCAGGGTACGGGCATGGCCCATCTCGAGACGACCGCTTTCCACCAGGGTCTTCACATCCTCGTTGAGTTCCAGCAGGCGTAGCAGGTTGGTCACCGTGGTGCGGGACTTGCCCACTGCCTTGGCCACTTCCTGGTGGGTGAGTCCAAACTCGATCAGTAGGCGGCTCAGGGCATGGGCCTCTTCCAGGGGATTGAGGTCTTCGCGCTGGATGTTCTCGATCAGACCCATGGCCATGGCGGCCTCTTCGGTGACCTCCTTGATCACCACCGGAACCTCATCCAGGCCGGCCTGCTGGGCGGCACGCCAGCGGCGTTCGCCAGCAATCAGTTCGTAACGACCGTTCTCCACCGGTCGGACCACCACCGGTTGGATAATACCCTGGGCGGCGATCGAGTCGGCGAGTTCCCGCAGGCTTTCCGGATCGAATTCACGTCGGGGTTGGTAACGGCCCCTTTGGATCAGGTCAACCGCCAGACGCCTGAGATTGTCATTCTGTGTCGAGTGAGTCGAAGCGGGGGCTTTCGCCGCATCGTTCTGTTCGGCACTCGAATGCATGCCACCCAGCAGGGCATCGAGCCCGCGACCCAGTCCTCTTTTCTTAACCGCCATAGTTGTTATCCGTTAAACCTGTTTGTCTTGTTCCTCGCGTAACCGATGCCGGCGCAGGAGTTCGCTGGCCAGGGCCAGGTAGGAGGTCGCACCACGTGAGGTCTTGTCGTAGAGCAATACCGGCTTGCCGTGACTGGGCGCCTCGGCAACCCGCACATTGCGGGGGATGATGGTGTTGAACACCGCATCCTTGAAATGGGCCAGCAGCTGACCGGAAACATCGATGGCCAGGTTGTTGCGCGGATCGTGCATGGTGCGCAGAAAGCCCTCGATGCGCAGATCCCGGTTGAGATGGGAGCGGATCTGCTCGATGGTGTTCATCAGCGCCGTCAAGCCTTCCAGCGCATAGTATTCCGTCTGGATCGGGATCAATACGCCGTGGGCCGCCACCAGCGCGTTCAAGGTCAGCATGTTGAGCGAAGGCGGGCAGTCGATGAGGATGAAATCGTACTCCGCGCGGGCGGGCGCCAGGGCCAGATCGAGGCGCTTTTCACGCATCGATGTGTTCATCAGGCCCACCTCCGCGGCGGTGAGGTCGGAGTTGGAGGGGAGTACGTCAAAGCCCCCCTCCGGTGCCGTCTTCACGGCATCCCGCAGACCGGCATCCCCGAGCAGCACTTCACAACAGGTGTTCTCCAGATTGTACTTGTCGATGCCGCTGCCCATGCTGGCGTTGCCTTGGGGATCCAGATCCACCAGCAATACCCGCTTCTTCATGGCGGCCAGGGATGCCGCCAGGTTGACGGTGGTGGTGGTCTTGCCGACTCCGCCTTTCTGGTTGGCGATGCAGATGATGTAACCCATGGTGTCCCGTTGCTTCACTCGTGACAGGAATCGCCTATCATAACGGCACTCGCCTGAGAGGTGTTAACCTTTCTCCATAAACAGGGGTGAGGATGGCCCCGTGAAAGAAAATTATCCGCAAATAGACGCCAAACACCGCGAATGAACGCACAATTCAAAGGCCATCCGGACTCAAATGGGTAATCCGCACCAGGCAACGTTCGGCCTCGCAGAAGGGTACCCGCAGGGACAGGATCTTGCAGTCGTAGCCTGGAGGCAGGGCCGCGATCTCCGAATCGGGTACCCGTCCCTTCATGGCGAGTAATTCACTCCCCGGTTGCATCAGGCCCGAGGCGAGCTGCAGCATCTTGGGCAGATCGGTAAAGGCCCGGGAGATCAGGGTCGGGAAGGGTTCCTCCGGTTGCAGGGCTTCAAGCCGTGAATGTACCCCGGTGGCGTTGTCCAGCCCGAGTTCCAGGATCACCTGACGCAGGAAACGCACCTTCTTGCTGTTGCTGTCGAGCAGCACGAAGCGGGTCTGGGGACAGAGGATCGCCAGCGGGATACCGGGCAGACCGGCACCGGTGCCCATATCGAGACAGGCTCGGGTATCGAAGTAGGGCTGCACCGCCAGACTGTCGAGCAGGTGGCGCGAGACCATCTCCAGGGGATCCCGCACCGCGGTCAGATTGTAGGCCTTGTTCCATTTGTGCAGCAGCGCCAGATAGTGGATCAACTGATCGGTCTGGTTCTGGCTGACCGGGATCGCCAACTGTTCGATACCGGCCTGCAGGCGCGCACGGCAGGCCGGCTCTTCAAAGCGGGTCTGGCGCATCAGGCGGACCGCTTCTTCAAATGGATCAGCAGCAGGGAGATCGCCGCCGGGGTGACACCGGGAATCCGCCCGGCCTGACCCAGGGTCTGGGGACGGTGACGCTGAAACTTCTCCCGCACCTCCGAGGAGAGTCCCCGCACAGCCCCATAGTCCAGGTTGTCGGGCAGGGAGACCGCCTCGTTCGCCCGTTGCCGGTCGATTTCATCTTTCTGCCGATCGATATATCCGGCGTATTTGGCCTGAACCTCTAACTGCTCGATCACCTGGGGATCCTCGACGCCCGGTCCGAGGCGGGGCAGGGTCATCAACTCCCGGTAGCCGACATTGGGTCGGGCGAGCAGATTCAGCGCATTGGCCTCCTTCGAAAGCGGTCCTCCGAGCAGGGTATCCGCATCCTTTACCTGTAGATCGGAGGGCCGCAGCCAGATCCCGTCCAGACGTTGCTGTTCCTGCTCGATGGCTTCGCGCTTGCGGCAAAAGCGGGCCCAGCGGTCATCATCCACCAGACCCAGGCGGCGTCCGGTTTCGGTGAGTCGCAGATCCGCATTGTCTTCGCGCAGCAGCAGCCGGTACTCCGCGCGGCTGGTGAACATGCGGTAGGGCTCCTGGGTACCCTGGGTGATCAGATCGTCCACCAGCACACCCAGGTAGGCCTCATCCCGGCGCGGACTCCAGGGCGCCTCGTCCCGGGCGTGGCGCACCGCGTTCAGGCCGGCGAGCAGTCCCTGGGCGGCCGCCTCCTCATAGCCGGTGGTGCCGTTGATCTGGCCGGCGAAGAAGAGCCCGGCGATATGTTTCGTCTCCAGCGAGGACTTGAGATCCCGGGGATCGAAGAAATCGTACTCGATGGCGTAGCCCGGGCGCAGGATCTGCGCCTCGGAGAAGCCTTTCATGGAGCGCACCAGCTGGTACTGGATATCGAAGGGCAGGCTGGTGGAGATGCCGTTGGGATAGACCTCGTGGGTATCCAACCCCTCGGGTTCGATGAAGATCTGGTGGGACGACTTGTCCGCAAAGCGCACGATCTTGTCTTCGATGGAGGGACAGTAGCGGGGCCCGATCCCTTCGATCACCCCGGTGTACATGGGGGAACGGGACAGACCTCCGCGGATAATCTCATGGGTCTGTTCGTTGGTATGGGTGATATGGCAGCAGATCTGCCGGGGATGCTCTTCCACCGAACCGAGGAAGGAGAACACCGGGGTCGGGGTGTCCCCGGGCTGGGCCTCCAGTTGGCTGTAGTCGATGCTGCGCCCATCGATGCGCGGCGGGGTGCCGGTCTTCAGCCGCTCCACCCGGAAGGGCAGGTCGCGCAGCCGCTTCGACAACGCATTGGAAGGGGGATCACCGGCCCGTCCTCCTTCATAGTTGGCCAGGCCGATATGAATGCGTCCGCCGAGGAAGGTGCCCACGGTGAGCACCACAGCGGCGGCATGGAACTTGAGACCCATCTGGGTCACCACGCCGACCACCCGGTCCTGCTCCACGATCAGGTCGTCCACCGCCTGCTGAAACAGTTGCAGGTTCGGCTGATTTTCCAGGGCATGTCGAACCGCGGCCTTGTAGCGGATACGGTCCGCCTGGGCGCGGGTGGCGCGCACCGCGGCCCCTTTACGGGAGTTGAGAATACGGAACTGGATACCGCCCCGATCGGCGGCATGGGCCATGATGCCCCCCAGGGCGTCGACCTCCTTCACCAGGTGACCCTTGCCGATACCGCCGATGGCCGGATTGCAGCTCATCTGTCCCAGGGTCTCGATGTTGTGGCTCAACAGCAGGGTGCGCGCCCCCATGCGGGCCGCCGCAAGGGCCGCCTCGGTACCGGCGTGACCGCCACCCACCACGATCACATCGAATTTGTCGGTATAGAACATTGTCGGGAATCAATCCTGTGTGAAGCCTGACCCGTGTGGTCGTCTGCCTGAATAGGCCGCTAACAACCGGATAAAAGACCGGCCTATCAAAGGGAGAAAACCCCGCTCATGCCGGTCTGAAACAAAACGGATCGTTGAACCGTTAATTTTAACTCAAGTTTCGGAGTTCAGAACGGATTTAATTCGAGTAATCAACACGATCACAAATGCTCCACGCACAGAGTGTATATGGGCCCTGTCGACGACTGCGGTGATTCAGGGCAGCAGCCGAGACGATTTTTTAGCACGAAGAGCACGAAGGTCACGAAGCGGCGTGTTCATGGATTTCAATGCCAAAAGCTACGTTGAGATTAAATGATTATCAGGCTGATCCTTCGTGTCCTTCGTGGTTAAAGAAATCGGTTATGCGAACTCACCACGAAGGATCATAGAGACAAAACGCTTAAGCGGGGTGGCGCCTCGTTCCCACGCTCTGCGTGGGAATGCAGACCCAGGTTTGTGCGAACACATCAAACCGGGGCAAAACCACAGGGTTCCAGTATGCATTCCCACGCAGAGCGTGGGAACGAGACGCTGATTACGTCCCGAAACTTGAGTTAATAGAGCAGGGTGGTGCACCATCAATTCACTGGAACCGCTGATGAATGTAGGCTCGTCTCAGAGTATCACCCATCGGCACCGTTACACCGACAAGCGGTTCCGTCATGCGCACGACTCTTCGCTAAGCTTTCATAAGGCTCGCACGACCAAGAATAATCCAACACAGAGTGACATGAACCCATGAATTCCGATCTGGCCAAGGTGATTGAAGCGGCAGGCCGCATCCTGGTAGGCAAGCAGGAGGTGATCCGGCTCTCCCTGACCTGTCTTCTGGCCCGCGGTCACCTGCTCATCGAAGACGTGCCCGGGGTGGGCAAGACCACCCTGGCGCACACCCTAGCCCATCTCCTGGGCCTGCACTACCAGCGCATCCAGTTCACCAGTGATCTGCTGCCGTCGGACATCATCGGGGTCTCCATCTTCGACAGTCACGATCAGCGCTTCCGTTTTCACCAGGGTCCGATCTTCGCCCAGCTGGTACTGGCCGACGAGATCAACCGGGCGACACCCAAGGCCCAGAGCGCCCTGCTCGAGGCCATGGAGGAGCGCCAGGTCACCCTGGATGGGGAGACCCATGGACTGCCCCAGCCGTTCTTCGTCATCGCCACCCAGAACCCCAGCCATCAGGTGGGCACCTTCGCCTTGCCGGAATCCCAGCTGGACCGCTTTCTGATGCGCCTGCACATCGGTTATCCGGACCGGGCCGCGGAGCGGGAGCTGCTGGCCGGCGGCGATCGCCGCGCGCTGCTTACGGAGCAACCGGTGGTCATGACACCGGAACAGCTGGCCGACTTCCAGCAGCAGGTCAACCGGGTACACGTAGCCGATGCGTTGATCGCCTACTGCCAGGAGATCCTGGCCCACACCCGGCAGGTACCGGACTACCGCCTGGGACTCTCTCCCCGGGCCGGTCTGGCAATACTTCAGGCTGCCCGGGCCTGGGCCTTCATCGGCGGTCGCGACCTGGTGCTGCCAGAGGATCTGCAGGCGATTCTGCCCGCCACGGTGGGACACCGGTTGCTGAGTAGCGGCGAATCCCTCGGTATCGCCAGCGATGGTCTGGTCAAGGATCTGATCGAAGCCGTACGCATCCCTTGATCATGGCCCTGATCATGCCCCCATCACTCAGCCAATGGCTGCGCCCCTTTCAACGCCACGCCCGTGCGGATCACCAGGGCGGGGTGGTGATCAAGCCACGCAGCATCTATATCCTGCCCACCCGGCAGGGGCTGTTTCTGGCCCTGGTGATCCTGCTGATGCTGGTCGGATCGATCAACTACGGGAGTAACCTGGGGCACCTGGCGACCTTCTTCCTGGGCGGGATCTGGCTCATCAGTATCCTGCACACCTGGCGCAATCTGCTGGGTCTGCGCCTGCAACCCTACCGGGTGGCCTCGGTGTTTGCCGGTGAATCCGCGGAGTTTCAGGTGACCGTGGAAAATCCCTCGCGCATACCGCGCTATGCCATCCAGATCCGCTACCGCAAGGAGCTGGGCGATCGACTCGATATTCCGGGTTCCGATCAGATGATGTTTCATCTGCCTCTGACCACCCGTCGACGCGGCCTCTTCCCGCTGCCGCGCATCACCCTGCAGAGCACCTATCCGCTGGGCCTGTTCCGCGCCTGGACTTACGCGGATCTTCCCCTCGAGTGCCTGGTCTACCCGAAACCCGCAGAGCGGGGCCAACCCCCGATCGCCACGGCATATCAGCCCAGCGACCAGGGTGACCGGGGTGTGGGCACAGATGACTTCATCGGTTTGCGGCCCTTCCGCAGCGGAGATTCCATCCGCCATATCGACTGGAAGGCCTATGCCCGCCAACAGGGCCTGATGTGCAAGCAGTTCGGCGGCGACCGTCACCTGGAGGTGCGCCTGGATTGGGAGCTGATCCCGGAACAGGAACCGGAACGGCGCCTGAGCCTGCTGTGCCGCTATGTTCTGCAGCAGGAGGAACTGGGCCAGGCCTACAGTCTGACGCTTCCCGGTGTTCGCCTCTCCAGCGGTACCGGACAATCGCATATGCAACGGTGCCTGTCCGCGCTGGCGCGTTACGGACTCGATCATGAAGCTGCCTGAGCTGAGTCTGAGTCCGATACAGCACCGGGCCTTGAGCCTGATCGCGGTACTCACGATCCTGCCCCACGGTCTGCACTTTTCCCCGCAGATCAATCTCTACCTGATGCTGCTGATGGTCTGGCATCTGGCCGGACTGCGATGGCACCGGTTCCGTCCCGGCCGCTGGGCTCTGATCATGGCCACCGTGGGCGGCGTGGCCCTGGTGTTTTCGGAATACCACACGCTGGTCGGTCATCAGGCCGGGGTGGCGTTGCTCACCGTGATGTTCCTGCTCAAGGTGCTGGAGGTGCGTCGACGCCGGGATCTTACGGTGACCCTCTACATTGCCTATTTTGTCGTGGTCACCCATTTCCTGTTCGACCAGTCCATCGTCCTGGCGATCTACCTGTTTGCACTGATGATCGCGGCCACCGCGCTGCTCATGGAAAGCCAGCGGGTCACGGTCTCCAGACACCCGGGAGACCCCTTGTACCGCACCCTGGTGATGAGCCTTCAGGCGCTGCCCCTGGCCCTGATCCTGTTCGTGGTGTTCCCGCGCATCTCCCACCCGCTGTGGCATATCGGTCTGAATTCATCCGCAATGACCGGGATGAGCGACCGGGTGAGACCGGGCATGATCAGCGAACTGGTGACCTCCGAAGAGGTGGCCTTCCGGGTACGCTTTGACGATACTCCACCAGAGCCGGAACAACGCTACTGGCGTGGACTGGTCATCTGGGATTATGACGGTGTCACCTGGTTCAACCGCTCGGGCAGCCCGTTCTGGAAGCAGAACAACGATCCCGACCTGCCGCAGATTCACTACGAGATCTTCCTCGAAGCCCATCAGCATCCGTGGCTCTACAGTCTCGATCTGCCATTGAACAATCCACCTCAGGCCCTACTCACCGGTGACCGACAATTGCTGACCCGCAGACCGGTCAACCAACCCTTGAACTACCGGCTCGTGTCATCCACTGAACAACTCGACCGCCGGATCAGTGCAAACATGCGTGAACGTGCTTTGGCTCTGCCTGAAAATATCACTCAGCGTCAGCGGGATCTGGTCAATCAATGGCGGCAGACCGCAGGCATCGACCGTGAACTGGTGCAGCGAGTGCTGAACCATTTTCACGACCAGCCCTTCGTCTACACCCTCACGCCACCCCTGTATCCGGACAACCCGATCGATGAATTCCTGTTCGAGGGACGGGAGGGATTTTGCGAGCACTATGCCACCGCGTTCACCCAGTTGATGCGAATCGCCGGCATCCCATCCCGCTTGATACTCGGCTACCAGGGTGCGGAATACAACGACCTGGGTGACTACTTCATCGTTCGCCAGAGCGATGCCCATGCCTGGTCCGAAGTCTGGTTGGAGGAGGAGGGCTGGGTCCGCATCGATCCCACCGCGGCGGTGGCCCCGGAGCGTATTCGTTATTCTATTCTGAAGGGCGACACCCTGCCCGGATCACCGGTCAGTTTTCAGATCGACCCTTCGGGATTCATCGGCCAGGGCCTGATGCAGCTGACCCATTTGCTGGATAATGCCAACGTACAGTGGCGACGCTGGGTGGTGGGATACAGTCGGGAACATCAATTCAGTCTGATGCGGGAATTCGGTTTTCAGCGCCTGAACCCTATCGAGTGGGGGATGATGTTGGCGGGGGTGATCGGTGTGATCATGCTCATTGTGGCACTCAATCTGATGCGCCAGGGCAAGCACAGACCCTCCCAGGTGGTGCAGGCCTATGCGCGTTTCTGCCACAACCTGGCCCGGGTGGGGATCCTGCGCAAACCCGAGGAAGGTCCCCTGGATTACGCCCGGCGCGCCAGCCGCACCCGGCCGGATCTCTCCGCGCCGATCAGCCGCATCACATCCGTCTACATTCAGTTGCGTTACGGGCCGAATCCTAAACCCGAACAGCTTGAAAACCTGCAACGGGAGGTTCGGGCGTTTCGTCCCGCACGTTCACGCCACCGGATCTGAATCAGGCATGCAGAATGGCGTAGAGTCTGTCCTTCAGCAGCAGACGACGCTTTTTCATCTCTTCCATGTGAAAATCGGAAATCGGTGTACTCAGTTCTTCCAGACTACGAATCTGGGCATCCAGCCAGTCGTATTCGTCCATCAGGTTGTGAAAAACCTCATTGCCCTGACGCAGCTCGGCGATCTTGTCTTTATATTCGGGAAATTCGTGCAGCAGATCGTGCGATTCACCCAGCATTGTGGTTACCTCCAGGTTGGAACAGCTGGGTATATTCCACCACAGTTCCCTAGAGGATTGCCAAGGTTATCCGCAGCAAAAAAACGATCGCTTCACTTGCCGATGCAAAAACTGGAAAAAATACGTCCCAGAAGATCGTCGGAGGTGAATTCACCGGTAATCTCAGAGAGTGACTGCTGGGCCAATCGAAGGTCTTCCGCCAGCAGTTCACCGGCCTGATCTCGTAGCAGACTCTCCTGACCGTGCAACAGATGCTGGTGAGCCTTCTTTAGTGCCACCAGGTGACGACGGCGCGCCAGAAACTCGCCCTGCTCCTGACCCTGATAGCCGACGCACTGCAGAAGATGGGTTCTGAGCAGTTCGATACCCTCACCATATTTTGCGGACAGGGCCACCTCCGGACCATCCTCCGATTCCCGGATTCCCGCTGCTTTGTCCGAACGGTCAATCTTGTTTCTGATCAGGGTGACCGGCACACCGGCAGGAAGTGTCCCGCGATCGAAGGCCAGATGTTGCGGATCGCTCTGATCATCGAACACCCACAACACCCGGTCAGCCTGCTGCATCTGCTCGCGTGCCCGACGAATACCCTCCTGCTCAACAGGGTCGGTACTCTCCCGCAATCCCGCGGTGTCGATAATGTGCAGGGGAATACCTTCGATGCAGATACGCTCCCGCAACAGGTCCCGTGTGGTACCCGGTATTTCCGTAACGATGGCCGACTCAACTCCGGCAAGGGCATTCAGCAGACTCGATTTGCCCGCGTTCGGTCGGCCCGCGATCACTAGGGTCAAACCATCCCGCAGCAGGCGACCGGTGTGCGCCGACTTTAAAGTCTCTTCCACGGAATCGATGATTCGGGACAAATCCCGGCTCACATGCCCATCATTGAGAAAATCGATCTCCTCTTCCGGAAAATCGATGGCCGCTTCCACATACAGGCGCAGCTGGATTAACTGCTCCACCAGTGCTTCGATGCGCTGGGAAAAAACCCCTTGCAGGGTACGGCTGGCCAACCGTGCGGCGGAGCGGCTCTGCGCATCGATCAGGTCGGCAATGGCTTCCGCCTGGAGCAGATCGAGCTTGTCATTGAGGAAAGCGCGTTCACTGAACTCTCCCGAGCGGGCCAGACGCGCACCGGCATTCACCACGGATTGCAATAACAGATCCATGACGACCGGACCCCCGTGACCCTGCAACTCCAGGACGTCTTCACCGGTAAAAGAGTGGGGTGCGGGGAAAAACAGGGCAATACCCTCGTCGAGCACCTCACCGGAATCCGTGTCACGAAACTGGACGAGCTTTGCCGTTCTGGGTGCGGGCAGGCGGCCTATCAGTTTTTCACCGACCGGGCCGCACAAGGGACCGCTGATTCTGACGATGCCCACGCCACCCCGACCGGGCGGGGTGGCAATGGCGGTGATAGTATCGTGCGACGACATGAACGTCGTCGCGATCAGGCGCTGGCGCCCTGCTCGATCTTACGTGTGATGTACCACTGCTGAGCGATGGAGATCAGGTTGTTGACCACCCAGTAGAGCACCAGTCCGGCCGGGAAGAAGGCGAAGAAAATGGTGAACACAAACGGCAGACTCATCATGATCTTTGCCTGCATCGGATCCGGTGGCGCCGGATTGAGCTTCTGCTGAATGAACATGGACACACCCATGATCAGGGGCAGAATGAAGTAGGGGTCCTTGTCGGAAAGGCTGTTGATCCAGAGAATCCAGGGCGCCTGACGCATCTCAACGGTTTCCAGCAGTACCCAGTACAGGGCAATGAACACCGGAATCTGAACCAGGATCGGCAGACAGCCACCCAACGGGTTGATCTTCTCTTTCTTGTACAACTCCATCATCGCAGCCTGCACCCGCTGCTTGTCATCCCCATAGCGATCCTTGATCGCCTGCATGCGGGGCGTGACTTTGCGCATGTTCGCCATGGAGCGATAACTGGTCTCCGAAAGCTTGAAGAAAGCCGCCTTGAGCAACAGAGTCAGAATGATGATCGACCAGCCC
Organism: Candidatus Thiodiazotropha sp.; assembly: GCA_050305635.1. Classification (GTDB taxonomy): domain Bacteria; phylum Pseudomonadota; class Gammaproteobacteria; order Chromatiales; family Chromatiaceae; genus Thiodiazotropha. Next base: position 128,105 of record JBNLFS010000079.1, on the reverse strand, counting down.
CAATTACCCACCAAGCCATGGATGGTTTTCAGCAGCCAGAAAATCGGTTTCGCAATCACGGTCAGCCAACCGTAATCGACAGTGAGTTCCAGCCCCGGGGCGATCTTTTCCAGTTGATCCTGCAGTTTCGGACCTACATAAAGCTGCCGACCCAGTGTATGACTCTCACCGCTGTTTACGGTCACGCTCGGTGAGTAACTGCCGATCAGATAGCGTCCGCCGCTCAAAGCGTTGGTGTAGTAATGCTCCACCTGCTGAGCCGGTGGAATCCAGGCACTGAGGAAATAGTGCTGGATCATCGCCAACCAACCCTGGTCGGAATCCACGCTCAAAGCCTTTTTGGCCATTTCATCGAAATCGACTTTTTCGTACTTGTCCTTCGGCGTGTAGTAGACACCACCGGTATAGGTATAGGTTGTGTAACCCTTGTTTTCATCACTCGGCTTGACCCGCTGCAACTGACCATAGTCACGGGCAGCCCAGCTTTGCGCGGATTGGTTATCGATCAGATAACGCACTTCGATAAGATAGGTGCCACGTCTGAAAATCAGCTGTTTGGTGACCTTCACACCCGCGCCGTTCTCCCAGAGAAGGGGCACAACCAGTTCATCGACTCCGTCCGCCAGGGTGTAGGCATACTGTTCGGCCTGATAGATGGACTCGTGATTCGGGGCACTGTCTTTTTCCGCACCGATCAAACCGGACTGGGCAATGTAGAGCTGATCAGGATTCGGGTTGAACAGTTCGACCTTGACCTCATGATTTTCCAGATCGTGGGGATAATTCTCCAGCAAGGCCATCTGAACCGTGCCACCCTGGGTCGAGATCTGCACACTCAGCAGATCCGTTTTGACTCTCACGACCCCGGCTTTGGCGGATGGATTCGCCGGCAGGGAACCGGTCCCAGCGACCGCCGCTGGCGGGACATCCGCAGTCTGGGTGTTCACCGAGGGGATGGCATCCTGTTGTACGGTGGTATTGGGATCTGCGGTTCCACCGGCGCCCGCCTGTTCGGTCTTCGGCTGCGAGGCAACACCATAATCCTGTTGCCAGGCTTGGTAGATCAACAGGCCGAGAAAAGCCAGAGTAAAGAAAAGAATCAGACGTAGATTATCCATTGAACTGCTTTTTTTGAGGTTCGGGTACCGGATCAACCCCACCTTCATGCCAGGGATGACAACGGGAAACGCGTTTCACTGAAAGCCACAGGCCACGCAGCGCACCGTGTTTTTCAATTGCCTCCAGGGAATAGGCGGAGCAACTGGGATAGAAACGGCAGTGTTGGCCGACGAAGGGGCTCAGTATAATTTGGTAGAGCCTGATCAGAAAGATCATTATTTGGCGCATCGCTCGAGTATCCTCCGCCAGTGGTGTTGCAAGGCGGTCTGACAACGTTGATTGTCGGATGTTGCAGCACCTGCTCGAGCTACGACGACCAGATCCAGACCGCCGAGACTCGCCTGATGATGCCTGAAGCTCTCGCGAATCATACGCTTGATACGATTCCTGTCTACCGCGCGACGGCAGTTTTTTTTTGAAACGGCCAGACCCAGGCGGGGAGATTCGGTCTGGTTGGCGATACCCAACACCAGAAACAGGCCATCGGCGGAGCGTTGCCCACGATCAAAAACCCGACGGTATTCGTCGGGTTTCAGCAGTCTGCGGCTCCTGGGAAAGGCCTCAGCGGATATCGGCAAGGACTCTGGGCTCAGAGAGCGAGTCGCGCGCGTCCTTTGGCACGACGTGCCTTCAGTACTTTGCGGCCGTTACGGGTTGCCATGCGCGCACGAAAACCGTGAGTACGGGCTCTTTTGAGATTACTGGGTTGAAAGGTTCTTTTCATATCTGTTTACCGGTAGATCCGTCGGACTCGAGGGACGAAAAAAGACGCGTAGACTAGACGCAAACGGCTCTACTTGTCAATAGTTAAGCAAGGGGTTCCCAAGCTTCAAAAAAACTATTTCCGACTGTGGATAACTCACATCGGCGAGAGTAGACTTGGCAGTTCGAATTGCCCGACAGAGGCAATCAAACGACACAGGTTCCGGGAATCCGCCGGAACATATCCCTGGCGACGCCAGGGTCGAATCAGACAACTCCTTGATAGCAATCACGTGGCTGACGTTCAACCGCGGGGGACACTTTGCCACTGGCTCGTGGTTATCCTATTTTGCGCAGGATCAGGGACTTGAGCAAACGTACCTATAACCTGCAGCTATCGGGACTGAACCGAGACAGTCGGTCCCCGGAGAGAGACATTGGACCTTTGGCACCGCTGTACAGAGCACCTGGAACAAGTACTCTCGCCCCAGCAATACAATACCTGGATCAGACCACTGCAGGTGGTCGAGGAGCAGCAGAGTATCAAACTGCTGGCGCCCAATCGTTTCGTACTCGACTGGGTGAAAAACAACTATCTTGAAACGATTCAACATCACCTCGAACTGATTTGCGAACAGCAACCCCCCCCCTGCGTAATGTTGGAAATAGGCAGCAAGAAGCGGGTCAACCAAAAACAGCCCATTTCACACACCCAACCTGTAACGGTCGTACCGGACACGGATCACCGCGGGGCTCCGATCGAGAGCAATCTGAATGCGAACTTCATCTTTGAGACCTTCGTAGAGGGCAAATCCAATCAGATCGCCCGAGCCGCATCCATGCAGATCGGCGAGAATCCCGGCCGCGCCTACAATCCTCTGTTCATCTATGGCGGCGTAGGTCTCGGCAAGACTCATCTGATGCATGCGGTCGGTAACATGATGCTCAAGAGAAATCCCAAAGCACGGGTTGTCTACCTGCACTCCGAGCGTTTCGTCGCGGAGATGGTCAAGGCTCTGCAACACAACACCATCGAACAGTTCAAGAAGAAGTATCGTTCCGTCAATGCACTGCTCATCGATGATATACAGTTTTTCGCCGGTAAGGAGCGTTCCCAGGAGGAGTTCTTCCATACCTTCAACGCCCTGTTTGAATCCCAGCAGCAGATCATTCTCTCCAGCGACCGATTCCCCAAGGAGGTCACCGGACTCGAGGAGCGCTTGAAATCCCGATTCGGCTGGGGTTTGACCGTGGCCATTGAACCACCGGATCTCGAAACCCGAGTGGCGATCCTGCAGAGCAAGGCGAAACAACTGAATGCGGTATTGCCCAATGAAGTCGCGTTTTTCATGGGCAAGCGCATCCGCTCCAACATCCGGGAACTGGAAGGGGCATTGCGCCGGGTCATCGCCAATGCCACCTTTACCGGTCGTGAGATCAATCTGGACTTTGCGAAGAATGCCCTTCGTGACATGTTGGCCGCCCACGACAAACAGGTAACGATCGAGAATATACAAAAGACCGTCGCAGAATACTTTCAGATTCGCACATCGGACCTCACATCATCCAAACGCAGTCGCTCGATCGCACGACCCAGACAGATCGCCATGACCCTGGCGAAGGAACTCACTAACCACAGTCTGCCCGAAATCGGCAACGCTTTCGGCGGGCGGGATCATACAACCGTGATACATGCCAATCGTAAGGTCAAGGAGCTACGTGAGAGCGATCCAAGGATCTCGGAAGACTATTCAAACCTGTTAAGGACCCTGAGTACTTAATGTGGATAAAATGTTGAAAAATTCGGTTAAAATCCAAAACTTAATTTATCCACAATTCGTCAACATGAATTGTGCAGGAAACACAGGCTCCAAATCAGGGGTATTTCTTAAATAAATATCTATAATATCAACAAGATATGTCGATATGCCTGATTTATAAACAGTGCTAATAACAACAGATAATCTAAATATCTTAAAAACAATTTATAAGATACTGAGTGGATAACATGAAAATAGTCACCGATCGGGAAAACCTTCTTGAGCCGCTTCAGAAGATCTCTGGTGTCGTGGAAAGACGTCAAACACTACCCATACTGGCGAACATCCTGGTCAATGCCAGTAATGGTCGCTTGAACCTCACCGCAACAGATCTTGAAGTCGAATTAAAAACCAGTACCGAAGCAGAGTGTTCCGGCGATGCAGATTTCACACTACCCGCTAGAAAACTTCTGGATATCTGTAAAGCACTCCCAGAATCTGCCCAGGTCACTTTGGACGTCAGCGAAGACAAAGTCAGGATTCAATCCGGCAGAAGTCGATTTACCTTGAGTGTCCTACCCGCCAATGACTATCCAATCATAGAGCCAACACCGAGCAGTACAGTACTGACTTTGAAGGAATCCATCCTGTGCGGCCTCATAGAAAGTACACAGTTTGCCATGGCTCAACAGGATGTCCGTTACTACCTAAACGGTATGCTATTGGAACTGGATAAGAAGGACATCCGAACTGTAGCGACCGATGGACACCGTCTCGCTATGAGTCAGAAGAATCAGGTCTTGGAGGAATCCACTAACCTTCAGGTCATACTGCCCAGGAAGGCGGTTATAGAATTGAGTCGTCTGCTGACCAATCAGGACAAGGATATCAAGATAGAACTGAGCAACAGTTACATTAAGGTTTTACTAGAACATTCCGTTTTCACGTCAAAGCTTATCGATGGTCGATTTCCAGAATACCAGCGTGTCATGCCAACGAATTCGGATAAGGAAGTCGAGGCTGAGAAGCTCTCTCTTAAACAATCGCTCACACGGGCGTCGATACTTTCAAACGAAAAGTATCGAGGTATTCGCTTTCATCTAAACTCAAAAGTTCTACAACTACAGGCACACAACCCTGAACAAGAAGAATCAGAAGAAGAACTTGAAGTCAGCTATGAGGGTGAAGAACTCAAGATTGGTTTTAACGTTGGCTATCTGCTCGATGCGATCAGCGCCATTAAGGAAGACACCGTGATCATCGAACTTAAGGATACCAATAGTAGTGCACTCATATACGGTAAAGGCAACCAAGATACAAAATACGTTGTCATGCCCATGCGAATTTAGTGGTCACTCGGAAAACAAGAATTACTGTTTGTATCGATTCATGTGAGAATAAAAAAACTTTTAATCACGAATCTAAGAAACATAAGCTCTGCGGAGCTTCACCCAGGGAAGGGTATAAACATAATCCAGGGAAGCAACGGTGCAGGAAAGACCACCATTCTCGAATCTATCTATCTTCTTGCGCGAGCCCGCGCTATAAAATCAACACAGCATAAAAATATCATTAAACACAATGAACACCAGCTTACTGTCTATTCAGAACTGATAGCTAAGACTGACCAGGTCATAAGGCTGGGTATACAAAAAGACAAAAATGTCACCTTGGTTAGAAAAGACGGAACGACTGTCAAGAGACTCACAGATTTAGCCAGAATACTTCCAATTTCAGCTATTACTCCAAATATACAAAGATTACTGGAAGAGGGACCTGTCCATAGGAGAAAGTTACTTAACTGGGGATTGTTCCACGTGGAACATGCATTCGGTGATTTGGTTACTCGCTATAATCAAATACTCAAACAAAGAAATGCACTATTAGGCAAAAACTCTCCAGAACTCTCTGTTTGGACCCAGAATCTCTCAGTGTCCGGTGAAGCAGTATATGAATATCAGACAAAATATCTTCACCAATGGAAAATCGAATTTACTGAGTTGCTAGGCTATTTTCCGAACCTTCAAGGGTTGACGATGGAATTGGTGAAGGGCTGGAAAAGCGGTTTATCACTTCAAGAATCACTGGACCTAAACAAGCGTACGGATCAGGAAAGACACTTCACCAGTGTTGGTCCCCATCGGATGGATGTAAAGATCACCTTCCAGGGGCATGACATCAAAGATCAATTCTCGAGAGGTCAGAAGAAGGTTGTTTCTATTTTGTTGATACTCGCTCAAGCACAACTGTTTGAGAAATTAACACATGACATGCCGGTCTTATTGATCGATGACATGAACGCAGAATTGGATAACAACACATTCCGTACACTCTACTCATATCTCTCACAATCAGGTTACCAAGTATTTTTAACACAACTCGGGAGTGAAATCAGGGATCATTCTTTGGACGAGTCAGTTTCAATGTTCCACGTGGAACATGGTCATCTGATATCCCATGGGAAAGAGTGTCGATAAATCGTTCGTAAGGAGGTTGAGTCTGGAGGTATAATGTGTCGTTTATTGCTGACGCTACGGATTTCCATATGAGTTATGATTCCTCAAATATCAAGGTTCTGAAGGGACTGGATGCGGTTCGTAAACGTCCCGGTATGTATATCGGTGATACAGATGACGGTACCGGTTTACATCACATGGTATTTGAGGTGGTGGATAATTCGATTGACGAAGCCCTTGCTGGGTATTGCAATGAAATCCGCGTTACCATCCACTCTGACCAAAGAGTTACAGTAACGGATAATGGACGGGGTATACCTGTCGATGAGCATCCCGAGGAGAAGAAATCCGCCGCGGAAGTCATCATGACGGTGCTGCATGCGGGTGGAAAGTTTGATGACAACTCTTATAAGGTATCGGGTGGTCTGCACGGGGTCGGTGTTTCAGTTGTCAACGCCCTGTCTGAAAAACTCAAACTTAGAATTCGCCGCCAAGGTAAGGTCTGGGAGCAGGAGTACACCCATGGTGTACCTGATAGCGATCTGAAGCCCGTCGGTGAAACAGACAAGACAGGCACCAGTATTACCTTTCTGCCCAGTACGGGCACCTTCAGCAACATTGAGTTCCATTACGATATCCTGGCCAAGCGTCTGCGTGAACTCTCGTTTCTTAACTCCGGAATCAGAATTGTTCTGAAAGAGGAGGCTACTGGAAGAGAGGATGCCTTCGAGTATGTAGGCGGAATCATTGCCTTTGTTGAACATCTGAACCGTAACAAGTCCCCACTTCATGAGAAGGTGTTCAGCTTTTCTGATGAGCGGAACGACATCGTGGTCGAGATCGCCATGCAGTGGAACGAGTCCTACCAGGAAAGTATCTTCTGTTATACGAACAACATCCCCCAACGGGATGGTGGCACACACCTGGCGGGATTCCGTGCCGCTTTGACCCGTACCCTGAATCAATACATCGAGCAATCCGGTCTGTCGAAAAAGCAGAAAGTCAATACGACCGGAGATGATGCTCGTGAGGGTCTTACCGCAGTTCTGTCGGTCAAGGTGCCTGATCCGAAGTTTTCTTCCCAGACCAAAGACAAGCTGGTCTCATCTGAAGTCAAAGCAGTTGTCGAAAATCTGTTGGCTGAAAAGCTCAATGACTACCTGCTCGAGAATCCGGGTGATGCAAAAAACATCGCAGGGAAGATGGTGGAAGCAGCACGCGCCCGTGAAGCGGCAAGAAAGGCCCGAGAAATGACCCGTCGTAAGGGTGCTTTGGATATCGCCGGTCTACCGGGAAAATTGGCCGATTGTCAGGAGAAGGATCCGGCATTGTCAGAACTCTATCTGGTAGAGGGTGATTCAGCCGGTGGTTCCGCAAAGCAGGGGAGGGATCGGCGATACCAGGCTATCTTGCCATTGAAGGGGAAAATTCTGAATGTGGAGAAGGCCCGGTTTGACAAGATGCTGTCATCCGCGGAAGTCGGCACTCTGATCACCGCATTGGGTTGCGGCATCGGCCGTGAAGAGTTCGATGCCAACAAGCTGCGTTATCACCGGATCATCATCATGACGGACGCGGATGTGGATGGCGCGCACATCCGTACTCTGTTGCTGACCTTTTTCTATCGTCAGATGCCTGAGCTGATCGACCGGGGGCATGTCTATATTGCACAGCCTCCGTTGTACAAGGTGAAAAAAGGCAAGCAGGAACAGTATCTGAAAGATGATCAGGATCTGAATAACTATTTCCTTCAGTCAGCCCTGGATAATGCCTCCCTGTTAGTGACTGAAGGGGCACCACCCCTGGGCGGTGAGAGTCTTGAGCAACTGGCGAGAAGTTTTCTCGCGGTGATGGCCAGCATTAATAGGCTGTCACTACGATATGACGGCGTTTTATTGGAAAAACTGATTACAATGCCGAAAGTCACTGAATCCATGATCGCGAATAACGATGATATTAACAATTGGATCAGTGAGTTAGAGGATCGATTGAATACCGATCTGCGAATTTCTGAGTCCTGTACATTGAAGAAAGTTGAGGAGACTGAGTCTGGCGATTCCGGTATTCTGCTGACCCGAAAGGTACATGGTATCGGCAATGAACGATTGATTCCCTACGACTTCTTTAACAGTGTCGAGTATCGCAAGATTGTTGAACTGGGCGAACAGTTGACCGGACTGCTGAGTGAAGACGCCTATGTTAAACGGGGTGAGAAGACCCAACCGGTCAGCAGCTTCAGACAGGCTTTGGATTGGTTGATGGATGATGCCAAGAAGGGGCAGCATGTTCAGCGATACAAAGGGCTGGGCGAAATGAATCCGGAACAGTTGTGGGAAACGACAATGAATGCGGAATCACGCCGTCTGCTTCAGGTGAGTATCGAGGATGCGGTTGGCGCCGACCAGATATTCTCAACCCTAATGGGAGACCAGGTTGAACCGCGACGGGATTTTATCGAAACCCATGCCTTAACGGTCGAGAACCTGGACGTCTGATCCTCTACTTGTTGTCGGATCTCACCTAGAATAATGTTCCATTTCTTATTGAATGGAACACTCGCCCTATGGACTACAAAATGAGTGCCGATGCCACTAATTTTTTACCACGAAGGACAAGAAGCGCACGAAGTGTGGAATTTGTTGAATACTAGAATCGATCCTTCGTGTCCTTCGTGTCCTTCGTGTCCTTCGTGGTGAGTAAATCTGTCTTGAGTTTTCCTCGGTTTAAGTTTGCGTTATGGGTATATAGTCCATAGATATTTAGTCGCTGTTTGTGAATCTTTGCATGCATGGCACTTATCGGCCTAGTCGGAAGGGAAAGTCTGATGAAAATGAGCGGGGTATTTATGTCTACGACTATTTCTTTATTCGCTTTAACCATATCCACGGTTGGACTAGGCGTGCTCATACACTCAAAGATTCCTCTCTTCAGACTGTGAAAAGGGACTTACCAGCATCTACCGACCTGTAGGTAGCTCACTGACTGCTGTTTCTATCCAGTTCTCGACTTCCTGATTGATGACGCTTGCGGAACGACCCTGTGTCTGGATCAAGGGTCCGATTCTGACATCGACAACACCTGGATACTTGCGGATATCCCTGCGGCGCCAGAACACACCGGCGTTATGCGCAACCGGGAGTATCGGATAGCCCGATTTTTCCGCCAGCATGGCACCACCAATCCCGTAGCGCTTACGTTCACCCGGTGCGACTCGGGTACCCTCCGGAAATATGAAAACCTTCTTCCCCTGTTTCAGTCTGTCGGTGCCCTGCTCGATGATCTGATCGATCGCCTTGCGCCCGGATTTCCGATCGATCGCAATGGGTTGAAAAGCCTTCATGATCCAGCCGAAAAAGGGTACATACAGCAGTTCCTGCTTCATCACCCAGGATTTTGGTCCGGGGATCAGGCTGATCAAAGCCAGGGTTTCCCAGGCGGACTGATGTTTTGCAAACACCAGACAACTCTCCTCAGGAATATTCTCCGTGCCTTCCACGCGTACCGATAATCCACACAGAACCTTCAGTCCCCAAAGATTAACTCGGCTCCAACTGTGATCGATGATGTGAATTTTGTTGCCTGGAAGTGCCCAGACCAGGAGTGTACCCACCCCTGCAATGAGAATGGTATTGAGAACCAGAAAGGTGAAATAGATGATGGAACGGAGCAGGATCATGAAGGTTCGTTCTCTTTCAATAGCTGTTCAGCCATGTGTTGCAGGTTGTCGTAAACCGATATTTCCGGATGTGTCTTACGCAGTTTGGCCAGGGTTTGTGCACCCTTGCCGGTACGTACCAGGATAGGTGTTGCCTTGACCTTGATGGCTGCCTGTAGATCGCGTAATGAGTCACCGACAACCGGTACATTTTCAAGATTGGTATGGCAACGTGCACCGATCTCTTCATAAAGACCGGCTTTAGGTTTGCGACAATTGCAATGGTCGTCAGGGCCATGGGGACAGAAGAGTATGGCATCGATCTGGCCGCCCACAGCTTTCACGGCATCGAGCATCTTATGATGAATCGCATTCAGGGTTTGGATGTCGAAGAGACCCCGGGCGAGTCCTGACTGGTTGGTGGCCACATACACATGATATCCGGCCCGGTTCAGACGGGCGATGGCCTGAAGACTGCCTTCGATGGGTTGCCACTCGTCAGGATTCTTGATGTAGGCGTCGGAATCCTGGTTGATGACACCATCCCGGTCAAGAATGATGAGTTTCATGTAAGTAGGTACTTACTACGGATCAACATCACGGAATTCCGAGACTCTTATGCGTCCGTTGACCATGCGGGATTGACGCTGGTTGAGTTTTTCCATCTTATCCCAGAAGGCCTGGTTGAGGTCGAAATCCTGGGCGATGGCGGTTCCCATGATGAGGATGAAGAGGTCTGCAACCTCTTCGGCCAGTGACTCCTTGGACTTTCCCTTGGTGACGCAGGAGGAGATCTCACCAAGCTCCTCTGCCATCAGCGCTATGCGGTAGGTCATCTCCTCGCCACCGGTTTCCCGGAAACGGTGCTTGTCATGAAAAGCCTGTACCGCGTCCAACATGACCTGGTAGGAGTCCCGGTTCACGAGGCGCTGTCCTGATTCTGTAAGCAGGACAGGTCCGCCACGCTGAGGAACAGCTGTTCCATTTGACTGAGCAGTGCGAGACGGTTGTCGCGCAGGGTCGTGTCCTCGGTCATGACCATGACCTGATCGAAAAACCGGTCCACGGGCTCGCGCAGGGCTGAGAGTATCTGTAACCCCTGACTGTAGTCACCGCTGTCGAACAGGGGCTGTGCCTTGGGTTCGAGTTCATTGAGTTTTGCTGCGAGATCCTGTTCAGCCGGATCCTGAAACAGGGTTGGGTCCGGTCGAAAAGCGAGTTCACCGGTATGTTTCTTGAGAATATTGCGGATGCGCTTGTTCGCGGCGGACAGGCTGTCCGCCTCGGGCAGGGTGCGGAACTCCTGCATCGCCCAGATGCGCTGGTCGAAATCGGCCAGGTTATGCGGATCCACTTCGGTGACCGCCTGAAACAGATCAATCGTGACTCCCAGATCCAGGTAGATGCCTTTAAGGCGCTCCAGCATGAAGCGGTAGACCTCGTCCGCCGCTTCGGGGTGTGTGAGTCGATCGTTCATGCCATCGGCCACCGCCGACAACAGACCGGGGAGGTAGAGGGTCAGGCCGTGTTCGCGAATGATCCTCAAGGCACCCAGGGCGGCACGGCGCAGGGCGAAGGGGTCCTTGTCGCCGGTGGGTTTCTGGCCGATGCCGAAGATGCCGACCAGGGTGTCGAGTTTTTCGGCCAGGGACAGGGCGATACCGGTACGACTCTGGGGCAGTACATCGCCGGAGAAACGGGGCATGTAGAATTCATCCAGTGCCTGGGCGAGCTCCGGGTCTTCCCCGTCCCGTCCGGCCTGGTAGCGACCCATGATGCCCTGCATTTCGGGAAACTCGAACACCATGTCGGTCATCAGATCACAGCGGCTGAGCAGTCCCGCGCGATACGCCAAATCCGGATCCCCGTCGATCTCGATGGCGATGAGTTCCGCGAGTTTGGCCACTCGCTGGGATTTGTCGTACATGCTGCCCAGCTGGTTCTGGAACACCACCTGCTTGAGTGAATCAAGGCGGTCTTCCAGGCGCTTCTTGCCATCCTGCTGCCAGAAGAACATGGCGTCTGCGAGACGGGGTCGAATGACCCGCTCGTTACCTTCCCGGATCACCTCCGGTTTGGGTGAATCGATGTTGGCGATGGTAATGAAATGGTTCATCAGCTTGCCGTCGCTGTTGAACAGCGGGAAGTACTTCTGATTGCCCTTCATGGTAGCTACCAGGGCTTCCTGGGGAACATCTAGAAACCGGGATTCGAAGCTGGCGGAGATCGGTACCGGCCACTCGTTCAGGGCGGTCACCTCATCGAGCAGTTCCGGATCGAGATCCGCCTGTCCGCCCAGGGTAGCAGCGCTCTCTTTAACAAGCTGTTCGATATGTGCACGACGCTGGTCGAAACTGGCGATCACCTTGCCCAGGTCATGCAGTACGGAGGCATAATCCTCCGGACTGTAGAGGGTGATTGCGGTAGGGTGGTGAAAACGATGCCCATAGGTCTGACGGTCAGATACGGCATCGAGCAGCGTGCAGGGCACCACATCGTTACCCAGCAGGAACACCAGCCAATGCACCGGACGTACGAACTGGGCCTCGGAATCACCCCAGCGCATGCGCTTGGGGATAGGTAGCTTGCTGAGTGCCTGGTTGGCGATCTCGGGCAGTAGACTGGCTGCGGGTTGACCGGTCTCCTGGGTACGGAACACCAGCCACTCACCCTTGTCGCTCTTCAGGGTCTCCAACTCATCCACGGTGGTCTGACAGGAGCGGGCGAATCCCTCGGCGGCCTTGGAAGGCTGGCCGGATGCATCGTAGGCGGCCTGTATGGCAGGACCGCGGCGCTCGACCTCCCGGTCGGGCTGACACAGAGCGCAGTCGTGAATCAATACGGCCAGGCGTCGCGGGGTGGCAAAGGTTTCAACCTTGCCATGGGTCAGGCTGGCTTGTTGCAGGCCCGCGATAAAGGCTTCGGCCAATGCAGCGGCGAGGCGTTTCAGCGCCTTGGGCGGCAGTTCTTCGGTGCCGAGTTCGAACAGCAGGTCGGCTTGATCAGTCATGGGTGGTCTCCGTCAGTGTCTTGCACATGGGAAAACCGAGTCGTTCCCGGGCGTCGTAGTAGGCCTGGGCGACATCCCGCGCCAGGGTGCGTACGCGAAGGATGTAGCGCTGCCGTTCGGTAACCGAGATGGCGTGACGTGCATCCAGCAGATTGAAACTGTGGGAAGCCTTCAACACCTGTTCATAAGCCGGCAAGGGGAGTCCGAGTTCGATCAATTTGCGCGACTCCTTTTCACACTGATCGAAGTGACCGAACAGATAGTCCACGTCAGCATGCTCGAAGTTATAGGCGGATTGCTCGACCTCGTTCTGATGATAAACATCCCCGTAGGTGACCACGCCCTGAGGCCCTTCGGTCCAGACCAGGTCGAAGATGCTCTCCACCCCCTGCAGGTACATGGCGATGCGTTCGATACCGTAGGTGATCTCACCGGTGACGGGACGGCAGTCGAGGCCGCCGACCTGCTGGAAATAGGTGAACTGCGTCACCTCCATGCCGTTCAGCCAGACCTCCCAACCCAGTCCCCAGGCGCCCAGGGTCGGAGACTCCCAGTTGTCCTCGACAAAGCGGATGTCATGCACCTTGAGATCGATGCCGAGCATCTCCAGGGAACCCAGATAGAGCTGCTGAATCTCCTTGGGAGAGGGTTTCAGTACCACCTGGAACTGGTAGTAGTGTTGCAGCCGGTTGGGATTTTCACCGTAGCGGCCATCGGTGGGGCGTCTCGAGGGTTGCACATAGGCGGCGTTCCAAGGCTCGGGTCCAATGGAACGCAGAAAGGTGGCGGTGTGGAAGGTGCCGGCACCCATCTCCATATCATAAGGTTGCAGAATCACGCATCCCTGACGGGCCCAGTACTCCTGAAGCGCGAGGATCAGGCCCTGAAATGTCCGGACGTTGTGCTGATTCGATGCAGAGGCTGAGGTCACATCGAGACTCCGTAGTGCTGAATGAAAATGCGACAGTATAGCGATGCGCTATGTGGTTGGCTAATCCGGACTGTTGTCGGCCGCCCCGGTTCGATATGGAGCCGTAAAGCGTCTGTATAATCAGGGTTGAGCGTCGGATTGGGCGGATTCGCGTTATAATCGAAATTTTGCGGATGAATCATTTCCATGAGTGAGCAGAGAAAGGCGGTCGCCCTGATCTCCGGAGGGCTCGACTCCCTCCTGGCTGCCCGGGTCATACAGGACCAGGGCGTGCACGTCGAGGGGATCAACTTCTACACCGGGTTCTGTGTCGAGGGGCATACCCATGCGATACGCAAGAGGGACCAGGGCAAGAACAAGCGCAACAACGCCCTGTGGGTGGCGGAGCAACTGGGCATCAAGCTGCATATCGTGGATATCGTCGAGGAGTACAAGGATATCCTGATTCATCCCAAGCACGGTTACGGGGCGAACATGAACCCCTGCCTCGACTGTAAGGTGTTCATGGTGCGCAAGGCCCATGAGTGGATCGCCGATCACGGTTTCGATTTCATCATTACCGGCGAAGTGGTGGGGCAGCGCCCTATGTCCCAGCGCAAGGATACGATGCCGGTGGTCTCTCGGGAGTCGGGCGCCCAGGATCTGCTGTTGCGTCCCCTGTGTGCGAAAAACCTGCCGGAAACCCGCCCCGAGCGGGAAGGCTGGGTGGCCCGGGAGCAGTTGTTCGACTTCTCCGGGCGCTCCCGCAAACCGCAGATGGCCCTGGCGGCGCGTCTGGGTATCGAGGACTATGCCCAGCCGGCGGGAGGCTGCTGCTTTCTCACCGATGAACAGTACAGCATCAAATTGCGGGATCTGTGGCAGGCGCGCGGTCGTCGGGACTACGACATGGATGACATCATGCTGCTCAAGGTGGGACGGCACCTGAGGCCTTCGCCCCGTTTCAAGGTCATCATTGCCCGGGAGGAGGGTGAAGGCAACTTTCTCCAGGGTTACCGCAATAACTTCCCGCATATCAGAACCGTGAGTCATGGGGGGCCCCTGGCGCTGATCGACGGCGAGATTTCCGATGCGGACGTGGAGTTGATCGCGCGTCTGGTCTCCCGCTACAGTCAGGGGCGCGACGCGGACGAGGTGGAGCTGGCCTTCACCCCGCTAGGTGGTGAGACCCGAGCCATCCGGGTAGCCCCCTTGAAACCCCATGAGATTCCGAAGGAGTGGTTGATCTGATGGTGCAGCGTATCGACTGTCGCAGACTGCTCTGTCCCATGCCGGTAATCCGGGTGCAGAATGCCATCGAGCAACTTCTGCCGGGCAGCCGGGTCGAGGCGGTATGCACGGATCCCGGGGTTCTCAACGATATCCCGGCCTGGTCACGGATCAACGGGCACAAGGTCATCGAGACGAGATCGGAAGCCGGTGAATACATCGTGGTGGTTGAAGTTGCAGGTGATTCCACATCATGAACCGTGAACGTCGTTATGAGATGAGCCGTCGAGCGGCTCTGGTCGGTGCCGTCACCAACTCCCTGCTGGCGGTGCTCAAGGTTATCTTTGGCTGGCTGGGACATTCCCAATCATTGATCGCCGATGGCATTCATTCACTTTCGGATCTTCTCACAGATGCCCTGGTGCTGTTCGCGGCGCGTCATGCCAGGGAAGCGCCGGATGCGGAACATCCCTATGGCCACGGCCGCTTCGAAACCATCGGTACCCTGGTACTGGGCGCGGTTCTGATTGCGGTGGGTATCGGCATCATCTTCGACGCGGGGGAGCGGTTGTTCGCCCCTGAAGAATTACTCGTACCCGAGGTGGTCACCCTGTACGTAGCCGGTTTTTCCATCCTCGCCAACGAGGCCCTGTTCTTTTATACCCGCCATCTGGGTAATCTGATCAACTCGGACCTGTTACGCGCCAACGCCTGGCATCATCGCAGCGATTCGGTCTCCTCCATCGTGGTGTTGCTGGGTATCGGCGGCACCATGCTGGGACTCCCCTATCTCGATGCCATAGCGGCGGTTCTGGTGGGACTGATGGTGGTGAAGATCGGGTGGAGTCTGGGTTGGAATGCGACTCACGAACTGGCGGACGCCGGTCTGGAAGAGGAAGCCCTGACGGAGATTCGTGAAGTCATCGGCAATGTTTCCGGGGTAAAGAGCGTACACATGCTGAGAACCCGGAAACTGGGAGGACACGCCCTGGCGGATGTGCACGTGCAGGTCGATCCCTGGCTGAGCGTATCCGAGGGGCACCGCATCGCGGAAGTCGTGCAGTATGGTCTTATTGACAAAGTCGACGTGTTGGAAGATGTTACGGTGCATATCGACCCGGAGGACGATGAAAAGGGTCCCTCGTGCGCGGACCTGCCCCTGAGAAGGGAGGCGGAGCGACTACTCGAAACCCATTGGTCCGGACTGGAAAGTTATGCGCAGCGCAAGCGCGCAGTGTTTCATTACCTGTCCGGAGGCATAGATGTCGATCTCTATCTGCCCCTGACCTGTTACGTCTCGGAATCTCATGCCAACGAACTGATTCAGAGCTATCAGACAGAGATCAATGAATCCGGAATCTTCCGTTCCGTGAGAATCTGGTTCGGCTAGCAGGCTGTTGAAATTCGCTCAGGCGAGCACGAGACAAGGTGAAAGCCGCTGAAAAAGCGCAGTTTACTGGAGTAAATGAGCTTTTTGAGGCGGATTTCAACGTAGGATCGTGCCGTCTGAGTAGAATTTCAACAGCCTGATAGCACTATTTTGGTGCACATGGGATGAAGTGTGCACATTCACGGTTCGATCACCCAAACCATTAACCGGCTGTACCCACTCAGCATAGAATCACTCAACATTCCTGGAGAATACGATGGCGTCGAAAGCCCTGAAGATGATCAAAGACAATGACGTGAAATTCGTCGATCTGCGTTTCACCGACACCCGTGGCAAAGAGCAGCATGTCACCCTGCCCAGCAGCCAGATCGAGGACGATTTTTTCACTGACGGCAAGATGTTCGACGGTTCATCCATCGCCGGATGGAAAGGCATCAACGAATCCGACATGATCCTGATGCCCGAGGATGCCAGCTCGGTCATGGACCCTTTCTCGGATGAAAACACTCTGATTATCCGCTGCGATATCCTGGAACCCTCCACCATGCAGGGTTATGAGCGCGATCCCCGCTCCCTGGCCAAGCGCGCCGAGGCCTATCTGGCCTCGACCGGCATCGCCGATGCCGCCTACTTCGGTCCCGAGCCCGAGTTCTTCGTTCTGGATGACGTGCGCTGGAGCATCGACATGAGCGGTTGCATGGTCAAGGTCGATTCCGAAGAGGCCGAATGGAACTCCGAACGCGTCTACGAGGATGGCAATATCGGTCACCGTCCCGGGGTCAAAGGCGGGTATTTCCCGGTTCCACCGGTCGACTCGCTGCATGATCTGCGCGGCGCCATGTGTCTGGCGATGGAAGAGATGGGTGTCCCCGTAGAGGTCCACCACCATGAGGTGGCGACCGCCGGTCAGTGCGAAATCGGCACCAAGTTCAGCACCCTGGTGGAGCGTGCCGACTGGGTGCAGATCCAGAAATACTGTACCTGGAACGTGGCTCATGCTTATGGCAAGACCGCGACCTTCATGCCCAAGCCGCTGGTGGGTGACAACGGTTCCGGCATGCACGTGCATCAGTCCCTGTCCAAGGGTGGCGAGAACATCTTCGCCGGCGATCAGTACGGTGGCCTGTCCGAGACCGCACTCTATTATATTGGCGGTATCATCAAGCACGCCCGTGCCCTGAACGCCTTCACCAACGCCTCGACCAACTCCTACAAGCGTCTGGTACCCGGCTTCGAGGCCCCGGTCATGCTGGCCTATTCCGCGCGTAACCGCTCCGCATCGATCCGCATTCCATGGGTATCCAGCCCCAAAGGTCGGCGTATCGAAGTGCGCTTCCCCGATCCGACCGCCAACCCCTATCTGGCCTTTGCCGCGATGATGATGGCGGGTCTGGACGGCATCCAGAACAAGATCCATCCGGGCGAAGCCATGGACAAGGATCTGTATGACCTGCCGGCGGAAGAGGCGGCGAGCATCCCGACCGTCTGTCACAGTCTGGACATGGCACTGGAGGCCCTGGATGCGGATCGCAGCTTCCTCACCGCGGGTGGCGTATTCACCGACGATCTGATCGACGGTTATATCGCCCTGAAGATGGAAGAGGTGACCACCGTGCGCATGACCACCCATCCGGTGGAGTTCGACATGTACTACAGCCTCTGATCGGGTTGACTCGCCCAGAGACTTGAGTAGAGTGACGCCTCCCCGACCGGGGAGGCGTATTTTTTGAGAACTGCATCGCTTGTTTGCATGCTAAACCCTGACTATGCTTGGCCTATGCGCATACTCGTCCTGTTGATGATCCTTCTGCTTTCACAACCCCTGCTGGCCCGTGATGTCTATAAGTGGGTCACCAGCGAAGGGGAAGTGATCTATTCCGAGAACTATCAGCCCGGGGCGGAACGCATTCGGGTCTCGGACGAACAGAAGAAAAGCGCATTGAATCCGGAACAGCTGAACGCACCGTCATCCGCGGAAGCGACCGGTGAATATACCGCTTTCGAGATCGTCCAACCCACCAACAATGAAACCATTCGCAGTGCGGATTCCTCCGTATCCGTGGGTATCTCCCTGACGCCTCCCCTGGCGCAAGGACATGAAATCTATCTCTACGTCGATGGCACTCAACTTAAAACCGCCATCAAAACCACCCAACTCGTACTGCAGAATCTGGTGAGAGGCAGCCATACCCTGAAAGCCGAACTCCGGGATCAAGAGGGTACGGTGTTGCGCCAATCTCCCAGCATCAGTTTCAACCTGCGCCAGGAAGCCCTCGAATAACCCACCTCACGGTGCGATCAGTCCACGCTTCTGAATCCCTGATCTGTTTCACCGGGCCCGGCCGATTGTCGGCATGGGGTATATACCCTGTGAGCCGTCCGATGGGTCTGGTAAGTCTGTGAAGGTCACCAGCGAAGCGCAGCAATGCACTATAATAGTGCAATGCATAGGGTGTCGTTTCGCAACCCCACACCGGTTCGTTTCACCTGTGGCTGACCTCGATCGCTGAAAGCTTCTTACGTTGAGGGCATTTCCGGGTGATTTGGTGATTCGCCTCCGAAAGCATGGAATGCCGACAGACATAGATATTTTTTGGTGCGTTTATTGCTAAGTAGATGCCATGAATCCAACCAAGACCAATATGGAGCGGCGGGTCCTCGAAAACCTGAGCACGGCCATCCTGCTCTTTGACCGCGAATTTAACCTGCTCTATATCAACTCTTCAGCTGAGATGCTGTTCGGTGTGAGCGCACGTAAGATGATAGGCACTCAGGCCAGTGAATTAATCCACTGTTCCGGAGATATCGTACAAACCAACCTCATGCGCTCCCTTGAAACCGGACAACCCTTCACGGAGCGGGAACACCAGTTGCAGCTCCAGGAAAACCGGGAGATCACGGTGGACTGTACCGTGATACCGGTCCGTTCGGGTCAGTACATCAATGAGTTTCTGGTGGAGATACAACAGGTCGATCGACAGTTGCGTATCACCCGGGAAGAGCAGATTCTCGCTCGCAACCAGGCGAGTCGCGCCCTGGTCAGGGGTCTGGCTCATGAAATCAAGAATCCCCTGGGTGGTTTACGCGGCGCCGCACAGCTTCTGGAACGGGAGCTGCCCGATGAGTCCCTGAAGGAATACACCCAGATCATCATCGAAGAGGCCGATCGTCTGCAGAACCTGGTGAACAACATGCTGGGTCCCAACCGGATTCCTGAGATGAAACCGGTGAACGTCCATCAGGTTCTGGAGCGGGTGTGCAGCCTGGCGAAGGCGGAGGCCGGCGCCGATCTGGTGATTACGAAGAACTACGACCCGAGTATCCCGAATCTGACCGGCGACATGGATCAGTTGATCCAGGCCTTTCTCAACATTATCCGGAACGGGGTACGCGCAGCCGGTCCCAACGGGGTGTTGGGTATCAACAGTCGAATCCTCCGACAGTTCACCATTGGCAACATCCGCCATCGTTTGGTGGTCTCAATAGAGATCACCGACAACGGTCCGGGCATTCCGCCGGAACTGCAGGAGCGGGTGTTTTTTCCCCTGGTATCGGGCAGCGATGGCATGGGCCTGGGGCTGTCGATATCACAGACACTGATCAATCGTCACCAGGGATTGATCGAATTTACCAGTAAACCCGGTGAAACCGTGTTTAGAGTTTTACTTCCCTTGGAGCAGGTAGATGGATAGAGCATGCCGAGTTTGGGTGATCGATGACGATCGCTCGATTCGATGGGTACTGGAGAAGACCCTGGAAAAAGCGGAAATGGAAGTGACCAGTTTCGAGAGCGCGGACAAGGTTCTGAGCTCCCTCGACAAGGGTCAGCCCGATGTCATCGTCTCCGATATCCGGATGCCCGGGATGGACGGACTGGAGTTGCTTGAACTCCTGCATGCCCGCTACCCGACGCTTCCGGTGATTATCATGACGGCGCACTCGGATCTTGAGAGTGCGGTCTCCGCCTATCATGGCGGCGCCTTCGAATATCTGCCGAAGCCCTTCGACGTGGACGATGCGGTTCAACAGATCCGTCGGGCCTGCCGTCAGCAGAAGACCGTCGAGGATAAAAGCGACTTTCAGGACAAGGAACGGGCCAAGGAGATCATTGGCGAAGCCCCTGCCATGCAGGAGGTGTTTCGCGCCATCGGTCGTCTGGCCCGGTCGAACATCACGGTGCTGATCAACGGTGAGTCCGGTACCGGTAAGGAACTGGTGGCGCAGGCCCTGCACCGGCACAGCAGCCGCGCCAGCGGGCCGTTCATTGCGCTCAACATGGCGGCGATTCCGAAGGACTTGATGGAGTCGGAACTCTTCGGTCACGAACGCGGTGCCTTCACCGGTGCCCAGAGTCGCCGAGTGGGCCGATTCGAGCAGGCGGATACCGGCACCCTGTTTCTCGATGAGATCGGTGACATGCCGGCGGAACTGCAGACCCGTCTGCTGCGTGTACTGGCCGATGGGGAGTTTTACCGGGTCGGCGGTCATGAACCGATCAAGGTGGATGTGCGCATCATCGCAGCGACCCATCAGCATCTTGAGGGACTGGTGAAACAGGGCTCGTTTCGCGAGGACCTGTTTCATCGTTTGAATGTCATTCGTATCCATCTTCCTGCGCTAAGACAACGCCGCGAGGACATTCCACTGCTGCTGAAACATTTTCTCAAATCGGCCGCGGAAGAACTGGCGGTCGAAAGCAAGCTGCTGCTGCCGGAAGCTGAGCGCTATCTGGCGCAACTGGAGTGGCCGGGTAATGTGCGGCAACTGGAGAACACCGCCCGTTGGCTCACCGTGATGGCGTCCGGGCAGGAGATCCATATCGACGATCTGCCCACTGAGCTGAAGGAGACCGAGACCAGCCAGTCTCACCCGGATGACTGGCGGCAACTGTTGCGTCGCTGGGTCAAGGCCCGCTTGCAGGAGGGTAACGAAGGCATACTCAACGAAGCGGAACCCGATTTCGAAACCATCATGATCGAGACCGCCCTCGAATACACCGCCGGCAAACGTCAGGATGCGGCAAGACTGCTGGGCTGGGGACGCAATACCCTGACCCGTAAAATCAAGGAGCTGGGACTGGAGGATATCTGAACCACGGCGCTGCCTTGCCCGATTCCGCTGAGCGACGTGCGATATCGATAGCGGCATGAACTGTGTGGATTCTGCGCTTTTGCCGGTTCGCTTCATGAGGGTAAGATGCGGGGTCGGAACCGGTGACTGATTCACGGGCATGTATCATCGATACCGAGAGGTTCAAGCCAATATCAGTCTGCCGACTCATCAGGCATTGAAGTTGTAGGTAAGCATTATGGACTCCAGCACTATCGATCTGCCCGGCAGTGAAATCGAAGCGGTTGTATTCGAAGGCGGTACGCTCACGATCCGTTTTTCCCGGGTCATCATCATCAAGACCATGAGCGGCTCGGAAGAGCGCACCCGCTGGTGGCAGGCCGGAGCATTGATTTTCGAAAATGCGGAACCGGAAGGTGAATTACCCCGTTGTCCCTGCATCTGCGAAGGGGGTGACGTGGGTGAGAACGTCTACACCTACCGTGACATGATTCCCATCCCCCTGGACAGTCATGGGCGTGCCCGTTGCGATCTGAAGATCCAGGATCAGCAACCCCTCAAGGCCTGGGCGGAAGGTGTCCGGCTGGACATGGAAGACCGGCCACGCTACATCGAGCATATCCGTAACGCTTAACTCAAGCAGGTTTTTCGCGGCCGTTGGCTGCGATGATTCTCCCGCTTTCGCCGGGCGAGCACGACCGGGGAATGTCAGTTGGATCCATCCATCATCCGTGATACCGCCTGCTTGTCCACCGAGGCAAGCCGGTGCGCCGCACGGGTGGTTTCAGGCAGGCGGTAGCGGCCGGTGCAGGCAAGCACAATCTCCACCGCGGTCTCGAGACTGACCCGGTGTCCCACGGAGACATAGAGTGGCTGCACCCCGGTGCGGGTGCGCACCACCGCGCCAATCCGTTCATCCCCATCCCACAGGGGAACCCAACAACCCTTTTCCTGCGCAAGCGGTGGGTGATGACCGATCAGTCGTGACTTGGCTACACCGATGGTGGCGATGCCGGTGAGCACGCCCAGATGACAGGCCAGGCCGAAGCGTCTCGGATGGGCAATCCCCTGAGCGTCACAGAGCAACAGGTCGGGAGGTTGATGCAACTGCGCCAGGGCATCCAGCAGTGCGGGAATTTCACGAAACGAGAGCAGCCCCGGTATGTAAGGAAAGCGGGTGGGACACTGTGCGATGGTCTGTTCCGTGAGATTCAGCCCAGGGTAGTCGAGGACCGCCACCGCGGCC
This sequence comes from Candidatus Thiodiazotropha sp., assembly GCA_050305635.1. Classification (GTDB taxonomy): domain Bacteria; phylum Pseudomonadota; class Gammaproteobacteria; order Chromatiales; family Chromatiaceae; genus Thiodiazotropha. Next base: position 105,557 of record JBNLFS010000079.1, on the reverse strand, counting down.
CGGGTGATGCGCCCGGATTGGTCGAATCCCACATCCGTCCCGGCCACGGTGTGCAATGCACCCAACGTGTCCCGCCGGACAACCTGGTCTCTAAGGCGTTCCTGCAGGGCGCGGGCTTCACTGGGTGTGAGATCCCAGGCGTGGGTGAAATGGGGTGCTTGAGGATGAGTCTCTGGCATGACAGGGTAAAAATGTGAGGTTTACTGCGCGATACGTGGGTTCCGGATGGGGAATTTAAGTCATGGCAACTGTTAATCAGCCTGGGTTATTTGTAATATACTGCGGTTTGGTAAAGAAATTGCGATTCAGGTCGCTAACAGCCGTTAACCACAGTCAAGGATGAATCCAACCATTACCAGTCTAGTTTCACTTACTGAGTCGTATCATTATGTCAGTTGAGTTATTCAATAACGGTAGCCACATTTGCGTGGCATTCAGGGATCTGGTTTCCGGCGAAGCAGTGCAGGCCAATCAGTTTCTTATCTACGATCACCAGCACGCAGCCCTCATCGATCCGGGTGGCGAACTGACCTACTCCCGTCTGTTCATGGCAATCAGCGATTACATGAACGTGAAGAAGCTGGACTATGTGGTGGCGTCCCATCAGGATCCCGACATCGTGGCTTCGGTTAACAAATGGCTGGTGGGCACCGACTGCAAGGTGGTGGTGCCGGCTTTGTGGGAACGTTTCATTCCCCACTTTACCCGCCCGGGCCGGCTGGTCGACCGGGTCGTGCCGATTCCGGACGAAGGGACCAACCTACAGCTCGGCAACATCCGTCTGAAAGCCCTGCCGGCGCACTTTCTGCACGCCGAAGGCAACTTCCAGTTCTACGATCCGCTCAGTCGGATTCTGTTCTCAGGTGACCTGGGCGCCAATCTGCCTCCGGGCGATCTGAATGCTCCAATCCGCAAGCTGTCGGAAATCATGCCCTATATGGAGGGTTTCCATCGGCGTTATATGAATTCGAACAAGGTCTGCCGTCTGTGGGCCAACATGGTTCGGCAGCTCGATATCGATATGATCGTGCCCCAGCATGGGCGTGCCTTCGTGGGCAAGAAAGCGGTCAAGGAGTTCATCGACTGGATTGAAAACCTGGAATGTGGCGTAGACCTGGTAACCCAGGCCAACTACCGGGTGCCCTGAACCGGATTCCTCTGCCGGATACCCCTTCCGGCATTCTCGACTCAGTCTCATTTCATGACATACACAAGGTGCCGTACTCAGGTACGGCCCGTGTGTCGGTGTCTATCAGAGTGTCTCAGCCGAACCAGAAGTTGAGGCTTTTTTCGAGAAACTCCTCCACCGGCATGTAGTGGGAACCGTCACAGGAGAAGGTCAAACCCAGCATCCCGTTCATGATGTTGATCGATGCACTGCGCAGGTAGATGGTTTCGTCGGCGAAGCGCAATGCCTTGAACTGGTCGAGGATCTGACGCAACTGCTCCCGGGTGATTTTGGCGCGGTCCGGATAGGGATGCAGTGGATAGGCCAGTACGATATCCGGATCGATGATCTCTTCGACGCCATGGATGTGATAGGTATAGGGATCCTCCATCTGCCAGAACGAGCAGCGTCCACTGGAGTAGTGGATCTTGCAGTGAAAAATCCCATGCTCGGTGAGCAGGTCGTAGACTGTGTTGTTGACCGAATCGATGCGCTCGTCGAGACGGCTCTGAATCCTCTGCTGCATGAACAGTTGACCCCTGACCGCGGGGTCCCCCTTGAATTGCTGCCACTTCGGCAGACGCTCGACCCCATCGTTGCTATCGGCGAGTTTGTCCAGGGAGAAGTCCGCCGCGATGAATCCCATGAGTTTGTCGTTATCCCGGACCGCCTGCAGGGCCGTGACACACTCCCGGTTGGAAAACTGGCTGTGATAGACCGATGACAGCATGATGCCCTTGAAGGGCAGATTATTCTTCAGATAGGGACGGTTCGACAGATCTCTGCCCCGCCAATCGGAATCCCGGGACTCGGGGCTGATCAAAGAGGAGATCTCCCGGCCTTGCAGATCCCAGGCGTAGAGAAACTCACACTGGGTGATCTCCTCGATGTGCTGTTTCAGCACCTCGTCCAGAGCGTCCGGGTCGTGCCATGCGGGCACGCACAGACCGGCCAGCTTCGACAGGGGCTCGCCGATGGCGCTGGCCAGGGCATCTTTTTTGGAGAGGATGATCTGCTTGATTTTAGTCATGGTCGGCGCGCGGAATAGAAAGAACGATTCAACTTCATTAACGGATGCTTGGTCATATGATCCAACATTGCGGGGTCTGCGGAGATTTTCCCGTGCCCCGGGGTTCCAAAAGGCGCCCCGTGCGGATCCCCCGCCAGTGGTTCGCAGGGTGTACAGAAGCGGGTCGCTTTTGCGTGTACAATCAGCGGTTCTTTATACCAAAAAATGCTGCTAAAGGATCTCTTCCGTGACGCCACTGAAAAATGACCGCTTTTTACGCGCTCTGATGCGCGAACCCGTCGATATGACCCCGGTGTGGATGATGCGACAGGCCGGACGCTATCTGCCGGAGTACCGGGCGACGCGTACCAAGGCGGGCAGTTTCATGGACCTGTGCCGCAATCCGGAACTGGCCTGTGAAGTGACGCTGCAACCCCTGGAACGATATCCCCTGGACGCCGCCATCCTGTTCTCGGATATTCTCACCGTCCCCGACGCCATGGGATTGGGTCTCTATTTCGCCGAGGGCGAAGGGCCGCACTTTGAACGGCCGGTCAGCGATGAGGCCGCCGTGGATGCCCTGGGGCTGCCGGATATGCGCCAGGATTTGGGGTATGTCATGGATGCGGTCAGCACCATTCGCAGGGAGCTCGACGGGCGGGTCCCGCTGATCGGTTTCAGTGGCAGTCCCTGGACCCTAGCCACCTACATGGTGGAGGGGGGCGGGACGAAAAACTTCTCCAAGGTGAAGGGCATGATGTTCGATCGTCCGGACTTGATGCACCGTCTGCTGAGCAAGGTCGCCACGGCGGTGACGGATTATCTCAATGCCCAGATCGAGGCGGGCGCCCAGGCGGTAATGATCTTCGATACCTGGGGCGGCGTGCTGACCCCGCAGCACTATCAGCAGTTCTCCCTCGACTACATGAAGCAGATCCTGCAGGGTCTCACGAAGGAGTCGGACGGACGCCGGATTCCGACTATTGTTTTTACCAAGGGAGGCAGTCTTTGGTTGGAGCAGATGGCCGATACCGGCTGCGATGCCTTGGGAATCGACTGGACACTGAACCTGGCGGACGCCCGGCGGCGGGTGGGTGAGCGGGTCGCCTTACAGGGCAATCTGGATCCCTGTACCCTGTACGCTTCCCCGCAAAGGATCCGCGAAGAGGTGGCCCAGGTTCTGGCCAGTTTCGGACAGGGCAGCGGGCATGTTTTCAATCTGGGTCACGGCATCCACCCGGAGATCGATCCGGAACATGCCGGAGTGTTTGTCGATGCCGTACATGAATTGAGTCTTCCCTATCACGCTTCAGCTTGAGGTCGAATCTATGCGAGTTACGATTCTGGGATTGGGTCTGATGGGTCTGCCGATCGCCCACCGGCTGATGCAAAAGGGGCACGAGGTTACCGCCTGGAATCGGGGTGAGACACGACTCGAGCAGGCCAGGACCGAAGGTGTGCCCACCGAGCCCGACCTGATCAAGGCGGTGAACGACAATGAGTTGTTGTTGCTCACCTTGAGTGATGCCGAGGCGATCGATGAGGTGCTGTTCAACCCGGTCCTGGAAGGCCGCCTGCAGGGCAAGACGGTGATACAGATGGGTACCATCTCACCGGACGAGAGCCGGGCGCTCGCACAGCGGGTGCAGGCGGCGGGGGGCGAGTATCTCGAGGCGCCCGTGCTGGGCAGCATCCCGGAAGCCCAGGCGGGTGAACTGATCGTCATGGCCGCGGGACCCGAGTCCGTCTACCACCATTGCCTGCTGTTGTTGCGCGGCTTGGGTAAGGAGGTTGACCGGGTGGGCAATGTGGGTCAGGCCGCGGCGATGAAACTGGCCATGAACCAGTTGATTGCGGCGCTCACGGTGGGATTTTCCCAGAGTCTGGGTCTGGTTAAGGCGGAAGGGGTCGAAGTGGAGCAGTTCATGAAACTGCTGCGGGAGAGTGCGCTGTACGCACCCACCTTCGATAAGAAGCTGCAGAAATACCAGGAGCACGATTACGCGAAGGCGAATTTCCCTCTCAAGCACCTGATCAAGGATGTGCGCCTGTTCAAGCAGGTGGCGGAATCCTCGGGGATGAATGCGGAGGTCGCCGATGCCACCTTGAGTGTCCTGATCAAGGGCCAGGAAGCGGGTTATGGTGAGGATGACTATTCGGCCCTGTATGAGGCGATTAACCCGGGATTTGATGCGGAAACCGATATCGGGTGTTGAAGTGGGTCAGCTGCCTGGGTAATCTGTACTATACATTGTTTATATACCTTTAGATTTGTGGGCTTGTGGCTCCGTTTGTGGAGTACAGTCGCCCTCGAAGTTACGTCCTGGCCTATGGCAGCCGGAATGGGCCGGTTGATCCAGAGATCTGATAATCCGTGATACGGAGAGGGTCATGAAAATCGCCTTGACCGGTGCCAGTGGTTTTGTGGGCAGTCATCTGTCGATCGCGCTGAAGCGTCAGGGCCATCAGGTCGTGGCCCTGAGCCGCTTCGACTTCAATCAGTCGGTATCCCATCTGACCCGCCAGCTGCAAGGTTGCGACGCCGTGATCAATCTGGCGGGAGAGCCCGTCAACCGACGCTGGACGGAGCAGTACAAACGGGCCATGGTGTCGAGCCGGGTGGAAACCACCCGATTGTTGGTCCGGGCCATGGAAGCCCTGGAGATTCGACCCAAAACCTTCATCTCGACCTCTGCAATCGGCGCCTATGACGATCGGGGCCGCTACACCGAGTACGATCCTCCCAATGCGGAGGATTTTCTCGGCAGACTCGCAAAAGATTGGGAACAGGCGGCCCGGGAAGCCGAGGCCCTGGGTATGCGCACCCTGATCTTTCGTCTGGCGCTGGTATTGGGTCCGGACGGGGGGCTTTTGAAACAGCTGCTTACCCCGTTCCGCATGGGTCTGGGCGGACCGATCGGTGATGGTCAGCAGGCATTCTCCTGGATACATATCGATGACCTGGTCGATGCCTATCTGTTCGCCCTCAAGGAGCCCCAACTGGACGGTGTGTTTCATCTCTGCGCACCTAAGCCGGTGACCAACGGGATTTTCAGCCGCTTACTGGGGCGGGTCCTGCATCGTCCTGCCCTGTTCCGGATTCCTTACACGATGCTGAAGCTGATGTTTGGAGAAGCGGCGGGGGTCATGATCAGCGGTCAGTGGGTGGTCTCTAAACGCCTGCCGGATTCCGGTTTCCAGTTCCGCTTCCCGGAACTGGAGATGGCTCTGGAAGACCTGGTGCGCCGAGCTTAGAGCATCGTGACCGAATGAGACCGGATCGTTCCATTCCCCGCTCCCGGATCAGCCGTCTCGGCAAACTCGGACAACTGGCCGGTGGCTTGGCCTTGGGGGCGATCAGCCAGGGGACCCGCCAACTGTTGAGGGGCGAACGACCCTCCGCCAGCGAGCTGTTGCTCACCGGCCGATGTGTTGTTTCTGCATCGTAAACTTGGGGGGCTCTACCTGCTGTTTACCCGACTCAAGGCCGAGTTGAGCCTTCAGGAAATTGTTACCCGGGCACTGTTCTGAAGGAACCGCAACCCCCTATCATGACCCGTTCATAGATTCACTTCCGTTGCGGTGTTGCCCGGATGGTATGGAAAGGAGCGGTATCCCCTGGTGGGTTTGGGCGGGAAATCCCTTGATGACTGTCAATGGTTCTTTGCGGGTGATGCAGTAAGATGCCCGCCCATTCTGAGCAAGGCAGTGGAGCATTCTGTGAGCGAATATCAATTACCGGTGGTGGATCCGGACAATATGCCGCGTGTGGCGCTGGAACTGATGAATTCCGTGCACCAGGAAGAGATCGTTCTGGTCAATGAACTGGGAGCATTACTGCGATCCGGATTGGACGGCAACGTGGATGAGGCAGCGATCAGCCAAAGCCTTGCGGCCTGGATCACCCATACCCGGGAGCACTTCGAAGGCGAAAACCGCCTCATGAAGAACCATAATTTCCCGCCCTTTCCGGTACACAAGGGAGAGCATGACCAGATACTGATTCAATTGAGTCAATTGGAGCAGACATGGTTGAAAGATCGGGACGTGGCGGCACTGGCCCGTTTTCTCTATGAAGCCTGGCTGCCCTGGTTCAATGCCCATGTGAAAACAATGGATACCGTGACCGCCGGGTTTCTGAACCAGGCGATGTCGCGGTAGAAGCAGCGTCTCGTGGAACCAGGGCGGGGGTTACCCGCCCTGCCGGGATCATCCGATCATTACGGAGATCACGATACCCAGAATCAGGATGGCGAGCGCGCCCATGATTGCTTTGTCACTACCTAACATGGCGAAGTCCTCCGAAATTTGACTTGGATAAACAACAGCGTCTCAATCGATGAGACCGCTACAGTGACGGTGAGTGTCATATGGCCCATGGAAACAGGGTCAGTCAAAGGTTAGTGGTTCATGGGTCCATGTGAACTGACCTAAGTCAACGAAATGTATGGTCATTTTGAAATTTTACAAGGGTTCCGCAAGGCGTGTGTCGAAGCCTTTCGAAGCACCAAAACATCCCGTACATGACGTCACGGCAATGATAGGTGCGGCGTATGACAGACTTGCTGACCGGGGCGTTTCCGTTTTCATACGTGGAAAATCAGCCAAGAAGCCGGGCGAAAAGAGGTTTCGGTTGCAATTTTCGTGGTACAAATAGCGGATTAACCTGACCAGCAATCGAAGATCAGAGGTCACGATGAATCTGCAGTTTAGCCTGATGCCGGGGCGGCACGAGCGCCATGCGATGCGCAAATATAACAACCCATTGTTCGCGGAACAGGACCGAACGTTGTCCCAGGCCGCGTTGACGGAAACCCAACGGCTCGATCATGAAGAGTTGGTCGCCTATATCGTCGATCTGCGCAAACTGGTGGGAGAGGCCGTGTCACTCGGGCCCCATGAGCAGAGCGAGGTGATCCTGGACCTCAAGGAACGGCTGGACAAGTATTACGAACAGGCCTGCCGACTCGCCGATGATCAGTCCCCCAACAAGCAGGCGATTCGCAAGCTGGTCGAAGTGATCATGCGCTCGGTGTGGAAGGGTGCGGGTAACGACACGGTGGCACACCAGGAACTGCAGCAGGAGGAGGTAGCCAGGGCCACCCACTACGATCTGCTCGAGACACCTCTGGTGGCAGATCTACTGGATCCGGACTCGCTGATCCGAGAGGAGGAACTGCTACCGGTTCTGATGAGTGCTTCAACGCAGGACTTCGAGGCGGCGATCACCCTGTTCGATCCCGATCAACTGCGCAGTTTGATCCAGCAGGGTGATGCCCTGCTGGCCAGGGCCGGAGAGGATGAGATTTGGCAGCAGGTTGCATTACGTCTGCAGGCAATGAAAACCCGGGTTGAGTCACTGGACTGAATACCCTTATTACCCGAAATCCACTCAGCGATCCGCCAGATCCTGGGTCCAGTAGATTCGGTACTGGGCACTGGGATTCTCCGCCACGCCGGTACCGATTTCCGTGACACGGGCACTCATCAGGTTGGCGCAGTGTCCCGGGCTCTCCAGCCAGGCGGTCATCGCATCTTCCTGGGTGTTGTAACCGGCGGCGATGTTTTCGTTGTAGGCGCGCCAGATATAGCCCGCGGCGGTGATTCGGTCGCCGGGACTCGAATCGTCCAATCCGGTATGACTGAAGAAGTCATTCTCTGCCATGGAGTCCGAGTGACCCTGGGCCGCGGTTTCCAGATCGCAATGCCAGGCCAGGGCGGGAACGGCCGGGTAGTTCGTATCCCCGCACAGCCGAGCAACCGCCCGCGCATTGTTCACCAGGGTGAGCATCTCCTTGTCCTGCACCGACATGCATTGATCCATGGTCTGCTGGGTGGTGGCGCCCAGGTTGTAGGCGCTGCCGGTGGTGAACTGCCAGCTGTCGGTACTCACCGTATTCCCCGATAGATCCCTCGGATCATCGCTCATTACCACGGTATAGAGCGTGTTCGCTGCGAGGTCGGCCTCGGGGGTGAAGGTCAGGGTCTGAGTATCCGCAGCGTAGCCGAGGCTGCCGTTGATGGGGGTTCCGGACAGCAACAGCTGCAGGCTCGAGGCCGGTAGTGAGTCCGGGTCGAGGGGCTCGTCGAAGCGTACCCAGATCGGGGTGGTGGTGGCGACATCGACGGCGTCGGGTTGGGGCGATTGCGCCGCCACCTGGGGCGCGGTGGTGTCGACCGGCGGGATGACCGTGAACTGGAAGCGGGCGGTGGCCGAGACGGTGCCGTCACTTACCATGAGTTGAATCTCCATCAAGGTGGCATCGCCGACCTCCGGGGCGATCAGGGTCAGGGTCGGACCGCTGGCATTGATCAGGTTGATGGGATCGCCCAGGGTCTGGGTCCACTGATAGGTGAGGGTGTCGCCATCCGGATCGCTGGAGGCGGTGCCATCGAGCACCAGGGTGGCGCCGGAGGTCACCTCCGTGTCTCCCTGGATGTCAGCCTCTGGGGGGGTGTTGGCTGAAGTGCCGGGTGCGGGTTCAGGAATCGGCGTTTCATCGGCCGGGGGCGGAGAAGCGTTTCCGTCATCCGCCGGTGGAGGAGTCTCCTCGACGGGGTCCTGGGTTTCGTCAGCCGGCGGTTGGGAGGTATCGCCCGAGGGCTGTCCCTCCTCCTGTGAGCTGTCCCCCGTGGTGTTGCCACCGCTCGTATCCGAGTCCCCGGAACCGCCCCCGCCGCCACAGGCGCTCAGGACCAGGCAGAGTGTCAGGGCGGACAGCAGGGAAGCGTTTGTTTTGATGAACATACCGTCAGTTCCAGGATTCGGGTCGATGACCCGATTCATCGGCTGACTCACGTAAAACTCCAGGGACTGGTGCACAGTTTGGTGCTTCGCAGTCTGCCGTGGCCTGGGTTCCACTGGGTTTCACCCAGGCTACGGGGGTGATGCTCCCGCTTCTTGAGGTCCCCGTAGGACGGGACAGTCGAGCTCCCTTTCTTTGGGTTACTTGGCTTTTCGCGCAAAAGATAAAGTGACTCGCCCAGGCGGGCGAAACCGGCCATATCGGGGATTCTCGATGGGTTGAAATCTACCACGAAGCGCACGAAGGCCACGAAGGATCGATTAAGCGGTCGGATCATTGCGCTTCGTGCTCTTCGTGTCCTTCGTGGTGTTATCGATCTACCTGAATACCCATGATGCTCAGCCATAGAGTCCGTGAGCGCAGCGAACACCTCCTCTGTATTAAAGAGTTCAGCCGGTATTGCGCAGCCCGGCGGAAATGGCGTTGATCGAGCGCAGCAGGGGGGTCAGCCACAGATCCCGCTCCTCATCGCTGAGTTTCGGATTGCGATAGCGCTTGAGGGTCTCCAGCTGGATGTGGTTCAAGGGGCCGAGATAGGCATTGCGCCGCTTGATCGACTGTTGCAGGACCGGGTCCTCATCCAGCAGTTCATCGATCTGTGCGATCTCCAACACCTGGCGTTTGGTGCGCTCGAACTCATCCCGGATATCGTTGTAGATGGTTTCCCGGCTGGTCTTGTCCTGGCACAGGCAGGCGTATTCCCAGGCGATATTCATGTCGGATTTCGTCAGTGCCATCTGGGTATTGCTCAAGAGTACGTGGAAGAACGGCCACTCCTGGTACATGCGGCGCAGATGCTTGAGGCGTCCCGGCTTCTCCTTGCGCCAGCGCTCCAGAGCGGAGCCGATACCGTACCAGCCCGGGATACCCTGACGCGCCTGGCCCCAGCCGAAGACCCAGGCGATGGCCCGCACCGAGGATTTGGAGCGGTTTCCCTTGGAACGGTGGGAGGGGCGTGAGCCGATGTTCAGCTGGGCGATCTCGTTGACCGGCGTAGCCTCGTAGAAATAGTCGAGGAAGCCGGGGGATTGCTCGGTGAGATGGCGAAACTGCTGCTCGCTGAGTTCCGCGATCTCATCCAGCATCCGCACGAAATCGGCATTTACCGGGGTCACTTGGTGGACCACGCCCTTGCTGGCTTTGAACAGCCCGGTGATGCCCATGGTCAGTTCGAAGATCGCGGTTTCCCGGTTGCCGTAGCGGTAGGAGAGCACCTCACCCTGCTCGGTGAACTTGATCTCGCCTTTCACTGTGCCCGGAGGCTGGGCCAGGATCGACTGGTGGGTGGGGCCGCCGCCGCGTCCCACGGTTCCGCCGCGACCGTGGAACAGTCGGCAGCGCAGGTTGAACTGCTCGCTCAGGGCGATGATGCGCTTCTGGGTCTGGTAGAGATTCCAGGCGGAGGCCAGGATGCCCCCGTCCTTGGCCGAGTCGGAATACCCGAGCATCACCTCCTGGCGCTGTTCGTTGGCCGCCAGAAGCTGCCGGTAGGTGGCATTCTCGAACAGTTCCCGGAGGATGGTCTCGCTGCGTTTCAGATCATCGATGGTCTCGAACAGGGGCGAGATCTCCAGGTGGTTGTACCAACTGCCCTGATCGATACCGACCAGTCCCGCCAAATGGCCCAGGAAGGCCACTTCCATAATGTCGCTCGACTGGTGGGTCATGGAGATCACGTATTGTCCGATCGCCCGGGGCCCGATCGCCTCCCGGCTCTCCGCGATCAGCTCAAACACCTCCAGGGTCTGCCGGGTCTCATCGCTGAGCACCCCACGCTCGAAGGTCAGCGGTGGCGGTTCCCGGCCGATCAGGACGGCCAGAGATTCGAGTCGTTGTGCGGTGTCCAGGGACGCATAGTCCGGGACTTCACCGCTGAGGGCGAGGATCTCGGTCACCGCCTGAGTGTGGCGGGTCGACTCCTGGCGGACGTCGAGGCTCACCAGGTGGAAACAGAAGGTTTCGGACAGATGGATCAGGTCCTTGAGGGCGCCTTCTGCGGAGTGACCGTCACCATGGCTGAGCAGGGACTGGGAGATCAGTTTGAGATCGCGCTGAAAAAGCTGCGCATTCGGATAGACCCCGGGGAGGGCGCGCGCGGATTGGGATGTATCAGGGTCAATTGCAGCAAGGGTCTGACGCAGGCGTTCGCGAATGATGTAGAGCTTGCGTCGATAGGGCTCGTCAGCAAAACGCCTGGGGTCGGCCTCAAAGAACAGGGCGAACTGCTCGTTATCGGATTTGAGGCTTTCGCTGAACGGCCAGTTGGGGGTGCAGAAGCGTACCGAAAAGGTGAGTTCCGAGATCAGTTCATCGACCCGACGGATGTATTCACGCAGGATGGTCTGCTGCTGCAGGCCCAATGCCAGGCGGGTGACCTCCGGGGTGACGAAGGGGTTACCGTCCCGGTCCCCGCCGATCCAGGAACCGAAGCGGATGAAGGGGGGCAGCTGAACGCCGTGGTAGCCTTCGTGATCCCGGTAGATGCGTTCGATACCGGCCTGCAGACGGCGGAATACCTGGGGGACGGCGTCGAACAGGCTGCGATGGAAATAGTGCAGACCGAGGCGGATCTCATTGCGCACCTCGGGGCGTACCGCGCGCACCTCTTCGGTTTTCCACAGGGTCTGGATCTGGGTCTTCAGGGAGCGGATGGTGTCCGGCCGCTGATCCAGGGTGCGGCGGGGCGCATCCAGGACTTCGCTGGTGACGAAGATGCGCCGCAGCAGGTTCATGATCACCAGGCGCTTGGCTTCCGTGGGATGGGCGGTGAAGACCGGGATATAGGCCGAGTCGTCGATGATGTTCTGCAACTCCTGAGGTGTGATGCCCTGGGCGCGAAAACCCCGCAGGGTGTGATCGAAGGAGCCTTCCCAGAGTTCGCCGCCCTTGCCGGCGATGCGTCTTCTCTGGGTGTGCATGAAGGCCTCTTCGGCGATATTGACCAGTACGAAATAGATACTGAAGGCGCGCACCACGGCGCTGAGGATTTCCGGTTCCAGGCTCTGGATCAGGCGTGACAGGCGCTCCTTGAGCTCCGGGTCCTGCTTTTTCTGCAGCTTCAGGTAGCCTTTGCGCAACCGCTCGACCACGGTGAAGGTCTCTTTGCCGACCTGCTCATAGAGCACTTCGCCGAGGAGGGTGGTGAGCAGGCGGACACGGCTGCGAAGCACATCGTCCTGTTTGACGCAGGCCTTGGTGAAACGGTCTTTCATGGTGGCATGTTCCTCGTGAGATGCCGTTTCCCGGCCGGGCGCAGGCAGGGGATCGCCCTGATCAGTGTGGCCCGAGGGAATGACACGGTACTTGAAAACTTAACCCGTAGTTTTTTGGGATCGGGCCAATGGATTGTGATGGCCATTATCCATCAAGCGGGGGAGCCGACAAAATCGCCTGATCCTTACCCGTTTGTGGATATTCAAGAAGTGGTCTTGTCTTGTGGCCACGCTCTGTGTGGGAACAATGCACCGGGGATGAAATCCGCGACGCTTGATCCGTTAAGCGTTCCAGATCACGGCATGCGCCGGGATGACCGAGGTGATCAATCCAAGTGTGAGTCTTTCATTTTAGAATCCGGTGTTACTACACCAGCACCCGCTCGATGCCGTCCTGCAGCACCTGTTCGAGGAACTTTTGCTGCCACTGCTCGCCCTGGCGTTGGCGGACCAGTTCCAACACCAGGTATTCGGGTTTCAGGCCGGTCTGGTCCGTGTAGCGGCTCAGGCCCTGCTGACAGGCCGGACAGCTGGTGAGGAGCTTGATCGGCGCGGCGGTATCCGTCATCCGGTGCTGAATGGTCGCGATACCCTTGGCCAGCTCCTCGGATTTGCGATAGCGCAGCTGGTGGGCGATATCCGGGCGGCTGGTGCCGAGGGTTCCGGCCTCGCCGCAGCAGCGGTCGCTGAGCAGCACCGGCTTTCCGGTAAGGGAACTGGCCACCTGGATCGGGCTGTACTGCTTGATCGGGGTATGGCAGGGATCGTGGTAGAGGTATTCGGTCGCCTGCGAACCGTCCAGTTGCACCCCTTTCTCCAGCAGGTACTCGTGAATGTCGAGCAACCGGCAACCGGGAAAGATCTTGCCGAACTCGTACTGCAGCAGCTGATCCATGCAGGTGCCGCAGGAGACCAGCACGGTCTTGATGTCCATGTAGTTGAGGGTGTTGGCGATGCGGTGGAACAGCACCCGGTTTTCCGTGGTGATCTGGCGCCCGCGGGCGTGCAGGCCCGCCGCGCTCTGGGGATAGCCGCAGCACAGGTAGCCCGGGGGCAGCACGGTCTCCGCGCCCAGATCGTGGAGCATCGCCAGGGTCGCCAGGCCGATCTCGCTGTACAGCCGTTCGGAACCGCAGCCCGGGAAATAGAAGATCGCGTCGCTCTCTTCACTCACCCTGGCGGGGTTGCGCAGGATCGGCACCGAGGTGGGGTCGTTCAGCCTGAGGGCATCCCTCAGGGTCTGGCGTGGGGCCTCGACCCGGATCGGGGTCTGCAGCATCTCCACCATCAGGGTCTGGGGTTTGGGCTGGCCGGTGGTGGCATGGGGAGGGTGCTGCGGACTTTTCACGAGTCCGAGCCGTCCCGCCAGGGCGTGCCCCAGATTGAGACCTTTGAAACCCCACTCGGCCATGCCCCGGCGCAGCCAGCGGATCGCCGTCGGGTGGGTGAGATTGAGAAAGGTCATGGCCGCCTTGGCGCCGAGGCTGGAGCGCTTCTTGCCCCGGTCGACCAGGATCTTGCGCATCCGCGTGGTGACCTCACCGAAGTCGATGTTCACCGGGCAGGGGTTTTCGCACTTGTGGCACACGGTGCAGTGGTCCGCCACGTCATTCATCTCGTTGAAGTGCTGCAGGGAGACACCGCGCCGGGTCTGTTCCTCATAGAGGAAGGCCTCGATGATCAGGCCGGTGGCGAGAATTTTGTTACGCGGCGAATAGAGCAGATTGGCCCGGGGAATATGGGTCATGCACACCGGTTTGCACTTGCCGCAGCGCAGGCAGTGCTTGATCTCGTCATTGAGAATGCCGAGTTCGCTCTCCTCCAGGATCAGGGCCTCCTGCTCGAGGAGCCGCAACGAGGGGGTGTAGGCCAGTTCCAGGTCCGCCCCGGCGATCAGCTTGCCCCGGTTGAAGCGCCCCTGAGGATCGATCGCCTGTTTGTAGCGGGCGAACGCCTCGAGTTTATCCGCGGAGAGGTATTGCAGCTTGGTCAGGCCGATACCGTGCTCACCGGAGATCGCCCCGTCCAGGCTCAGGGCCAGGGTCATGATCCGGTCGACGATGCGGTCGGCCTGCTGCAGCATGGCGTAGTTGTCGGAATGCACCGGAATGTTGGTGTGCACATTGCCGTCACCGGCGTGCATGTGCAGGGCGACGAACAGCCGGGCATCCCGCAAACGGGTGTGAATCTCGCGCAGGGCATGGCGCAGGCGGCGTACGTCCTGACCGGGGAAGGCCTCGTCCAGGCGACGCGCCACTTCCTGCCGGTAGGAGACCACCAGATCCCGGCGCAGCAGCAGATCGAGGACCCGGTCATTCGCCTGAATCAGCTCACTGCGCACCTCTGCGAACAGGGCCCGATGGTTGGCGGCGGGTTCGTCCAGATGATCGAGCAGGGCGCGCCAGCGGCTCCGCGCCTCGTCCACCGCGCGTTGCGCCAGCTCGAGCTTTGCCTGCAGGATGCTGCGGTTTTCGTCGCTTGCCTCCGCATCGTCATCCGGCTTACGAAGTGAGTGGTCACTTTCAAGGTATGCCTTTACTTCATCGGCAATAGCAATCTTGTTGCGGATCGATTCCTCGATGTTGATACGCTCGATACCACGGCTGTACTCGGCCAGCCGGTCGAGTGGAATGACCACGTCCTCGTTGATCTTGAAGGCGTTGGTGTGGGCGGAGATGGCCGCGGTGCGGGAACGGTCGAGCCAGAAATTGCGCCGTGCCTCGGGACTGCTGGCGATGAACGCCTCGCCTTCCCGGGCCTGGGTCATGCGCACCACCTCGGCGGCGGCTTCTTCAAGCAGTGCGGCGTCATCACTGGCCAGGTCGGCCAGCAGCACCATCTTGGGTCGGTCGTGGCGGGCGGCCTTGGTCGAGTACTTGACGGCCTTCAGATAGCGCTCGTCCAGGTGTTCGAGACCGGCGAGCAGTACCTGATCGTGACCGTCCAGGTAGTCCTTGAGTTCGACGATGGCGGGAACCGCCTTGCCGATGTCCGTGCCGAAGAACTCCAGGCATAGGGTACGCACCTGGCCGGGCATCCGGTGGAGGACGAAGCGGGCCGAAGTGATGAGGCCGTCGCAACCCTCTTTCTGCACCCCGGGCAGACCGGAGAGGAATTTGTCGGTCACATCCTTGCCCAGCCCCGCCTTGCGGAAGGCCTGACCGGGCATGCTCAGCACCCGGGGGTCGCCGATTTGGCTCTTGCCCGTGCTGTCATAGCGGGTGAGACGGAACTGCACCTCCGCCTGATCGTGGATCTTGCCCAGGTTATGGTTGAGCCGCTCGATCTCCAGCCACTCCCCCTCGGGGGTGACCATGCGCCAGCTTGCGAGGTTGTCCAGGGTGGTGCCCCAGAGGACCGCCTTCTTGCCTCCCGCGTTCATCGCAATGTTGCCGCCGATGGTGGAGGCGTCCTGGGAGGTGGGGTCCACGGCAAACGCCAGGCCCATGGCATCCGCCGCCTCGGAGACCCGCCGGGTCACCACCCCCGCGCCGGTACGGATGGTGGGTACCGGGTCGGGAACGCCGGGCAGTGCCAATCGTTCCACCGGACCCAACCGGTCGAGCTTTTCGGTATTGATCACCGCGGTATGCGGGTCCAGGGGCACCGCACTACCCGTGTAGCCGGTACCGCCGCCCCGGGGTATCAGGGTGAGACCGGAGGCAATGCAGGCGCGCACGATGGGGGCTACCTCTTCCTCCTGGTCGGGGGTGATGACCACAAAGGGGATCTCGACGCGCCAGTCGGTGGCATCGGTGGCGTGTGAGACCCTTGCGAAACCGCTGAAATCGATGTTGTCCGCCCGGGTCAGACCGATCAGGTTCTGCCGGGTGCGGCGGCGCAGTGCGAGCAGGTCCTCGAACTGGCGGGCGAAACGCTCCACCGCCTCGCGGGTGGCGCTGAGCAGCTGTTCGGCCTTCTGATTGTTGTTGGTGCGGGCGCCGAACTGATCCAGGCGGTGGATCAGGGCATTGATCAACGCCTGGCGGCGCTGTTCGTTGTCCAGCAGGTCGTCCTGCAGGTAGGGGTTGCGGTTGATGACCCACATGTCACCGAGGATCTCGAACAGCATGCGTGCCGAACGCCCGGTCCGGCGACTGCCGCGCAACTCCTCGATCAGCGCCCACATCGGTTTGCCCAGGAACCGGATCACGATCTCCCGGTCTGAGAACGAGGTATAGTTGTAGGGGATTTCACGAATCCGCGCAGTAGGCTGCATGCTCATCGATCGACTGGGTGTTTCGGCACCGGATTGGGACAGGCGGGCTATTGTAACCGAATTAAAGCTTGGGTCTTCATATAGAGACCATAGAAATTATCAATATCAACAAATCACGAGGGGTACATCCATGAAAAAAAATCCGTCCCAGTTCAAAACATCTCTGTTGGCGGGAAGCGCGCTGCTGCTGTCTCTGGGGAGCATGGCCATCCAGGCGGGGGAAGTGGAAAAGGCGGTGGAATACCGGCAGGGGGCGATGGAGGTTTTCAGCTGGAACATGAAAGGCATGGGCGACATGATGAAGGGTGCGAAGCCTTATGATGCCGCACGGTTGTCGGTCATGGCCAAGGATCTGGAAGCCGCCACCCAGCTCGATCTGCTGAGCGGATTTCCCGCCGACTCCGAATCGGGTGAGAGCGATGCCTTACCGGAGATCTGGATGGATTTCGATGACTTCAAGAGCAAGTATCAGGATATGCGCGAGGCGGCCAAGGCGTTGAGTGCGGCCGTGGCCGGGGGCGACAAGGCTGCGATTGGCGCCGCATTGAAGGATACGGGAGGCAGCTGCAAGGCCTGCCACAAGAAGTATAAAAACTGATGAAATCAGTGCGCCTGTGGGTGCGAACCCACAGGCGTTTCAGCCGGAATGCTGCCTTAACCGGCTGTTAGCGGATCAGAGAAAGTCCGGTCCGACTTCGTCATCCGCAAGAATCTTCAGAATCCGGCAGGCGATGTGAAAGCCATCGGTTTCGTTGGGATCGCTGCGCAGTACATCGACTTCCGCCGCCAGAGGCGGCGTGATGGTCTGACTGGGGGTGATCAGCACCGCCATCCGGACATCCACCGGAAGCTCCCGATCGAACGCGATGAGCAGCCCGTTGCCGCTCAGATTGACCACGCGACCCGTCGAGACCTCCTGATCGCCGTTGATGCGGAATCGGACCGGTCCGTTCACAGCCATGCGTTGGAAGCTGCGTTTTTCGGCAAAATCATTCATGCAAGATCTCCTCAGAGGCGCGGATGACTGATATTACTAAATCTAACAGGCAAATGCGGCTTTGGTGGATGCCTGGAGGTCAAATTCAGGCATTTTTTTCTGCTTTTGACCCAAGGGAAGAAAGCACTTCCGATTCCGCCTGAAATCCAACGGCCAGGGACACCCGCAGGGACTATAGATGATGCCATCGCGGGTGTGTGAGAGAATCCTCCGGGAGGATGTCTAAAATGTATCAATCCGGTGAAAATCCCGTTCCATCACACGACGAAGTTCAGAGGAAGGTTATGCCAAAGCTAGGCTATGGGTTATGGGTCGGTCTGTTGTTGGTTCCATTGGTTGTGAGCGCCGGTGAAGTATTCCGTTCGGTGGATTCCGAGGGCAACGTGACCTACACGGATACGCCACCCGACAACGGCGTGAAGACCCAGCGGGTCGAGATTCCGGATGGTCCTTCCCAGGAGTCGATCCGCCACACCCAGGAGCGCAACGAGGCGATCCGCAAGGCCATGGAGGAGGCCCGTGATCAGCGACTGGAGAAGGAAGCGAGTCGGCGCGAGAAACTCGACAATGCCCAGCAGGAAGTGGACAAGGCGGAAAAGAATCTGGAGGAGACCCGGCAGATGAATGACGACGACCGGGAGACCGTGGTGGGTGGCAGGAACCGCATCCGTCCTGAATACTTCGAACGGGTGAAGAAGGCCGAGGATGAACTGAAGGCCGCCCGAGACCGACTCAAGGATATACGTGGGTACTGATGCGATCATCTTCCCGCATCGCTACCCAGCGGGTTCCCCGTGGCGGAGGGATGTTCGGCCCTTCCATGATTCAGCGGCCCGCACAATCTGATGCAGATCTATCAGGTGGGCGGTGCACTCCGGGACCGACTGCTGGGCCGCCCGGTGACCGAGCGGGACTTCGTGGTGGTCGGCGCCACCCCCGAGCAGATGCGGGCACTCGGCTACCGTCAGGTGGGGCGGGACTTTCCGGTTTTTCTACATCCCCTGACCCATGAAGAACATGCCCTGGCGCGCACCCGGCGTGGGGCCGGCAGTCTGCCTGGCGAGGTGATCGCGGACCCCGGGGTATCCCTGGAAGAGGACCTGAGCCGGCGCGATTTCACCATCAATGCCATGGCGGAGGATGAGCAGGGGACCCTGATCGATCCCTTTGGCGGGTTCAAGGATCTGCAGGATCGGATTTTGCGGCACGTATCGGAAGCCTTTCGCGAGGACCCTCTGCGGGTGCTGCGAGCGGCCCGCTTCCTGGCCCGATACTCCGCGCTGGGATTTCACCTGGCCCCGGAAACCGAAGCCCTGTTTCGCGACATGGTCGCGGCGGGTGAGCTGGACCGACTGGTGCCGGAGCGGGTCTGGCAGGAGCTGGTGAAGGTACTGCAGGAGCCCCATCCGGAGGTGTTTTTCGAAGCCCTGCGGGAGTGGGGCGCACTGGCCCGGGTCATGCCGGAACTCGATGCCCTGTGGGGCGTGCCGCAACCCCCGCACTGGCACCCGGAGGTGGATTGCGGAGTGCATACTCTGATGGTCCTGGAGGCGGCGTGCCGATTGACCCCGCTGGCCCATGTGCGGTTTGCCGCGTTGACCCATGATCTGGGCAAGGCGACCACGCCCGACTGGATTCTGCCGAGTCATCACGGGCATGAAAAACGGGGAGCCGAGATCGTCACGAAACTGTGCCGAAGACTCCGGGCCCCGACCGCCTACGAACGCCTGGCCACGGCTTGCGCCCGCTATCACATCCTCATGCACCGCTTCTACGAGTTGCGCCCCAAGACCCTGCTGAATCTGATGCAGGCCCTGGACGCCTTTCGCCAGCCCGAGCAGTTGCAGTGGTTTGTCTGGGTTTGCCAGGCCGACCATCAGGGCCGGCTTGGGATGGAAGACAGCCCCTTTCCCCAGGGAGATGATTTGCTGCGGATCTTCGAGGAGGCGCGACAAGTCACGGCTGAACAGGTGAGTGGTTCACTCAGCGGTCCGCAGATCGGGGAGGCGATTCGCCGGGAGCGTGTGAGGC
Organism: Candidatus Thiodiazotropha sp.; assembly: GCA_050305635.1. Classification (GTDB taxonomy): domain Bacteria; phylum Pseudomonadota; class Gammaproteobacteria; order Chromatiales; family Chromatiaceae; genus Thiodiazotropha. Next base: position 86,115 of record JBNLFS010000079.1, on the reverse strand, counting down.
GGATTGCTCAGACCCTGCAGTCGGTTTCTGGATGAGGTTTAACCCTGGGTGTCTGTCTGTCCGGGCAACTTGCTTGATATAACCTGGGATGGGTATGCATTCCCACGCAGAGCGTGGGAACGAGGGAGTGATTGTCGGACTCTTGGCTGCGGGCTCTAATTCACCAGCCGACCGAAGATGCGGAACCCCGCAATGTAGGTGCCGGCCGCCGATCCCAGGGTACTGAAGAGGAATACCAGGAAGGTGCGGGAGACCCGGTTCTTCCACCATCCCATGGCCTGGGTGGTGTCGTTTCTCAGGCGACCGAAGTCGGCCACGGTCGGTTTGCGCAGGAACACTTCGGCCAGGCCCGTGACCATGCCCGCGCCCACCGCGGGATTCAGTGAGGTCAGGGGGGCGGCGACGAAAGCGGTCAGAATGGTCAGCGGATGGCCTGCGGCAAGCAGCGCCCCCAGAGCGGAGAGGCCACCGTTGATCAACACCCAGTCGGCGATCAGCTGCCATCCCAGGCCCGGGCTGCGGGAAAAACCCAGGGCGAAGCCGCTTAGCACCAGTACCACGATGATCCAGGGGATCAGCTTGGGCCAGCGGCTGGGCGGCGGAGACAGTTCGAGCTGAGCGATGGTCTCTCCGGGTGGCGCCTCGAGGGGCTGTTGCAGGTAGCGGGCGATGCCGTGCATGTGACCGGCGCCGATCACCACCAGGAGGTTCTCGTGGCCCTGCTGTTCGATCTCCTGCAGCAGCCGGCAGGCCATGTAGCGGTCCCGCTCATCGATCAGCGGCAGGTAGAGATCCTGGCGATCCTCGGCGAACTCCGCGAAGGTGGTCTCGAGGATGTCCCCCTCCTTGAGATGCTCGATCTCCTCCTCACTGACCTGCTCCCGGGAGAGGATGCTCGCCAGCAGACCGGCAAACAGGGTGAGGCGTTTCCACAAGGAGAGATTGCCCGCCACGCGACGCAGGGTGGTGGTGATCTCCCGGTCAATGAGCAGCAGCGGTTTATGGGATTCCTGGGCAAGCCGGATCGCCTCCTTCTGTTCCGCCCCGGGGGTGATGCCAAACTGATCGGCCAGTCGCTGCTGATAGGCCCCAAGGGCCAGATTGGCCATCACCATGAGTACGCGGCCTTCACGGATGACCTTGAACAGATCCATCTTGTCGAGGGCATCCGGGTTGATCAGGGCGTTGAAGCGGCTCGGGCACAACTCCACCGCCACGGCGTCATAGCGGCCGGATTCGAGCAACGATTTGACCTTCTCCACACTGCTGCGGGAAACATGAGCCGTGCCCAGCAGGGTGATGCGGCTCTCCCCCAGAAGGACTTCAATTTGAGGTTCCCGATCGGTCTGTGGCATGGTTCGTACAGAGACTCTTGCAAAAGCCGGGCATTGTATCAGTGTTGCCGGACATGGGCAGAGTGAATTTACGGCCCAAGGGTATTCAGCCGGCAACGATGTCCCTGTTGATAATAGGGGAATCTCTGATTACTTTAGCGATATCCGGCCGATCGATGGCGGGCGTCCGAACGATTTGTGCGCCTGCGCGGCAGGCTACCCAACCCTGACTCCAGAGTGTCTTCGAACATGGATAAGAACATTGTATGGCACGAGGCCACGGTGAACCGTGAGCGGCGCGAGAAAATGAATAAACACCGGGCCAAACTGCTCTGGTTCACCGGGCTGTCCGGTTCCGGAAAGTCGACCCTGGCCCACGCTGTGGAGGAGGAGCTGTATCAGCGGGGTTGCCGCACCTACGTCTTCGATGGTGACAACGTGCGCCACGGGCTGTGTCAGGATCTGGGCTTCACCGTCGAGGACCGCACCGAGAATATCCGGCGTATCGCTGAGATGGCCAAGCTGTTCGTCGACGCGGGGGTGATCGCGCTGACCGCCTTCATCTCACCGATCCGCGAAGACCGGCAGCGGGCCCGCGGGCTACTGCCCCATGGTGATTTCATCGAGGTATATGTGGACTGCCCCCTGGCGGTGTGCGAGTCCCGGGATGTCAAAGGTCTGTACAAAAAAGCCCGGGCCGGATTGATCCCCCATTTCACCGGTATCTCCTCACCCTATGAACCCCCGATCAACCCGGAGATCAGCATCAAAACCGGAGATCGGTCGGTGGAGGACTGCGTGGGGGAGATCATCGAGGCGCTGGAACAGCGAGGGGTGATCCCCAACCGGGTGGTGTAGCGGTCGCCCGCCCTTCGACCAGCGGCCGGTTCGGCATTCGCCAAGCCATCCGCTGGCGTTGGGCGGATAAGTGTTAACAGGTCTTGAGTGAAACCCATTAGTATCGGCGCATCGACACCCCTCAGCAGGGTCGATGCCCGCGGAACAACCAAGGAGTTCGTCGTGATCAGAAAATTACTCGCCCTGGTGCCCCTGCTCGTCCTGGCCACCGCCTGCCAGACCCTGGGGGAGCACAAGCGGGCGGAAACCCTCGAAAACACCCTTAAGCGCTACGAGGCGTCGGTGCGCTGGACATCGGGCAGCCAGTTGCACAACTTTCTCCCGCCGGATGAGACGCGCAACGATCCGGTGATCAATCCGGATTCGAAGAACATCCGCGTGACCCACTACGAGATCGTTCAGGGACCGAGCATGCTGGGTGAGGATCGTGCGGTTCAAACCGCGGTCATCCAGTATGTGCTGCAGGATATTCAGGTGGTTCGGGAACTGACCGATCCGCAGGACTGGCACTACGATGAAGAGGCGGAGGCCTGGTATCTCCACAGCCCCATACCCGTGTTCAAGTAAGAGGGTCCGTCGATGTCCGACTCCACCCAGGCCCTGTCGTCAACGACCCGGTTTCTGATCGCCGCCGCAGCATTCGTCGTCATCGTGTCGGGCATGAAGGCCGCGGACAGCCTGTTGATTCCCTTTCTGTTGTCCCTGTTCATCGCGGTGATCGCCGCACCCCCTCTGTTCTTCCTTAAGGACCGGGGCGTCCCGGGTGGGCTGGCGATGGTGCTGGTGATCGGCATGATCGTGGTGGTGGGCCTGCTGATCGCCTGGCTGGTCGGGGGTTCGCTCAACGACTTCACCAACAACCTGCCCAAGTACCAGGAGAATCTCAAACTCAAGAGCGCCCATCTGGTTGAATGGCTCGCCGGCCAGGGGGTTGATCTCGACCTGCAATCACTCACCACCTATTTCGACCCGGCAAAAGTAATGGCCATGGCCGGGCGCTTGATGAGCGGTCTGGGCAATGTCCTGACCCAGGCGTTCCTGATCCTGATCACCGTGGTGTTCATGCTGGTCGAGGCCAATGCGTTTCAGAATAAACTCAAAACCCACGCGGAGAGCCCGGAACGCTCCCTGGCCCGGGTCGATGCCATCACCTCCAGCATCAAGCGCTATATGGTGATCAAGACCTCGACCAGCCTGCTCACCGGCGCCCTGGTATCCGTGTCCCTGGCCCTGCTGGGGGTGGACTACCCCCTGCTCTGGGGGATGCTGGCGTTCCTCTTCAACTACGTGCCCAACATCGGTTCCATCATAGCGGCGGTGCCGGCCATCCTGCTGGCGCTGATCCAGCTCGGTTCACCCATGGCCGTCTGGACGGCGGTGGCCTACCTGCTGATCAACAGCGTGGTCGGCAACGTCATCGAACCCCGGTTCATGGGCAAGGGATTGGGACTCTCCCCGCTGATCGTATTCATCTCCCTGGTGTTCTGGGGCTGGATCCTGGGTCCCGTGGGGATGTTCCTCTCGGTGCCCCTGACCATTGCGATGAAGATTGTCCTGGACAGCAATCCGGATACCCGGAGTTATGGCGCGATGCTGGGCTGATTTGCCTTGGGATAACACCATGAAACAATCGACGATCGGGCTGATTCTGGCGTTCCTGGCGATCGCCGGCGGCTATCAACTCAACAGCCTCTCCACGGATCCTGTTCCTGCAAACAGCCCGTCTTTCCGGGATTCCACGGCGTCCGTTCCCGTCAGTCGTCCGCCGTCCCGGGATTCCACCGACTCTGCTCTGGATATGGCCATCCGCAAGCGCCTGAGTGATGTCCAGGTGCAGGGTGAAGGGGTGGTTTACAAATTGTTGCCGGATGACCTGGACGGAAGCCGCCATCAGCGATTCCTACTGCGCTTGGACACGGGCAGAACCCTTCTGGTGGCCCACAACATTGATTTGGCCGATCGTGTGAGCGGGCTGAAGACCGGCGACCGGGTGGCTTTTCATGGTGAGTATGAGTGGAACGATAAGGGCGGGGTCGTGCATTGGACACACCATGATCCGGGCGGCCGCCATGAGAACGGGTGGCTGAAACACGCCGGGCATACCTATCAGTAGTGCCTGATCAGTGTCGGGGGGATTTACAGGGGCGATTTATATTACTGGGAATTTAGTGATTAATGCTTGTGTGACAGGGGCTTGTGCGAATTGGCATGAAGGATGCTTTGATTTGGGTAGTTGAAAAATATTAGATTGAACCGAGGTTACCCAATGAAAAAGATCATTCGCGCAGCTCTGGCCACAGTCGCCCTGGCAATGAGCGTGACGCTTCAGGCAACGCCGATATACAGCGGTGAAACGGCTGCAAATTTTGGAGTCTTGCCGGGAGCGGCCAGTAGCAATGCTGCGGGTTACTACATCTGGAGCAATGACAGCTACGATCTCTGGTCCGTGCGCTGGACCGGCAACGACTTCGGGACGATCTTCCCGGGCAACTGGGGTGGTCAGGTTGCATTGACCGATCTGGCCAATGGCAGCGTCGTGGATGTGCGTTTCGAGGCCAACCAGATCGACGCGACCTACGTATTTCAGGATCTGGATGGTTTTGAGGATTACATCAATTTCGATAGTCGCGCCGGATCGGGTTACGACGGTTTCGATTTCAGCCTGAACAGCCAGTATTACGCGGTTCTGAACTTCAGTCTCTGGAGTACTATATTCACCGATCTGACTCCGAGCGCCGCGCCGGTTGAGGCCACGGGCATCTACATCGGGCAGGATTTCAGTGCGCCGCTGGTCGATGTCATCCAGGAAGGCGACAAAATCGTACAGAATTTCCAGGTCAGTGTTCCTGAACCCAGCACCATGATGTTACTGGGTCTTGGGCTGGCCGGTTTCGGTGCCTCGCGGCTTGCCCGCAAAAAGGCGTGACGCTCACTACGTTGTGTGACTAAAGCTCTCCTCTTTTCGAAAGCCTTTTACAGCCGCCTGATCATGGCGGCTGTTTTTTTATACCCACCCCGGTGAGGTGCTGTTTCTTCGGGCTCGCTTCAATCGCCCGTCGGGCGGGTGCGGGCGTGCAGTTTTGCCTCGACATGGGCTCCCGGGCCGCTCTGGCCCGGCATCTCAACCGCTGCTTCTATGAGCGCCTTTCCGCGAGTCGCTAACAAGCTCAAAAAATTATTGAAGGTCCCGATCTCGATCTGACAGTCCGCGTACAGCTCGCCCACGATCGGTTTCAGATAGCGAATCGTGCCCTCCGCCATGACCAGGTCGGCGCCATCCGGCAGGCGTGAGCGCACCAGGCCCCAGGCGGCCAGGGTGGCGATGGCGTAGAGCGATCCGGCAAACGCGGTGCCGTGGACGTTGACGTTCTCCGCAGCGCCCCCCCGAACGCGGATACTGTGGTCGGTGAGGGACAGCACCCGGAAGTCCATCTGCGCGGCCAGGGGTATGCCCTCGCGGATGCGCTGTTCCAGCTCGGAGGGTGTCATGAGACGGAAAAGCTGTCTTTGTAGATTTCGCGCAACTGGGCTTTCTGCACCTTGCCCATGGTGTTGCGCGGCAGCTCCTCAACGAATACCACCCGCTTGGGTTGCTTGAAGCGGGCCAGACGGCCCTGCAGGGGTTGCACGATGTCCTCCGCGGTCAGCGAACGGCTGCCGTCCGCGACCACCACGGCCGCCACCCCTTCGCCGAAATCCGGATGGGGCACCCCAACCACGGCGGATTCCAGCACCCCGGGGATGGCATCGATCTCGGATTCGATCTCCTTGGGATAGATGTTGTACCCCCCCGAGATGATCAGGTCCTTGGCCCGCCCGACGATACTTACCCGACCGGCTTCATCCATCACGGCGTTGTCTCCGGAGATGAACCAGCCGTCCTCGCGGAACTCCGCGGCGGTCTTCTCCGGCATGCGCCAGTAGCCCTTGAACACATTCGGACCCCGTAGTTCGAGTACACCGGTTTCGCCCCGGGGCAACTCGCGGCCATCCGCATCCGCGATGCGCACCGAGACCCCGGGGAGGGGAAAGCCCACGGTGCCGGCCACCCGCTCTCCGTCGTAGGGATTCGAGGTGATCATGCCCGCCTCGGTCATGCCGTAGCGTTCGAGAATGCGGAAACCGGTGCGGGCCTCGAAATCCCGATGGGTCTCCGCCAGCAGGGGGGCTGAGCCGGAGATGAACAGGCGCATGTTGCGGCACTGTTCTCGGGTGAACCGCTCGTGCGCCAGCAAGCGGGTGTAGAAGGTGGGCACCCCCATCATGACGGTGGACTCGGGGAGCAGCTCGACGATCCTGTCCGGATCGAATTTGCTCAGGAAGTGCACCGGAGACCCCCCCAGCAGGGCACAGTGCAGCGCGACGAACAGACCATGCACGTGAAACACCGGCAGGGCGTGCAGGAGTACGTCGTTGGCATCGTCCCAGTGCCAGTATTCGTGCAGCACCTCGGCATTGGATTGCAGATTGGCGTGGCTCAGCATGGCCCCCTTCGAACGCCCCGTGGTCCCTGATGTGTAGAGGATCGCGGCGATGTCATCGCTGCTTCGCTGCGCCACCTGGTGCGAGGGTTCGAGTTGACTCAGGCCATCCAGCAGATCCCCGTCCCCCTGGCTGCCGAGGGTGCGCAGATGGGGCACGCCGATGTTTGCGGCGATCTCTGTCAACGCCTCGCGGCTGGCGGGCTGGCAGACGAAAAGCTGGGGTTCCGAGTCTCCCATGAAGTAGGCGATCTCCGCTGCGGTATAGGCCGTGTTCAACGGGATGTAGATGGCCCCGACCCGCAGGCAGGCGAGATAGAGCAGCACCGACTCCGCGGATTTGTCCACCTGGACCATGACCCGGTCTCCGGGTCTAACCGCCAGCTCGAGCAGGCGACTGGCGAAGCGTGCGGTTTCGTGATCGAGTTCTGAATAGCGCAACGACGAACGGCCGGGCATCACCAGGAAGGGGCGGTCCTGGGATTCGGTAAAGCGGTTTCCAACCAGGCGGAGATAGAGATTTTGATTGTTCATGGTGTCCTGAAGATCAGTTCTTGTGTCTTGACGGGGGGTCGTGCCGGACTATAGATTAGGGTCCATTGCTCTAGGCTGTTGAATTCAATAATTAAGGAGCCCGCTCATATCGCGAGGCCGCAAAATCGGTTCTATCCGCTCAACCCGGGTGAATATTCATCCCGATCACCCAGCCGGATAAACCGCCATCCAGAATAACTCACAGGAAGTTATGAGCGTTCACTGACGAATCACTCAAGGCAGAGTTTCACAGGAAAAAGTCAATAATCACAACTCAATAACAGCAAGGAGTATACCGCATGCAACTACCAAAGCTACTGACCGGCGCGCTGCTCGCCGCGGGGATTCTGTCCACCGCCGGCACCGCCAGCGCGATCGAACTCAAGGCCTCCCATCAATGGCCGGGCGGCAAAGGGGATATCCGTGACGAGATGGTGCAGATGATCGCCCGGCACATGGAAGCCAACAACACCGGGGTGGAGATCAAGGTCTATCCGGGCAAGAGCCTGTTCAAGCCGAAAGAGCAGTGGGCGGCCATGACCAAGGGCAAGCTCGACATGACCGCCTTTCCCCTGTCCTATGCCGGAGGCCGTCATCCGGAATTCAACCTGACCCTGATGCCGGGGTTGGTGAAGAACCACGACCACGCCGTGCGCCTGAACAGCTCCGCCTACATGCGCAAGATCAAGCAGGTGATGGACGAGGCCGGTGTCATGGTCCTGGCGGACACCTGGCTGGCGGGCGGTTTCGTCTCCAAGGGTGAATGCGTGCTCGAGCCCAAGGACGTCAAAGGCATGAAGTTCCGCGCCGCGGGCAAGGCCTTCGAACAGATGCTCGGGGCCGCGGGCGCCACCATTACGTCCATGCCCTCATCGGAGATCTACTCGGGTCTGCAGACCGGGGTGCTCGATGGCGCCATCACCTCTTCCTCTTCCCTGGTTTCCTACCGGATCTACGAACAGGTTAAATGCCTCACCGCACCCGGTGAGAATGCCCTGTGGTTCATGTACGAACCGATCCTGATGTCCAAGGAGAGCTTCAGCAAACTGACCCCCGCGCAGCAGCTCGAGCTGATGAAAGCCGCCGGGATGGCGGAGCAGTATGCTTCCGATGCCGCAAAAGGCGCGGATAAGCTATTGGTCGAAACCTACAAGAAGGCCGGTGTTAAGGTGGTCGAGATGACCGCGGAACAGGCCGCCATGTGGCGCGAGATCGCCAACGGTTCGAGTTACAAGGATTTCGCGGACAGTGTACAGGGCGGCCAGGCGCTGCTCGATCAGGCTCTTTCTGTGGAATAAGGTATCTGCTCCATCCCATCTCCGCTGCGGGGATGGGATGGGTGCCGAACCATCGTAATCAACTCCATCGATCCGCCCTCCGGATGGCCCTATGGGCAGTGCGTCCGCGGCGTGAACGATGCGCGCTATCAGGGTGATAACCGCGATGAGGATGTTTCTCAAGATCGTCGAGGGGTTGTCCCGGCTGCTCGGTTATATCTCCGCCATGCTGCTGGTGATCGCCGTCCTGGTTGTCTGTCACATGGTCTTCAACCGATTTGTGCTCAATCTCCCGACCTCCTGGCAGACCGAGTTCGTCACCTATGCCCTGCTGGCCTCGACTTTTCTCGGCGCCCCCTGGGTGTTGCTGACCCGGGGCCATGTCAACGTGGAGCTGATTCCGTTGATGCTGAGTCCGCGGGGGCGGTTCCTGCTGGCCCTGTTTGCCTATTCGGCCTCCGCGCTCCTGTGTGTGACGCTGACCTGGCTCAGCTTCGTCTTCTGGTATGAAGCCTGGGAGTCCGGCTGGGCTTCGGACAGCATCTGGGGGCCGAAACTTTGGAAGGTCTACCTGTCGATGCCGATCGGCTTCCTGGCCATCAGTCTGCAGTATCTGGCGGACCTGGTGTGTCTGCTCAATGGCCGTGATCATCCCTTCGGCATCGAACCTTCGACCCCACCCGAGGCGTCATAATGGATCCATTGTTACTCGGGGCCCTGGCCTCTCTGTGTCTGGTGCTGTTGCTGCTGAGCGGCATGCCCGTAGCGTTCGCCCTGGGCTTTACGGCGGTGCTGTTTCTGCTGATTTATGAGGGTGGGGATGCCTTCGGTGTGGTGGCGGATACCCTGTTCGCCTCCCTCGACGAGTTCGCCCTGCTGTCGATTCCCATGTTCCTGCTCATGGGCGCCGCAATCGCCGCATCGCGGGCCGGATCGGATCTCTACGAGGCCCTCGATCGCTGGCTTTACAAGGTGCCCGGGGGGCTTCTGGTGTCCAATATCGGCGCCTGCGGCCTGTTCGCCGCGCTCACCGGTTCATCTCCTGCAACCTGTGCGGCGATCGGCAAGATGGGCATCCCGGAGATGCGTAAACGGGGGTACCCGGCGAGTCTCGCCACCGGGTCCATCGCCGCCGGCGGCACCCTGGGGATCCTCATCCCGCCCTCGATCACCATGATCGTCTATGGCATCTCCACCGAGACCTCCATAGGCCGGTTGTTCGCCGCCGGGCTGGTGCCCGGGCTGATGCTGATGGGGCTGTTCATCGTCTGGTCCCTGATCTACACCCGCATCAAGGGTTATCGTTTCACCGAGGAGGACAAGCACTACACTTTGTGGGAGAAGGTCGTCATCCTGCCCAAGGTGCTGCCCTTCATGGCGATCATTGTGCTGGTGCTGTGGGCCCTCTACGGAGGCGTGGCCACACCCTCCGAGGCTTCGGGTGTCGGCGCCCTGGTGTGCATCCTGCTGGTGATGTTGATCTACCGGGTATGGCGACCCTCCAGCCTGTGGGCGATGGTAAGTTCCGCCACCCGGGAGTCGGTGATGCTGATGATGATCATCGGCATGGCCGGACTGTTCAGTTTCATGATGTCGAACCTCTACATCGCCCAGGGCATCACCGAATTCATCGCCGAGCAGGATCTCAATCCCTGGATGCTGATGCTCTACATCAATGTGTTCCTGCTGGTTGCGGGATTTTTCCTGCCGCCGGTGGCCGTGATCCTGATGACCTCTCCCACCCTGGTGCCGATCGTCATTCAGGCCGGATTTGACCCGATCTGGTTCGGCGTCATTCTGACCCTGAACATGGAGGTCGGTCTGATCACCCCCCCGGTGGGGCTGAATCTGTACGTGATCAACGGCATCGTACCCGACGTGGACCTCAAGACCGTGTTGCTGGGGGCGTTGCCGTTCATGCTCTGCATCCTGCTCGGCATCGGGCTGCTGATGGTGTTCCCGCAAATCGCCCTGTGGTTGCCCGAGGTGCTCATGGGAGCGGATCTGTGAGTGCTCTGGGCTGGTTCGAGCGGTTGCTCAACAGTGTTGCCGACCATGGCATGGAACTGATCGGACTGAAGCAGCCGGAAGGGGATGCCCCTTCGGATTCGGAGCTGTGCCACCGCCTGGTGGAGGGGCAGGGCGAGGCCTCCAACATTGCCCTGGCGCGGGAGATCCTGCAGCGATGGCAGGAGATGGATACGTCCCAGCGGGGTGAATTTCTGCACATGATCGCCGTGGAACTCGACCCGGATCCCCAAGAGATCCGTGATGCGGCGCTGGCCTACCAGAGCCATGACCCGGAGAGTCTGATGCACCTGCTGGAGGTGAGTGAGCCCCCGCGACAGGAGTTCTTTCGCCGTCTCAACATGGCGCCCGGGGCCACTGCGGTGCTGGTGTCCATGCGTGAGGCACTGCTCGGACGCCTGTCCGAACACCCGGAACTCAAGGGGGTCGATTATGATATGCGGCACTTGCTGGCTTCCTGGTTCAACCGGGGCTTCCTGCGCCTGGAGCGCATCGACTGGGACAGCTCCGCCTCTATCCTGGAAAAGCTGATTCGCTACGAGGCGGTGCATCCGATGCAGGGCTGGGACGATCTGCGCCGGCGCCTGGCCTCGGACCGGCGCTGTTTCGCCTTCTTTCACCCGGCCCTGCCTCAGGACCCGCTGATCTTCGTCGAGGTGGCTCTGACCCGTGAGGTCAGTGACTCGGTCACCCCGCTGATCGATCCCGAGGCGCCCTTGACCGACACCGAGGCGGTGGATACCGCGATCTTCTACTCGATCAACAACGCCCTCAAGGGTCTGCGCGGGATCAGCTTCGGCAACTTCCTCATCAAACAGGTGGTGAGCGAACTCTCCGAGGAGTTTCCCGGGGTCAACCGTTTCGTCACCCTGTCACCCATTCCGCAGCTCAGGTCGGTATTGCAGCGGCTGCAGCGTGAGCCCGTCGGTGGCCAGACCCCCGAGACCCTGCGCCTGGTGCTGGGCGAGCGGATCGAGGAACTGATGCAGAGCGCAGGTTGCGACGACCCCCTACTGGCCATCGACCGGTTGCTGGAGACTCCGCTGCAGGAGCCGTTGAAGAAAAAGCTTGAAGCGGTGTTGAGGGATCTGGTGCTGTTCTACCTGACACAGCTCAAGCGAGGCTTGTATGCCTACGAGCCGGTGGCGCAGTTCCATCTTTCCAACGGGGCGAGTCTGGATCGTATCAATCTGTTTGCCAATCCCACCCCACGGGGTAATCGGGATTCCTGGGGTTGCATGGTCAACTACCGCTACCAGGCCTCGCAACTGGTGGCGAACCATGAAGCCTATCTGTGTGATGGACGGATCGCCCTGTCCGCCGATCTGGAACAGCGGCAGGCGCAACTGCTGACCCGCCTGACCCGGGACTGAGCCGGTGGACCTGATGACGCTGCTGGCGGCCGGGGCCCTGGCGGGTACCGCGGCGGGGCTGCTGGGCATCGGCGGTGGGGTGATCATCGTGCCGGTGCTCTCTCTGGTCTTTGAGGCCCAGGGCGTCAGTCCGGATATCATCATCAAAGTGGCCGTCGGCACCTCCCTGGCGACCATTTCGCTGACCGCGGTCTCCTCGATCTGGGCCCACCACCGGCGCGGTGCGGTGCGTTGGCCACTGGTGAAAACCATGACCCCTGGGGTGGTGGCCGGTTCCTTCGTGGGCGCCTGGCTCGCGGACCTGATTCCGGGTTACTGGCTGACCCTGGGTTTCGTGATGTTCCTGATGCTGGTGTCGTTACAGATGGCCTGGGGACCGGTCTCCGCCGGTCGAGGTCTACCGAGCGCCTGGGTTCTGCGTTCGGTGTCCGCGGTGGTGGGTTGCGTTTCGGCACTCATGGGCATCGGGGGCGGGGCCCTGCATGTACCCTATCTGAGCTGGTGCGGGGTGCCGGTGAAACCGTCGATCGCCACCGCGGCAGCGATCGGTCTGCCCCTGGCGCTGGCCTCTACCCTCGGTTTCGTGATCACCGGGCAGGATGAGCTGAACCTGCCGGAATACAGCCTGGGGTATGTCAATCTACCCGCCTTTGCCGGTGTGGTGGCCGCAAGTATCCTGTTCGCCCCGCTGGGTGCGCGGCTCGCTCACCAACTGCCAGACCGGGTGATCAAACGTCTGTTTGCGGTGTTTCTGTTTGTGCTGGCGGTGCGCATGGGCTTCAAGATGCTGTGACGACTGTCCTGCCCCTGCGGGGAGGGCTGCGATGCTCACAAAACCGGCGGGGCTGGACTCACTGCGCTCAAACAACCCGTCCTGGTGCTCCGGAGAGGGTTGTTCCCGGGTTCCGCTTCGCTGCACCCGGGCTACGCTGTTCGGAACGCACCGGAATCTCATGAGGTGCGAGCCTCACCCGTAGCCCGGGTGAAACGAAGTGGAACCCGGGATCCGGCAGAATGCAAAGCACTGCGGGACAATACAACACACTCCAGGTGACTCACCTGCCCCCCGGGGAGATCAAGGCAGCATGAGGTTGCAGATTCTTGCCGAAAACCTTTGCTTCATAAAATCAATTGCTTGGGATAGGCTCAGGTGAAGGGCCAGGGAAGGAGATCACTTCCCAGACCATCCCTGTGTACCGCAAGCCACGCTCCGTCGGGATGATTTTACCGGGTAGTGACGAAAGGCGTAGGCTACGGATTGGAAAAGAGACGGAGGTTCATACCGATGCAGGTGTTGATATTGCCGGGACTGGGTAATTCGGGACAGACGCATTGGCCATCGCTTTGGCTCGAGGAGATTCCCTTCGCTCGCAGGGTGGAGCAGCAGGATTGGAACCGGCCGAGGCTCAATGACTGGGTCGATGCGGGTCCCAGGGGCCATCTTAAAAGCGATTCCAATCTTGGAGATTGGCCCGAGGGCAGGCGTTATCTGGAGCAACTGCTATTACGGCACACGACAGGTTAAACGGTGCGGTTGTCCATCCAGGAGGGATGGACAACCGGTGCGATCATTGAATAACCACGCGCGCGTAGACCGGCTGAACCGGGCGGTTGTTGTCGTGGTGCATGGCGTGGGCGAACTGCTCGATCTGCTCCGGTGAAGCCGTGTCGATCTGTTTGATCACGAACCAGGCGACCCCCTCGGTGCAGGGCGGTGTGGTCAGTGAACCGTTGAAGCGGTAGTAGTCATGATTGCCCGGCAGCAGAGTCCCCGGGTTCACGGGTTGATTCAGCGCTGTCTTGTCGCCGGCCTGGAGAGGCATCTGTGCCCAGGCCTTAGCCAGCTCCGCGTTGGCGGCGCCACTGCGATACATGACCGCGACCACGGCCAGATTCCCCTCGGCGTCCGCGTGCACGAAGTGCGCCTCCAGCGGGAAGGATTCGCCTTCGATGGTGTTCTCACTGGGTGAATGGAAGTGAAACTGCTTCAGCGCGTAGCTGTGGCCGTCGAGGGTGATGGCGTTGCCCGGTTGGGCGTTGACCTGGATGCTGTGACCGTTATTGATGATCTCCCCGGCTAATTGGCGGTAGCTGACCTGCATCTCCGGCAGGTTGCCATCAATCATCCCGGTCAGGTTGATGGGGGACTGATTGTGTCCGCTTGCGCAGACCCCGTAGTCCTGTGACAGGGCGCCCCAGTGCTGGGGGCCTTCCGCTCCCGTGTAGCCCCAATGGGGCTTGTCCGATGCCAGGGTACTGCCGGAAATCATCAGTCCGGTGAGAATCGTAACGAGGGCTTTTTGCTTCATAACGTACTGCTCCGTGTGGGTAAACCTTCGGTTGAGGCTGCAGAGTGTAGCGCGCTCAGCAACGGCGACGCGATGCTAATCCACTGATACAAATAAACATTGTTCGATTTCACACTCTGAGGCATTGCGATCAAGATTGATTGACATCGGACCGGTTTGGATAGTGAAATGTTCCCCCGTTGACAGGTTCTGCCAGGGTTCAGGCAGGGTGGGAAGCCCCACCCGGGATTCAATTGGAGTCTCCCATGCCCCGGTCAGGAAAATCGGCCGGTCATACTATCCAGGATCGTTGCGCGTAGGGAAACCGCGATACAGTGAGGAGCGATAGGAGGGAGACTATCAATAACAGTGAGCCAGTCGTCGTATATCAGTCTCTCACTCGTTCGGAGGAGTTGCCGGTGCTCATGCCCGCCGAGGTCGCGGCGCAATGCCCGGTTTTCCCGATGGATTGAAATCTTTCGCAACCCACTTGTGATTTTCTCACCCTCCTGTGCATCAATTCCGGCGGAGCAGCCTGAGCCAGCCTCGAGCGATGCGGTTCAGTCAGGTTGACGGCCATGGATAGCGGATGTGAATTCCAACACCGTATCATCATCGTCCCCCGTATGAGGGACGAGTTCACACACAAATAAACGGAATATATCAGGGCAGGAGTGGTAATAATGGCTGAGAACCGTCGGATTCGTTTCGGTATCTTTTTCAAACTGACGCTGGTCATGATCCTTGTGGCGGCAATCCCATTGGCTGTGGTCTGGTATATCAGTCACGCGGCCAGCGAAACCGCCATCAGCCAGGATGTGGACAACCGGCTGTCATCCACGGCGGATCAGTTGCGCAGTTATGTCGAAAGCTGGATCGATATGAATGCCCGGGTGATGCAGCAGAACGCGGAGCTGCCCGATATGATCAGCATGGACGGCATGCGGCAGAAGAAGGCCCTTGAATCGATCGTTGACACCTACGGGTGGGTCTATCTCGCCTTCACCACGGATATCAATGGACAGAACATCTCCCGCAGTGACAACAAGGAATTGAAAGACTACAGCGACCGGCGCTATGTCCGTCAGGTGCTGGGCGGTCAGTCCCTGGGCCAGCAGGTGCTGATCAGCAAAACCACGGGAAAACCGGCGCTGGTCATCTCCAGCCCGATCAAGGATGAACATAAGCGAATCAAAGGGGTGCTCGCCATCGGCATGTCGCTGGCGGACATCTCCGATAAGATCGCCACCACCCGCTTTGGGGATACCGGCTACGCGATTCTGCTGGATCAGGATGGACGGGTGATCTCCCACATCAACGAAAAATACACCACCGAGCGCACCAAACTGCTGGATCATCCCGGTTACAACGCCCTGATGGTGAATAACGCACAGTCGATGATCTATACCAACGAAGCGGGCAAAAAGGTCTTCTCGCAGATGCGAAAAACCAGCCATGGCTGGATCCTGCTGGTACAGCAGGACTACGACGAGGCTTTTGCCGCATTGCAGACCTACAATCAGCAGACCCGCCTGTTGATGCTGTTGACCCTGATCCTGGTGGTCGCCGTGGCCTTCCTGGTGGCGCGCCAGCTGACCCGACCGATCCGTCAGTTGACGGTTGCCGCGGATGCAATCAGCCGCGGAAATTTCGATTACCAGATCAGCGACACCTCGCGGGGTGACGAATTGGGTGATCTGGCACGGGCGGTGGAGCGGCTAGGCAGCAGTGTGCGCCTGGCAATGGAACGATTCACCCGCTAGCGGGGCGCTGCGGGGGGAATCCAAGAAGCAACCCATTCGCTTCACTGGGAGAAGGATATGGTCGACGGAGGTTTGCTGGATCATCGCGGATTCATGCATGCGCTGGTCAACCTGTGCCGGGAGAAATCCAGCGGCACGGTGTTCTACAACCTGGAGAACGGCCTTTCCGCGCGGATGGTGCTGAATCATGGCGAGATCTGCTGGTTGGCGTTCGGCGAACTCAGGGGTGTCGAGGCCCTGCAGGCGATCCGAGAAATCGAGCGCGGTCGGATGAGCTTCAATCCTCTGTTGAAACTTGCGATCGGCAAGCAGACGTTACCGACCACCCCGGAGATCCTGCGCACCATCAATACCCGTGAAGCCCACAGCTTCTCCACTCCACCCCAGGCCATTGCCTCGATCACCGCCGCGGCTCCCGCGGAAGAGGCCGCCTCCGGTATGACCTTCGACCGGGCGCGCGTTTTCGACTTGGTTTCCGGTGAAGCGATGGAGTTTCTCGGTCCCATCGCGAAACTGCTCTGTCAGGACTATATGAAATCGATGGGCGCGAAGCTGAGTGGCAATGAGGTCAAGACGCTGGTCAACGCCCTGGTTCAGGATATCGGCGATGAACAGAAGGTGAGACGGTTCAAGGAAGGGGTGAAAAAGGGGCTGTCGCAAAGAATCTGAGGTGCAGGATCGTTGATCTATGGTCTGTTATGGTGTGTTCGTTGAGGACGCTCTAGTATAGGACACTGCACGAGACTGAGTGTCAGGTAAAAAACCGCGACAGGGGTGATCATGAAAATCCTGAAATTTGCACTTGATCGCCCCCCCGAACCGAGCGCCGAGTGCGTTTCTGCCGATGATGAATCCTGTTTCTACTGGATCGATGCCTTGCGCGAGGATCCGCAGTGGAGTGACAAGCTGCAGCATTGCCTGGGATTTCGTATCGACGAACGCCATCTCAACGATACCCTCAATGCCACTCACCCTCCCTACTTCGACGCCACGGAGGATTACGATCTTCTGATCATGCGCGCCATCTGTTCGGATAGCCAGGCGGAGTTTCCGCGCACCTGTCCGATCGTCTTTCTGATCACCGGGAACGTCATCATTACGGTACGACCGCAGCATCATGACCTGTTCCGATCCCAGTATGAACGCCTGCTCGGCGGCAACGGGCGTAATCTTCCCACCAGTAATGCGATGCTGCTCTACCAGCTGCTCAACCGGATCATCGACGGCCTGCTCGAGCACCGCGATGATACCTCCGAGGTGCTGATCGACTGGCAGGAGCAGTTGTTGCGTCAGGGCGGGGCAAAAGTGGATTGGCACGCCATGATCCGTTTGCAGGGACAACTGAGGCGTCTGGAAGTCGTGATCGATTCCCAGTTGGATGTCCTGAAGGCCTGGCGCGAGCAGACCAGCCTGACCATGGATGTGAGTCTGGAGGTCCGCTATAACGATCTTCAGGAACATCTGCGTCGGGTCTATCACCATGCGGTGATGGTGCAACATGACATCGATGCTCTGCTGCAGATCTATTTTTCAATCACTACCCAGCGAACCAATGACATCCTCCAGTTCCTGACCATCATCTCGGCGATTTTTCTACCGCTGAATCTGCTGGCGGGTCTGTTCGGTATGAATTTTACCCACATGCCCTTTTTGAGTGCCTGGTTCGGGCCTTGGCTGATGGGCCTGGTGATGTTGAGCGTGGCCTTGGGCATGATCGCCTGGTTCCGGCGTAAACACTGGGTATAGGGACGTGACTGTGGGCAGCGGTCATTCACGGGAAGTGGTGCCCGGATACGCGGAAAGTTTCTATAAGCAACCCGTCTCCGGAGTACCCGGTCACCCCTGATGGAAAACCAACCATACGGATTCAGAAGCATAACAATGCGATGTCGGCTTGCGGCATTGGGGTTAACTCTCGTCACCTGCGGAGTGCAGGCCATCGAGATCGGCGAAGACAATATCGTGACCGGTGATTGCCAGGACCTGCTCGAGCGGATCGAAGAATACGGCGTGTGGGATGAGTCGGGATATCATCCCGGGCAACCCGGTAATACCCATGTGCGGGTCGAAACCCGGGACACCGGTTACCGGGTCAGTTACCGGACTGATGAGCAGGGTCGCGCCTGCGCCTTTACCCAGGTGCGGATTCGGCTCAGCGTGGACAGCGTCAGTTCCCGCATCGACTGGCAGCCGGACTCCGGCATGGGCGCGGGGTGCAGTGGTCAGCGCCGTCAGTGGCACGAGGCGATCACCCGGCACGAAGAGGCTCATGTCGCGGACAACCATCGCTTGGAAAAGGCCTATAACCGGGATGCATCCACGCAGCGATATGAGGCGTGCGAGGAGACAGAAGAGGATGCCTGGCAGGCGCTCAATGAACGTTTGAACCAGGCCGCCGGGAGTGCGGTGAGTGAAATGCTCAAACGCATCCAGGCCTCGGTGGATCGGTATCATCAGCGCCAGGGTACGCATATACCGATGCCACGATGTTGCCAGGGTGGTGAGAAGACGCAGTAAGCGGCATATACCCGAGCATTGTGGCAATTGACCGGGTTTTCGTGTCATATCCCCTAATATAATTCAGGAAATATGTTAAAAAACAACGTTTAATCAATATCTTAAGATCTGGCATGGGATGTGCTCTCTGAGTCCGTTCGATTTGGACAGCTTTGTTATTAAGGGGAAACTCCATGCCAAAACGCGTTGTATCAGAGTTGGCGCGCATACCGTGCGCCATGGCGCTGGCCATCGTCGGATTCTCGCAGCCATTGCTTGCGGACGACGATCTCAACGTGATCCGTGTCGAGTCGACGACGATCGACGACAAATTCGAAAACAAGCGGGACGAAGCGTCTAACATCGCCGTAATCAGCGGTGAAAAGATCGACAACGCGCATACGGAAAACATTCAGCAGATGCTGCAGAGCATCCCGGGCATCACCACCGAACTTCAGGCGGGGGATTCCCTGAAGATTCACATCCGCGGTATTGAGAACCAGGTTTACATGGGGGAAAAGCCGGGTGTTGCGGTGGTCATCGATGGTGTGCCGGTGTTCGAGCGGACCGGCCGGGTCAACATCGATCTGGACAACATCGAATCGATCAAGGTCATCAAGGGCGGCGCCTCCTACCTGTTTGGCGATGACGCCCTGTCGGGGGCGGTCATCATCACCACTAAGCGCGGCGCGGGTTACGACGGCTTCGCATTTGCCGCCGAGGCGGGTAGCTTCGGCTACGAGAAAGCCCTCGCGCGGGCGGGATTCTCCACCGAGTCCGCAAATGGTCATATACAGGTTTCACGGCGTCACACGGACGGTTACTGGGACGATTCCGCATCCACCGCGGAGTATCTCAACGGCAAGTTGATGTACTACCTGGACGACAGCAGTGATCTTTCGGTTGGTTTGGAGATGTCGGATCGGGAAAAAAACAGCCACGGCGCGGTGCGCGGGGTTGAGGCCGCTGAAAATGATCCCAAGAGCGAGGACATCTACAGCTACAACGACTACTCCAACCACTACGATGTGGAGCTGGCGAAATACTTCCTCACCTACTCCAAGGACTTTGATGACAGTACCAACCTGATGGTCAATGTTTACAGTTACGGCGACGAAACCGAGTTCTACTCCAAGCCCAACAGTGTGGATCCCAGGCAGTATGAAAATCTCAATCTCTATGAACAGGTACAGCGTGGACTGAAGTCGGAATACCGCGCCGGTGGCGCCAACTTCGCCTGGCTTCTGGCGGCGGATCTCCGCGCCAACACATACGAGAACAACGTGGAGGCGGCGAAGGACCAGTTCGATCGCCGGGGCACGCTCACCGCCAGCGCGGGGGATCCGCTCTCGGACGACACCACGGATGAGTCCGTGCAGGCGGTCTACGGCGAAACCAAATTTCGTCTGACTCAACCCTGGGTGATTACCCTGAACGGCCGCTATGACCGCATCGAGTACGACTATCACTCGAACATGAGCGACCTCGATCTGAACAAGACCTTCAAGGTCGCCTCCTGGCGGGTGGGTTCGAACTATGCTCTGGCGAAGAATCAGGATCTGTACGCGAATGTCTCCACAGGCTTCCGTGCCCCCTCGGTGAATCAGCTGTTCGCCGGCGATATCAGTCCCACGGGGGATACCGCCAGCAATCCGGACCTGGAGCCGGAGCACGCGATCAACCTGGAGATCGGATATCGCACCAAGGCCGAGCTGTTCGGCGCCGAAGCGGACCTGGATGTGGCGATCTTCCAGATCAACCGCAAGGACTACATCATGAGCACCTCCGGCCAGTACTCGGAATCCGATGGTACGACCGAGTACTATGACAACATCGGCGGTATGCGAAACCGAGGTCTGGAAGTCGCCTTGAGCAGTGCCTTTTCCCCGACCCTCAGCTGGAATGTGGCCTACACCTATCTGGATGCCAAGTACACCCAGTACGACAATTTCAACCTGCTGCTGGGCAACCGTTACGGGCGCAACGGCCTGGTGGATTGCGCGGATCTCGATCCCAACAACAGCTACTGTGTCGAGCACTACGACAATGAGGGCAACACGGTGCCCAGGACACCGAAGCATCACCTCAATCTGGGCCTGAGCTACAAATTGGCCACGCACTGGAGTGTGACCGGCGAAATGGATGCCACCTCATCCTACTATGTCGACGAGATCAACGAGGTCGAGGTGGACGGACACGAGACCTTCAATCTCCTGGTGAACTACGATCGGGCGTTCGGCAAATCCAACTGGTCTTTCTTCGCCCGGGTGGACAACCTGTTCGACGAAGACTACTACAACACCGCCCGCGGCGGCACCGGAGATTCAAAAACGGTGGACAGCGACAATGACGGCGTTTACGACGCGTATGACGGCCAATACGATGAGAATGACATCTCCATCGTGGTCAACCAGGGACGCACCTACACGGCCGGTTTAACCGTGAATTTCTAAGCAACCGGCCCCTGGAACGGACTGTCCCACGAAGGCTCGCGACCCGGCTAACCCAAGGAGGGCCGGGTCGCCGCCGGGAAACCGGGACCACTATGCGACATCTCGAACCCCGTCTCGCGGATTTCCAACGAGCCGAATCCGAGACTTAGTGGATTTGTTTTCCAATAATCTTTGTGCTGTGATTGACCCTGCAGGGAAGAAAATGGGGTCGGCGGATAAGGGATGTCTCAGCCAGCTAGGTACTGGGTTCCCGTCGGTCTGAACCTTACGAGTCGGGTGCGTCGGTCGTGGATTTAAGACTTCGTTTTCCTCCTGTTGGGGCGATCCTGATGATCTGCCTGCTCATTCTGTCTCAAACAGTTTTGGCTAGCCTGCCGCCAAAGTCCTCAAAACTCGCCATTCTTGCGTTCCGTCCCAAACAGGAAGTGCTTCAGGCCTGGCATCCCCTGGTTGACTATCTCAACCGCTATCTGGGGGCGCCGACGATCGAATTGGAAGTCATGAATTATGCGGAACTGGAGGAGGCCATCGCCAAGAACCGGATCGAGTTCGTCATGACCAATCCGGCTCATTATGTGCAAATGACCTTTCGCAATGGGCTCTCATCGCCCCTGGCCACCCTGATACCCATCGAGCAGGGCCATCCGATCTCCGGCTTTGGGGGTGTCATTTTCAGCCTGGCCAGCCGATCCGACATCATGAGTCTGGAGGATTTGAAGGGCAAGACGGTAGCGGCTGTATTCAAGGGCTCCCTGGGTGGGTTCCAGGCTCAGGCAATGGAGCTGAAACGTCTCGGCCTGTCGCTACCCGGGGATGTGCATCTGCTCGAAACCGGGATGCCCCATGACGCCACGGTACAGCGGGTGCTCGACGGCGAGGCCGATGCCGGATTCGCCCGCACCGGGGTGTTGGAAGCGATGGTCAGTGAAGGGTTACTGGATATCACCCGTCTGAAGATTCTCAATCCGCAATCGGATCTGGGCTTCCCTTTCCTGCTTTCCACTCAACTCTATCCGGAATGGCCGTTTGCGGCCATGCCTCATGCCGATTCGGATCTGGCCCGGCGGGTCGCCGCAGCGTTGCTGGCATTACCCCATGACGGTGAAGTGGCGCATCGCATCGGGATCCATGGCTACACGATTCCTCAGGATTACGAATCGGTACGGGTTCTGTTGCAATCGTTGAGGCTGCCTCCCTATGACGGAACCCCCGAGTTCACGGCCTCCGATGTGGTCAGTAAATACAGCAACCTGCTCACCGCCGCCGGAGTAATGGGTGGCGTGATCCTGTTGCTGATGTTGTGGCTATGGAAACTCAACCACCGCCTGAAACAGGAGCGACTGCGGGTGCTGCATCAGTCCGAGGAGCAAATGCGCCTGCTGGCCGCGCTGGGTGACGGGGTGTTTGAACTGGACGCCTCGCAGACCTGTATCTTCATCAATCCCGCGGCACTGCTGATGCTGGGATATATCGAAGAGGAGGTGCTGGGAGAGGATCTGCACCAGCTGTTTCACCACAGTCGCAAGGACGGAACCCCGATACTGCCGAGTGAATGTCCGATCATTCAGACCTATGAGGATGGTAAGGTCCGTCACCTGGACGATCACTTCATCTGCAAGGATGGATCGGGTATCCCGGTTCACCTGACGATCACCCCGGTGGGGGGTGAGGACGAGCGCGAAGGTGTGGTGGTGATTTTCCGAGACAACTCCGATCGTATCAGGCTGGAGCAGGAGTTGCGTATCCAGGCAACCACGGATTCCCTGACGGGTTTGCATAATCGGCGCCAGTTCCTCAAGGAGCTCGAGCTGGAGCACAGCCGTATCCGTCATCTACCGGAGCGGGAAGCTGCTGTGCTGATGCTGGACCTGGACGATTTCAAGGGCATCAACGACCAATACGGCCACTCCGTGGGTGATGCGGTGCTGAAACATTTTGCCCGGGCGATGAACGAAATTACCCGCTCCAGCGACCGAATCGGACGTCTGGGCGGTGAGGAATTCGGTCTGTTGCTATCGGATACTTCGATTCCGCTGGCCTGCCGGATCGCTGACCGGTTGTGTGGCATGATCTCCAGCGCCCGGGTTATGGTCAATGATCTCGAGATTGTCTACACCGTGAGTATCGGTGTGGCGCAGCTGCGAGGTTCGGACCGGACGGTGGATGTCGCCATGGCCCGTGCGGACGCCGCGCTCTATCAGGCAAAGAGAGCCGGTAAGAACTGCACCATTTGCGATGCCGGGGTGGTTAAAGACCCTGTGCGGGATGATGTCGCGATGCGTAAACTGGGCGCCTGAAACGGCTCCCAGGTGGGGCGGAATGGGTCGTCAGCCAGCCACGCTCCGGTCCATGCGAGCGTGGTTCGTCACGCCCTGAGCATCGCCTCGGCGTGGGCGATCTTCTCTTCCGCCTTGTCGAGAATCTTCAGACTGAGCTTGGGAGAGAGTTCTCCCAGATTGAGTTTTTGCAGGGCGGGTACCTGATCAAGGGTGGGCAGAGTTCCCATCTCCGGTGTACCGATGTAGGCGTGGAGTTGGGCGACGATCACCAGGTCGGCATAGTCGGCATCCCCCTCGTGTTCGCGAAACCAGTTTTCCGCCTCCTGGGTTACGAGTATCAGGTCCTCGATAAACCCCCAGTCGCGCAGAATCACACTGCCGATTCGGCCGCGCATATCCGCCATGACCTGTTGCAGCTTTTCATCGTCATTCGCCACTTCCGGAAAACGCTCCGCGTAGCTGAGAATGGCCACATTGCCGATGTCGTGCAGCAGACCGGCCAGCAGGGCATGCTCCGGGTTGAATTTCTGCGAGACCTTGGCCATTACGTAACACAGGGCGCTGACCTTGACACTGTGCTGCAGCAGTGTCTGCATCAGCTGCTTGAGCACCTGGGAACGGGTGTTGAACAGTTCTCGCAGGGCAAAGGTGAGCACCAGCTTGTGGGTGGTGTCGGCGCCCAGCCGGACAATTGCGGCCGGACAGGAATCGACCGGGGTCACTCCGGCGTAGAGCGGACTATTGGCCGCGCGGATCAGTTTCGTGGTGATCGCCGGGTCGGTCTGTACGATATTCGCCAGGGTGCGCGCGTTGGTGGTCTCGTCGCGCATGGCGCGTCCGACCCGCACCGCCACGTCCGGCAGACTGGGCAGCACCAGGCAGTCATTGTTGAGATCGGTGATCAGGGCTTCTGTGAGGCGATTCTCCGCCATGTCCTTGTCGAATCCCTGGGTTGTGGGTTCGTAATCCAGTTCCATGGCCTGAATGCCCTCCTCCTTGCCGAGCAGTCCGTTCAGCAACGCGTTATCGATCATCAGGTACTCGGTGGGCGTGAGGCACTCCACGTTGTAGCGCCGGGGAATCAGGTTGGCGATGGCGCTGCGCGCCTGGGGGGAATCCTCGGTGATCTCTGAGACTCGGCCATCGCTGGATTGCAGGCGCAGGCGGCCCTTCAACAGGAACAGGCTGAACTCGGTATTGTCCCCCTGTTTGAGAATGGTCAGACCTCGACCCGCGGAGTAGATCTTGAGAGAACGGCCCAGCAATTCCAGCTGAATGTCGCTGAGAGGCTGCAGGGGTTCGAATTTTTTCAGTAGTTCTGGTGTCGGGTGTGTCATGGTATGCAATAGTTCCCTTACTTATGGGATCAGCAGCCGCACTTGGTGGGACGCGGCGGGTGCAGCTCGAGCGTCCCAGTGAGTTGATCGATACGGGTCAGCCGATGTCTCTCGAGATAGTTCAGAATCCCTTCATTGATGGATTTACAGATCAGTGGGTTGTAGAACAGCGCAGTTCCCACGCCCACGGCGCTGGCGCCGGCGATGATGAATTCCAGGGCATCCTCCGCCGAGGCAATTCCGCCCTGTCCTATGATCGGAATCTGGTGGTGTTTGCACACCTGGTGGACCTGATGCACCTTGAGCAGGGCCACGGGCTTGATGGCCGGACCGGAGAGTCCCCCCTGGTTGTTGCCGATGATCGGCTGTCGGCTTTCGATATCGATGGCCATGCCCATCAGGGTGTTGATGACTGAGAAGGCATCGGTGCCCGCCTCGATGCAGCCCCGGGCATTGCCGGCGATGTCGGTCTGATTGGGCGAAAGTTTGGTGATCAGCGGCTTACGGGTCGCCTTGCGGCACACCTCGACCACCCGCGCGGACATGGCCGGATCATTGCCGAAGGCCACGCCGCCTTCCTTGACGTTGGGGCAGGAGATGTTGATCTCGATGGCGTCGATGGGCGAATCGTCGAAACGCCGCGTGACCTCTTCGTATTCTTCGATGGTGGAGCCGGACACATTAGCGATGAAGCGGGTTTCGGTGAAATCCAGGCCGGGCAGGATCTTCTTGATGACGTGCTCCACGCCGGGATTCTGCAGGCCGATCGCGTTGAGCATCCCCTGGGGTGTTTCATAGATCCGGTGGGGCGGATTGCCGAGGCGGGGTTCCAGGGTAGTGCCCTTGAGGCAGACCCCGCCCACATCCCGATTGCTAAAGCCATTGACCCTTGTGTACTCTTCCCCGAAACCGACACAGCCGGACAGCAGCACAATGGGAGTATTGAAAGACATGCCGCAGAATTCGGTTTTCAAGGTCGCGGGACTGTTACTGCTCATGAATCTTGTTCTACGCTCTGTTCAGGGTTGATGGGATGTTTCATGTGGTGCTCTTCGAACCGGAAATCCCGCCGAATACAGGCAATATCATACGCCTGTGTGCCAATAGTGGCAGCAAATTGCACTTGATTCACCCCCTGGGATTCGAACTGGACGACAAACGGTTGCGCCGCGCCGGTCTTGACTATAGGGAATGGGCCGATGTTAAGGAATACGATTCCCTGGACGGGTTTCTCGAACAGGTAAAACCGACACGGTTGTTCGCCTGCTCCACCAAGGGCCGAAAGCACTACGCCGAGGTAGCCTACCGGCCTGGCGACGCCCTGTTATTCGGACCTGAAAGCCGGGGTTTGCCGGCAGAGGTTCTGGACGCGGTGCCAGTCGAGCAGTGCATCCGGATCCCAATGTGGCCGCAGAGCCGTAGCCTGAATCTGTCCAATTCGGTTGCGGTGATCCTGTATGAAGCCTGGCGTCAATGGGATTTTGTGGATGGAATCTGACCCCTCAATTGGCGAAACTGTGCTCGGAATCAAGAATTTGAAACCTGTTTGAGGAATTTTATTCTTGCGCATGCCTCTCTGTTGAGTGATTCTCTAAGGTCTCTTCCAAGGTTTCTTTGCATAGGGAGCAGGCAAGATGACCCGTGGAGAAGTGATCCCGACGTTGCCGTGCAGGGTGAACGCACTCAATCGGCATAGACAGACCTCCTGGGCAGGCGACGCCGCCATGCCGTCCGCAAGTGCGCCGCGATGACCATCACACAGGCGCAACGACAACTGCGTATCAAAACGCCCTTGGGGCGTGACCGGCTGTTGCTCTATCAACTCCGAACCCATGAAGCCTTAAGCCAGCTGTTTGAATATCAGGTAGAACTCCTGAGCGAAGACGATGCCATCCCCCTGGAATCTCTACTGGGACAGAGGGTCGATGTTGAACTGGGACTGACTCAGGGTGGGACACGCGTATTCAACGCCCATGTCACGAATTTCTCACAAGTGGGTGTGCGGGGCGATCTGTTTCACTATCAGGCGATACTGCGACCCTGGCCCTGGTTTCTTACCCTTACCCGGGATTGCCGCATATTTCAGAATCTCACGGTGCCCCAGATCCTGCGTGAAATTTTCGATGAAAACGGTTTCACGGACTATGCACTGCGTTTGAGCGGTAGTTATCGTACCAGGGAATATTGCGTTCAGTACCGGGAGAGTGACTTCAATTTTGTCAGTCGATTGATGGAAGAGGAAGGGATTTACTATTCGTTCAAACACACTCAGGGAAAGCACACGCTGGTCCTATGCGACAGTTACAGCGCCCACGATCCGCTCGACAAGGGTCCGTTTCTTGCCTTTTTTCCCGAACAAGGCCATGGCGGACAACGAGGGCGGGACACGGTACGACGCTGGACGATAAGCAAGACCGTGCAATCCGGCTCCTATGCTCACACTGACTATGATTTTACAAAACCCCGTGCTGATCTAACGGCCTGCGCCCCCATGGGACGCGATCATCCCCATGGGCGGTACGAGGTGTTCGATTTCCCCGGGTGTTATGGGCAAGCGGAAGAAGGGGAAACACAGGCTCGACATCGCATAGAAGAGGTGCAGGGGCAACATGAACGAATGCAGGGTGAAGGCGATATTCGCCATCTGACGGTCGGGGGGCTGTTCACTCTGACAGGACACCCGAGAAACGATCAAAACCGGGAATATCTGGTGATCGATGCACGATACGAACTGCTGGCTGATCCCTATCTGGGTAGTAATTTGCTCAGTCTGGGCGAAACCTGTTTGTGCGAATTCACCACGATCCCGAGCAGACAGGCGTATCGTAGCCTGCGAACAACAGAGAAGCCTACCGTGGAGGGACCACAGACCGCCGTGGTGGTCGGCCCGGCTGGGGATGAGATCCATTGCGACAAATACGGTCGGGTGAAGGTGCAGTTTCACTGGGACCGGTACGGAAAATCGGACGAAAACAGCTCATGTTGGGTGCGTGTCGCACAGCTGTGGGCGGGAAAGAACTGGGGCGGGATGCATATCCCGCGTATCGGTCAAGAGGTGATCGTTGACTTTTTGGAAGGCGATCCGGATAAGCCGATCATCACCGGCCGTGTCTACAATGCCGAGCAGATGCCGCCATGGGATCTTCCGGCAAATCAGACTCAATCCGGAATCCTGAGCCGTTCAACGAAGCAGGGTGCTGTATCAAATGCCAATGCGATTCGTTTTGAGGATAAAAAGGGTGAGGAACAGCTGTGGCTGCATGCGGAAAAAGACCAGTTGACCGAGGTTGAAAATGACGAAAAGAAATGGGTCGGAAACGACAGGGAGAAGATCATCGATGGAAACGAAACCACCGTCGTACATAAAAATCGCAATGAAACCGTAGATTTCAATGAAACCATCACCATTCATAAAAATCGCATAGAACGGGTGGATAACAATGAAACAATCAGCATAGGAGGTAATCGCAACGTAACGATCACGGGTAACAAGGTTGAAACGATCATGATGGGTAAAGCTGAAAGTATTCTACTTGCGAAGGCACTGTCCATCGGAGGGCTGTATCAAACGACGGTCGGTGCGGAAATGAGTACCACGGTTGTACTGGGACAAGACGAAACGGTGGGACATTCAAAAACGGTTAAGGTTGGGAAAGAGTTTATTCTGGAAGCGAAAGACAGTATTACCTTAAAAACGGGTGATAGTGTTCTTGTAATGAAATCCGATGGTACGGTTACATTGAATGGATCCGATATTTCAGTAAAAGCGAGTTGTGAAATATTTAACTCCGCAAAAGGTGACATCGTACTGAAGGGAAAACACATACTGAAAAATAATTAACCCAACAAGATAAAAAATGGAAGTGTAAACCGATAATGAAACGTGTATTTAATCTGAAATCACTTACAGTGAATTCAGAACGGCAGGAAAGTCCATCCGATGAAGACCGTTTTCATCTCCCTGAGGTGGTGATCGGAATCATTGTGGAGCTGAACAATGAAAATGTCCCCATGGTCATATGGGACAAGAAGGGTCCGTCCAAGCCGGTTTCTGCAAGGTCTGTCATAAAGACAGACAGGTCAAAAGTGGGTCGGCAGTGTACCTTGGTCTTTGAGAATGGTGATCCGGAAAAGCCGATCATCACAGGGTTTTTACAACCCGAGTTTGACGTGGAAATAGTAGACCCTATCGAGTTTGGAGAATCATCAGTGGTGATTCGTTGTGGTGAGTCGAGAATAGAACTGAGAAAAGACGGCCACATAATTATTCAGGGTTTGTATATCGATACACAGGCGTACGGCCCTTATCGCATCAAGGGGGCATCAGTGTCGATTAATTAATATGGAATTGATTAACACAACCCCATTTGCAGCGGAATATTCTGCGGGCATACTGAAGAGTGGAAATCCGTGCATAGTCGTGGTTGCAAAAGCCACATTCGATTTCTCACGTACAGGGAAAACACTGAAAATAGCAGAATCACAGCAGCCGATAATAGAGAGCGACTCGTACATAGGCGAGCCTGGTAAGAGTTCGCTGCTGTTGGAGAGTGAATTCGCTCCAATGAAGCATAAATGTGATGTGATTCTTGTTGATGCTTCCGCTCAATTGAAGCCAGGAGAAGCGAGTCCTTCGATCGACGTTGGATTAGTTGTTGAGGGGCGTATAAAAACTTTCCGCATTTGGGGTGAGCGACGTTGGAAAAAAACCCAAATCGGTTGGGAAATTAACCATATGTCACCGGTAGAGAAAACCAGCATTATTTATGAAAATGCCTGGGGTGGGAGCGAAGAAGACGTATCGAAAAAGCTTAACAATACCGTAACGGACAATCCGGTCGGAACGGGCTTTTATGATGAATCAGTATCGGATGAAGTGATCAACAACAGTCCGCTACCTAGAATTGAATCGTGTAGCAACAAAAAAAGTCAAATTCCGAAGGATATATTGACTGTCTGCGGTTTTGGGCCCATAGCACGTAACTGGACTCCGCGCTGTCGCTATGCGGGAACCTTTGATGAAGACTGGTTCAAGCATAAAAGACCGTTTTTACCTGACGATTTTGATGAACGATTTTATCAGTGCGCCCCGGAGGATCAGCAGTTTGACAAGCTAATGGGTGGTGAAGAAATAGGATTGATCAATCTGACGGAAGAGCCGGAGGTGTGGATTCGTATCCCTGAAATAGCAATGCAACTTTCCGGTCGAATGCGCGATGGCCGAGAGATCCATGAGCAACCCAAAATAGACACATTAATCATCAATCCGCCACGAGGACAAATTCAACTGATATGGCGATCGTATTTTTTGTACAGATATTCGATACGTGAGATCGACAACATAATCGTCGGCAAAAATAGTCAAGCTTGGAAGTATGCGGTGGATCATGATATTCCCTACTTGGATCTTAAGTTGCTGAATTACCATAGTCCGAGACACTGAGATGAACGGGTAGAAAGTATGGTAGAAGCCACGGTATTTTCTAATGGCCTGTCAGTAGCCTGCAAGGCATTCGATGGAAAATCAGTGGCCGCTTTTCCGGATCCCTGCTGGACATACCCCGCCCCGCCATCAGGACCGATCGTTATTCCGTTCTCAAATAGCGCATATTCCAAAGATACCGCGAATGGTTCAAAAACCGTGTTCATAGCGGGCAAGCCCATCATGCTCAAGGACCAATCATACTTTAAAACCAGTTATGGAAATGAAGCCGCTGATTTTGCCAAAGGATTGATGAGCGGGGTCAAGAAAGGCAAGGCCTATTTCTCAAGTTGGTCCATGGATATCAAAGTGGAAGGATTTAATGTCTGCCGCCATTCGGACTTGATGACCCACAATCATGGTTCCCAGCCTGGGAATACTTCAGTCTGGGTATATACGAATCGTTCTGGGAACAAGCCTTCGAAACAATGTTTTAACGACTGTGTGGAAATTGAGAAGGCTTGTGGAAATTTTAAAAAAAATGAATGTGTGGATTGTATTGCCAGAGCGCGATGCGGTGACGGAAGATACAAGTCAAAGGAAAACAAAAATACGGATAAAGATGCGATAAGAAAAAAAGGAAAGCTGAGAAAATCGATTAAAAACTTTTTGTCAAAAAAAAGAAAAGCCAAATTTCTTCTATT
Organism: Candidatus Thiodiazotropha sp.; assembly: GCA_050305635.1. Classification (GTDB taxonomy): domain Bacteria; phylum Pseudomonadota; class Gammaproteobacteria; order Chromatiales; family Chromatiaceae; genus Thiodiazotropha. The sequence goes on along the minus strand of JBNLFS010000079.1, from coordinate 55,488 downwards.
AGATGACAGCTGGAAGTTAGAACAATGCTTTCCCTGTGCATTATTCAAACCGGGGCTTGACCCAAAAAAACAAATAGAATGCCTTACCAGCCTAAAGAAAAATATCGAGAAGTCATTTAAATACTTTACAGACGAAGTATGGACAATGAAAAATTTTAAAATGATTCTGGAAAATGCAGAAATATTGGATGTCGACATTACGGATCTGATTCCTATAAAAACACCCGTAAAATATTTTAAGCTCCCGAAGAGAATATATAAATATATTAAAGAGTTAATGAGATATGAAAGATATAAGGACATTGTAGAGGAAATAGGAAGAACACTAGGTGCGATTTACAGGAATACCAGTCAACTGTTGGAAAGCATCAATAGCATGGAAAATATAATAAAAAATTATGAGAATGCCTCAACGGAGGATATCGAACGAGTCGTTGAAAACTGCATGCAAACAAAAAAATGCCTTAGAAAACGACGCTGCTTGCTAGAGCCATACAAGGAGTCAAAAATGCCTATGGCGCTATTTTCAAACCAGGGCTGTTGTCCTGGCCAGACAGCTCATCATCTGATACCCAATGCCATGTTTCAAAAAGACAGGGGGGAAAGCACGGTCAGCAATATTTCAGGTTGTAATAGGTATGATCATGATAAAGCACCGACCGTATGTGTCGAAGGCGTTCGGCAGACGATCGGTTCCCATAAGCGCATACATGAGAATAGTAAAAACAATTTGGAGAAATATTTAAGGTCAAGCCTGCCGGTTACCTACAAAAATGTCAGAATTGCAGTTTCCGAAGCCTTCGTGGATACATTCAATAAACCATCTCCCGGAAATTTAGGGGTTGTTTCAGGGTGTTCGAAAGAGTGTATCAAGCAACAACTCAACGAATTTATGAAAAAGACCTGCAGTCAGAAATTGGACACGGAACTGAACCGTTCCAATGGAATGGATCGAACAATTTATAAAGAAGAAGAATATTGTAAATAGGGTGAATTGAGGTTGGGTATGCTGCAGGACAATTTGGATCTCTCGGTACTGGAAGGGGTCAGCATAGGTAGTGTTCATGTTAAAAACTCACATGAGTTTAATTTTATCGGCTATCGCATCAAAGTCGATGATGCATGGGAACCCACTGAAAGCTATCTTTTGTTTTGTGACATAGAAAAAGACCTCAAGCGACAATGGTCAATGATTTCACTGGGTTATACTGATGGCGTTGAAGGGGGGTTTGTAGAGAGGCCCAGCCCTGTATGGGTCTTTGGCAGGGAAACGGATGCATCCATTATTACACTGGATGATTTCGGTTCGATAGGTATAGAGCAAATACCAACACGTCCTGGGGATATCAAGGCCTCTTTCAGGATGCTCAAGGGTGTCAAAGGCGGTCACGCTTATGCGGTTGCAACGACGCGGGAGGTGTGGAAAAGGGAGAGCGCCGAACAATGGATCTTGCTGCAACAGGGGATTCCAAGAATCGATTATATGGGATCTGGTAACAATATGTTGTTTCATCATGGCTTTGATAATATCGATGGATTTTCAGACACAGATCTCTATGCAACGGGTGGACATGGTGATATGTGGAATTTTGATGGAGAAGCCTGGAATCGAATTGACATACCCACAAATGCAAGGCTGCATCAGTTATGCTGCGCTCTTGACGGATTTGTATATGTAACAACAAACCAAGGAACTGTGCTGAAAGGGCGGGCCAGTCGGTGGAAGGTGATCACTCAATCTGAGACAGATGAACTATTTGAAGATATCGCATGGTATAGGGATCGAGTTTATGTAAGTACGGAACATGGCCTATTTGAAGTCAGTGACAACCGCATAAGCAAGGCAAATATCGCCAAAAATTCCCCGGGTACTTTTGGTTTTATGGATTCGTTTGAGGATGTCCTGGTGTGTGCCAGTGCGAGCAGCGAGATCAGTTATCACAACGATTCGGGTTGGCACAAACTGGCGTATCGAGAGAGGAAGCAGCAGGCTCCGGGGGAGCCGTCCCTGTATGATCTGATTAAGACTATGATGGACAAAAAGAAGTAGTGCAGTCCAACACTCGGTATCTTGAAGCGTTATGATCTACCCGATGGAAATAGAAGCGTTGGCTATGTGTTCCAGTATGGGTGTTGGGGCAGAGTGGAATGCCGCACTCATGCGTTGTGGATATAACAATTTCAGGCAGACGGATTTTATCAATCAGGAAAGTGGCGCTGCGTTGTTGGGGGCCGGCATTGCTGAAGCAGAGGACTATTATGGAGTTGCCCGGTATTCCAGAATCGCCGCGCTTGTGATTGAAGAGCTCCAGTCGAAGCGGCAGATAGACCTGGAGAATATCGTGATCATATTTTGTCTGCCATCGATTGACAATCTGCCTTCGAACAATTTTCATGAGGCATTTAATGATCAAATCGTCAAATATTTAGATATCCAAACAATATCCAAAGACTCCCTGTTTTACTATACGGATCACTGTTCTGTTGTAGATGCCCTGATCAGTACACGGAAGCTTATCAGTACGGGAATTGAGGAAGTTATGCTAATTGGCATCGACACTTTATTGAATGCTAGACGTATAACAAAGTATGACTATGAATATGGCCTGTCCAGATTATTGAGTGAGAATAACTCTGATGGGTTCATTCCGGGTGAGGCAGGGGCGGGCTTGATTCTACGTCAGCACAATCCCAATTCAACGGCGACCTGTATCACTGGCCTGGGGTATGGAAGCGAATCCGGTTCATTCGGTTCAGATGAAGCGTTGACTGGCAAAGGAATGACCTCTGCGGTCTTAGAGGTACTCAATGACACCGGGTTGAAAGCCAGTGATTTTGATTTTCGCATATCAAATGCGAGTGGCGAGTTGTATTCGTTTAAAGAGGTGGCGCTGACTTCGATACAGATACTGCAAGAAAAGCGGGAAACCTGGCCGCTGTGGCATCCTGCTGAATATGTTGGCGAGGTTGGATCTGCGATCGGATTGATCATGTTGTTGATGGCGCACTTTGCCTTTGAGAAAAGCTATGCACCGGGCACAAGGGCGCTTTGTTTACTGAGTGATGATGACGACAAGCGAGCGGCCATTGCCATAGAACGCTGGGAAATACAGACGTGACCGCTGCGCCACTGATGCTTAAGCAACTCGCTCGAGATACCCCATTCTCATGGTATCTATATGATCTGGGCAAGCGGCATGCACGCTTTCGTATCGATGATTTTGAGGGCCAGACCCGGAAGTTGGCGGCCTATACGGACGCGGTAGACATAGCTTATCAAAGCGGCTTTCCAATCATCGAAAAGATCGACCCAAGTGATTGGGGAAGTCGGTTTATCCTGGGAGTGCTGGCGCACCGCTATCAGATTTCTGAACTCAACCTGCAGATACACACAATCCAACATACCGATCAATCGGTGTACCAGAGAGAGCTCACGGATGCGTGGTATTGGTGTGGTGCCGGCCAGGAATATCTGGAATATCAGGCGGGACGATTGTTTCAGCAAGGCTGTCACTACGGGTATGCAACCTATCTGGCAGTCGCGAATGCGTTGGGTTTTACGCTATCAGAGGACCTCATCGATGAAATCCAACGGTCGAGCGATCCCCTCATGCTATCCCGTCTGTTGGGATATCTCGGTGAGCATGGAGACCTAAACGGATTGGCGCTGGTACAGAGATATTATCAGAGCCCACAGCTGACAGTAGCCTTCTCCGCGGCCCGTGCCGGTTGTTTACTCGGTGATCCCAGAGGTTACAAGTCACTCGCAAAATATGCTTTGCATACAAATGTCCATATGCTTGAAGCGCTTTCATTGATCTTTTACTTTGCCCCCGATGTTTATTATAAAACAGAATGGCTGAAGAGTTTGTGGGATAACATCGATGCGCCATTAAGGAGTAAACTTTATGCCGTGGGTGTCTCTGGGCTGGCCCATGAAATCGTAAGAATATTTCCCTATGTGGCAAATGAAGAGACATCTCGCGCAGCAGGAGAGGTCTTCACCCTGTTAACCGGGGTTGATCTTGAACTGCATGACCTCGATACCAGCGCTTCTTCTGATAGCTGTCATGCCAGTGATTTGAAATCACTAAAGCAGCGTCGAAAATTAGACCCCTTCATCAGTGACTGGGAGGATGATCTCCCAATGCCCTGTCCGGATTCTTTGGAGCAGTGGTGGTATGCGTATCGGGAATGTTATCAAAGAGATGAAGTGTATTTGGGCGGGCTTCCCCAGAATGAAGAAAATTTAGTCTTGCTGTTCAAAACGGGCAATCAACCGATTCGAAAACTTGCAGCACAGTGTTTGAGGCAGCAATTCAATCACCCATGGCGTGACACGGGATGGCCACTCTGGTTACAGCTACAAGGTGTCGAATAACTGAGAATGCCGAAGGAACAGAGATTTCGTCGATATCCCCATCAGTGAGTTAAAACCCCTTCCGCTTTCTGACTCCGTTCCAGCAGATTGCGTACCGCGGTCTCCGGTTCGAGTCCCTTGTAGAGTACCTGATAAACCTGTTCGGAGATGGGCATATCCACCCCGCGGCGCCTGGCCAGATCGTGAATCTCCTGGGCGGCATGCACCCCTTCCACCTCCTGGTCGATCCGCGCCAGGCCTTCGCTCAGGCTGAGCCCTTCAGCCAAAGCCAGGCCCATGCGGCGGTTGCGCGACTGGTTGTCGGTGCAGGTCAGCAGCAGATCCCCGAGTCCCGCCAGTCCCATGAAGGTTTCCGCCTTGCCGCCGAGCTGCAGGCCCAGACGCATGATCTCGGTCAGACCCCGGGTGATCAGTGCGGCACGGGTGTTGGCGCCGAAACCAAGTCCGTCGGCGATACCGGCGGCAATGGCGAGTACGTTCTTGCTGGCCCCTCCGACCTGTACCCCGACCAGATCATCGCTGGTATAGGCACGGAACCAGGGGGCATGCAACAGGCTGGCGATACGCTCGGCGTGTGTCGGGGTGTTGGCGGCGACGGTGATCGCGGTGGGCAGGCCCTGAGCCACTTCCCGGGCGAAGGTGGGGCCGGAGAGGACGGCCAGGTCATGACCCGGCAGCTGCTCCGCGGCCACCTCGCTGAGCAAGCGCTGGCTGCCCGGTTCCAGGCCTTTGGTGGCCCAGGCGATACCGGGTCTATGGCCGACCATCGGCTGGATTGCCCGGGTCACGGCATGGAAGGCGTGGCTGGGTACCGCAATGAGGATCTCTGTGACCCCCTGCAGGGCCTGTTCCAGGTCCGATTCCGCCTGGAGTGACTCGGGAAACGGAATGCCGGGAAGGTAGTGCTGGTTTTCCCGCGCCTGACTGAGTGCGTCGACCTCTTCCTTGAGGTGTCCCCATAACCGTACCCGGTGGCCGTTACTGCTGAGCAGAATGGCCAGCGCCGTTCCCCAGGATCCGGCGCCCAGTACGGCGATGGTTTTGTCCGAGGTCTGGTTCACTAGTGCTTAGGTTCGTCTTGCTGGGCCTGTTGTGCCTGCTGCACCCGCTGCTGGTGGTGTTGTGCATACAGCAGGTCGAAGTTGACCGGTTGCAGCACCATCTGTGGAAAGCTGCCTTTCATGACCAGATCCGCGATGGTTTCGCGTACATAAGGAAACAGCTGGTTCGGACAGTAGGCGCCCAGCAGAGGGCCCATCTCCTGGTCGCTGAAACCCTTTGCGCTGAAGATGCCGGCCTGCTTCACTTCAGCCAGGTAGGCGGTCTGCTCGCCCAGTTTGGTGGTAACGGTAACGGTCAGGGTCACCTCGAAGACCTCGTCGGAGAGCTTGCTGACTTCCGTGTTCAGGTTGACACCGGTTTCCGGTTTCCACTCCTGCTGGAAGACCGCCGGGGAGTTGGGGGTTTCGAACGAGAGGTCCTTGGTGTAGATGCGTTGGAGGGCGAATTCACGGTTCTGCCCTTCTTGCTTGGCTGCGTCTTCGGTCATGATATTTCCTGATGCGATGAGACTATTTTTTCTTACGGGTAATGGGAAGGTTGGCACTCTGCCAGGCCAGTATACCGCCTTTCAGATTGTATACCTGTTCATAGCCGGCTTTTTTCAGCTGCTGACAGGCGCTGGAGGATTGCGCACCGGATCGGCAGCTGACGATGATGGGTTTGTCCTTGTATTTACTGAGTATCCCCATCTGATTGGCAAATCCGTTACCGGGTATGTTGATGGCATTGATGATATGCCCCTTGTGGAAATCGGCGGCGGGGCGAACATCCACGATGACGGCCTCCTGGTGATTGATCAGGTCGGTGGCGGCGATGGGCTCCACGGAACCCTTGTCCCCCAGGGAAAGGTTGTAGATCAGGACGCCTGCCACAACGATGAATGACAGGTGCAATATCCAGTGGTTCATCGCAAATTCGATGAGTTGTTCCATGCGGAGCCTCTTCAGCTGCTGTAAGGTTGTCGGGGCGGGAGTTTAACCCAGCGCGGCGCAATGGTTAACCGGTATGTGCGAGCATTGCCCTGTTGTTCAGGCCGGTCGTGTGGAGATGACGCAGTCTGATGCGGCATTTGTCATTCCAAGGCATTGAAAAATATCCAAATAGTGCGAAATGGGCCGATCTTCGGTGGCCTCGTCCCATATCTTTGATGCCGGTGCGGGACGACTCGGGGAGTCTGTGACCGGGTTATGACATGGCGAGGGGTATGTCGTTGAGACAGGACCGGGCCGGGCGGAGAATGGGAAGGACCGCCGCGTCCGCGTCCGCTCGGGCGGCAGTCCGGCAGGTGTCAGAGCAGTGCGTGAGTACAGAAGACTTCCCGCATCATGCCGATCAGCTTAAGGGTTCGAAAATCGCTTACCCGGTAGTAGACCCGGTTGGCGTCTTTGCGCGAAGCCAGGATGCCCTTGTCGCGCAGTATCGCCAGATGCTGGGAGATATTGCTCTGAGAGGTGCCGACCTGTTCGACAATATCCTGAACACTGACTTCCTGTTCTCCCAGGGTGCACAGGATCTTCAGACGCAACGGATGCGACATGGCCTTGAGCGATCGAGAGGCGCGATCGATGTCGCTGTCCGTCGCCAACAGGGAGTCCATATCATCGGAATCATCCAGTTCCAGGGGATGAGTGCTCTTGCCGTATTTGTATTCCATAGACAACCAGCCCTTTAATAGTAACTAATACAATAATAATCTGTTTTTCAACAAAATGAGAACCCCTTAATTTTGTCGGGTTAAGGTTTTGCCGCCTTTCGCACACCATGATGTCTGATTTCCTGGGGTAATGGGTCGTGGGTTTCTGGTCTGCTTCGAATTTTGATGATTTAATTGAAGTCTGATTTGGAATCAGTCCAAAACGGCCGGCACAGCCCGCAACCCGTCGATCATCAAGCAGCACGAGAAGCACCATGACAGAGAGACCCAAACCGGTTGTCCTGACCATTCTGGATGGCTGGGGTTACAGTGAAGACAATGACGCCAACGCCATTACACTGGCCCGCACGCCGGTCTGGGATCGTCTCTGGCGTGAACACCCCCACAACCTGATCACCACCTCCGGCGCTGCGGTCGGACTGCCGGGCGGACAGATGGGCAACTCCGAGGTCGGGCATCTGAATCTCGGGGCGGGACGGGTGGTCTACCAGGAGTACACCCGGGTTTCCCGTTCGATCCGAACCGGCTCCTTCTTCAGCAACGAAACCCTGACTGCTGCGGTGGACCTGGCGGTGCGCAACGACACGGCGATCCACCTGTTGGGGCTGCTCTCGCCCGGAGGGGTGCACAGCCATGAGGAACAGATCCACGCGATGGCGAAGTTGGCCGTGGAGCGGGGTGCGAAACGGGTCTATCTGCACGCCTTTCTGGACGGTCGTGATACCCCGCCCAAGAGCGCCGAGGCCTCCCTCAGGGCGATGTGTCAGGTTTTCGAACAATTGGGCACCGGGCGCATCGCCAGCCTGATCGGCCGCTACTACGCCATGGACCGGGATCGCCGCTGGGAACGAATCGAGCAGGCCTACGAACTACTGGTGAACGGTGTTGCCGAATTCAAAGTCAAGGATGCGGTCCAGGGACTGCAGGATGCCTACGCACGGGGTGAGAGTGACGAATTCGTCAAGGCGACCCTGGTGACCCCGGATGGCGAGTCAGCGGTCCACGTGGAGGACGGCGATGTGGTGATGTTCCTCAACTACCGGGCAGACCGCGCGCGGCAGTTGACCAGCAGTTTCATCGAAGCGGATTTTGACGGCTTCGAGCGCAAACGCATCGTCAATCTCGGCAGCTTCGTCAGTCTCACCCGCTACCACAAGCGTTTCGATATCCCGGTGGCGTTTCCCCCGGAACAGCTGCGAAACGTGTTCGGTGAGTACGTCTCCAAGCTGGGTCTGTTGCAGTTGCGACTTGCGGAGACCGAGAAGTACGCCCATGTCACCTTTTTCTTCAACGGAGGCCGTGAGCAGCCCTTCGACGGGGAGGACCGGATCCTGGTTCCCTCACCCAAGGTGGCCACCTACGATCTCAAACCGGAGATGAGCGCCGAGGAGGTCACCGATCATCTGGTGGGGGCCATCGAGAGCGGCAAGTACGATGTCATCATCTGCAACTACGCCAACAGCGACATGGTGGGGCATACCGGCAAGATTGATGCGGCGATCCTCGCGATCGAGACGCTCGACCATTGCCTCGGGCGGGTGCTCAAGGCGCTTCATCTGGCCGGAGGCGAGATGCTGGTAACCGCCGATCACGGCAATTCGGAACAGATGGAAGATCACGTCAATCATCAACCGCATACCGCGCACACCACCAATCCGGTGCCGCTGATCTATGTGGGACGGGATCATGCCCGGCTGTTGAGCGGCGGCGCCCTGTGCGACATCGCCCCCACCTTGCTGAGGATCATGGGGCTGCCGCAGCCGGATGAGATGCAGGGGCATCCCCTGATTGAATTCAGCGAGGGTTGAACGAGGTGCTGCGGTTGCGCGGCCTTTGGTTCGTGTGTCTGTTACTTCCGAGCTGGTTGGCGGTTCAACCCGCTCAGGCGGAAACTTCGGAGGGGGACACTCAGCAGAAACTCGAGCAGGTCAAGAACCGGATCCAGTCCCTCCAGGATCGGCTGCGCTCCACGGAGGGTGAGCGGGAGAACCAGAGCCGGGCGCTGCAAGAGACAGAGACCCAGATCGGCGCCATGGCGCGGAGCATTCGTGCCACCGAGCAGAGTCTGGAGCGGCAAAAACGCCGCCTCGGGGAGCTGGAGGGTGAGCGGGCCGATGCGCGGTTACGCCTGGATCAGCACCACTCGACTTTGGAGCGGCAGATCCGCGCGGCCTACGCCATGGGCCGCCAAGAGAAAATGAAAATCCTGCTCAATCAAGAGGATCCGGCGGTAGTCAGCCGGGTGATGGTGTATTACGATTACTTCAATTCCGCCCGTGTCGAGCAGATGGAGCAGATTCGCAAGAATCTTCAGCAATTGAACGCTATTGAAAGGACCATTGCCCAGGAAGAGCAACGGCTGCAACAGCTGCTGGCGAAGAATCATGCCCAGATCAGCCAGCTGGAGGCCGCACAGCAGGGCCGCAAGGAGATCATCGCCAGTCTCAACAGCCGCATGCAGAGCGAGGGGCAGGAACTGGAAAGTCTCAAGACGGACGAGAAGCAGCTGCAAACCCTGCTGACCGATATTCAGCAGGCGCTGGTGGATATCCCGCTCTCTTCCGATGCCCATGTGCCGTTCAGCACCCGCAAGGGTAAACTACCCTGGCCGTCCCGGGGCCGGCTGGTGGCCTCGTTCGGCACCTATCGGGAGGTCGGCAAGTTGAAATGGGACGGAGTGATGATCGCCGCGCCGGAAGGCCAGGAGGTGCGGGCCATTCACCATGGCCGGGTGGCCTTCGCTGACTGGTTGCGTGGGTTCGGTCTGTTGCTGATCATCGATCATGGCGACGGCTTCATGAGTCTGTACGGACATAACCAGAGCCTGTTCAAGGAGACCGGGGAATGGGTCGAGCCCGGCGAGGTGGTGGCCCAGGTGGGCAACAGTGGCGGACGCGCTACATCCGGTATCTATTTCGGTATTCGCCATAACGGTCAACCGGTCAATCCCTCGCTCTGGTGTCAGCGGGTGCGGGGGCGGGTGATTGCGGCGAACGCGGCGACTGTTCCGGGAACCCGGGCGGATCGAACGGCATCAGTAACCGGGAAGGCTTCGGCACGGCCACTGTGAATGGCGCCCCGGATACATATCATCAGGCGCAGGACCGCATCCTGCGGTCTGGAATCCAATTGAGTAGGAATCATCGATGAAATACAACTTCGAGCATAAAATCCGCGTGACTTTCGCGCTGCTGCTGGCAACCGGGCTGCTGATTTCCGGGTCGCTGCGCGCAGAGCCGGCCCCACAGGACAACGCCCTTCCCCTGGAAGAGCTGCGGATATTCGCGGATATTTTCGGCCGCATCAAGGCGAACTATGTGGAGCCGGTGGACGATCAGGAGCTGCTCGAGAATGCCATCCGCGGCATGGTTTCCGGTCTTGATCCCCATTCCAACTACCTGGATGCGGAGGAGTACTCCGATCTCCAGGTCGGAACCCGCGGCGAATTTGGCGGACTGGGTATCGAAGTGGGTATGGAAGACGGTTTCGTCAAAGTCATCTCCCCGATCGACGATACGCCCGCAGCCCGCGCCGGAGTGCGCAGCGGCGATCTGATCGTGCGCCTGGACGACACTCCGGTGAAGGGCATGACCCTCAACGAGGCGGTGTCCATGATGCGCGGCAAGCCCGGAACCCCTCTGGAGCTGTCCATTATCCGCAAGGGCGTGGAGAAGCCGATCAAGATCGTCGTGGTGCGAGACATCATCCGCGTGGCAAGCGTCAAGAGTCGTCTCCTCGACAAACAGTATGCCTACCTGCGCATCTCCCAGTTCCAGACCAAGACGGCCCGGGACATGCTCAAGGCCATCAGCCGGATGAAGGATGAGTCCGGCGGGGAGCTGCTCGGACTGGTGCTGGATCTGCGCAACAACCCGGGCGGCGTTCTGAATGCCGCGGTCTCGGTCAGCGATGCGTTCCTGGAATCGGGACTGATCGTCTACACCGAGGGGCGCGAGCACGATTCCCAGCTGCGTTTCGAAGCCGCCCCGGACGATGTGCTCAACGGAGCGCCTATCGTGGTGCTGGTGAATGAGGGTTCGGCTTCCGCATCGGAGATCGTAGCGGGGGCGTTGCAGGACCATCACCGGGCGGTCATCATGGGCAGCCGCACCTTCGGAAAGGGTTCGGTGCAGACCATCATCCCGATCAGCGATACCGCGGCGGTGAAGCTCACCACGGCGCGTTACTACACCCCGTCGGGACGCTCCATTCAGGCCGAGGGAATCACCCCGGACATCAAACTCGAGAACCTGACCCTTTCCAAGGTGGAGAAGGAGCAGGATCCGATCAAGGAATCGAACCTGTCCGGTCATCTGGAGAACGGTAATGGTGCCGGCGTGGGCGCAGAAAAACCGGCGGGAGAGGGTACGGCATCCGAATCGGATCAAGAGCAGGAGTCATTGGCCGATAAGGACTATCAACTGGGTGAAGCGCTGAATCTGCTCAAGGGTCTCACGATCCTCGGCAAGCGAGGCAGTGAGGGTTGAGTGTTGCCGCGAGCCCGGTCTTAGGTTCTGAAGTCGCGTTGCAGGCAGAGGCGCAGAGGCAGCCCCGCCCTGACTCGATGCCGGGTGGGTCTCACCGCTGATCCGTTGACCCTCGGAATCTGGATACACGCCTGGGTGGTCGACGGAGTTTGTCTCCGTGGGCAACCCACAGCCAAACGACACGGCGGACCGCGTACCCTGCGACATGTTGAAAACCTTGTTAAAGATCGGATGCTGGATGCTGTTGGCCGGAATGGTCGGCGCCGCAGAACAGGAGGTGGGTCGAGAGGTCCGCATCGGCCTGATCATCGATGACCTGGGAAATCAGAAGGTTTTGGGGGAGCAGCTGATCGCGCTCCCCGGGCCGGTTACCCTGGCATTTTTGCCGCAAACCCCCTTTGCCTGGGATCTTGCCTCTCTGGCCCATGAGCGGGGCAAAGAGATCATGCTGCACCTGCCCATGGAGTCCGACAATGGCCTGCCGCTGGGGCGGGGCGCGCTGACCCTGGAGATGTCCCGGGAGCGGTTTCTGCGCACCCTGCGGCGCAACCTCTCGTCGGTGCCCTACCTCTCCGGAGTGAACAACCACATGGGCAGCCTGTTGACCCGCGACCCCACCGCGATGCGCTGGCTGATGGGGGAGTTACGCCGTGAAGGCCTCTATTTCATCGACAGCCGCACCACCGACTTGACGGTGGCGGAACGGGTGGCGAACATCCAGCAGATACCCAGCAGTAGACGGGACATCTTTCTCGACAATACCCCGGATGAGGACTCGGTCAGGAGACAGCTCCACAAATTGGTGGCTCTGGCGCGGAAAAAGGGCAGCGCCATCGGTATCGGTCATCCTTATCCTGCTACAATCAAAGTGTTGCGGGAGGTGCTGCCGACGCTCGCCCGGCTAGGCATCGAACTGGTACCGGTATCGGAAATCGTTTTCAGTGGGAGATCAACATGGCACGCGTCCTCGTCCCCCTCGCCCAAGGCTGTGAAGAGCTTGAAGCTGTCACCATCACAGATCTTTTGACCCGCGCCGGGATCCAGGTCGTCACCGCGGGCCTGGATGGGCAGCCGGTCAAGGCTTCGCGAGGCATCACCCTGGTGCCCGATACCACCCTGGATCAGGTGCTCGATGAAGCGTTCGATATGATCGTTTTGCCCGGGGGGCAGCCGGGTGCCGATCATCTTCAGGCAGACCCGAGAATCCATACGCTCCTCAAGCGCCTGCATGAGCAGGGTCGCTACATCGCAGCGATCTGCGCCGCCCCCAAGGTGCTGGCGGCCGCCGGCTTGCTCGATGGGCGACAGGCGACAGGCTATCCCGGTGTTCTGGAATCGCTGAATCTCAAAGGCGTCACGCTTCTGGATGCCCCGGTGATCCGGGACGAGGGCGTCATCACCTCCCGCGGGCCGGGAACCGCCATGGACTTCGCCCTGGCACTGATCGAGCAACTCTCAGGACCGGAGACCCGTATGCAGGTTGAGAAGGGACTTTGCCGCGACGCCTGAGCGAGTTTCATCGACCTGTTTGTATGAGATGGGTTCACTGCGCTCAGCTGTGAGCGCCTTTCTTTGGAATCACGGAGTGGTGTGTTGATGACGGTGACCGTGACCGTTCTGGTCGTCTCGCTGATGCTACAGATCGTAGCGGTCTATTTCGCGTTGCGTTTGATTCGCATCACGGGACGAGGTCTGGCCTGGAGCTTGATTGCGGCAGGCATTGCCCTGATGGCAGTGCGGCGGGGAATCAGTCTCGGTCAAGTTCTGCAGTCCGAAGAGGCGGTGCAGGTGGATCTTGCCGTGGAGCTGGTCGCCTTGGCGATCTCGTTTTTTATGGCCTTCGGAATCGAACGCATCACACCCGTGATCACCAGCCTGCAAGCGGATTCCCTTCGGCTGTCAGAGAGCGAGACCCGCTATCGGCTGCTGTTCGAAAACTCCCCGGTACCCATCTGGGAAGAGGATTATTCCGCCATCAAAAAGTGGTTCGATCAGTTGCGGCGAAAAGGGGTACATAATCTCGAAGACTATATGAATCAACATCCGCAGCTGATCCATCAGTGTGTCGGAATGGCAAAAATCGTCCGTGTGAATCAAGCGGCGCTGCGATTGCATCGGGCGGAAACCAAGGAAGCCTTGTTGATCGGTCTGGTCGACACATTCACCCCGGAGTCCTATGCGGTATTCCAGGAAGAGTTGCTGGATCTTTGGCAGGGTAGAACGAAGATTCGCCGGGATGCCCAGGTCAAGACCCTGGATGGGGAGCCACGTGATGTCACGATCGAGTTCGTGGTCTGCCCAGGCTATGAGGAATCTCTGGCTCGGGTCTATGTTTCATTGGTCGACATCACCGAGCGCAAGCGTGTGGAACAGGCGCTGCAGCTGCAGGAGCAGGAATTTCGAAGTCTGGTCGAGCACAGTCCGGATCTCATTGTTCGCTACGATACCCAGCTGCAGCGGGTGTATGTGAATCCTGCCTGGGAGAAGGCCAGCGGGTTAAGCTACGACGAGGTGGTCAATGTTTCCGTCGAAGAGATTCCCCGCGTACCCCGTGCGGTCAACTCGGAATACCTGAGCGCGCTGCAGCGGGCGCTGATCAGCGGTTCGCGTCAGGCCATCGAATTTTCCTGGACCAATGCTCTCGGCAAAGAGCTGTTTCTGCAATTCGTGGTTTTGCCGGAGTTCGACACCGATGGCGAAGTGGTCAGTCTGCTGTCGGTCGGACGGGATATCACGGCCCTGAGGGAGGCTGAACAGGAACGCCAGATCCATATCGATTTTCTGGCCAACATGGACCGCATCAACCGGTCCATCCAGGGGGCCGATGATCTGGAAACCATGATGCGCTCCACCCTGGATGAGGTACTTGAGATCTTCGACTGCGACCGCGCTTCCCTGGTCTATCCCCTGGATCCTGACAGTCCGACCTGGAGTGTCCCGATGGAGCGTTACAAGAGCCACTGGCCCGGTATCTCCTCCATCGGACCGGAGATTCCCATGTCGCCGGAAGTGGCGGCCATGCACCGATGGTCACTGCAGCACGAACATCCTCTGGTGTTCGGAGCGGGCACCGATTTTCCTCTTCCAATCGATCTGCAGGCCCACGGCGATAAGTCCGGGATTGTGATGGCGATCTATCCGAAGAGCGGAAAACCCTGGGGTTTCGCCATGATCCAGTGCAGTCACGAACGGGTCTGGAACGAAGAGGAGATTCATCTGTTCGAAGAGATCGGCTGGCGACTCGCAGACGGATTGAGCAGTCTGCTGACGCTGCGTGATCTGCGTGACAGCGAAGCCCGTTATCGGCGTATCTTCGATACCGCACGCGAGGGCATCTGGGGCCAGGATGTGGCATTCGTTACCTCCTTCGTCAATGCGCACATGGCTGAGATGCTTGGATGCACCCGGGACGAGATGCTGGGGCGCCAGGTGTCGGACTTTCTTTTCGAGGAGGATCTGGCCGATCACGAACAGAAGATCGCCAATCGCAGAATGTATCTCTCGGAAGCCTACGAAAGGCGCTTGAGACGCAAGGACGGATCGACACTCTGGGTGCTGATCTCCGCCACGCCGGTGGTGGACGAAGCGGGGCAGTTCAGGGGCTCTTTCGCCATGGTGACCGACATTACAACGCGTAAACAGATGGAAAAGGAGCTGACGGATGCGCGTACGTTGTTCGAAGGTGTCGTAGAGCAGTCGCCAGTGCCCATGGCGTTGGTCAAAAACACCGGCGAACTGATCTTCAATCAGGCCTGCGCCGACTTTCTGCAGATCAGTGATGAACCGAATACGGTGCCGGGGATTCACCTGCAGGATTTGAAAGCATCCTGGAAGGACTACGACACTCAAGGCAATTTCGTCCCCCATGATGCCATGCCTTTGGCGCGGGCCTTACGGGGCGAAGTGACCCGAAACCTGGAAATGCTGGTTGTGAGAAAGGATGGCAGCCGTCGTTGGGAAATGGTGTCCGGTTCGCCCATCTATGACAATGAGAACAATCTCATTGCCGGATTCGTGACCTTCCCCGACATCACCGAGAGTAAAGAGGCGGAACATGCGTTGCAGCAGCGGGAACGCTTCGCCCAATCCCTGTTGCGGCTTTCCCGTCGCCTGGAACAGGCGCAGTCCAGCGCGGAGGTGGTGGGCGCCGCGCAGGATGAAGTCGCCGTCATGCTCGATTATCGTTTCCTGGCGGTTTACCTCTTGTGCGACGATAAGAGCTGCTTCAGGGTTCTGGATAAGAGCGGCAGCTTGAGTGACAAGATCAGTGAGCATGTGGCGACTTTGCCGATCGCCGGCGATCCGATGCTGGAGGCGATCGCCGCCTCTCAGGAGATCGTCGTCGTCGAGGATGCGGAGAGCGATCCGCGCACCAACAAAGACCTGGTGCGGGCGATGGGGCTGCGCACCATCGTCAATGTACCGATCTTCCTTTCGGATCGCCGCATCGGCACGCTCAGTACCGGAACCTACGGCAGTCAGGGCGTTCGCTGTCCTTCTCTGGCCGAGCAGGAGTACCTGACCACTCTGGCGAGCCACATGGCAGTGACACTCGACCGTATGCAGTTGCTGATAGAGCGTCGTCAGGTGGAGAAGGAACTGCGCGCCCACAAAGAGCATCTGGAAGAGATGGTTGCGCATCGGACCGAGGAGTTGCGTCTGGCCCGGGACGAGGCGGAGTCCGCTAACAAGGCGAAGAGTGTTTTTCTCGCCAACATGAGTCATGAGCTGCGCACCCCGCTCAACGCCATCCTCGGTTTTTCTCACCTGATGCGACAGGATGAGACCCTGAGCCGGGCGCAGCATGACAATCTGAAAATCATCAATCAGAGCGGTGAGCATCTGTTGAAACTGATCAACGATGTGCTCGAGATCGCCAAGATCGAAGCGGGTAAACTGCAGCTTGAGATTCGCAGTCTGGACCTGGAGGGACTGGTCAGGGAAGTGGTCGAGATGATGCAGCTGCGTGCCCGGGAGAAGGGGTTATGGATCGTCATCGATCAGGAGTCGGAGTTTCCTCGCTATATCAAAGGGGATGAAGCGCGGTTGCGCCAGATCCTGGTCAATCTGTTGGGCAACGCCTTGAAGTTTACCGAGCAGGGTGGCGTGATTGTGCGGATCGGGGTCAAGGGAAATACCCGGCAGCATTTGCGTATCGAGATCGAAGATACGGGGCCGGGGATCGGTGAGGCGGATCGGGCGCTGTTGTTTCGTCCCTTCGTTCAGCTGGCCGAGACATCGTCCCTGGGCGGAACCGGGCTGGGGCTTTCCATCGTGCTGCAGTATGCGGAACTGATGGGCGGAACGGCCAGCGTGGAGAGCGAACCGGGAAAGGGCTCTCTGTTTCGTGTGGAACTGCCGCTGGAGACGGTCAATCCCTCCGAGATGGCAGAGCCGGATGAGGTGCGTTCGGGAGACGTTACCGGGCGGGCGCCCGGTGAACCGGTTTACCGGATTCTGATCGCCGAGGATCAACCCGACAACCAGAGGTTGCTGGTCCGGTTGATGGAAGATCTGGGCTACGAAGCGAGGATTGCGGAAAACGGGGCGGACTGCGTGGAGCAGTTCGTCGCCTGGCACCCCCACTTGATCTGGATGGACCGCCGTATGCCCATCATGGACGGCCTCGAAGCGACACGGGAAATCCGTGGTCGGCCGGGGGGTGAAGCGGTGAAAATCGTCATGGTCACGGCCTCGGCCTTCAAGGAAGAGGAGCTTGAGATGTCAAACTCAGGGGTGGACGATTACGTTCGTAAACCTTTCCGTTTCAGCGATATTTACAGCTGTCTGACGAGACAACTGGGCGTCCGTTTCGAGGTTCGTTTCGATCACTCAGAGCGGGATGCGGTACGCGGTGCGCAATCTCTACGGGCTTTGTCCCGTTTGGATAAGACCTTGCGGCGGGATCTCGAACAGGCCCTGCACTCACTGGATCAGGTGAATATCAGCGCAATCGTCGAGCAGATCGCGCATCAAGACGAGGCGTTGGGTCGCGAGCTGCGACATCGGGTGGATAACTTCGGTTATCCGTCGATACTGGATGCATTGAAGTCATTTTCGGCAGACCCGCTTTGATGGAAGTGACGCTCGAGTCGGTATGGGCTTCGGTTAAGGTAAGTGTCCGGCTTCACGCTATAATCACGCGTGAACCGTGTTAACAGGTCCAAAACACCAGGTGGAAATATGACGGAAAACGGCGCTGGCGATATTCTGGCCGTAGACGATACCCCCAGTTCCCTCAGGCTATTGAACGATTTGCTTTCTGCGGAAGGCTTCCGGGTCCGGTCCGCGATTAATGGCGAACTGGCATTGAGCGCCGCCCAGACGCAACCACCCGAACTGATATTGCTCGATGCCAGCATGCCGGGTCTGGACGGCTTCGAGGTGTGCCGTCGCCTGAAACAGAGCGATCGTCTTCGTGATATCCCCGTGATTTTCGTCAGCGCGATTTCTGAAACCCAGGAGAAATTGAAGGGCTTCGATATCGGAGCGGTGGATTATGTCACCAAACCCTTCCAGCGCGAGGAGCTGCTGGCCCGGGTGCGGACCCATCTGGAACTTTACCGCTTGCGCCATTATCTTGAAGCGCGGGTGATGGAGAGGACCCAATCACTGAATGAGAGCCAGGAGCGGCTGAAACGCACTCTGATGGACTCCGTTTCGGCGCTTGCGGCCATGGTTGAGATGCGAGATCCCTATACCGCAGGCCACCAGCGCCGGGTTGCGCAAATCGCTGAAGCGATCGCCCGTGAATTGCACATGCCTGAGGATCGGATCGAAGGGCTGGTGCTTTCCGCTGTGATACACGATGTGGGCAAGATCAGCATTCCCACCGAATATCTCAGTAAGCCTGGCCAGCTCAGTCCGGCCGAATACACTCTGATCAAGCAGCATCCCGAATCGGGATTCGAGATCCTCATGGGTATCGAATACTCCTGGCCGATTGCCCAGATCGTCCGCCAGCATCATGAGCGCATGGATGGCAGCGGTTATCCCTTGGGTTTGCGCGAGAATGAGATCATCTTTGAAGCCCGTATCCTTGCCGTAGCGGACGTGATCGAAGCCATGGCGTCCCACCGGCCTTACCGTGCCAGTCTTGGCATCGAACAGGCGTTGACGGAGATTGACCGACACCGGGGGGTGCTGTACGACGCTGAAGTGGCGGACGCGGCTTTGCGCCTGTTTCATGAGAAGGGTTACCAACTGGATTCCTGAGCCGAAACTCTCCAGTGACCCAAGGGTCCATACCCGTTAAAATGGCCTTTTTGTGTGCCCTGCACTCAGGGCCAATTCAACCGCGAGATCGATGTTGACCAGGTATTTCCCCCTTACCCTGCTTCTTGCCCTGTTGACGGGGTGTGCCAGTGTGAAAGATTCCAGCCAGGGGGTCGCCGATCAGGCGACGCATGCACTCCCGCCGGGCCATATCACACCGGGGTTGACCTCCGAAGCGAGCATCGATGCCGGGTTCGCCGCGCCGCAGACATTCAACCCTCAGGAGAACTCTGAGAAGAATCAGGCCGAGCTTTTTTACGGTACGGGGGATTTTGTGCGACTCCAGGGGCGCCCCGGCGGTTCCGCACAGGATCAGGCCGTCCAGGGGGATATCACCCTGAATTTCGAGCAGGCGGACCTGCGCGATGTGATCCAGACGGTGCTCGGCGAATTGCTTAAGGCGAGTTACATCCTCGATCCGGCGGTGAATGGCAAGGTCACCCTGCAGACCGGTAATCCGCTCAAGCGCCAGGATCTGCTGCCCACCTTGGAAACCCTGCTGGCGATGAACGGCGCGGCCTTGGTCCAGGACGGGGATGTCTATCGGATCCTGCCCCTGACCAAGGCGATTCAGGGACAGCCGGTGGCGCAGCTGGCGGATGCCAAGAGTCCCCTGCCGTCCGGTTATTCCCTTCAGGTGGTGCCCCTCAACTTCATTGGTGCCCACGAGATGGCCGACATCCTGGGGCCGTTGACGCCCAAGGGCGGCGTCGTACGGGTGGACGGAGCGCGGAATCTGCTGGTTCTGGCCGGCACCGGCGGGGAGATGAGCGGACTGCTGGAAACCATACGGCTGTTTGACGTGGACTGGATCAAGGGGCTTTCGGTGGGTTTCTTCCCCCTTAAGCACGCCAAGACCTCAGTGGTTATCAAGGAACTTCAGGCCATCGTCGGCAGTGTGGAAAACAATCCCCTGCAGGGCATGTTTCGCATCGTTCCGGTAGAGGAGGCCAACGGTATCCTGGTGGTCACACCGCAGAAGCACTATCTGCGCACCGCGGCCGAGTGGATACCCCGTCTCGACCGGGTCGAGTCCGAGGAGACGGGTACCAATCGACGCCTGTATGTCTATCGGGTGCAGAATGGGGATGCCCAGGATCTGGCGGATCTGCTGCAACAGCTCTACTCAACCAGTGCCTCCACCACCCAGACCAAGATGTCCAAGGTGGCCCCGGGCAAGACCGTCGAGACCCTCAGCAGCAGCACCCAGAGTGACGGGGTCACCACCACCGCCACGGGTACCCGGGCGGCCAATCTGAACCTCACCGGATCGACCAGTGAATACTCCCAGGGGGAGGTGCGGGTGGTGGCGGACATCAAGCACAACTCCCTGGTGATCACCGCCACCCCGGATGAGTACACCACTATCAGCAACGCCCTGGAGCGGCTCGATGTGCGCCAGTTGCAGGTGATGGTGGAGGCCACCATCATTGAAGTCGCTTTGGAGGACGAACTGCAATACGGACTGCAGTGGGCCTTCAACACCAACATCAACGGGGGGCGTTATGACGGACAGGGGGTGCTGTCCAGCTCCAGTGCCGCGGATATCACCAATATCCTGCCCGGGTTCAACTTCTCCGTGCTGCGTTCGGTCAATGATGTCCGCATGGTGCTCAATGCCCTGGCGAGCGACTCGCTGGTCCGGGTGCTCTCCTCCCCGTCGGTGATGGTGCTGGATAACGAAACCGCCTCGATCCAAGTCGGCGATCAGGTGCCGATCGTCACCCGCCAGTCCCAGTCTACCTCCACATCGGATTCACAGCTGATCAACAACATCAGCTACCGGGACACCGGCGTGCTGCTGGAAGTCACCCCCCGGGTCAACCCCAGCGGTCTGGTGACCCTGGATATCTCCCAGGAGGTGAGCGATGTCTCCTCCAACAGCACCTCCACGGTGGATTCCCCGACCATCTCCACGCGCAAGATCACCAGCACCGTGGCGGTGCAGAACGGTGAGGCGCTGATCCTCGGTGGTCTGATCAAGGATCAGGGCACGAGCGGAAGTTCGGGGTTGCCGTATCTCAGCAATATCCCCCTCATCGGCTGGCTGTTCGGTCAGGAGTCGAAATTCAACCGGCGCACCGAACTGGTGGTGGTGCTGGTTCCCAGCGTGGTCTCCAGTGCCTCCGACAACCGTCAGGTCGTGGAATCCTTCCGGCGTAAATTGGAGGGGCTGAAGGGGGCGTTCTGAGCGTTTCGCCAAGCCGTTGCGAGGCTTATCAACCCGACGACTGAATATACCGTTTCAGAGCCTTGAGCAAGAACTCGTTCAAGATGCGGTATGTGGCGGTGTGTTCTCATGCGCCGCAGCGACCATACGGTTCAGTTCGAAAAGCAGCGGATCCACAAACTCCTTTTCAATATTCTCGAAACAGGCACGGCGATAGACGAGATCCAGTTGCAGCGACTCTCCAATGGTGGGTGTGTGGAACATCAGATCGTAGGGAGGCACCAGACAACCGAAGATCGTCATTGCCGTGATCTTCGGCCCTCCAGGACCAAATCGGGAGAAATCTTCTTCGACGACGCCCGGATTGGAGTACAGGACATTCGTGCCCTGGGTACGCCCCATGATCCAAAGTACAAAAGCGCGGGGCAGGGGGCTCTTAAACAGGGTGATCGCACTTTCCATGCGTCCAAGTTCGAGCTCAAGTCCGCGTTCCCGGGCGTCAGTCGTCCTGTGTTGTATGGCTTCAAGCAAGGTCCGGTCGTTTTGATCGAAGGGTACCTTGAGTGTGCAGTCGATCATGAAGCTGCGGAAAGTTTCTGAGTAGATACTCCCCAGGAGTTTTCGCAGACTGATGGCTATTGTGTAGACAGCCTGGTTTTGCGTGCATGCCAGATATCGATCGAGATAGCGAACCAGTGCGGCTGAGAAAAGTGTATTCAGGGTAACCCCGTAGTACCGAGCCGTTTGCCGTAACCCGTCCTGCAACGTATTTGGTAGAGTGATATGGTAGAAATCGGTCTCGTTGCCTTCCTCCGGACGGCTCACCGTGTTGCCAATTCGTGTCCGGTTTCTGGATGCCATGCGCCGGGTGATTTCCAGATTGGCCTTTGCCCAGCGAACGATGGGGGCTTTCCATGTGAACCACTCGGGTCGGAGGCTATCCATAGAAATGTGCGGATAATCGAATGTCTTACTGACCGGTGTGGTTTCAGACGAGTCACCCGTATTCAGCTCTGCATAGGCACGCATTAAACCGGCCAGGAAGATATTGCCGCTTTTCACATCAGCGACATCGTGGGTTATACCCAGATGGATACAGCTCTTCATTTGCTGAGTTGACTGGATCAGGTGGAGCAGGATCGGTACGGGGCGATTGTGCGCTTTGCTCTCGGCAGCCGCCAAAGCCATGAGTTGATGGCGAAAATCTTCGCACCCAAAGTCGATAGGAAAGGTGGTGTCAACGACCTTTAATAGCTTGTCTGAGGATAGAGGTCGGTTGTGGTTTAATCGTTTGGTGGAAAACAGATCATGTAGGTGCTCGAACTGTTCGATGGTGCGGTTCAGTGCCTGATAAAGATTATCGGGATCAATGAAACCCTCGAGGATGCAGGCATGACTGTTGATGATAGGAAAGAGGTTTCTTCCCCAGCGAAAAAAACCGCACAAGGGATCATTTCTGGCCTGTAGATGCGCAGTGTTAGACATCGACTACTCCTGTCTCTTGCTCGTGTTACGGCAGGGCCATCTTCAGGCCCAGTGTCAGTGCGGAGCGATAAAGACTTGAAAACTCCTGGCGGACACCACCCTCTGAAATCTCTGCGAAAGCGAATGCGGTTATCGAGTCCGATACCTGGTATTCACCGTAGGCTGAGAGCTTATTGCTGTGATCGGTGAGGTTGTGGGTCTCCATCAGACGCCAGTATCCCGAAGTCTCCAGGGGATTGCTCTGCAGGACCAGATAAAGATAATCTTGTCCGAGAATCGGCGGAGAAAAGGCCAGCGCCTGAGTGGCCCACAGTAGCGACGCTTCAGCACGGTCGAAATAGGCTTCGGCTTCCTCTGCATCGTATCCATGGCCATAGTGAATGTATTCAAAGATGAGCGATTGGCCGCTATCGAACGTGTAGGAGGTCCCCAACAGGGCATCGGTACGTCGCTGGGAGGGGCTTTCGAGTCTAAATGGCTGTGTCTCGTCCGAAGGTGACAACAGGGTTTCCGGGAGAGTCGAGGAAGACGCTTCGACATAGACCAGCAAGGCATCATTGACAGTGTACTGCCCATATAATCCGGCAAAGGTCTCCAGTCCGGGAGTGCCGGAAGCAACCAGCCCCCCAGCCCATTCGTCGCCACGGCCCTCGGCCTTGAGCAGCCAGGTGTCGCGCCAAATATCCGCCTGGTCATGACCGGATCCGGTGATCCATGTAGCACTCAAGGACTGACTTCTGTTCGGAGCCCACAGCAGCCGGAGATTGTCGACTCCGCTCAGTTCGCGCAATGGATTATTACGGCCATTGTCGAAATAGAACGGGCTGGCGAGGGAGCAAAATTGACCCGGTCCCCAGTTGAGTACTTCGCGACCTCCGCTCAGGCCCAAGCTCGGCGCGGCTTGCAGTCGTATCTGCCACTGGCTGAGATAGGCATCCCGCTCCTGCCACGTGTCAAATTCGTTGCGGTTCTCCTGGGCCAGAAGGATTGGCCGCATCGACATACGCAGCATTTCCCACTCCGCTTTGAGGTTGAATCGCATTTCGGCCGAGGCGCTCTTCTCGGGGAGTTGAGCGATTTGGTTGTCGGGGTTGAGCAAGCTGTCTTCGATTAAATCCATGCTGCTCATATAGCCGTAAATCTCGCCGTTCCAGGAGAAATCCCAGTCGCTTCCGGCGGCAATCAGAGAATCTGTCAAACAGAGACCGGCTAAGAGGGATGCGCCAAGATGAGACACAAGGGACTTTTCCCTCATTGCATGGCGCCAAGATCGAACTCTGCTGAGGGTATTTGACGAACCTCCACCGTACCGAACTTCATGGTGGTCACTTCATCGATGAGGGCATCACGGATCGTCATCATACTGATGAACGGAAGTAGCCTGCCGTTGTAGTCAATGGAATTTCCATATTCGAAGCGAGCCGTTTTCAGTAATTTACCGGAGAGGGAGTAGTATTCGGCCTTTACGCCAACATTGCGGGACACTGAAATCCAATAGCGGACCCGGTCGTAGGTCACCTTCTTCTGACGAGCGGTCAGCTCCAGGATATAACACGGTTCTCCATCCAAAGTCTCTTCGCCGTCGAGACTTGCATTGTAATCCAAGGCATAATTGGTTGCGGCGATATCGCCGTTCGAGGCCTGTCCGCTGAGTCGCTGACGTGAGGAAATGGGGACAGGTTTGGAAAGGCCGGGACGGGTCAGCCACATATTTCGACCGACCTGCAGTAGTTTGGATCCACGGAATCGGCTTGGCTCCAGAGTTTCAGCCACGCTCGCGTCGTCGACAGCCCGCACCTCAAGGCGCTGGGTGTCGGTGAGTTTGTCGTTCTTCTGAGTGGTCAGGTCAATCTCCCAGACGATGCCCGGCAATCCACCTCCACGTGCATGATCAGCTGTCTTCAGTAATTGCTGGGCATCGACTTCCGCAATCACCTGACCGTTTGCCAGGAAAAGAATTGCGGTGAGTAACCATTGTAAATAAAGCTTCATGGATGATCTCCTTCAGACGTGTCCCAAGGCATCAATGATCGGTTGCCTTGCAGAGCGGCGGGAAGGTAGGAAGGCTGCCAACATTCCGACCGCCATCATCAGGCCCATTGTCATAAGGATTCGCGGGTAGTCCATGTCGACAAGCAAAGGAATTTCATTGGCTGAATTGGGCGGAGTATAAGCAATGTGCGAATGGTTTATGCCGTAGCGTACTCCGATGGTCAGTAGAAAGCCTACAAAGCATCCAACCAGGGTCAAAAGTAGGGTTTCCGTGGCGAACAGACGGATTACACCGCCTTGCTTGAGACCAATAGCGCGAAGAGTGCCGATCTCACGGGTTCGCTCAATCACCGTCATACCCACGGAATTTGCGACACTCATAAGCACCACGGCAAGCACGATGGAGAAGATAAAACCGAAAATCATATTGAACATCCCATGTACCTGCCGGTAAAACGTGGAAAGCTCTTGCCAAGTAATAATTTCGATATCGAACCCTGAGTTGTTGAGCGTCTGTAGTAAGCGGTCACGCATGACATAAGTTTGTTCAACATCATCCAATAGCAAAGTCAGTCGATCGGCGCGACCATCCGCATCGAGCAAGCTGCGGGACAAATTCAGTGGTACGAAGGCGAATTTGTCATTCGTTCCTGCGTTTCCGGTGTTGAAGGTGCTGTCGACCGAAACATCTAGAGCGTTTGCCTGCCCGGAAAGTGTATTGACCAGTAAAATGGCATCGCCGCCGACATGAAGATGCAAGAGTTCGATGAGTCCTTCACTGACGGCCACCCCGGACTGATGTGCGGGATCGAGGCTCTTCTCTAGTTTGTCATACATGCCGCTGTTCGCTTCCATTTCAGTCAACATGTTTTCCTGTAAACGGTCCATGTGTTCAGGTGAGATGCCCTCTGCAAGGAAAATGGTGCTTGCTTGACCGTTCGTTATTAGTCCAGAAAACGCAAGCCGTGGTGCGATCAGTTTGATATGCGGCTCAGATTGAATCTGAGTCGTGATGCGGGTGATTTCATCCTGGGTTAGCAGATACTGCTCCGGGTCGAGTTTACCTTCGGTGCTCATGCCGCGTTTGCTCAGAGTCAGATGACCAATCAGTTCGCCGTGGATCGCCTGACGGGAGAGTCCGTCGTAGATATTGTGGGTATAACCTGCGAAAAGGCTTATCGCAGCAAAGCCGAAAGCGATTGCAAGCAGAGTTACGATCGAACGACGATGATTTCGGGTCAGGCCTCGGAGTGCCAGGGTCAGGAGTTTCATGGCGTCACTTCGTCTCGTTGGATAAAGCCGTCACGCAGTAGTACTTTCCTGTCGACATGCTCGAGAAGTCTTGGGTCATGTGTTGTAAAGACAAAGGTAACGCCCTTTGCCCGGTTCATCTCCCGCATCATTTCGATAATCATGAGACTGTTTTCGGAGTCTAGATTCGCTGTGGGTTCGTCAGCCACAACCAATTTGGGAGAGATGACTAATGCCCTTGCGATTGCAACCCGTTGGCGCTGACCGCCGGAGAGCTTGTCAGGACGAGAGCGGATGAACCGGTCTAGCCCCACATCCTGAAGCGCCGCAGTCGCGAGTTCACGCGCCTGACCATCATTGATGCCGCGGATCTGCAGGGGCAGCATAACGTTTTCCAAGGCGGATAGGACTGGAACCAAGTTGAATCCTTGGAAGATGAAGCCGATATTGTGGCAGCGAAAGGCTGTTAACTGATCATCGGATAAGTTGATCGTGCTCTGACCCGAGAAAAATATTTCACCGGAAGTGGGTGCGTCGATTAACCCAATAAGATTCATCAAGGTTGATTTCCCGCTACCGGAAGGTCCCCAGACTGCAAGAAATTCGCCGCTATTAATGTCGAGCTGGAGAGGGTGTAGTGCGTCAATGACCGTCTCCCCCAACATAAATCGGCGACTTACATCGCGGAGTTGAAGCAGAACCGATTTGGAAAATTGGACAGTCTCAGTTGCAGTATGTGAGTCAGGGGCTAACATTGCTATCCAATCAGGTCAACTGGCGAAAATACGGGAGAGTGTTTTTACGTATGAACCTTTGGCGGGAAAATACCGGTTGACGAGAACCCAGGCCGAGAGCATAGAGCCGACGTAACCGCCACCGGGAAAAGTCCAGGAACCGACCTGATATAGACCCTTTATCGGGTAGCGCATTGGGAAGCGCTTGAGTAAACCCGATTGTTCAACTGTTTGCGCGAATCCGTTGATGCTGCCAAGGCGGTTACCGGTGAATTTAGACATGGTTCGGGGCGAACCTGCC
This sequence comes from Candidatus Thiodiazotropha sp., assembly GCA_050305635.1. GTDB lineage: Bacteria > Pseudomonadota > Gammaproteobacteria > Chromatiales > Chromatiaceae > Thiodiazotropha. The sequence goes on along the minus strand of JBNLFS010000079.1, from coordinate 28,696 downwards.
TCGATGGTCTCGATGTGCTGAGAAAGGCCCGGAATACGTTGTTCCGCTCGTGCGATCAGCTGCGCTACCAGGACATTCTTCTTATCGCGATACTCTGCTTTCGACAGATTATGCCAGTCATCGCCTGCAAGTAGAACGAAAATCCCCATGGTTGATTTGCCTTCGGGGGCGAGACTTGGGTCAAGATTAGAGAAAAAATTGAGAAACCAACAGACCTCTTCTCCATCGAAGTGTCCAGCAACCATCTTCTCGAACTGTGCAGAAGAGTTCAGATCGTAACTGTTAAAGACGCTGTACTCTTTTTCACCAACCCCCAGTGCCCCCGGGGTGCAGTCAAGACCCAGGTAAACTTGGAATCCCGACATGGCGGGACGGCTCTCCTGGAGGCGCTTGAGGAAGCGCTTACTGAAGGCTTCACGACCGGCAAGTTCTACGACAGCGAATGGATTGATATTGCTAATCACAATGGGTGAGGAAATCAATCCGAGTTTTTGGGTGCTGACACCGGAAACTCGACCATTATCAACGTGAATTCGAGTCGCGCTATTTGAAAGGATTACATCACCGCCGTGTTCTCGAATCACCTCGACAAAAGCATCAGAAAGGTTCTGTGATCCACCCTTTATGGAATAGCCGCCATAGGCTAGGTAATCATAGAAAGGATAGGAAAAATATGAGAATGCTAGCTGCTTTGGTGGAAGTCCGTAGTATGGCCACTGGGCAGCAAGCAGCTCCTTGAGCCGTTCGTTGTTTGTGAATTTTGAGAAGAAATCATGTACGGTCGACTTGTCGTAGCGTAACAGGCGAGGATACTTGAACGGTGTGATCGCAAGTTTTAACCAAAACGGTAGTGGCGAATAGAGGTAATTGCTAACCTCTTGAAACATGTGCTCGGCTTCTTTGAACAATAGATCGATATTGTGAATTTCGTCCGGAAACTGTTCTTTAAGGAATTGTTTATACCCATCGACACCGGAGTGTTCGATCAACAATTCGTTCTTGTCAGTGACCAGCCGATAGATGCTCTTCTGGGGTAAGAATGTTACGCGATCAGCTACACCGCAGGCTTCGAGGCAGCGGTAAGAGGGTGAACCCTGTCTGGCTCCATTGATGGCGTGGAGTGAGACATCGAAGGTGAATCCGTCGCGTTCGAAGTTGGTGGCATAGCCGCCTGGTTTGGTGTGCCGATCGAGAACGAGGACCCGATGTCCCTGTTGCGCCAATAAACTGCCTGCTGCAAGGCCGCCAATACCTGCACCCACGAGAACTATGTCAAATGATTTGTCCATGCTAGGTATACTGTGCGCTGAGCTGCTTTGCGATGCTCGATTGATTCAATCTCTCGATCGCTTCGGCGTCGAAATGATTCTCAACTACAAAGCGGATACTGGTCCTAATGACATCATCCATGGGAGGGAGTTTGATGCCGCCCTGAGCGAGACGCTGCATGGTATTATCAACCTGGAAATCCCGATCATATACCAGGTAGGTTTGATAGATCCCAAGCAACCCGCTCAGCGCTGTATGGACATTGCCGCCATTCACCTGCTGTTCGAAAGTTTCGGGTGGTAGGAACCGTGGTTTACTGATGCTGTCGATGTCAGGAGCCCTCTGACGAATAACGTCATAGGCAATGTCGATGACCTCGTCGAGACGAAGGCTGTTATCGAGACCTGCCGCGAGGAGAAAGTTTCCATTTAATGCATCGGGTTGGCCGCTAAGGTAGGCGATGGCGTCACACACGTAGTCGATCGGTACCATATCAGATCTGACTTCGGGCCGTGCTGGTAGCACACTGATCATGGCGCGACCGGAACAGGCGAGTTTCATGAATTCGAGGAAGCCAAAGAGTTTCTGGACTCTACCATCAGCGGTGAGACAGATAACTTGACTGGGTCGATAAATAGTAACCGGCATCTCGTTTCTGGCTTCGACCGCGAGTTTTTCAGCTTCAAGCTTTGATTGCTCGTATGCGTTCCAGAAGCCCTGGCCGCAATCGAGTTCGTTCTCGTAGAGAGGACCTTTACGATCGCCGACTACGTAGGCAGTAGAGACATAATGTAATTCAAAATCCTGAGGATTATGTATTATGCAATGTCTGGAAAAATCGATTACGGCTCGGGTAGTGTCAACATTGCCGGCACGGGATTCTGAAAGCGTAGCGCTGAAACGGACGTTTGCCGCCAGATGAAACAGTTTGTGTGTTGTGCGTGCCAAGTCATGCGCTGTTTCCTCGTCAAGTCCGAGTAACGGTTTACTCACATCTGCTGGTAATACACGGATTCTGTCGCCTGCCGAGGCCAGCAAATCAGGGTCGTCAAGTGCTTTATCCAGGCGTAACCGCGCATCGTCGGCAGATTTGCCGCGTACTAATGCGACAAGATCCGAGTACGGATACATTTTAAGAAGTTTCGGCAGAAGCACCATGCCAAGGGCGCCTGTGGCACCTGTTAGGACGATTGTTTTACGATGGGTTATTTCCTGCACGAATGGTTCCCTTCTATGGATTCGATAGCGAATCTGCACCTGATCGGTAGACACAATATCGATCGTTTGCAGTCCTTATTACAATTGTCGAAGCTGTATTTTCGATAAAGCGCTCTGGTTAGGCGGTAAGGCCGCCATCCACCACGAAGGTTTGACCTGTCAGGTAGCGAGCACCTTCACTTAAAAGAAATTCGACCATGGCAGCGACGTCGTCTACTGTACCCATGCGTTTTAACGGAACATGGGTAAGCATTCGCTTTTTCTCTGCTTCGGGCATTTTGCTGACCATCTCAGTTTCTATGAGGCCAGGCGCAACCGCGTTTACACGAACATTAAATCGGCCGAGTTCCGAAGCCAACGACTTTGTCATTCCTATCATGGCCGCTTTTGTCGCTGCATAGTTCGATTGGCCTGGATTGCCTTTGAACGCAGTAACGGAGCTCATATTGATGATGCAACCTTCACCGTTTTCAGCCATTTTTGGAATGAAGGCGTGGCTCGCATAGAAGGTTGAATCCAGGTTACTGCGCAGGACGTCATGCCACTTCTCACGCTCCATCATGAAGATCAGTGAATCGCGTGTGATGCCGGCGTTGTTTACGATACCAGCGGGAGCACCATGTTCCGATGTGAGCGATTCGCTGAGTCCGTTCACTTGGTCAGCATTGCTCATATCGCATCGTATGGCTTTGCACCAGACATCGTCATAGCAACAATCTTTAGCCAATGCTTCAGCTTGTTGCTGAGAGGAGAGATAAGTGAACGCTACGCTATAGCCGGCGCGGGTGAGGCGCCGAACGATTCCGGCGCCAATACCCCGGCTACCGCCTGAGACAAATATCCAATGATTATCTGACAAAATCCTTCCCCTAGGGTCTGTAGGAAAGTTCTAACAGACCCATGTGCCGGAATGCTCCGCGAATAATTAGTTAGGCAACAAACTCGATATTGCTGGGATTCTCTTCGGAATACTTTGCACGAGTGTGTCCTGATGCGGTATGGAGATAGGTGAGATGCATGTCCTGCACTTCCTTCTCGCTGTAGGGATTATCGTCACCGAAGAGCTCAACCAGAATGCGGTATTTCTGCCGGGTTATTCGGCGGATCGGGTCGAGTTTGTCGCCCTGATTGGCTAGAAACAAGGGCAGCATCTTGTTCAGACCTTCAAAGTAGGTTTCGTGAACCATTGCATTGTGGTAGAGAAGACCTCTCTCCAGAGATTCCAAAGCAGATTTCTTATGTCTGGGATCCGCATTTATCATGTCTTTAATCAATGCTGTCCAGGCAGCGATATGGCGCGCCTCGTCATTTCGAATGTTGGCAAGGGCGGCTTTGAGTTCCGGGTGATGTACACGGTTAACCACATCTCGATAGAGTTCTGTGTTGATCACTTCGGAAAACAAGTGAGTCAGGATATAACTGTATTTATCCCAGTAACGTCGCTCTTCATAACACCATATATAGCGCTTGCCAAAATCACGCACATCGACCTGCGCGATATAGTTTGTTTCGCCTGTTGTCACATAGTGATACAGAAGTCCGAGAACGATTCCGTGACGCATCTCTTCGTAGACAATCGTGTACATGTAAGAGAACAGGGGCGACCAGTCTGCAACGAGTTCTTCGGGGTAACCGTTCTTCTTTGCTGTGATCAGCATGTCATAGAATTGCGTGGTTGAAGCTTGTCCTGAATACTCGCCGTCACGCAAACAATCAAGTAATTTGATTATTTCTCGGTCATGTTCATCGAGTTCCGACAGCCAAGGAAAGTCGTAGCGGTTGGCGTTCCAGCGGTTTTCGTCGGAAATACAGCCGAATTTTGCGATTGTTTCTAGTCCACTCACGATTCTGTTCTCCTTGAATTGATCTCAGGCTACGGCCAGACGGTCTTCTATGTAACGGCAAAACTGACCAATGGTGGTTATCTGGCCTGAAGTAAAATCGTCGAAATCGATCTCAACGCTGTATTTTTTACGGATCGCAAGTTGCAGGGAAACATAGTCAAGACTCACCAGTCCGAGTTCATCGAGTCCGGTGTCATTGTTCATCTGTTCAACATCGAAATCGACCAGTTTACCCATCTCCTCAGATAGGAAATCGAATATCTCGTTCATATATGCTCCTTAGATAGTGGCGGTAGGGAGATGTCTGGCCATTAGGCCAATCTGTACTACCTGTGAAAGACTGCTGTTGATCCATACGGGTAATTCAACAATGAGAAAAACAGAATCTTTTGTGAAAAGTTCATCCGTAATGTAGTAGCTGTACTCAAAGCTTTCCAGGTTGCTGAAATCTCCATCGTGCAGCAAAGTGCTTCTGAAAATATCGTTGTGATGAGTCTGCATGGTTACGATATTTTCAAGAGCGGGAATGGGAGAGTTCTGTGTGTCTCGGTAACGAGCGGATATCCCTTGAAACACTTCATCGGCATGCTTGTTGATGTAGTGGGAGAATATCATTGCGTCTATCGCAATCCACGCAGCGGACATTTCGGGAAACTGGATGCGAAATTTCTCGAGTGCTTCCCGTGCTGCTTGTGCAGGGATACTCAGCCGATCACGATCCAGGTATGGGTCGGTATCGAAATCCGTGATTCTGCACTGACCATTGATTTTGACTTGCTCAGCTTGTACGGACTTCAACTTGAAGCGTATTTCGCTTTCGGGAGATACAACGCGAGATTCTAATTGATACTCGGTGTTCAACGGCATGGCAGAACGCAGTTGTGCCCGCCACTCGATCCAGTCCTTCTCCGCCCAGTCCATGGATGAATGCGATGACTTAACGTGCAGCATGGCCAACATGCCATGTATCACAACGCCGCCCATTCCGATCGCCTTATCTGCGATCTGCTCATCGAAGTGGATTGGGTTATAGTCACCTGAATAGTCGGCCCATGCCTCAAGCTCATCCTTTTCAAACCGAATCACACTCATGCGTTGAAGCCTTCAAATAAGAGTGCGCTGTTTGAGCCGCCAAATCCGTAATTTACGTTCAAGACACGTCGAATCCCGTCTTTATATCGATGGGTATTCGGGATGAAGTCGAGGTCACATTCGGGATCGGGTTTCTCCAAATGGATGGTGGCGGGCATGAGTCCGGTTTCTAGTGTCTTTAAACAAAAGATCGACTCGATAGCGCCGGCGCCTCCCACCAAATGACCGGTATAACTTTTAGTGCTCGACATGGGGATGCTGAAGGCATGTTCGCCCAATGCCCGTTTCAGTGTTTTTGTCTCGTTAAGATCATTGAGAGGAGTCGAGGTCCCATGTGTGTTGATGTAATCTATGGAATCCACTGATACACCGGCGCGCTGGAATGCAGTGGTGATTGTTTTGGTTCTTGCCAGTAGGTCCTCGGCGGGTGAAGTGATGTCTCTGGCATCGGAATAGTTACCGTATCCAATAATCTCGCCCAGGATGTTTGCTCCCCGTGCTTGAGCGGATTCCATCTCCTCAAGACAAAGTACTGCGGCACCCTCCGATAGTACGAAACCGCTTCGATCGGCGCTAAACGGACAGCATGCTCTCTCTAATACATCCTGTTCCTTGGATAGGGCGCGTAAGGCGTCGATGCTCCATACACAGAAGTCTTCTCGAATACTTTCACCACCACCAGCGATCATCATCTTTGCTCGACCTGAGCGAATGATCTCATAGGCGTCACCAATGGCTATGCTACCGGTTGCGCATGCGGCAATGGGTGTGTTCTGATAGCCACGCAAATCCCAATGTATCGACATGGCAGCGGTTGCAACATTGGGCATTACAATCAGGTTAGAGAAGGGAGAGGCCATTCCCATGTCATGGTAGTTTTTGATCTCTACCGTTGCCTCATCCAACGATCCCCAGCCCGTGCCGAATATCACTCCACACTCGAATGGATCATAGCTATCTTTAATGTCGCTATCCGCTCCGAAGGCCATGGTTATGGCTTCTCCTGCGACGGCTATACCGAGTTTTGCGAATTCCGGGAGAAATTTAAGTATGGCTTTGGGGTAGCCTTTCAGAGAAGGTTTTACATCCATCTTTCCGTAAAACCTTGAGACGATATTTGGTTCCTTGTGATCAAAATATTTGTAACCGACTTTATAGTCGGTGATCGATGTCCATATCTCCTCAACACTATTACCCAATGAACATGCGGCACCGTAACCAGTGACCACTACACGACGAGGATGATTGTCAATCACGCTTATTTTCCCTAACAGAAAGCGGCTGTTCCCAACGAACTGTTGTATGAACGACCGCGTGTAATCCTAAAAACCTTGCGGATCTTAGGTTATTAACTCAGGCAGACAATTGATCCACGTCAAGCATTCAATCGATCCCAGACAAGTTTTGTGTGATTACTTCAAAAGTACAAGTGCTGTTTAATTAATTTAATGCTTGAGTGCATTACTCTCGAGCTGTGGGGAATCAACTCATGTCGTATGATCTGTTGTAAATCATGCAACGCTAGTGGAACACTTGTCTCTATGAATAGAGAGACGATGCACCTGTTTCGTTGAGGTGGGTTCATTCAGAGGGGGTGAGTTCCTATTCTCGTAGCCTATATAACTCGATACCTACTAGACTATAGGGGTGATGGAAGTGCGGGAGGCTATGTTCTGACGTTATCGTTATTTTGTATTGAAATGCGTTTAAATAAATCTGTTGTTACGTTTGGCCAAGAGGACTGCGATCCAGTCGCCGATACCCGATAGCCTCGCTGACATGTCTCGGCTCAATAGCCTCCACACCTTCCAGGTCTGCAACCGTTCGCGCAACTTTAACAATCCGATGATATGCGCGTAGCGACAACCCGAGTTGTTCAATAGCCCGCTGCAACAGAGTGCTGCCGACTTCATCCAGCGGGCTATACCGCTCGATCTCTTCACCTGAGAGCGCCTGATTGGTCTTGCCCTGGCGTTGCAGTTGGCGTGTCCGCGCCGCCGTTACCCGCAGGCGTACCTGAGCACTGTCCTCCTGCATCATGCGTGGCCCCGCGTTGCCGAGACGGATGGGTTGCCGGGGGACTTCCACATGCAGATCGATACGATCCAGTAACGGGCCGGAGATGCGGCTGCGATAACGGCGAATCTGTTCCAGGGTGCACTGACAGCGGCTGCTGCCGTCCCCCAGGTGACCGCATGGGCAGGGGTTCATGGCCGCAATGAGTTGAAATCTTGCCGGGTAATCCACCTGTTGATTGGCCCGCGAGATGGTGATCTGGCCGTTCTCCAGGGGTTCACGCAGCACCTCCAGAACGCGCCGATCGAATTCAGGGAGTTCATCGAGAAACAACACCCCTTGATGTGCCAGGGAAACTTCCCCGGGTTTCGGGTGACTTCCCCCGCCCACCAGAGCCACCGCAGAAGCCGTATGATGGGGTGCGCGAAACGGGCGCTGACGCCAGTTGCTCACTGCGATTGGGGTCGTGCTGGAGACGGATCGGATCGCAGCGCTCTCCAGCGCCTCCTGCTCCGTCATGGGCGGCAGGATGCCGGGCAGACGGGATGCGAGCATTGACTTGCCGGTACCCGGAGGGCCGATATACAACAGAGAATGGCTGCCCGCGGCAGACACCTCCAGAGCCCTGCGGGCCTGGGGTTGACCCAATACATCCTTCATATCGGGGAATGTTGTGTCGCACTCCCCGGTTTGCGGTGCGGTCTGCAGTCGCAAGGGTTCGACCCCATTGAGATGGGCGCAGACTTCGAGCAGATGATCTGCCGCGTAACACGCCAGATCGCTCACCAGCAGGGCCTCATTCTGGTTGGTCTGTGGCAGCAGCAGAGTGCGGGCGGCCTCTTTGCACGCCAACGCGGCAGGCAGCACTCCGGTCACCGGACGCAGCGCTCCCGACAGGGCCAGTTCGCCGAAAAACTCGTAATTCTGCAGGTGCTCCTTGGGCAACTGCCCGGATGCCGCGAGTATCCCCAGGGCAATCGGCAGATCGAAGCGACCGCCCTCCTTTGGCAGATCCGCCGGCGCGAGGTTGATGGTGATGCGGCGGGCCGGGAATTCGAAGTGGCTGTTGATCAGTGCGCCCCGAACCCGGTCTTTGCTTTCGCGTACCGCCAGTTCGGGCAATCCGACGATGGACAGGGCGGGGAGGCCATTCGACAGGTGAACTTCAACGGTCACCAGGGGTGCATGAATGCCGGCCTGAGCCCGGGAATAGAGGATGGCAAGTGACATGGGTTCCTTCCCTGGTCGTTGGTTGTGACGCTCGATCCCTGTCGTCGGATTGTATGGCTATGGTGCAGCTGAACGCGTCAGAATGCGGGAAAGGGCGCTCAGAGACCCATTATTGACCGATCAGGACTGTGGCGATTCCAGCGTCTTGAGGCGTTGTTCGAGGCGTTCCAGCTTCTCTCTGGTACGGGATAACACAGCAGCCTGTACTTCGAACTCTTCGCGGGTCACCAGATCCAGCCTGGAAAGACCGGCTTCAAGTCCGGCTCTCAGGGTCTTGCGAACATCACCCTGCAAAGCCTGAATGCCACTGGGCAGGGAGTTGGAGAGCCGTTCCGTCAGTTCGTCGATCAGTTTCGTGTCAATCATGGGCAGACAATAGCCAGACTGGGCCGGCTTGTCCAGGGTCGGGTGAGTGGCTCAGGGTGTGTCAATAATGAGACAGTCAATTGGAGTGTCGTGTCAATCACAAAGACCTGTGCTCGATTCCGCTGTTTGGAAATTGCGCACCATTTCAGTGCGCCGAACTGGTGCAAAGGCGTGAAACGTGTCTCCAAATAAGGCATAGAAAAAATTCCGCATCTCTCAAGATCTCAGCTGAATTTTAAATTACGATTAATTATCAATGTGTTACGCGTGTTGGCATGAAGTCTGATTATTCAAACCGTACATTCGGCTCGATCGACCGGAGAGCTGAAACAAATAATACATTTTTCGACTGACTGATATTTTAGAGGAAACATAACCATGAAGATGAACAAACTCGCTCTGGCCTGTGGTGTTGCAATGCTGGGGTTGTCATCCATAGCCGCCGCTGAAATCAGCACCAACATCGGCGTGACCAGCAACTATGTATGGCGTGGTCTGACCCAGTCCGGTAACGGCACCTCCTTCTCCGGCGGTGTTGATTATTCCCACGGTTCCGGTCTCTATGCGGGTACCTGGATCGCTCAGGCTTGGGATGATTACGAGTTGGACCTGTACGGTGGTTTCGCGGGCGAGCTGGCTGACTTCGGCTACGACGTTGGTTTGATCTACTACTCCTACTCCAGCGATGCGGATTCCGACTTTTCGGAACTCTACGTGAACGCCAGCTGGAAGTTCCTGTCCGCCGGTTTCGCCTATGCCCTGACTGCAGAAGATGCGGTTGAAGCGGTTGAAGAGGACCGCTACTACTACGTCGGCGCCAGCTTCGATCTGCCCGAGGATTTCTCCATTGGCCTGACCATTGGTTACGTCGATCCCGATGGCAACGGTGATGACGACTTTGACAGTTACACCCACTATCAGATCGACCTGGGTAAATCCGCAGGTGATTTCGGTGACGTGACCTTCAGCCTGTCGGATACCGATCTGGATGATACCGCCGCAGCGGGTGAAGATTCTGACATGCGCTTCTTCGTCTCCTGGTCTAAAGAATTCTAAGGAACTCTGTCTTACTGACCAAATTTCAAGTCCGCCTCCGGGCGGACCCTTCAACTGAGGAGTAACAGAATGAAAATGATTTCTGCAATCATCAAGCCCTTCAAGCTTGATGATGTCCGTGAAGCACTGTCGGATGTCGGAGTAGCCGGTATCACAGTGACGGAAGTGAAAGGCTTCGGTCGCCAGAAAGGCCATACCGAACTCTATCGTGGTGCTGAATACGTGGTCGATTTTCTGCCCAAGATCAAGGTTGAGATCGCGGTGGATGACGGCATCGTGGATCAAGTGGTCGAAGCGATCTCCAACTCTGCCAAAACCGGCAAGATTGGCGATGGCAAGATCTTTGTCACTCCGTTGGAACAGGTCGTCCGTGTGCGTACCGGCGAAACCGGTTCTGAAGCTCTGTAACCGACTGACAAATCAATCTGGAGAGTATCGTGGAAGCGATTACACAACTTAGCTACGCGCTCGACACCTTCTATTTTCTGGTGACGGGTGCACTCGTAATGTGGATGGCGGCTGGTTTCGCCATGCTTGAGGCCGGTTTGGTTCGCGCCAAGAATACCGCCGAAATTCTGACGAAAAACGTCGCCCTGTTTGCCATCGCCTGTATCATGTACATGCTGATGGGCTACAACATCATGTATCCCGCTGATGGCAACGGCATCATCCCCGCGCTTGATCTGAGCTTCATGTTCGGTGGCGATCACAGCGTTGAAGATGTGCTGGCCAGCAATGGTGATACCTATTACTCCGGTATGTCCGACTTCTTCTTCCAGGTAGTGTTTGTTGCTACCGCCATGTCCATCGTCTCCGGTGCCGTGGCTGAGCGTATGAAGCTGTGGGCCTTTCTGGTGTTTGCCGTGGTTATGACCGGTGTCATCTACCCGCTGCAGGGTTACTGGAAGTGGGGCGGCGGTTTCCTGGATGCAGCCGGCTTCAATGACTTCGCCGGTTCCGGCGTGGTGCATCTGTGTGGTGCCTCGGCGGCTCTGGCGGGTGTGATCCTGCTGGGTGCTCGTAAAGGCAAGTACACCGCGGATGGTCGGGTCAACGCCATTCCGGGCGCCAACATGCCCCTGGCGACCCTGGGTACCTTCATCCTGTGGCTCGGCTGGTTCGGCTTCAACGGCGGTTCCGAATTGAAAGTGTCGGACATCACCGAGGCCAACGCCGTTGCGGCGGTGTTCGTCAACACCAACGCAGCCGCAGCCGGCGGTGTGGTGGCCGGTCTGATCACCGCCCGCGCCCTGTTCGGCAAAGCGGATCTCACCATGGCACTCAACGGCGCCCTGGCCGGTCTGGTGGCCATCACCGCAGAGCCCCTGGCTCCTACCCCCCTGTGGGCTACGATCGTGGGTGCGATCGGCGGTATTCTGGTGGTCTTCGCTATCATCACCATGGATAAGATCAAGATCGACGATCCGGTCGGTGCGATCTCGGTCCACGGTGTGGTCGGTATGTGGGGCCTGATCGCCGTGCCGTTCTCGAATACGGATGCCAGCTTCGGTGCGCAGTTCCTCGGTTTGGGTGTGATCTTCGCATGGACCTTCATCGCCAGCTTCATTGTCTGGATGATTATCAAGGTCATCATGGGTATCCGTGTCAGCGAAGAAGAGGAGTACGAAGGCGTCGATCTCGGCGAGTGTGGCCTGGAAGCTTATCCGGAGTTCACCGGCAGTCGGGGATCCGGTATCTGATCTCATATTGATGGGATGACTACACTTAAGGGCGCTTCGGCGCCCTTTTTTCATTCTCTGATCTCCTCTGATCCCTGCGATCATGCTGTTGCCCGAGGCGCCAGCGATGTCCTGCGTTACCGTGGCGGTAGACGGGAGCCCCGCTCGCTCCTAACTTCAGGAACCGAAGTAGTATCTCGCTACCATTCATTGACAAGCGTTGAGACCGAGTATACGTTTGCGCTCTGTAGTCGCGTGCTTTTTCGTCATTTTATACTGATAATTCAATCCCATACGAGAAATCACCTAAGAGTTATGAGGTTGTCAGTGTACTGAACACCTGAACCGCTATTTTTTCGATTCCAGGAGTGTCATTGGTATATGCGTAACGGGGATAGGTCGGGAAATCGATGCCTTGATCCCGATTGCACGGACGGGTGTGTGCCTATGATGGTCAGCGTTATCGTACCGTGCCTCAATTACGCGGACTATGTTCCGGACTCCGTTGGCAGCGTACTCAGTCAGTCACACAAGAACCTGGAGTTGATATTCATCGATGATGGCTCGACGGATAACACCTCGGATATCGCCAGGACCTTCCGGGATCCACGTTTCCAATATGTGAGAATCGACAACGGTGGTGCCAGTGTCGCGCGAAATAAGGGCATCGATCTGGCCACCGGTGATTTCATCGCATTTCTCGATGCCGATGATGTCTGGCTTGGAAATAAGCTGGAAATGCAGTTGAAACTGTTCGCGCAGGATCCAGAACTGGATTTGGTGTTTTCAGATTTGATTCGGTTTTCCTCGGAAGGTGATCTACCGAAAAGCCAATTCGCCTTCGTCCCTGAACTGAACAGGATGCACAAGACACCCTGCCTGGATGGCAAGGCCTACATCATCGACGACAAGCCTTTCGAATCACTGGGGAACACGGATTTTCTCGCAAGCTGGACATCCACCCTGATGATCCGGCGGGAGAGTCTGGGCGGGTTGCGTTTCCCCCCCGGGGTGAAGCTGTGCGAGGACTATATTTTCATCATGGAACTGTATGCGAAGATCCGCAAGGCGGGCTATGTCGACGCACCACTTGCCAAGTTGAGACGGCATGCCTCGAACAGCTACGTGGAAGCCCGGGAGATGTTCACCCCCAAAATTGAAGCGATTCATAAACTTAAGCAGGTACTTACCCATCAGAGTGAAACGCGGATACTCGAACAAAGGCTGACGGATGAGTATCGGCATATCGCCTATCATGAGTTCTGGTATGGCAGCGCCTCCAAGGCGCTGTACTACGCCGTTTTGCTGCTGCGCCGGGGGAAGAGCATCCCAACTGCATTGAAGTATCTGTTCCTGGCGCCCATCGCGCCGATGCTGAGAATTTATAAAAAAACAAGAAATACAATCAGATAATCCTACCATTCCGAAGTTCTGGGGTGGTGTGCTCTAAAGATGTTTCGTGTACTCAACGCACGATTTTTATTTGACCCGCCCACGGCGGTGTCCCGTATCATCGTTAGATGCGTCCGGTTTGACGCTCGGCCATTGAGGATAGGAATATGGATCGTTGTTTACGCAAAGTCATCGTCAAAGGCGCACTCTTGAGCGGTCTGATGCTTGGGTCGGGTGTGAATTTCGCGGCGGTCTACCAGTGGACCGACGCACAGGGGCAGGTTCACTACAGTGATCGTCCGGTTGCTGAAACGGCCCGCGAGGTGCCGATCAAGACCCCTGATGCGAGTCCCGCATCCGGTATGGATGACGGCGCCCGTGAGGAGAGAACCCGGCGCATGCTCGATGTCTACCAGGAAGACCGCGAGAAAAAGCGTCAGCAGCGGCAAGAGCAGTTGGAAGATCGGGAAAAGCGCAAGCGCAACTGTATTCTGGCCAAGGACCGATATCAGTCACACAGTCAAGCCAGTGGTATCTACAGCTTCAGGAAGGATGGTGAGCGCCAGTACATGGATGATGCGGCTCGCCAGCGGCATATGCAGAAACTCAAGGCGGATGTGGATAAATGGTGCCGCTGACTCCCGTATCGGCGGCCTGAGTTTCCGGGGCGGCTCTGAGCCGCCCCGATGGTCGGCTCCATGCTGATGACCTTTCAGTAAAGGCCGTTTGCACTGCTCAGTGCACGCTGCCGAATGAAAGGTCCAGAGAATAGGGGGGCAGGGGAATGCCGGCGATCTTGCAGGCCTGCACCACCGGGCCGCGGGGGAACAGGGAATAGAGGTATTTCTTGCCACCCCGCTCCTTGACCTGACTGGTCATGGCTTTTAGGACCAGGCGCGCACTGCAGGTGGCCCCGTTCTTCTCGCAGTGATGACGAAGGAAATGGATCATCTCCCAATGAGCATCGGTCAGATCGATGTGCTCTTCCTTGGCCAGTTGGATGGCCTGCTCTTCCGTCCAGTCATTGAAATCATCCGGAATATTGGTGTTTTCCACAGCCATCGGATTCATCTCGGGCATTTCAGACATTGTCATTCTCCAGTGGTGAGGGTTGCATCTTTTTTGTAGTTCTTCCCATGTCAGCCTGCCGATCAACCGGCAAAAACCAGAGGCTTGCCAGATCCATTGCGGATCCGTGGCTCGAGTCCGGTGGGGACAGCGCTGAACGTGGTGGATTCATGGGTACAAACAAACGCCCATGATTCAAATGTAGATCAGTTCCAAAAAAAGACCAAGAAAAAAGGTTGGGTATTGTGGTGGTCGGAACTGGCGCCTGCTCGGAGCCCATTCGGGGTCCTTCCGGAGGGTGCGGGACAGGGGTTGGACGCTACAGTACACTATGTGGGTTTAACCCAATTCATCCCGATATCCACACCCGAGCCGCATCACACATGAGCGATATGCCCCCCTTCATCCTGGTCGATGGTTCCTCCTATCTGTTTCGGGCCTATCACGCCCTGCCGGACCTGAGTAATTCCCAGGGAGAACCGACCGGAGCGATCGTCGGGGTGATCAACATGCTGCGCCGGCTGATCCAGGATTACCAGCCGACCCACATGGCGGTGGTTTTCGACGCCCCGGGGGGCAGTTTCCGCAATGATCTCTACCCGGCTTACAAGGCCAACCGTCCGCCCATGCCGGAGGATCTGCGCAGTCAGATCGAACCTCTGCATGAGATCATTCGCGCCATGGGTCTGCCCCTGGTCATGGTGCCCGGAGTAGAGGCGGATGATGTCATCGGTACCCTCGCGGTACAGGCGGCCGAGCAGCAGTTGCAGACCGTGATCTCCACCGGCGACAAGGACATGGCACAACTGGTCAATCCGAACATCACGCTGGTGAATACCATGTCGGAGACCCGCATGGATGAGCAGGGGGTGATGGAAAAATTCGCCGTACGGCCGGATCAGATCATCGATTTCCTGGCCCTGGTGGGCGACAGCTCCGACAACATTCCCGGGGTGCCCAAGTGCGGTCCGAAAACCGCCGCCAAGTGGTTGGGCGCCTACGATACCCTGGATAACCTGACCGCGCATGCGGACGAGATCAGCGGCAAGATCGGTGAGAGCCTGCGGGACAGCCTAGACCAGCTGCCCCTGTCACGACAACTGGCAACGATCAAGCTCGATGTGGCACTGGAGCAGGGTCCGGACGACTACCGGGTCGGTGAGCCCGATGTGGCGCGACTGCGCGCCCACTATCAGCGCATGGAATCGAGTCGTTTGCTGGCGAGTCTGGAAGAGGCGGGCAAAACCGCCTCGATGTCTGAGGCGCCCCCATCCAAAAAACAGGCGGATTACCAGACCGTACTCACCGAAGAGGCCTTCGAGACCTGGCTGGAACGGCTACGCCAGAGCGAGTTGTTTGCGCTGGACACCGAAACCACCAGCCTGGACTACATGACTGCCGAGCTGGTGGGGCTCTCATTCGCGGTAAAGGCCGGTGAGGCGGCCTACGTGCCGGTAGGACACGATTACCCCGGTGCCCCGCAGCAACTTTCACGGGAGTGGGTCCTGCAACGGATGAAACCGCTCCTGGAGGATTCCCGGCAGGCCAAGCTGGGGCAGAACCTGAAGTACGATATGAGTGTGCTCGCCCGTTACGACATCGCCCTCCAGGGCATTGCCTATGACACCATGTTGGAGTCCTACGTGCTGGATTCCACCGCGACCCGTCACGATATGGATTCCCTGGCGGCGAAGTACCTGGGACACACCACGATCCATTTCGAGGATATCGCCGGTAAGGGCAAGAAGCAGCTGACGTTCAATCAGATTGCCCTCGAGGAGGCGGCGCCCTATGCGGCTGAAGATGCAGACATTACTCTGAGACTTCATCAGAAACTCTGGCCTCAACTGGAGAGTGAGCGCTCACTTGCTGATTTATTGATCGAAACCGAAGTGGCTCTGATCCCGGTCTTGTCCCGTATGGAACGCAATGGAATCACCATAGACAGCGAGATGCTGCGCCGGCAGAGTGGGGCGTTTGCCCGGCAGCTGCATGAGCTGGAGCAGAAGGCCTACACCCTGGCCGGTCACAATTTCAACCTGGGATCGCCGAAACAGATCGGCGAGATCTTTTTCAACGAACTCAACCTGCCGGTGATCAGCAAGACGCCCACAGGCGCTCCATCCACCGCGGAGGCGGTACTGGTGGAACTGGCGGAGCAGGGTCATGAACTGCCCGCTGTGATCCTGGAGCACCGGGGGTTGGCAAAACTCAAATCCACCTACACGGACAAGCTGCCCGAGATGGTGAACCGGGACACCGGTCGGGTCCATACCTCTTACCATCAGGCGGTGGCGGCCACCGGGCGTCTCTCATCCACGGATCCCAATCTGCAGAACATCCCGGTGCGCAGCGAGGAGGGTCGGCGCATCCGCCAAGCGTTCATTCCGCAGCAGGGCTGGAAGATGCTGGCTGCCGACTATTCTCAGATCGAGTTGCGCATCATGGCTCATCTGTCCGGGGATGCCGGGTTACTCAAGGCCTTTGCCGAGGGGCAGGATATCCATAGCGCCACGGCAGCCGAGGTGTTCGGGGTGGCGCTCGATCAGGTCAGCAGTGACCAGCGACGCTCCGCCAAGGCGATCAATTTCGGCCTCATCTACGGTATGTCCGCATTCGGTCTCGGTCGTCAGCTGGGGATCGACCGCAAGGCCGCCCAGGATTATGTCGACCGCTACTTCGAGCGTTATCCCGGGGTTGCGGATTTCATGGAGCGAATCCGTGCCCAGGCCCATGATCAAGGCTACGTGGAGACTCTGTTCGGACGTCGACTCTATCTTCCGGAGATCAACGCCCGCAACCATCAGCGCCGCAGTGCCGCGGAGCGAACCGCGATCAATGCGCCCATGCAGGGTACCGCCGCCGACATCATCAAGCGGGCGATGATCGCCGTGGACCACTGGATCGGTGCTGAGAACCCGCCGGTGCGTCTGCTGATGCAGGTTCATGACGAGCTGGTACTGGAGGTCGATGAGCCCTACGTGGAGGCTGCGGCACAACAGCTGCACCGGCTTATGGAGGGGGCCGCAACACTCAAGGTGCCACTGCTGGTGGATGTCGGAATCGGAGACAACTGGGACGAGGCGCATTGATTTGGATCTATACCTTACTGATTCGCCTCTTTGAATGGGTGTCCAGATAGGGCCGCCGACACAGGTAGAGATCCTCATCGAGGACAACGGCCCCGGGATCCCCGAGGACCAGCTCGAGGCGGTTACCACCCCCTTCTACCGGGTGGAGAGTTCCCGCAGCCGAGAGACCGGCGGCACCGGTCTGGGACTGGCCGTGGCCAAGAGCGTGACCCTGGCCCATGGCGGCGAGCTGTTGTTATGTAATCGTGAAGAGGGCGGGTTACGGGTCCGGATGCTGTTACCCCGTCAGCACTCGGCTCCGGCGGGATCCGGTCACTGACTTAACACTCAAGTTTCAGAGTTCAAATCGAAACCCGGACTCCGCTGTTTGAGCGGGCTCGGCCGTACTCTAAATTCCGCAACTTGAGTAACAAAGCTTTACCCCCTGACACCTCAGCGAGCCGCCAGACATAACCGGCAGCCAACAAGACCATCCATAAAGCCGGTGACGCATCAAGATTTGGGATAAATGAAGACAGCAACGGCATCTTCACCTCTGACAACAGGGAGTACAATAACTTGTTGCCAACGGCTGGACCTGGGTAAAAAGCGCGTTTATTCTTTAAAATATATGCACGCCCTCCGACGCCGTCGACAACAGGGAGCAAGATGAATATGACTATCTTTAGCCGTATGAAACACCCATGGCTTGGATATGGGGTGATATTCATAGGGATCGGGATTGTCATATCAGCAATACTCATGTCGCTGGAGAAGCCGTCGATCCGCGTCGGTTTTGTCGCTCAACTGACCGGAAAGCAGGCGGAACTGGGTGTTCAGGAACGAAATGGCGTTCTGCTCGCCATCGAGGAGATCAACGCCCGCAACGGCATCGATGGCCGCAAGATCGAGTTGCTCGTCCGCGATGATCGCGGGGTGCCGGAAGCCGCCCAGTCCGTCGACCAAGAATTGATTGACGCGGGAGTCGTCGCCATCATCGGGCATGCGACCAGCGGCCAGACAACGGCTGGATTTAAGGTGACCAATCCCGCCAAGATGATCTTGCTCAGCCCGACGACATCCACACCGGAACTGAGTGGCCAGGACGACTATTTCTTCCGCGTCTACCCAACGTTCAAGGACAGCGCCCAGGCCTTCGCGGAATACGCCTACAAGACTACCGGGGTGAGACGGTTGGCTGTCATTTACGATACGGACAATGCGGCCTACGCGCAAACCTATAGCAAAGTCTTCTCGACACGGTTCGTTGCTCAGAGCGGCGTGATCGCGGGCGAGCTGCTGTTTTCATCGGCGGCGCAACCCGATTTTCAGGCACTCCTTGAGATCCTGCGCCACCGGGACGCGGACGCTCTGCTCATCGTCGCCTCCGACATTGATACGGCGCTCATCGCTCAGCGGGTTCGCATCATGGGCTGGGATATTCCCCTGTTGACTTCCGCCTGGGCGCAGACAGAAACCCTGATCAACAACGGCGGCAGTGCCGTCGATGGGCTGTTGCTGGAACAGTCCTATGCGCTCAACAGCCAGGCGCCACGCTTCAGCACATTCAAATCGAACTTCAACGCCAGGTTCGGCCAATCGCCTTCCTTCGGCGCCGCCTTCGGCTACGAAGCAGCGATGGTGTTGGCGTTTGCCCTAAAGAACACCAGAGGGCGGGCCGACGGACTGAAGAACGCGTTGCTCGAGGTTCAGGATTTCAAGGGACTGGTGGACAACTTCTCCCTCGACCGATTCGGTGACGTAAAACGGCCTTTTTACCTGACCGTTATCAAGGACAGCAAATTCGTCATTGATGGAAAACTGAACTGACTCCAGGCCGGATGGTGGACCGTGCTGATGGATAGGATGATGTTGTTACCCCTTCGGCGAGTACTCTTGCGTCTGATTTTTTTCCGTCTCTTTCTACCATTGCTTCTGGTTGGAGTGACGGTGCTCCTGGGGCTGAGCTACATGAGCCTGCGCAGCCTGATGAACCAGAAAAGCCAGGTGGCGCAATCGATCGCCCAGATCGTCGGCCACCATATCGACCAGGGTAAACGGGTTCTGGACGCTGTTGCCCTCGGAGTAGAGAAAGACGATCGGGAAAATCTGGTGATTTTCCTGGAAAGTTCATGGAAAGCTTTTAGTCATTTCGAAACTTTATATTGCCTGGACAAGAACAACCGAATTGCCGTGATTGTGCCACCGGACCCAAACTACGTGGGACTGGACATGTCGAATCTGCCGGATCTGGAACGTCACGTCTCCCTATCCCGCCCGCTCATATCCATCCGTACCGGCGACCCAACGGTGTATCTCGAACGCCCTCTCGTCAATGGGGGCAAGGTCGTTGGCCAACTCAATCTTGGCATGTTCCAGAAAGAGATCGAACGTGTCCAAAACGGTCCGGGCAAGGAGTTCGTTTTCATCACCGATCAGCACGGTGTCTTATTGGCGCACCCGAATTCGGCATTGGTCAAGCAACAGATCAATCTCAGCACTCTGGGAATATTCCAAGATACGGTGGGGGATCGGCGCGACGCGTTCTACCGCTACGACACCGACTGGGTATTGGGCAGCGCCACCCGTGTCGAAAGGACCGGTTGGCGGGTTGTCGCCCAGGTTCCTCTGAGCGTTTTCCTGAGCACCTATGCCTGGGGATTCGCGCTGATCTTCGCCGCTTCGCTGCTCATCTGGATCGTGTTAGCGTGGAATCTGCGCAAGCAGATGCAGCGATTGTTCGTCTTCCCGTTGGAACGCCTCAGCCGCAGCGCCAACGCAGTAACCGTCGGCGATTACAGCCAGGTCGAGGAACTGTCCGCGATTCCCGCTTCCTTTGCCGAACTCCACAAGCTGGCCTCCGACCTCCAGACCATGAGCAACAACGTGCGCGTACGCGAAGCCGATCTCAAACAAGCGCGCAACGAATTAGAGATCCGGGTACAGGGAAGAACGGCTGAACTGGCGAAGAACCTGATCAAACTGGAGCAATCGAACAAAGCATTGGAAAAAACCCAGATCCAGATGCGTCAGGCCAAAGAGACCGCGGAACAGGCAAATAGCGCCAAAAGCGTTTTTCTCGCCAACATGAGCCACGAACTGCGCACGCCGCTCAACGCCATCCTCGGTTTCTCTCAGCTGTTGCAATCGGACCCCGATCTAAAGCCGGAACAGCGGGATAACCTGAAAATCATCAACCGCAGCGGCGAGCATCTGTTGGCGCTGATCAACGACGTGCTGGAGATCGCCAAGATCGAATCGGGCACGTTAAAATTGGAGATTGCCGCCTTCGACCTGGGCGGCGTGGTGCGTGATATCGCCGAGATGATGCGGCTGCGCGCCAAGCAGAAAGGACTCCAACTGGAGCTTGACCAGAGCTCGGAGTTTCCGCGGTATATCACGGGAGATGAAGCACGGCTGCGGCAGATCCTGGTCAATCTGATCGGCAATGCCGTCAAATTCACCGAGTTGGGGGGCGTGAGCATCCGCCTGGGCATCAAGAACGATACCCAGCAGCGCTTGCTGATCGAAGTCAAGGATACCGGCCCCGGCATCAGCCCCGAAGATCAAGGGCGTCTATTCCAACCCTTCGTGCAGTTGGCCGAAAGCACGACGCAAAGCGGTAGCGGATTGGGATTGGCGATCGCGAGACAGTTTGTGCTGATGATGGGTGGAGAGATCGGGCTGGAAAGCGAGCTGGGCAAGGGATCACGCTTTTGGATCGAACTGCCGCTCAAGTTACCAAGCGAGCGTGCTATCCGGCACCTGGGGAGCGAATCGGGTGACGAAGTGGTGGGTCTGGTTCCGGGGCAACCGAGTTATCGCATTCTCATCGCGGAAGACCAGCCGGAGAACCGTTTGCTGCTTGAGCGGCTGATGCTAAACATAGGGTTGGAAGTCAAATTGGCCAGCAACGGGGAGGAGTGCGTTCGATTATTCGAAGCCTGGCATCCTCACCTGATCTGGATGGATCGGCGCATGCCGGTGATGGACGGCTTGGAGGCGACGCGACGCATCCGCAGGCTGCCGGACAGCGACAAAGTGAAGATCGTGGCCGTGACAGCGTCGGTATTCAGAGAGCAGCAACCCGAACTGGCGGCGGCCGGTATGGACGACCTGGTGCGCAAGCCTTATCGACCGAGCGAAATCTACGACTGCATGGCAAAGCACCTGGGCGCCAAGTTTATCTACCGCGCCCAAACCGGCGAATCTGCCCAGTCTTATGAATTGCTGATGCCGGAGCGGTTGGCGAAACTGCCGGCATCCTTGCGCCACCAGCTCAAGGACGCGTTACTCAGTCTGGACCACCAACGCATCGAAGAATCGGTACGGCAGGTTTCCGTCATCGATACCCAGTTGGGCGAGACCCTGGTCGGACTAGTAGACTATTTTGATTATCCAACTATTTTGGCGGCGCTGGACGCCTGCGCAGCGCAAGATGATTGATCGTTATTTCAAAGTGCCCATCCATCAGAGCACAAGACCCGGCTTTGTTCGAACAAACAACCAACACCCGATGACATCCATGCAGCAATTACTGAAAATCATGCAACAACTCCGCGACCCCGAAACCGGTTGCCCCTGGGATCTGCGCCAGACCTACCGCACCATCGTCCCCTACACCCTGGAGGAGGCCTATGAGGTCGCGGACGCCATCGAGCGCGGCGACATGAGCGAACTGCGGGATGAACTCGGTGACCTGCTGTTCCAGGTTGTGTTCTACAGTCAGATCGCCAAAGAGGAGGGGCACTTCGATTTCAACGACGTAGCCCAAGGGATCTGTAAAAAGATGATCCGACGCCATCCCCATGTGTTTTCCGACGCCGACTACCAATCCGATGAGGCACTGCGCCACGCCTGGGAAAAACAGAAAGAGCAGGAGCGCGATCAGCGCAACGAAGCGCAAACCGCCAGCCAGATGGATGGTATCGCGCAGGCCCTGCCGGCATTGATCCGGGCAGAAAAGCTGCAAAAACGCGCGGCTCGGGTGGGGTTCGACTGGCCGGATGCTCGCGGTGCGCTGGATAAGGTGCGTGAGGAGTTTGATGAGGTCGAGGATGCCATGGCGACGACCGATCCTGCGCCACCGCGCAGATATGATCAGGAGCAGCTGCAGGACGAACTGGGGGATCTGCTGTTCTCAATGGTCAACGTGTTGCGACTCAGCGGCCTGGACGCGGAGCAGACCTTGAGTCACGCGAACCGGAAATTCGAACGGCGATTCCGCGCAATGGAAAACAGCTTACGAGAAAAAAACATCACCCAGCTGAACGCCCTATCACTTGAGCAACTCGATGCGGCCTGGGAGCAGATCAAATCAACGGAAACCAAACAACCGTAATGACTCGCCCAGAGAGCGAATGGCACTGATTTAAGCCAAAAAATCACCGTCATCCCGGCGCATGCCCACTACGGTTGCCCTGCTTTTCCATCATCACATTTATATGGGGTATTTGAACAATGGCAGTTGACATGTTTATGAAAATCGAAGGCGCCGACGGCGAGAGCACCGACGACAAGCACCAGAAATGGTGCGAATCGTCAGCTTCAGTCATGGCGTTTCCCAGCCCGTTTCCGGCGCCAGCGGCACCGGCGGACGAACCGGTGGACGGGCTAATTTCGAACCCTTTATTGCGGTCAAGACCATCGATAATGCCACACCGGATCTGAACATCAAGTGCGCCAAGGGTGAGCACATCCCCAAGATCGAGGTGGAACTCTGCCTGGCCACCGGTGACAAACACACCTTCATGAAGTACACCATGGAAGATGTGATCGTCTCCTCGGTGACGCCGGGTGGCACCTCGGGTGACGAAACCAAGCCCTATGAGACTGTGGCCTTCGCCTAGGGCAAGATCAAATGGGAATACACCCCCATCGATCACACCGGCAAGGCGGGATCGACCACCGATCGCACCTGGAGCCTGGAAAAGAACAAGCAGGAATAATGGCGATAAATCAATAGGATAGAACGGCGAAAAAAAAGAATTTTGTGGATTGAGTAATTCCAGGAACTTTTTTCGCCGGGCCCAGTCTATGAATCTGTAAGTCGTACGGCACAGGGTCGCGTTTCCTCCCTTTGCGACCCAACCTTCCCGGTTACCCCATCCGGGAAGATCCGGCCCTGTCAGTCTCTCCCCTTAGGCTGTCAGGGCCTTCTTTTTATGGGCCGGAATCATCCTGTGTCTCAATGACCGAAACCGTTCCGGTGCTCAGCCCGTCTGCTCCAGCTGGAACCAGATATCCAGTACCCGGTGACATTCGTCGATCCCGGTTTTCTTCAGGGATGAGAAGCACTGAACGCTGATTTCCGGGTGATCGTTCAAGGTCCGCTTGACCTTCAGCAGGGTGTTCTTGGCGGCGCCGCTCTTCAGTTTGTCGGACTTGGTGAGCAGGATGTGGGTTGGCAGGCCCTGGTGGGTATTCCACTGCAGCATCTGCAGATCGTAGTCGGTGAGGGGGTGGCGGATATCCATCAGCAGGATCAGGCCTCTGAGGCATTCGCGGTGGGCGATGTACTCCGCGAGACTCTCCTGCCACTGTTTTTTCACCGCTTCGGCGACCTTTGCATAGCCGTATCCGGGCAGATCCACCAGGCGCCGCTCATCGTCCAGGGAAAAGAAATTGAGTAGCTGTGTACGCCCGGGTGTCTTACTCGTGCGCGCCAGGTTCTTCTGATTGCACAAGACATTCAGGGCGCTGGATTTGCCCGCGTTGGAGCGACCCGCAAACGCGACCTCGATACCCTGATCTTGCGGGGATTGGGAGAGTCGTGCGGCACTCTTGAGAAATTGCGCGCGATGGTAAAAGGGATTCATGATCTTCCTGGTCGGCCACGAAATTCCAAGCAGACAGGTCCGACGATGCGCCGGTGGCCTTGATCTTCAAGGCGCGGGTTGTGTGCTCCGGGATAATCCGGTCATTCTAGCAGAGCGGGAAGCCGATCGGCGAATGCTCGATGAGTGGGGTGTCAGCTGCCCCAGAGACGCTGGATCCAGCCCTTCTTGCCCAGTTTCGGCTGTGCGCCGGCCTTGAGGAAGAAACCGCTGTATTGCATGTCCTCTTCCATGATGTGTTTGGTCAGCCAGGTCTTGAGGAAGTGCATCAGTTCGAAGCCGATGGAGGTTTTGCCGGTGGCAACCTTCTCCTGGAGTTCCGTCACGGATTCGAGCAGTTCTTCGTGAATCTCTTTGTGATCCTCATACCCGGGGTAGTTGAGGATGCGCATCAGGCTCTCTTCGACGGCGAAATGGATGCGGGTGTATTCGGCGAGGTCCTTGAGAATACTTTTGACCACTTCACTGCCGTGACGTTGATGGATGGCCTCGTGCATTTTGTTCACGAGTTCAACCAGCACTTTGTGCTGCTCGTCAATTTCTTCGATGCCGACGCTGAGTGCATCGGTCCATTCTACGAACTTACCCATTTTGCATCCTTAACCGCTCGATAATATTAAGTATAATGTCAAGGCCGCCATGCGATATTGTGACAGGCTTCACAGGCCTGCACAATACTCAACGGCAGCGGTGGGTTTTTCTTTAATTATTTGACTCCCATGTACCGGATTGGCCGCCACTTTTCTTGCGCAAACCGATATCGGTCAGGGTCATGCCCCGATCCACCGCCTTGCACATGTCATAGATGGTCAGCAGGGTGATCTGCACCGCACACAGAGCCTCCATCTCCACTCCGGTGGGTCCCAGGGTCTCTACCTGACAGACACACTGGATACTGGCCTGATCAGGCTCCGGGGTCAGATCGATGTTCACCCGGGTGAGCGAGAGAGGGTGGCACAGGGGTATCAGATCGGCGGTTTTCTTTGCCGCCATGATCCCAGCGATGCGCGCGACCCCGAGTACATCCCCCTTCTTGTGCTGGCCCTGGAGAATCATCTCCAGCGTCTGCGGCTGCAGACGGATACGCCCTTCTGCGATGGCCAGCCGTTTGGTTGGGGGTTTGTCTCCCACGTCCACCATGTGGGCTTCACCCGAGGCGTTGAAGTGAGTGAAATCGGCCATCAGTATCCTGCTTCGTGTTCGATGCGTTTGGAGACTTCCCGGGCTTCGAAGGTCATGCTCTGCAGATCCGCCAGTACAAAGGTAGCGCGCGCCTTGCCGACGCCGCCGATGGTGCCCGGGTTGACCAGATGGGTCATACCGCCGCGAATGTTCTGCAACTGCTCGAAGCCGAGCTTGTGGCTGTGCCCGCAGCAGACCAGATCCCAGTCTCCGGTGGCGGCCATGGCCCGGGCATAGTGCGGATAGTGGACGAGGAAAATCTTACGCCCGGCCAGCTCGATGCCCGCATCCATGCCGTGATAGTGGATGTGGTTATCCGCGTTGCCGGCAAGACGGGCCAGGGTATAGAGATCACCGCTGTTATTGCCGTGAATCACATGCACGGGCAGTCCGTACTGCTCCAGGCAGTGCAGGGTGCTCGGTGCGACCACGTCCCCGCAATGCAGGATGGCCTCCGCGCCCTCGTCCCGGGCCATGGAGACCGCGGCATCGAGCAGGGAAATATGGTCGTGACTGTCCGAAACAATGCAAACTTTCATGCCTGAGCCCACAACACCGGGTGGCCTGTCTTCCGTTGATCAGAAGTGGGGCTTTTCCGGCGCCTCCAGATACATCTTTACGGAGTTGCTGATTTCACGCTTGGCGGCGTCCACATCGTCCCAGCCCTGTACACGGACCCATTTGCCCTCGTCGAGGTCTTTGTAGTGCTCGAAAAAGTGGGCGATACGCTCCATCAGCTCACTGGGCATGTCCTCGATGGATTTTACATGTGACCAGCGGTTGGTGATTTTATCCACCGGCACCGCCACGACTTTGGCGTCGTCGCCGGACTCGTCGGTCATTTTGAGCACCGCCACCGGACGGCAGCGGATGACCGAACCCGGGATCAGGGGGAAGGCGGTAGGCACCATCACATCGCAGGGGTCACCGTCGTCGGACAGGGTGTGCGGGATGTACCCGTAGTTGGCCGGATAGTGCATTGCGGTGCGCAGGATGCGGTCGACGAACATCGCCCCGGTTTCCTTGTCGACTTCGTACTTGACGGGATCGGCGTTGGCCGGAATTTCGATAATGACATTGATTTCATCGGGAATATTCTGTCCCGAGGAGACACGGTCTAGGTTCATTGACTTGCCTTGAGAAGATCTTCGTGAGCGCCCGTCGGTGGGCGGAATCGGTGAAGTGATGAAGGGTACGGATAACCGTCACGAGTGTCCAGCACGGCATGTATTACCATGCTGGCGGTAAGGTGATGGTGGGCGTTGTGAGTAGGGAAGTAGAAGATCCGCTGAATCGGTAGCCCGGGTGGAGCGAAGCGTAACCCGGGATGGGGCGTGGTCGGTACTTCTTCCCGGATTCCACTGCGTGTCATTCGGGCTATGGGAGGTGCAAAAAAGGGGGGCCGAAGCCCCCCTCGCGGATCGACTCGGACCGCTGGATCAGAGCAGCGGCACAATCAGCAGCGCCACGATGTTGATGATCTTGATCAACGGGTTGACCGCCGGACCGGCGGTGTCCTTGTAGGGGTCGCCGACGGTATCGCCGGTGACCGCCGCCTTATGAGCGTCGGAGCCCTTGCCGCCGTGATTGCCATCCTCGATGTACTTCTTGGCGTTGTCCCAGGCGCCACCACCGGTGGTCATGGAGATCGCCACGAACAGGCCGGTGATGATGGTGCCGATGAGCAGGCCGCCGAGGGCCTTGGCGCCCGCGTCGCCACCCATCAGGGCGCCGATACCGAGGGCCACCACGATGGGCATAAGTACCGGCAGCAGGGAGGGGATGATCATCTCCTTGATGGCGGCCTTTGTGAGCATATCCACGGCCCTGCCGTAATCCGGCTTTTCGCTGTAGTCCATGATGCCCGGTTTTTCACGAAACTGACGACGCACCTCGTTGACGATACCACCCGCGGCGCGGCCCACAGCCTCCATCGCCATGGAACCGAACAGGTAAGGCACCAGGCCGCCGATGAACAGACCGATCAGCACCGCCGGATCGGAGAGTTCGAAGACGATGGTTTTACCGGCATGTTCGAGGGTACTGGTGAAGTCAGCGAACAGGACAAGGGCCGCCAGACCGGCGGAGCCGATGGCATAGCCTTTGGTGACCGCCTTGGTGGTGTTGCCCACCGCGTCCAGCGGATCGGTGATGTTGCGGATCTTCTCATCCAGTTCCGCCATTTCGGCGATACCACCGGCGTTGTCGGTGATCGGTCCATACGCGTCCAGGGCCACGATAATACCGGTCATGGAGAGCATGGAGGTCGCGGCGATGGCGATGCCGTAGAGACCGGCCAGATCGTAAGCGCCCCAGATGGCGGCGCACACCGCCAGTACCGGAGCGGCGGTGGCCTTCATGGAGACGCCCAGACCGGCGATCACGTTGGTGCCGTCACCGGTGGTGGAGGCCTCGGCAATATGCCGAACCGGGGAATACTCCGTGGAGGTGTAGTACTCGGTAATCACCACCATGGCCGCGGTCAATGCCAGGCCGATCATGGCGGAGCCGAACAACTGCATGGTGTTGTAGTTCTCGATACCGGCGATCATATAATCGGTGACGAAGTAGAAGGCCACCGCTGCTAGGACACCGGCGACGATCAGTCCGCGATACAGGGCGGGCATCACATTGGTGTCGGTATCCTTGGCTTTGACGAAGTAGGTACCGATGACTGAGGCGATGATGGAGACACCGCCCAAAACCAGGGGATAGAGCACAGCGGTGGTGCTGCCGGACATGAGCAGACCGCCCAGCAGCATGGTGGCGACCACGGTGACCGCATAGGTCTCGAACAGGTCCGCGGCCATACCGGCACAGTCACCCACGTTGTCACCCACGTTGTCCGCGATGACCGCAGGATTGCGGGGGTCGTCCTCGGGAATGCCCGCTTCGACCTTGCCCACGATGTCCGCGCCGACGTCAGCACCCTTGGTGAAGATGCCGCCACCGAGACGGGCAAAAATGGAGATCAGGGAGCCGCCGAAGGCCAGGCCGACCAGGGGATGAAGCGGATCCTCGACGCCCATGGATACCAGGACGGCGTAGTAACCGGCCACGCCGAGCAGGCCCAGGCCCACCACCAGCAGACCGGTGATCGCGCCTCCGCGGAAGGCGATCTGCAGGGCCGCGTTGATGCCCTTGCTGGCGGCTTCCGCCGTGCGCAGGTTGGAGCGCACCGAGATGTTCATGCCGATGTAACCGGCCGCACCGGAAAGGACGGCGCCAATGGCAAAGCCGATGGCGGTGGCTGGGGACTCAAGGAAGTACCAGAGTGCGGCAAACAGGATCACACCGACGATGCCGATGGTGGTGTACTGGCGGTTCAGATAGGCTTTGGCGCCCTCCTGGATGGCGCCGGCGATCTCCCGCATCTT
>JBNLFS010000078.1:0-31344 GCA_050305635.1 Candidatus Thiodiazotropha sp. | reverse complement strand
TGGATGTGAGCGGTTTAGCGCCGCATCGCGAAGCATGCGGATACAAGAGGTGTAGCCCGGGTGGAGCATCGCGGAACCCGGGAGATTCGGATCTCCGGGGGGGCGTTCCCGGGTTACGCTGCGCTGCACCCGGGCTACGTTGTTCAAGTCCGGGATGTGAGCGGTTCAGCGCCGCATCGCGAAGCATGCGGATACAAGAGGTGTAGCCCGGGTGGAGCATCGCGGAACCCGGGAGATTCGGAGCTCCGGGGGGGCGTTCCCGGGTTACGCTGCTCAAGCCGCCAGCCCCGCTGATCGGCTTTTAACGCCATGATTCCAGCCGTTCCGCTCTACGGGCGTATCAGGTTTTCACGACAACAACGCAACACTCTTCACCTGGGCATACAACGCCATGCCTTCATGGATACCCATGCCCATGGCCGAGCGGCGGGTGATCCGTGACAACAGAGTCTGGCCATCCTCCAGCTCCAGACGCACCAGCATTTGGGTCTGATTGATGTCATGGGTGTCGATCACCCGGCAGGGCAGGATGTTGAGGATGCTGGTGTCGGCGTGGGCATGCATCGACAGGCTTACGTCCCGGGCCTGGATCTGCACTCGGGCATGGCGTCCCACCGGCAGGTCTTCCCGAGACACCGCTACCCGGTTCCCCTGCAGGGAGACCCAGGTGAGATGATAAGTGTGATCATGAGAGGCAATGCTTCCCACCAGCAGAGCGGAGGCGTCGTCATACCCGGACAGGGGTAGATCGAGACGGGTCAGAAGGGGGGCGGCCGGGCCAGAGGCGATCACCCGGCCCTGCTCCAGCACCACCATCTGGTCCGCGAGCCGGGCTACCTCGTTAGGATCATGGGACACGTACAGGGAGGGGATGCCGAATTCGTCGTGCAGACTCTCCAAATAGGGCAGTATGGTCTGCTTGGCGCCGTGATCCAGTGCCGACAGAGGTTCGTCCATCAGCAGCAGGCGCGGACTGGTCAGGAGCGCGCGTGCGATGGCGACTCGCTGGCGCTCTCCGCCTGAGAGGCGGCTGGTAGCTCGTTTCAGCAGGCTGGAGATTCCGAGCAGTTCCACGACGTCATGAAAGGGTATCCGCTGTTCGGCCATGGGTACCCGCCGCAGACCGTATTCCAGGTTGCGTTTCACCGACAGGTGGGGAAACAGACTGGCTTCTTGAAAAACGTAACCCAACGGGCGGCAATGGGTCGGAATAAAGGTGGATTTGTCCTGCCATACTTCGCCGTTGATTATTACGTTGGCCTCTGGCGCATGAATCAGTCCCGCTACGGCGCGCAACACGCTGGTCTTGCCGGAACCGGAACGGCCGAACAGGGCGGTGACACCCTGGGCCGGTGCGGTGAATGCCACATCCAGGTCGAACTGGCCCAGGCGGCTTTTGATCGATACCTCGATGCCGCTCATGGCTGATGGCTCCGTGTGAGTTTTCCGTTGACCAGATACAGCATGACCAGTACCACGAAGGAGAACATTAACATGCCGGCAGCCATTAGATGTGCCTGGTCGTATTCCATCGTTTCGACATGGTCGTAAATAGCTACCGAGAGGACTTTGGTTTCTCCCGGTATGTTGCCGCCGATCATGAGAACCACGCCAAATTCGCCAACAGTATGGGCAAATGTAAGTACCACTGCCGTTAGAAAGCCGGGTCTGGCAAGCGGGACTATCACAGTTAGAAAGCGATCCAGCGGTGAAGCTCGTAAGGTTGCTGCGACCTCTCCAGGACGGGATCCCAGTGCTTCGAAGGCATTTTGCAAAGGTTGGACGACGAACGGAAGGGAATACAGAACCGAGGCAATCACCAGGCCAGGAAAGGTGAAGGGAAGTGTGCCGATACCGAGTGCCTGCGTCAGTTTCCCCACGGGTCCCGAGGGGCCGAGCAAAATCAGCAGATAAAACCCCAATACTGTCGGAGGTAACACAAGCGGCAGTGAAACCAGGGCGGCGATGGTTTGTTTATACCAGGTTCTGGAAAGTGAAAGCCACCATGCGATAGGTGTGCCTATGAACATCAATACGAACGTGGTGGTGCCGGCCAGTTTCAGGGTTAACCAGACGGGTTGCCAATCGAAGGCCATAGATGACTCCTGAATGCGTTTGCGCTGAGACTATACGGTCGTGTGAAATGCATCAACCTGACAGAACCCGGCGATACCTGATTCCGAAAGATGGAATGCATGCTTAATCATCCGCTAAAGCAAGGCTTCACTCACGAAGCAGAGGCTTCTGATAATTAAGCATGCTCAATCCAAATTTTCTTATCTAGGGTTTACTCGAGACCGTAGCCAAATTGTTCGATTACTTTCCGGGCTGCATCGCTCTTCAGAAATTCGAGATAGGCTTTTGCCGCGGGATTGGTTTCTCCGTTTTTCAACAGTACGGCAGACTGGTCGATGGCGTCATAGAATTCTGAAGGAATTACCCATGAACTCCCGGCGTCTCCTTTCCAGCCCTTGATTTGCGCCAGCGCGACAAAACCGATTTCCGCATTACCGGTGGCGACAAACTGAAATGTCTGGGCAATGGAGTCTCCCTGTACGAGTTTGGGTTGAAGGGACTCCCATATACCAAGGTGCTGCATAACCTGCGAAGCTCCAAAGCCGTAAGGTGCTGTTTTAGGATTTGCAATAGCGACGTGGTCGAAGTTATTCGCTTTCAGAAACTCCTGCCCTGATTGGAACAGTCCGGGTGTTGCGCTCCATAGCACCAGCTTGCCTTTTGCGTAGACGAAGCGTGTCTCCGGAACCGCCAGCCCCTCTTCTTCGGCTTTGGCCGGGCGTATGGTATCGGCGGCCAGGAACACATCGAAGGGAGCGCCGTGTTCGATCTGGGAGTAGAGCTTCCCGGTCGATCCGTAGCTGATCTTGGTTGTGTGCCCGGTGGCTTTTTCAAACATCGGAGCGATTACCCGGGTCGCGTCGGTAAAATTCGCGGCCACGGCAATGCGCACCTCGTCGGCTTGGGCGAAGGAACCGAACAGGGTCAGTCCGATAAGGCTGGTTTGGATCAACAGTTTGGATAGTTTCATGACGATACTCCTGGTCATTTCAGTTAAGTTTCAAGCAAAATCAATTCACGCCGAGAATGATGTGCGATGCCTTGATCAGGGCGCACACCCGGCTGCCCTGGTCGAGTCCCATGGCCTTGGCGCTCTCTTCAGTGATGATGGCGGTGAGGGTCTTGCCCCCATCCAGTTCCACTACCGCCTCGCTGTTGACGGCGCCGTGGCGCAGTTCGCGCAGGGTGCCGCAGAGCTGGTTGCGGGCGCTGGTAATGAGGTTTTCATCTTCCGGTGCGAGGATGATGAACGAGGATTTGATCAGGGCGTAGGCTTCGCTTCCCAGACTCAGGCCGAGATGCTCCACCGATTCACGGGTAATGATCGCGGTGATTCGGTCGATGTCGTTGATCGCCAGGGACACCTCCGCGTTGACCGGGCCGGCGCTGATCATGGCCACCTTACCCTGGAACTGGTTTCTTGCGCTGGTACGCATGCTGAGTCTCCTGATGTGTTGCTGGATTCGTTGGATGTCCCCAAGGTCCCGGGCGAGCGCCGTGGTGAACTGGTGATACTCCTTTTGCATGAGGCGGAAGTTCTCGATGAGCGCATGTCCTGCCGGAGTCAGTTGCGTGCCGCCGCCGTGAGCTCCGCCGGGACTCTTCGCTACCAGGGGGGTATCCCAAAGGTTGTTCAGCTCGTCCACCGCATCCCAGGCGGAGCGATAGCTGATACCGATCTGTTTGGCGGCCGCGGATATCGAACCCAGGGCGCCGATCTGCTCCAGCAGATGGATGCGCTTGCTGGTGATATCGCCACCGTGTTCACCGCTCAATTGGAGATCGGCGGTGATGAGATTCGAACGTTGAGGCATGGCTGACGGTCCTGGTTGCAATGGGGTTCATGGTGATTGTCGGTAAGTGATATGCAATGTATCTGCATATCGCTGAGCCTAACAATCCCGAGAAACGTTATGCAATCAGGATGCCAAACGAATAATTACTGTGATTTCATGTAGTTGTATATGGTCTGTTGGGTCGGGGTTGGTGAGATGTCGGACATTTGTAGGGTCTGACACACCCCGGGGCGGGCAGCGCAGGAAGCGCTCAGAGGTCGTGGCCGTGTGGTTCTCGGGGAGCCGGACGGGCTATTGCAATCGGCAGGGCGTGACGCGCAAGGGTTGTGCTTCTAACCCGGTTCAAACAGCGCCTGCCGTTGCTTGGTTTCGTTCTGACTCAGTTGCTGCTTCTGACAGCGTCGAAATCGTCGGCGATCATCAGATTGCTGAGAAAGAAGGCCTTGGTGGATGCGCCTTTGCGATGTTGCGTCTTCTCCTTGTGGATGGGGCACTCGTGGGGCTGCCAGTCGCAAGCGATTCCGCTTACCACAAGGTGGGGGCACTCTTTGCAGCTGGATAATTTGTAGGGGGAAGCCATGTCCGTTCTCTCGCTTATTCAAGGTTACAGTTTAAAAATTAGCACACTAACAATGTATTACAACTAAGTATTAAGGTGATTTCGAATGTTGGTTCCGTCACTTGTCCCAGAAGGTCCAAACTGGCCAAGGCGGGTTGGGACCGGAGGGCAATCCTGGAGGAGCAGTTGATGTCAGGGATATGGCAGCAAACTGGGTGACTCAATCAGTTAGTCGGCCGTACACGGTCAATATTTACGTCTGTGACCGCACAAAATCGCCTCTAATCCCGTTCTTGAGGCGGAAAAAATAAAAACTGTTCAGGTGATTTGCGGAACTGTGCGCCAGATAACAATTTGTAACGGATCCGGGCGCTTCGCCGGATTGTGTATACTGGGCGAAACGAGCGGGTTTCCCCCGGTCATGCACGACGTTTCACCCGACGGACTGGCCATGTTTCATGACTATTTCGGTATTGCCGAGGATCCGTTCTCCATCACCCCGGATCCGAAATACCTCTATCTGAGCGAACGGCATCGCAATGGTTTCGCGCATCTGCTGTTTGGCGTGAACGAGGGGGGCGGATTCGTCCAGTTGACCGGTGAGGTCGGCACCGGCAAAACCCTGCTGTGTCGCAAACTCCTCGAACAATTGCCCCGGGCGGTGGATGTGGCCTACATCTACAATCCGCGCATGAGCCCGTTGGAGCTGGTGGCGGCAATTTGCGACGAGCTGAAGGTGCTCTACCCGTTGGGTTGCACCAGCATCAAGGAGATCGTCGACTTTCTCAATGCCTATCTGCTGGAGAGTCATGCCCAGGGGCGGCATACGGTGGTGATCATCGATGAGGCGCAAAACCTGAGTATCGAGGCCCTGGAGCAGATCCGCCTGCTGACCAATCTGGAAACCCCGAAGCAGAAACTCATGCAGATCATTCTGGTCGGGCAACCGGAGCTGAAACAGCTGCTGAGCCGTCCCGAGCTTCGACAGCTGGCGCAACGTATCACGGCGCGCTACCACCTGGCCCCTTTGTCCCCGGATGAGACCCAGGCCTACATTCGTCACCGATTGAAGGTCGCAGGTCTCGATCAGCCGGTGTTCACTCCCGCTGCGATACGCCGGATACACAAGCTCAGCGGCGGAATTCCCCGGTTGATCAATATTCTCTGCAGTCGCAGCATGCTATCGGCATTCGCCCGGCAGCAACGCCAGGTAAGGCGATCCGTGGTCTCCCGAGTCGCCCGGGAACTCTCCGGTGAGGAACCTGTGAAATCCGGTGTGGATGCCTGGCGGTGGTTTTTGGCGGGGGCCGTGGTGAGCGGGGTTCTGGTACTACTCTCGCCCCGGTTCATGACCGGACCCACGGATCAGGGGGAGCTTTCCAATCTGAACGCACAGGCCTCGTTGACCGCCGAGACCGTAGCAGAGAACCGAGCGGAAATACCGGCCACGCCGGTATCACAGACCGCGATCGCACTGCCGGATCCACCGGTGTCGGCGCCATCTGCAACCCGGGCGCAGGTCGAGGCGGCCGCCATGCCGGAGGTGGTGGAGACGGCCGTCGCTCTTGAACCGCCGGTAGGACCCAAGACCCTTGTGGAAAGTAAAACTCCAGCGGAATCCAGAACCTCAGTGGACCCCGAAGCCCCGGTGAACAGCGTATCAATGGCTGAGACCGCGCTGCACCCCCTGGTCGGGGAACACCAGGATGCCTTTGCGACCCTGTTCGGCTATTGGCAGGTTGTCTATCCACAAGCGAATCATACTGGGACGCCCTGTGATTATGCGGAGGCGAATGGATTGAGTTGCATCTATGGGCGGGGAGGCTGGCAGAACCTGGAATATTACAATCGTCCCGCGATTCTGGAGCTGCTCATGGGGGACGGTCAGCTCTATCAGGTGGTGGTCTCCGGGCTGGAAGACGATCGGGTGACCCTGGACATGAACGGGCGCCGCTTCGATTTCACCCGCGAGGAGATCGACCGGCTGTGGAACGGAAGCTATCTGCTGCTCTGGCGTCCTCCCAGGCTGCGGCATGAGAGTCTGCAGGTGGGACTGAGCGGTCCGGACGTGGTTTGGCTGATCTCGATGCTGGATCGGGTTGAGGGGGTGAAGACCGGGTTCGATCCCCGTCAGGTCGTTTTCGATGAGGCGCTGCAGCAACGGGTGATCAGCTTCCAGAGGAAACATGCGCTGCTGGCCGACGGCATCGTAGGCAAGCAGACTCTGATCCAGCTGAATCAGTCCGTCTTGGATTCCACCCGACCCGTTTTGGTGACGGCTCGTCATGAGTAACCGTATGCCAGGCAATCCCGGATACCCGGTGGACCCGCCGTCGACCCGGTCTGTACTCACCCTGCGGGCCATGGGGGGCTGACATGTCATCGATTCTTGATGCCCTCGACAGAGCCGCCAAGGAGCGCTCCGACCTGGTGGCGCCCCCGGCCGCTGACCGTGCGATCGTTACATCTATTCCAAGGCGCCGGGGGGTCTGGTTCATGCTCGGTGTCGCTTTGGTTCTGGCGACACTCATCGGCTACGGATTGTTGCCCAAGCCCCAGACCAAGGACCCGCTTTCTCCACCCCCGGCTAGGGTCAATGCCTCGGTGGCTGATGAAACACCGTCCGCCCCGGGTGTTCCGCATCGATCCGGGCCGGTGCCGTCCGTGACGGAAGTGCCGGATCTGCAGTCCCGGCTTCGGGACACAGGACCGCCCAGTCGGCGGTCGCTGCTGACCAACGCACGCGTCAGTCCTGCCACTGAACCGCTGAGGATCAAGGACCCCGAACCGGTCCAGGCTTCGCAGGATGTTGTCGAGGCCCAACCCATGACCGCTGTTGCGCCCCGGGATGCTACGGATACCTCATCCGTGTCAGCTCATGCTCCGGCTTCGGAATCTGTGCTTGAACCACCTGCTGCGCCGCTGAGTCGAGAAGTCGTCGGAGTCCCAGTTCCGGCGGCGGCCGAGAAGATTCCGCCAATTCCTTTGGTCTGGGAACTGCCCCAGGCGGAGCGGGAGGCGTTGCTCGAGCTGTCGATCAGCATCCATGTTTATCATGAGGATCCCCAACGCCGATTTGTCATCATCAATATGCATCGCTATGTCGAGGGAGACAGGCTGAAGGAGAAAGGGTATCGTCTCGAACGGATCGATCAGGACGGTATCGTGCTGGACTACGGTGCGGGCCTGGTGAGGATCCCTCGTTCCTGAGACCGTTGCCGTTTGCGGTGCATCGGCCGGGCGCTAGCAGCGCTGTTGAGATTCGCTCAGGCGAATGCGAGACAAGGCGAACTTCGCCGAAAAGGGCGGTTTGCTGGGATAAATGAGTATTTTGGGGCGGATTTCAAAGCAGGATCGTCCTGTCTGAGTAGCATTTAAACAGCCTGCCCTCGGCTGTAGATAAGAACGACGGAAACAGAGCGGTAACATGTACAGCGACAATCGTCTGGTGATCATGGATGCGGATGGCACGACCATCGATGCCTTCGATGCCATCAGGCAGACCTTCTCCCAGCATGATATGTCGATCGGGGATATCGAACGGTTCCAGAACCGGCGCAATATCTTCAAGTATCTGGGTGGGCTCAAGGAGCTGCCGAAAAATCTGCGCAAACAGCTCAAGGGTGAAAAACGTCTCGCCGTGGTCAGCACCCTGACTGAGGTGTATCGCGAGTCGACCCAGCTGTACGAAGGGATGGCCGGGCTGTTGAACCAGCTGATTGCACACCCCGGGATCCGGGTCGGTGTCGTCACCCGCAACATCACCCTGGAGCCGGAACAGACCCTGCAACGGCTCTACCAGCGCAACGGTGTGGAGGTCTCCGGTCTCGACTTCATTGTGCATCTGCCGCAAAAGGCGCAGAAGACCGATGCCTTTCGCGCGGTGCGCGAGAGTTTTCAGGTCAATCCGGCCCGGGCCTACGCCTCGGGGGACGAGAAGCGGGACTATGTGGCGGCCATCGCCACGGGCATGCACCCCTTTATGGTCTCCTACGGTTTTGAGAGTCACAAACGCCTGGTGGAAAAGATCGGCGTGCCGCAAGAACTGATCGCCCGCCAACCCCTCGAATTAAAACAGCGCATCCTGCATGCCTTGGATCTCGCCGGCTCCTTGGATCGGGGTGGTGAGCCCGTCAAGCCGGACTGACAGGGAGATCAACAGATGAAGCATAACCCGCAACGCAGGATCAAGGTGGGTCTGGCCCTGGGCAGCGGCGCCGCTCGGGGCTGGTCGCATATCGGCATCATCAAGGGACTGGCCGGGATGGGCATAGTACCGGAGATCGTCTGCGGCAGTTCCATCGGCGCCCTGGTCGGCGCCGCCTATGCGGCCGACCGGATGGACGACTTCGAGTCCTGGGTGCGCTCCCTCAGCTGGCGGGAGATTATCCGCTTTCTCGATCCCAGTCTCACCGGGGGTGGGCTGATCCAGGGTGAGAAGCTGACCGAGTTTCTGAATGACTTCGAAGAGGAGGGGCTCTCCTTCGGACAGCTCAAACACCAACTCGGGATCGTGGCCACGGAGCTCGAGACCGGACGTGAGGTCTGGTTTCGTACCGGACCGGTGATGGAGGCGGTCCGGGCCTCGATCAGCCTGCCCGGGTTGTTCACCCCGATCCGGCATGAGGGGCGCTGGCTGGTGGATGGCGGACTGGCCAACCCGGTCCCCGTGTCTTTGTGCCGGGCCATGGGCGCCGAAATCGTCATCGCGGTCAATCTCAATGGGGATATCCTTGGTCGGCATTTCCGCCAGAACAACGGTAGGCCGAACAGTGAACCTGAGATTGCGGTGAGCGAAGACGCCGATCTGCTGGGACGTATCGCCACCCAGCTAAAGAGTACTCTGGGAGCGAAGAAGAAAGATCTGATGACGCGCCTGTTTGGCGAGTCCCGCGAGGTACCCGGTCTGTATGAGGTTCTGGCAAGTTCCATCAACATCATGCAGGACCGCATTACGCGCAGCCGGATGGCGGGTGACCCGCCCGACATGATTCTTTCGCCCCGCATGGCGAAACTGGGCTTGATGGAGTTCGATAAGGCGGATTACGGAATCTCAGAGGGATTGAAAGAGATTGAACGGATGCGCCCGGCCCTTGAGCAGCTTTTTCGCGCGGATGAATCCTGAATGGCGAGTTACACCCATCGCGGATGTCACTCGTTCACGAAGGGGTAGAAAGGCTCGTTGACATGACGCTGGGCGGGTTGATCCTGTAACAGACGCGCCTTGACCCGGGTGGTGGTCAGTCCCGATGTGTCCAAGACCCGGGGAAACAGTCGATAGACCCGACTGGTCTCCCGGGGGCGACGCCAGGCGGCGGATTCCAGCCGTTGACGGGTGTCAGGCGTCAGTGGGAGTTGCAACAGCCAGGGAGACTGCCAGTCGAGAAAGTCCCTGATCAGTGTCTGTTGCTTTGAATCGGGCCAGGTTTCGCGCAACAGCAGAGGTGGGAAACGTTCCCGCGAGTATTGATGGCCTGCTTCGTCC
Organism: Candidatus Thiodiazotropha sp.; assembly: GCA_050305635.1. Lineage (GTDB taxonomy): Bacteria > Pseudomonadota > Gammaproteobacteria > Chromatiales > Chromatiaceae > Thiodiazotropha. The sequence goes on along the minus strand of JBNLFS010000078.1, from coordinate 21,428 downwards.
CTGCCCGCGCCGGAGGCGTCCCGCTCGATCCATACCGCCAGCGGGCGTTTTCCCGCGGTGAGGCGAATCAGTTCCGTCACCTGTTCCGCACCCCCGTGAGGCGAACTGAACTGCCGGTTCGCCCGGCTGTCCGGATACCAGGCCGGTTGACTGTTCTCGATGCGCGGATCCTCGGGGAGGGCGCTTTCGAGGAGCGCGAGGGGTTCGCCGGTCTCATCCAACAGCCAGGACTCGAAACGGTCCCGGGGGCGATAGGGGATCCTGGCCGATTGTTCACCCAGTGTTCTGACCAGACGCTCCCCCAGGGTCTCGATGAGACGGGAGGGCAGGGAACCCCGGATTCGTGAGCGACTCAGGCCCTGGTGATTGTCCCAGCTCCCGTAGACGACCTCCGACAGCCCGGTATGGCTGACGATGGCGTCATCGGCCACATACAATTTCCACTGCCGGCCATCCATGGTCTCGGCGATACCGCCGGGAATGGCGACGATCTGCTGTACACCCTGAAAGGGTGCGAGCAGGCGACGGCTGTAGGTCAGGATCTCCATACCCGAATTCTGGGTCGGACTTGAGATTTGAACAAGCTGAGAGGCCTTGCGGATTTACCGGTAAGGCGTTCAAGTCACTTGATGGTGAACGAACTACAACAGCCTGCTAAGTGATGTCGGTTTTTTTTACATCACTCCGGATTGTCATAGGGAGTAGATCTCTATGTGTATGAATAATATTAATATAATTTTCTGGCAGGATATTTGCTGAATCAACCGCATGGTTTCGCTTGTTGGGATTCGCGTGGATGGTGTTTTCCCGGTTCATCAATCAGCCACGGGTCCGAACGTCACGGGTTGTTGATCCAGCGTCACAGGATTCCCGATATCCGATCCCCGACTTAGGGTCTGAAGACCTGAAATTAGGGGCGAGCCGCATCCGAGGAAGGAGGCGGCTTTTTTTTGTCTGAAGTCCGGCACTTCGGAGTGAATTCCAGGAAACCCGTGCCTTGAAATCCCACAACTTGCCGAAACGTACCTATTTGAACATAGGTAAATTTTTAAAATTCTGTAAAGATTAGGAAAATTCGCCGATATAGTCATACACACCGGACAATCACTATAAACAGGGACATGATGTATGGCGCCGCCATGGAGACCCGTCGATGCTTTGAAAAGGTTGCTTTGGAGTCTGCTGCTCGTCCTAGGGCCGCTGCCTTCCTACGCGCAACCCAAGTGTCTCTACGTCTCTTCCTATCACAAAGGTTATGACTGGTCCGACGGGGTCGAGCGAGGCCTGCGCGGTGGGCTTGAGGGTGTCTGTGAACTGAAACAGTTCGATATGGATACCAAGCGCCGCAAACGGGTCGAGGAGATCCGTCAGGCGGCGGATCAGGCGCGCGATTTGATCGAAACCTGGCATCCGGATGTAGTCATTACCGCGGATGACAACGCGGTCAAATACATCGTGCAGCCCTATTACAAGGATCACGCGATTCCCTTCGTCTTCTGCGGCATCAACTGGACCGTGGAAGGCTATGGGCTGCCCTACAAAAATGCCACCGGAATGGTGGAGGTGGCGCCTGTCGGGGTGATGTTCAATCAGGCAAAGGGGATTTTGAACGGCGCGCAAAGGGCTATGTATCTCGGTGCTGAAACCCTCACGGAACGAAAGAACCTCTCCCGGTTCGAGAAGGCCGCGTCGATAGAAGGGGTGGCATTGGAGCATCGTCTGGTGTCGAGTATGGCGGAGTGGCTGGAGGCCTATCGCCAGGCTCAGAGCTACGATTTTGTCATCATGGGCAGTCACTCCGGGATCAACGACTGGGAGGAACAGCAGGTTGCCAGGGAGGTTCAGGCCACGACCCGGAGATTGAGTCTCACCAATCATGAATGGATGATGCCCTATACCATACTGGGCTTTACCAAGGTCCCGGAAGAGCAGGGCGAATGGGCGGCGCAGGTGGTCAAAGCCGTGCTCGCTGGTACGCCCCCTTCGGATATCCCGGTGGTTTCCAACCGTAAATGGGAAATCTGGATCAACGACGCCATACTGGAGCAGAGTGGCATCCGTTTGCCCGACCCGTTGATTCGAAAAGCCAAGAAGCTGCGTAAATAATGCAATTCAGTATCAGGAAATCGGCGTTCACGGGGGCGCGCAAACTATTTCTCGGGTTGTCGGTCCTGCTGGTGTCCGCGCTGTCCTGCCTGTACTCCGTTAACCGGGAGATGGACGATCTGGAGCAGAACTTCATCGCCAAGGCGATGGAGATACAACGGGATGTGATACAGCGGGTTGCCAACCTCGATACCGTACTCACTGCCCTGGTGGGTCAGCATCAATCCAGCGATTTCCTCAGCAGTGCCGAACAGACGCTGTTTACACAGGAGATGCTCAAGGCCTATCCGTTCATTCATTCCATTCTATATCTCGAGCGGGTCACTGACACTGAACTGTCGGCCTTTGAGCAGCGCATGCACGAATCCGGCTTCATCAGTTACCACCTGGACCCTCAGCATGCTGAGGAGGGTGCGCTGGTGCAACGTGGGTTGGGTTTCCATTTGCTGGTGAGCTTTATCGAACCGATGCAACCCCGTTCCGCGAATCTGCTGGGTTTCGATCTGACCCGCCAGACGCTGGGCGCCGAGGTGATCGAGAAAGCGATTCGCACGGGATCGACCATCGCCCTTGGCGATTTCGATGTGCCGCATTTCGATAGTCCGATGTGCTTGATACTCAAGCCGGTATACCTGGGACGATACCCGCCAAACCTACCCCATGAACGGTGGAAGATGCTCAGTGGTTTCGAGGCGCTCTGGATCGATTTCAAGCAGTTTTTCGAGGGCCTGCAGTTTCCCTCGGACCAACTCACTCTGGCGTTGCATCAGGGGGTGCCGGATGGCGATCTCGAATCACAAAAGGTACTGGTATCGTTGGGTGCTGAGCGGAGTAGCGGTTCGTATCGTCTTCGGACCCTGAATTTTGCGCAGCCATTGGAGATTCACGGTCTCAGTTTCACCCTCACGATCCATCGTGAGATCGATCTGGGACTCATCGATGTCTGGCGGGTGGGCATCGAATGGTTGATCGCGATGATGGTGCTGATACTGATCATCGCGGTATACCGCAACCGGCGCTATGCAAAGCTGCAGGAACAGGCCGCCCGTGCGGCCATCGCGGAGGATGACGCGCGTCTGTCAAATGTCATCGACGCGGCCTTCGATGCGGTCATCACCACCGACCAGGAGGGTCATGTCCTGAGCTGGAACCGCCAGGCAAGTGAACTGTTCGGATACGATGAACCGTCGGTGTTGGATCGGCCCCTGTTCCCGTTGATTCTCGCGGTGGAGTCATTGAATGAAATCTTTCCCCATCTCGAACCCCTGTTCAATCTGAACAAGGGCGCCAGCTATAAAAAGCGCATTGAGGCGACCGGTCAGCATAAGAACGGCCAGCGCTTTTCACTGGAGCTGGCGTTGTCTGCGACCCAGGTGGGTGATGCCAACATGCTGAGTGTGTTTGCCCGAGATATCACCGAGCGTAAACGCTGGGATGAACGGATCAATTATCTGGCCTATTGTGACTCGTTGACCGATCTGCCGAATCGTCAGGCCTTCAAGGAGCAGGTGTCGAAAGCCATTCAATCGGCGATACGCTACGGCAGAATCGGCGCGGTGCTGTATCTCGATTTGGACGAGTTCAAACGCATCAATGACACCTTGGGTCACGATATCGGCGACATGCTGTTGAAACACATCACCCAGCGTCTGGAGAAGCAGGTGCGGGGTACCGACACGGTTGCGCTCTACCGCATGGACAAGAACAATAACCGTAACATTGCGCGCCTCGGTGGTGACGAATTCACCGTTCTGCTCGATGAGGTCGATAGCCCGGAGGCGGCGGCCACCGTTGCCAAGCGGGTACAGGCCGCAATTGCCCGGTCCTATAATCTCAACGGCCACGAAGTCTATGTCACCCCGAGTATCGGTGTCGCGGTCTTCCCCAGGGATGGTCAGGATGTGGAAGAGCTGTTGAAGAATGCGGATACCGCGATGTATCACGCCAAGGCCATGGGTAAGAACAACTTCCAGTTCTACACCGAACAGATGAACGCCTATGCGGCCAACCGCCTGAAGCTGGAAGGCAAGTTGCGCAAGGCCCTGAGCAGTCACGAGATGGAGCTCTATTACCAGCCGCAGATCAAGCTGGAGACCGGGGAGTTGGTGGCGGCGGAAGCCCTGTTGCGCTGGCATCAGCCGGAGTTGGGCATGATCCCGCCCGCTGAATTCATTCCGCTGGCGGAAGAGACGGGGTTGATCATCGAACTGGGTGAATGGGTACTGAAAGAGGCTTGCCGTCAGAACAAGCTTTGGCAGGAGGCCGGCTATCAGCCCATCCGCATCGCCATCAACTTGAGCAGCATGCAGTTCATTCAGCGCGATCTCAGCAAGCGGGTGGCCCGTTGTCTTTCCGAAACCGGATTGCAGGCGGAATATCTGGAGCTCGAAATTACCGAAAGCATCATCATGCGCAACGTCAACGAAACCATCGCCACCCTGGATGAGTTTAAAAACATGGGGATCGCCATCTCCGTGGATGATTTCGGCACCGGTTATTCCTCACTCAGTTATCTGAAACGCTTTCCTCTGGATTATCTCAAGGTGGATCGCTCCTTCGTCAAGGACATTCCCGAAGACCAGGATGATGTCACCATCACCTCCGCGATCATTGCCATGGCTCATCAGCTCAACCTGGGGGTGGTTGCCGAAGGTGTTGAGACCGAGGAGCAGTTGCAATTTCTGCGGCAGCAGGGCTGTGAGCTGGCGCAGGGCTACCAGTTCAGCAAACCCTTGCCCGCCTATGAATTCGAGTTGCTCCTGTCCCGCCTGAATCAACCGCAACAGTGGGCGGGTCGGCAGGGTTGATACAACCGGGTATTTCGACGCCCTGTGTTTTGGTGATGTGGCATCGCATGGCTGTTTGAGGTTCGTGCCATCTCCTTCCCGGGTTACGCTTTGCTTCACCCGGGCTACAGGGTCGGCGGATGCCCACGGATCACAATCCCTTGCCGTAGCCCGGGTGCAGCGCAGCGGAACCCGGGAACCCAAGCCAACCCGCTCCGGCCAATCGACATTGCATGCTTGTTTGAGTTTGGTGCCATGCCTCCCGGGTTACGCTTTACTTCACCCGGGCTACAGGGTCGGCGGATGCCCGCGGATCACAATCCCTTGCCGTAGCCCGGGTGCAGCGCAGCGGAACCCGGGAAAACCACCCCAGCCTATGTGCCGTTGAAGTCCTGCGGATTAATGATGTGGATATCCCGCTGCGGGAATGGAATTCCAATGCCATGCTTGGCGAATTTCCGGTACACCCCTTCGTGTAATGCGGTGATGGTCGCGATCCGATTGTCCATGCTGCCAAGATAGGCGCGCAACAGCAGGGTCAGGGCGCTGTCGCCAAAGGCCTCGAAGGAGGCGGTGGGCTTGGGGTCGTCCAGTACATTGTCGGTCTCTTCCGCGACCTGGATCAGCAGCTCCATGGCGCGCTTCACATCGGTACCGTAGGCCACGCCAACCGTGATGATGATCCGGTTGATCTTGTCGGTGAGGGTCCAGTTGATCACCCGGCCGGTGATGAACTCCTTGTTGGGGATCAACATCTCCTGCTTGTCGTAGTTGGTGATGGTGGTGGCGCGAATACGGATCCGGGATACCACGCCGGTGGTATTGTCGAGGGTGACCACGTCACCGACGCGAATGGGCCGCTCAAACAGCAGGATGATGCCGCTGATGAAGTTGGCCACGATCTCCTGCAGACCGAAGCCGAGTCCCACGCCGAGGGCGGCCACCAGCCACTGGATGCTGGACCATTGAAAGCCAATGGCGCTGAATGCCATGATCACCCCAATGCCCACGATCAGATACTGCAGCATGGTGGTCAGGGCATAGCGGGCGCCGGTTTCCAGGGGCAGACGCTGCAGCAGGGTGATCTCGAGAATGCCGGGCAGGTTCTTTGCGGCAAGCACGGTAACCACCACGATCATCAGGCCGATGACCAGATCGCTCAGGGTGAGATTACCCTCGGTGACGATGCCGTCCACCAAGTGGTTGGTGGTGAAGGGGAGTTGCACGGTGCTGAAAAAATCCAGGGCCGGCAGCAGCTCAGCCCAGATCAGCCAGGTGCCGATCACCGAGCCGAACAGGTAGCCAAAACGCACCAGGCGTTTGGCCTGCTCGCTCAAGGCGTCGAAATCGAGCTCCGGGATCTCCACCGCAATGGCCGAACCTTCATCGTCACTGGGTTGGGTCGCTTCCTGCTCCCGCTGCGCGCGCAACTCTTCCCGGCGTTGCAGGGCGTTTTCATAGCGCAGGCGACGTTCGGCGATGAACAGGTAGCGCAGCAGCAGCTCCTTCAGGGTGAACAGACCGAGGAAGAACCAGAAGGTAAGCTCAAAACGTTCGAGCAGCCGTAGTGAGAGGGTCAGGTAACCCATGACACCGGCTGTAAGCAGGGCCAGCCCGATCAGCAGCAGGATTGGAAACCAGAGAAAATGGGTCTGAATCAACAGGCCCTGGGAGCGGCTCTTGACCCAGCTCTGGTAGAACAGGCTCTGTTTACTGAGCACCCGGTAGACGAATACCAGGGTGAGGATCAGCAGACCGATCACGCTCATCCGGTCGATAAGCTGTGATTGGGGGCCGAGACTCTCCCCCGAGGTGAGGATCGCCATGATGCGCAGGGGTACCGCAATCGGCACCAGCCAGCGTAGTTCCCGCGCCAGGGTGGTGCAGATCGCGCTGTTCCAACGCAGATGGCGTATGCCGATACCCTCCGGCAGGCACACTTGGTAGAGCATCAAGGCACCCAGCAGGGTGGTGCCCACGGTGATCAGTGCGGTGGACAGGTAGGCGCTGATCGGACTCAAGGTCGGCAGTGCCTGCAACAGGTAGCCCACACCGATCATCAGCCCGGGCAGCAGACCCACCTTGGCCAGAGTCAGAAACAGGGCGTAGAAGGTCAAGCGAATGGAGTCGGTGTGAATTTTACGGGTGGCCTTGGTGAGCTGGGGAATCTTCTCCTTGATGGCCGGGCGTTTCCAGATCAGCACGATGGCCACGAGCAGAATCGCCAGGGTGATATCGGGGCGGTTTTTCATCGCCTGAAGCAGGTCTATCAGGGTATCGCCCCAGGTGTATGGGGAGACCAGCCAGAGCAGGCTTTCGCTGAGCTGATGCAGATCGAGCAGATCGAAGGGTTCCCCGCTGGGTATCCAGATCAGCTGATCATTGATAAAGCCGACATAGGACTGGGAGACCTCAAGCAGCTGACGTTCCGCCTGATCCAGCGCGGTGAGTTGGGAGATGTAACGTCCGTAGACCTGCTGCAGTTCGTTCAGCGCTTCGCGCTGCGCCCCCAGGAGGTCGTAAGCGGTCTGTTTGAGGTGACCGGCCTGCTGTGTGGGCATGCCGGCGCTCAGTTGTGGGATCTGCTGTTCCAGCTGCTCGCTCAGGTTGTTCCAGTCGAGCAGGTTCTCCTCGATATCGATCTGCCGGTCGGTGGCCCGGTTGATCTCCTTCCTGCGTTCGGCGGATGAGCGGCTGTAGCTTTGCAGCGAGGGCAGTGCCTGACGTCGGCGGATGAGCATCTTGCCGATGGCCTTGCTGGTGCCTACAAACTCCACACGCTTCTTGATGTGCTCGAAATCGCCACGGATCTGTTCCAGTTGGTTCTGCGTCGCGGAGAGCTTGTCCGCGACCTGTTTCTCCCCGATGACCAGGTTCTCAAGCTCGGTGCGGGTCTGGGCGTTGTTCTGGGCGATCGCCTGAATCGGTTTAGGCAGACTCTGAGTCTGTTGTTCCAGCCGTTCCGCCTCCTGACGGGCCTGCTTGGCCTGGGTTTCACGCAAGTTGCCGGCCGCGGCATTGAGTCGACTGAGTGTCTCCTGCAGCCCCTCGATGCGGGCCGCACTGGCATCGCGCTGTGCCTGGGCGAGATTGGTCAACAGGCTCTGGTTGGCCAGGCGCAGCTTGAGCAGTTCGATTTTTGACTCATACAGCTGCTGCTTGCTGTTGAGCAGCAGTTTCTGAGCCCGTTTGACGGGTTCCGGGGCGTTGTTGTCGGCTTGGCCGTTTTCGCTGCCGAGTTTGTCCAGATTACGGGAGTTGTCGGCGATCTCGGTGTTGATCTGCTGACTGCCCGCCAGCAGCCGGGCAAGATTGTCGAGTTGCCGCTTCTGTTCGGTTCGTGCATCGACCAGATTGAGGTTTTCCTGGTTGATGCGACGCTCGAGGTCTTCCAGGGTGGCCTGCTTGAGAAACGCTTCGAGCGCTTTGTCCGGAGTTTCACGCGGTGACGCCTGGGCGGTGAGCTTCTTGATCTCTGCCGGTGCCTCATGGATCCTGCTGCGCAAATCCGCCAGATCGGACTGGGCGGTGGTCAGCTGGCGCACCCAGTTACCCGCCTGGTCGAGCAGATCGAGCGCCTTGGTTTTCTGGGTTTCATCCAAGCTGACATTCGCCTCGAGCTCGGTCTTGGCGACTTCGATCTGTTCCGGGGTGACTGAGCTGGCTTGGGTCGGAGTCGGCTTTTTAGCCGCTGCGGCGGGCGCCGGGATCGACCACCCGGCCATGCTCAACAGCAGGCAGAGCCACAGATTGACCGACAGGTGTGCAAAATGACGGGGTGTGTGAAACGGCATAAAGGGTGAGGTGGTCAGTCGTTTTCCTGCAGATGATAGCGAATGATATGGCGGTTTGATTCGCTAACCGGTTCGCCCAGGCCGATCAGGCCCTGGCCCATCAGCGGGATGGTCTCACGTCTGATGTAGAGTGATTGTTGATTCTGTGTGGTGACATAGGTTCCGTTGGTGCTCATGTCCTTGAGCATGAATTTACCGCGGTTGTACTCCAGGGTCGCGTGAGTCCGGGATGCGGAGGTGCCGCCGACGACCAGTTCGTTGCCCGCGTCCCGCCCGATGTGGATGCTTCCCGGGATCGGCGCCAAACGGTAGGTTCTGCCCGCATACTCGAGGATCAGGCTCTTCTGCGTCATGCTTTGGGTGATCGGCGCGGTGTGGATGAAGGTCACATCCTCGCGGCGCCACAGCAGATCGTAGATGATCAGAGTTTCCAGTTTTCCCTTGACCTGAACCTTGTCGAAACGTCGGGCCAGCTGGCGCTGCTCCAGGGGCAGAGTCTGAATCACCTGTTCGGTGGTGATGATCTGGTGGGCCTTGGCGATATCCGCCACCCGTGCGGCGATATTGATGGTATCCCCGTACATGCGCCCCTCTTCCAGAATTGCGGGACCGTAGTGCAGACCGATGCGCGTCGCCATGGGCATGCCCGATTCCTCGGCATAGAGATCCGCCCGCTCCTGAATGCGGCACGCAGCCTGCACCGCATCGGAGGGATCGTCGAAACGGCTCATCACCTCGTCGCCGATGATCTCGACCACGAAGCCACCGCTGTCTTCCACCACCTGGGACATGGCCGTTTCCATTTCGGTGATGAGCCTCTTTGCCAGAGTGTCGCCCAGACTCTCGTACATGTGTGTGCTGTCGACGATGTCGGCGAACATGACGGCATGGTTCTGGTTGCGTTGCGACGGCATGATGGCGCTGAGTCTTGTCCTGCTGGTGAATCGGGGAATGATGGGGGTATCGGGTCAAACTCCGGTGTTTCCGGCTTGCGGCGCAGCCTCATTCGTTACGCCGAGGCCGGGCCGCATCAAACGGCGACCGCCGTGATGACAAATCGTCCCGTATTTTCCGTTGTTTCTTTATAGAACGATACGGGATGGTCTTCAAGAACCGGGTTATCGTTATGCTTCACCGGTTCAGGGGTTGGAAAAGGCGTCTGTTAAGAGAATGAAATTGCGAACCATTGCGATCTGTCATTGCCATAATCTGATATGATCGGGATATTATTCATTCTCCAATCATAGCTGAAATCGATAACCACAATGAACTTGCGGGATTTGAAATACCTGATTGCGGTCGCTGAAACGGAACACTTCGGCCACGCCGCCGCCCAGTGCTTCGTCAGTCAGCCGACCCTCAGCGGCCAGATCAAGAAGCTCGAGGAGGAGCTGGGCATAACCCTCTTCGAGCGAACCAACCGTTCGGTCTCCATCACCCCGATCGGCGCGGAGATCGTCAAGCATGCCAAGCTGATTCTGGAGCAGGCCGATGTGATCCGTCAGTTGGCCCAGGCCCAGCGGGATCCTCTGGCGGGCGCCCTGCGGGTGGGTGCGATTCCCACGGTCAGCCCCTACCTGATCCCCCTCATACTGATGCCCCTCAAGGCGCAGTATCCGCAGATGCGCCTGGTGCTCTCGGAGGAGATCACCGACATGCTCACCCGCCGCCTGCTGGATCACCAGATCGATGTGGCGATCCTCGCCACCGCGGTCAAGGAGCCGGAACTGGAGGTCATGCCCCTGTTCGAGGAGCCCTTCTGGCTGGCCCATCCCCGGGATCACGAACTCTACAACAAGGACGAGATCAACCGCAGTGATCTGAATCGTTTGGACCTGCTGCTGCTGGCCGATGGCCACTGCCTGACCGACCAGGTCATGGATGTGTGTCGCATCAAGGAGGGGATGCTGGACAACGAGATGGCCGATTTACGGGCCGCGAGTCTCGAGACCCTGCTGCAGCTGGTCGGCGCCGGTTTCGGCTGCACCCTGGTGCCCGCCCTGGCGGTGCGCGGCGCCTGGACCACCGATTCGGGCATCATTGCGCGTAAGCTCGCTTTGAAGGATGCTTATCGGCGGGTTCAGTTTGTCTACCGCAAGACCTTTCCGCGCAAACAGGCGATCGAGGTCCTGGCGGAGGTGATTCGCAAGCAGTTGCCGAACACGGTTCGTCCGCTGTCCTGAAAAACAGCCCCATCCCCTGTAAACGCGTCAACAATCAGCCGGTTAACCTGGAGAGGTATCATGTCCGAGGTTATGCATCACGAAACTCCGCAACGCTTTTCCGACCTGCTGGAGGTCGGCGCCGATCAGCAGGCGACCCTGCTCCCGGGTGTACACCCTTTGCCCAATCTGCTGTCTCTGGATGCGGAGGCGGTGCTGGAGGCGTTTCGCGAGAGCCAGATCCGGGATTTCAGCAAGACCATCGGGGAGCTGGAGCAGCCGGGCAGCCCCCTGCACCGGGCCTTCGCCCAGCTGCGCGCTATCGCCGAAAAGGATCCGGGCAATCCCCTCAACCGGTTGCAGATCTTCCAGCCCGGCGCCCTGCAGGCCCTGTTTCTCGATCTTCACGAACATGTCATGTCCCATCCGGTGTGGCGCCATCCCTGTTTCGTGCGGATCTTCGAGGGACGCTTCGATCAGGATCAGCTGGTGCGTTTCGCCCTCAACTATTTCAACCAGGTGAAGAACACCCGCCAGTGCGTGGCTCTGGCCCAGGGGCGCTTTTCCGGTTTCATCGATCTGCCCTACGGCTGTCTCAATGAACGAATCTCCGAACTGGTGCAGATCATCCTCGCGCAGCTGCTGGCGGACGAGTACGGGGTCGGAACCCACAGCATCGAGGCCTATCCGGATCTGGCCAGCCTGCTCGGCTCCACCACCCATATCGTCATGTACCGACAGATCTTCGAAGGTCTGGGGATTCCCTTCGAACAGCAGGACGTACCCATGCTCCACGAGGTGGCGGACAATGCCCTGGTGCAGCGTCTGCTCGCCGGAGACCCGGAGTTCACCCTGTTGGAGTCCCTGGCCTCGGTCGGCCTGGGGATGGAGTGGGGCGTACCGGAGTTTTTCAGTCTGCTGCTCGGCGGCATGATCCGTTGGGCCTGGCAGCATCAGGCGCCCCTCACCCAGCATCATCTGATCGTCTTCATCGCCCATGTGCAGTACGATGTGCTGCATGCCATTTCGGTGATGCTGGCCACCAGTCTGCTGGGTCATGAACCGCAATCCGTGGCGCAGATCAAGCAGGCGACCAACATGCTCATGTCGAGCCGTTACGACATGATGTCCGGGCTTTACCGGCATCTGTTCCAGGAGTCCTGCGAGGGTATCCGGGAGATCGGTCTGCAACCCCGCTACCGGATCACCGACCGACGCATCGAATCGGCCCTGATCGCCGCACGCCAGCGGGTGGCGGATCGCAGCGTGGTCGATGTGGCGGATTATCGGGCGGACACCCGGGTGCCGTTCGTCTTCAGCGAATCGGCCTGAGCGTAAACCGCCTCAGCTACAACCGTTTTCTTCCAGGAGTCGTCAATCATGCATCATCCCAGCAGCCCTGCGGGTGAGATTTTTCAAAAACGTCTGATCGCCACCGCCAAGGGCCGTCACGGCGCTCGGGACATGAGCCGTGAGGAGGCCCGCGAGGCGCTGGATTTCCTCATGAGCGCCGAGGCGCATCCCGCCCAGGTCGGCGCCTTCCTCACCGCCATGCGCTTCAAGGGCGCCAAGGTGGAGGAGATGAAGGGGTTTCTGGACGCCATGGAGGGCAGCGCCTCCCTGATCTCCCCCCGGGTGGAGGGGCTGCTCAACTGCAACGGACCCTATGACGGACGCAAGAACGCCCTGCATCTGGGGCTGGCGGCGGCCCTAGTCACCAGCGCCGCCGGGGTTCCGGTGATCATGCACTCCAATACCGGGCTGCCGCCTAAGTACGGGGTCAGTACCGCCTGTGTGCTCGAGGCTCTGGGCATCCCCGCCTACCGTCAGCCGAATCAGGTGACCCGTGACATCGAGGAGAAGGGATTCGGCCATCTGCACGCGAGTCGTTACCTGCACGGCGTGGAACGGCTCAAGCCGATTCGACAGACCCTCTTCTATCGCTCGTTCCTGCATGCCTGCGAGGTGATGCTGAATCCCGCCGGCGCCCCGTTTTCCCTGATCGGCGCGGCGCATGTGGGCTTTCTCGAACGCTTCGCCAGCGCTGCGGGGGAGCGGGGACCGCAGCGGGTCATGGCGGTGCAGGGGGTGGACGGTTGTGACGAACTGCCCCTGCAGCGGATCGCCGTGGTCGAGTACCGGGATGGCGCGCTTTCCCAGTACACCCTTGATCCGGAAACGTTCGGCATCCCCTGTCGTGAGACCCGTCCCTGCGAACCCTCGGAGGCCACCGCGGAGATCATTCGCGGGGCCTTGCTCGAAGGGGACGACACCCATCGGGACGCCATCGTCTACAACGTGGCGGTGCGGCTCTATCTGAGCGGACGGGTCGACGAAATACCTCAGGGTATCGACCAGGCCCGGGAACTCATCCGCTCTGGTGCCGCCGGGGCGAAACTGCGTCAGCTTCAACAGGGCTGAGGCACGGTTCCCTTCGATTGAGCACTATGGAAATCGAAATCACCTTAAGTAAGGAAGACTGGAAAATTTTTCAGTCTTATCTCACGAAAGAACTGCGCAGATCCAAATCAATTAACGCTTCATCCTTTATCGTTCTACTTCTTGTATGGGGTTTTATTGGCGCTGCATTTATGACTGTATTTCAGAATATCAGTCAGTTTCATTGGCCGACGGCTATTGGTGTGGCCGCAATATTTGCAGTCATATTTGGCTTGTTTGTATTTGAACTCAATAAACTCAGGCAGCTATATGCTCCGTCTGACTCCGGTCCATTTGTCGGCACACATAAGTTCAAGATCAATGAAGAAGGTATCCATAGCGAAGGCAATGGCTATGAAGGATTTCATTCCTGGTCGATCGTCAAACGAATCACGAGGAGTCATGGCGCGATTCTGGTTTTTATCGATACGGCGTATGGGTATGTGTTTCCCGAATTGCAATTGAAAAATCCAGAAGAATTTATGGAATACATCGTTGAATGTAACAAGAGGGTCTAGCGGAACCACACATTCTTTACACCTTCGTCACGATACTATTATGTTCCACTCACCCGAAATGTTATCCAATTTCCCGTTCACACAGCAGGACAGATCACCATGTTGCGCTTCAGGCGTCTGACCGTTCTTTTACTCATGCTTCTACTGGCCTTAACCGGCTGTGGCCGGGGGCCCACCGATCAGCGTCAAACCTTGTTGGTGTTCGGCACCCTGCTGGACATCCAGGCCTACACGGATCAACCCGAAACCTTCAATCGGGCGGTGCAGAGTCTGGATCAGACCTTTCAGGGCATGCACCGGGACTGGCATGCCTGGAAAGGCGACGGCGATCTGGTCCAGCTCAACCGAGCCCTGTCCCGGGGCGAGTCCCGGGAGGTGTCGCCACAGCTTGCGGAACTCCTCAAACGGGCCCAGGGTTATGCCGCGAACAGTGAAAACCTGTTCAATCCGGCCATCGGTCAGTTGATTGGCTTGTGGGGGTTTCATCGGGACGAACCCCCGGGTGGTCCGCCTCCGGACGCGCAGCGGATCGCGGAGCTGATTCGTCTGAATCCCCGGATGAGCGACCTGACCTTCGAAGGCTCACGGGTCTCCTCGGCGAACCCGGCGGTGTCTCTGGATCTGGGCGCCTTCGCCAAGGGTTATGCTCTGAACCTGGCCATCGACGAACTGCACGGGTTCGGCATCGACAATGCCATCGTCAATGCGGGGGGAGACCTGTGCGTCTCCGGAAAGCACGGGGACAGACCTTGGATGATCGGCATCCGTCACCCCATGGGTGAGGGTGTGATCGCGTCGGTTGGCGTCTCCGATGGTGAGTGTGTGCTCACTTCGGGAAACTATGAGCGCTATCGTGAATACGAGGGTATTCGCTATGCCCATATCATCGACCCGCGCAGCGGTTACCCGGTGAAGCATGTGGCTTCCGCCACCGTGATCAGTCATGACGGCGGACTTGCGGATGCTGCCGCCACCGCCCTGAGTGTGGCGGGTCCGGACAAGTGGGTGGAGATCGCCCGCGGGATGGGATTGACCGAGGTGATGCTGGTGGATGAAAAGGGGCGGGTCTACCTGACCCCGGAGATGCAGAAGCGGATCAAATTCCAGCAGGATGTGGAGCAGGTGGTCGTGTCGTTACAGTGAGGCACGGTGCGAATCCGCCGACCCTGTAGCCCGGGTGAAGCAACGCATAACCCGGGGGGCGTGGCACGGACCGGATGCCGCTGAGGGAAATCGAATGGCCGAAGCCCTTCGGCGAGAGTTCCCGGGTTCCGCTGCGCTGCACCCGGGCTACGGTGCGCGGTGTTTGTGTTCAGTACACCCCGGCTGTAGCCCGGGTGAAGCAACGCGTAACCCGGGGGTGTGGCACGGACCGGATGCCGCTAAGGGAAATCGAATGGCCGAAGCCCTTCGGCGAGAGTTCCCGGGTTCCGCTGCGCTGCACCCGGGCTACGATGGAGAACTACCTTTATTCGATCGGACAGCTTTCCACTACCGTAACCACCGCTTCCGTCAGGGTCTTCAGATCCTCTTCGTCGATGATGTAGGGGGGCATGAGATAAACCAGCTTTCCGAAGGGCCTGACCCAGACCCCGGCTTCGACGAAGCAGTTCTGGATATGCTTCATGTTGACCGGCTTCTTCATCTCCACCACGCCGATGGCGCCCAGCACACGCACTTCCTCCACCTGGGGCATCTCGCGGCAGGGGGCCAGTCCCTCCGAGAGCAGGGCTTCGATGGCTAGGATGCGTTCCTCCCAGGGTGACTCGAGCAGCAACTCGATGCTCTCCAGGGCGACCCGGCAGGCCAGGGGGTTGGCCATGAAGGTGGGGCCGTGCATGAACACCCCGGGATCGCCCCGGCTGATGGTTTGGCTTACCTCCTCGGTGGTCAGGGTGGCGGCCAGGCTCAGGTATCCACCGGTCAGGGACTTGCCGATGCACAGGATGTCGGGAATCACCTCCGCATGTTCGCAGGCGAACAGCTTGCCGGTGCGCCCGAACCCGGTGGCGATCTCGTCGAGTATCAACAGCACGCCGAACTGGTCACACAGCCGGCGCACCTCCTGCAGGTATTCCAGGGAGTAAAAGCGCATACCCCCCGCGCCCTGGACGATTGGCTCGAGAATCACCGCGGCGATCTCTTCATGGTGTTCGCGCAGTTTCTCGGACAGGTCCCGGGCGTTGTCCCCTTTGCAGGGATGACCGAAATAGCAATTGGGGGCATCAGTGAAGATCTGCCGGGGCAGGATGCCGGAAAACAGACTGTGCATGCCGGTTTCCGGGTCGCAGACCGACATGGCGCCTAAGGTGTCCCCATGATATCCCCGGCGGACCGTGAGAAAGCGCTGCCGTTCCGGCATCCCCTTCTCTTGCCAGAACTGGATCGCCATCTTCATGGCCACTTCCACGGCAACTGAACCCGAATCGCAGAAAAACACCGATTGCAAAGGGGCCGGAGTGATCTCGATGAGCTTGCGGGCCAGATCCGAGGCGGGCTTGTGGGTCAAGCCGCCGAACATCACATGCGCCATCTCCTTGAGCTGGGATTCGATGGCCAGGTTCAGGCGTGGATGATTGTAGCCGTGGATGGCGCACCACCAGGATGACATGCCATCGATCAGCTCCCGGCCGTCCGCCAGGCGTATCCGAACCCCGTCGGCCGAAACTACGGGGAACACCGGCAGATCGGCGCCGATGGCGCTGTAGGGGTGCCACACGTGCTGGTTGTCGAACTCGATCCAGTTTTCGCTATCGCTCATGAATGGGGCTGATCTGTAAATTTAGGGGGAGAGAGTAGCAGATATTTCCGCTTGAATTGTTGTAATCTTATGAATCGGCGCAGTACGGTGTGACGCATGGCCCGGGATCTGAGGGAAATCTTTGCGGTATCTGTTCAACATCCGGTGCATTGTAGCAAATCCGCCCGCTGTGTTCGTGATTGAAGAAAAATATCATTAAACTCAACTGGTTGTTTGGAGGTGGATATGGATAAACCGGTGGTCGCGGCAAAACAGCCGATCAATGTGGATCTCGTGGGAGGTAAGGAATACTGGTGGTGTGCCTGCGGGCGTTCCGCCAACCAGCCGTTCTGTGATGGTTCCCATCAGGGGACAGGCATCGAGCCGGTGGGCTTCAAACCGGAGAAGAGTGGCGAGTACTGGCTGTGCCGCTGCAAACAGACCAAGAATTCGCCCTATTGCGACGGCACCCATAAGACCTTGACGGATTGAGTCGTATAGCAACCGTAGGTCCGGAAGTCGCAGATACCACCGGATTCGTGGGGGATAGACTATGGACGGTCTTCATTTTATGCAATCAGGTGATGGCGGTGAGGTCGTTGTCTTCCTGAACGGTTTTCGCATGCCCTATTCCAGTTGGGAGAAGGTCTACCCCAGGATCTCTGAGCATCATAGGGTTTTGCTGTATAACCGAAGAGGGGTGGGGCGATCGGAAAAGGCCGTATCGGACCAGACGGGTATGACCGTTATTGAAGACTTGCGTCATCTGCTCAAACAACGCGCGCTCCAACCTCCGTATCTATTGGTCTGCCACTCCCTGGGTGGTCTCTATGCCAATCTTTATGCGCGTCTGCACCCGTCCGAAGTCATGGGTGTCGTGTTTGTCGATGCGTCACATCCCGATGAGATCCCTGTCCAGCGATCGATAAAGCCACCCAGGGTTGTCAATGGGTTGAACAACTTGATCAAGTGGATCGAAAAGCGGTTTGATCCCTACAGATACTCAGAAGATGATGTCATCCAGGAGACCCTGCGCCAAATCCATCAAGCGCCTCCCTTCCCGGGACTGCCGATCCGTGTGCTCAGCGGGATGGTGCGGATGCCTTTGGTTCCACAGCAGGCGTTTGCGATTCATCAGGATTATCAGCGCGCGCTGCTGGATCTCTCTCCCTTGTCCGAGCGGGTCGAGTGCATAAACAGCGGCCACTTCCCTCAAATCAGCGAACCGGAATGCGTGGTGTCTGCGATTCTGGGGATCCTGTCACGATGTAACAGATCTGCTTGAAGTCGAAAGCGCGGTTTGCTGTGATCCGCTCAACCAGGCTGGTTGACGTGTTGATTGCGTCGGCCGGGTTCCTGATCCAGCGCCTCGCTTTCGATCCGGTTGCGACCCTTTGCCTTGGCAAGATAGAGCGCCTGATCCGCACAGGCCAGAAGGTGTGCTCCGATATCGCGATGATGCGATTTTCCCAGCATCGGCAGGGCCTCGCTGACACCGATGGAGACACTGATTGAAAGACGGGTGCCATCCTCCAGGGGGATGGGTTGGGAGGCGATCTCAAGGCGAATGCGTTCCGCCAGCAGCAGTGCCTCGGGCAGTGCCGTCTGGGGTAGCAACAGGGCGAACTCCTCGCCACCGTAGCGGGTGGCCACATCGCTGGCTCGCAACTGTGAGCGGATGCGTTTCGCCAGCTCGGTGAGCACCCGGTCTCCCGTGGGATGGCCGTATTGATCGTTGATGCGCTTGAAATGGTCCGCATCGATGAACAGGCAGCTCAGGGGTTGTCGGTAACGGCTTGCCCGGGCGAGCTCCTCTTCGAGACGGCGGTCCAGGTAACGGCGATTGTGCAATTGGGTGAGCGGATCCGTGAGTCCGCTGATCAACAATCGCTCCCGGTTGGTGACATTCTCCAGACAGACACCGCAGATGGTCGCCAGGCGCGCCAGAAAGTCGCAGGCGTGCTGGCGGGTGAAACGCTGCGGATCACAGCTTCCGAGGTTGATGCTGCCCACCAGCTGGTTATCGCAGAACAGGGGCAGAATCGCCATGCTGTGCAGCCCGTCGGAATGATTGAACAGATTGTCATACTCCGGCGACAGGAACGGCCCGAGCCAGGGACTCTTGATGGACTGATAGCGATGATTGACCGGAATCAGTTCATCGACGAAGCGGACATAGGGTAAGGCCGCCTCGTTAATCCCGCTGTTGCCAAGCAGGTGGCGCAGTTCGTGATCCGGATCGTGGAGCAGCAACAGAATGCGGGTGACATCGAAGGAGGTGAGCAGTCCTTCCGACATGCCGCTGAGCAGTTCGGGCAGAGATTCGGCACTCAGCAGTTCGAGTTCGCGGGCGTAGAACCGCTCCAGGGTTTCCTGGTTGCGCTGAGCCTTACGGGTCAATTCCGTCAGCCGAAGCCGCAGGATTCGGTTCTCTTCTCTTATGTCCATCGTTCCCTGCCCCTAACCGTCAGGGTATCGGCGGTCCGCTCACGATCTTGAATCAGGGACCGCCCGCCGACCCGAGGTCACAAGCCCGCGTCGGCCCGCCAGCGCTGGTAGTCCGGGTAGTTGCGATAGCCCCGGTCGGTGATATAGGTAATGACGTTGCGCAGACGGTAGAAACGGACCACGGAGTCGACCCGGATGATCTCCTTGCCTTTTTCATCGAAGAAGAGCATCGAGGGGGTGTAAAACAGACCCAGTTCCTCGGCCCATTTCCTCGCGGTGGTGCGCTGCCCGCCCGGAGTGATCACCGGGGTGTCCGCATGGATGTCGAGCTGCACATTGTCGAATTCCCGGATCAGCCGGTTGATCGCCGGATCGCGCAGGGGCTCCCCATGCAGCACATCGCAGGCATGACAGTTGCCCTGTTCGAAGTAGACCACCAGGGGGCGCTGCCCGGGGAAACGGCTGCGGTCCAGATTATGCGGGGGCGGTATGAAGAACTCCTCCTCATTGAGATCGCCCGGCTCGAAGGCGGTGCCGGATTCGCCCCGGGCCAGGTAGCGGGGGAAGGGTTCCTTGAGGTAGTGCTTGTCCGCGACATACTCCAACGCAGCGCGAAACTGATAAGGCGGGTAGTAGCCCCGCAAACGAAACACCTGTTTTCCATTGGCGTCGTAAAAGAGCAGGGAAGGGGTGAAATTGGTGTTCTCGCGCAGGGCGTAATCCCGCTCGCTGAGGGTCTCCCCTTCGGGGGTAGTGACCTCTTCGGGACTCCAGATGTCGATGGGTACGATGTCGAAATGGCTACGGGTGTAGGCGGTGATATCGGAGAGGCCGAAATTCACCTCCAGGAGCATCTTGCAGTAAGGGCAGCGCTTCTGACCGAAATAGACGATCAAACCCTCTTTGCCACGGTCGACTGCCTCTTTCAGGTCACTGGGAAGATCGAGAAAGCTCTTCTTGAACCAGTCGGGATAGACCAGCAATTCCTTCATCGGTAGGTCGTCGAAGGAGTAGACATCCTCGTCCGGCTGGGCTGCTGCCATGAGCATTGTGCTCAGTATGAGCATCAGGGTGCAGAGTGCCGCTGAAAGAGTCGTGCGTAGCTTGGTCATGGTTCGGTCGTTTTTTTACCAGCCGTAGGAAGCTTCGAGTCTGTATCAAAAGAGCAAGTTCCACGCGTGCCATCCTGGTCATCTTCGTGTTTCCCACCCGGTATGAGGTTGGGTGGCTTTGCTCAGGGCTCAGTACCCGTCATGGCCGGCTGATGTTTCGGTACCGGTCTTGTGTCGTAAATCGGGGCCTGATACATGGCATAGTACACAAGCATAGCCGATGGAACAAAACAACGCCGGGTTCCCGTCGGGGGTTTGGTCGCAGGGTGTTTTCTTTTATGATTTACGGGTGAACAGAGATCGACGATCTTCAAATCTGAATTATTTAAGGAGAGTCATGATGAAAAAATGCACCCTGGGCGTGACCGCGGTCGCCCTCTTGGCCATGTCCCTGAACGTGGCAGCGGAAGGGGATCCGGCCAGTTACTGTAAGCAGGCTGCGAAACTCTACGAAGAAGACGACATTGCCGGCGCCCTGGATGAGGCCAAATGGTGTCTTGAATCCCTGGAGCAACTGCAGCAGTCCCGTCAGAGTGATCGGTTTCCACAGGATGTGGCCGGATGGAAGCGTGGCGAGATCGAGCAGAATAAGATGATGGGCTTTTCCAATATCCGCACCGAGTACAACAAGGGTGATCAGATGATCGAGGCCAGTTATACCAGCGGTGGCGGCGGCATGGGCGCCATGTTCAGCCAGATGGGGCTGGCCGGTGGCGGTAAAAAGGTCCGCCTGGGTCGTTATACCGGAATGGTCATGGAGGAGGGCAGCCGTAACGAGATCATGATCAGTCTCAAGATAACTCAGGGAATGCTGAATCTTTCCACCAGCAATGCGTCCCTGGATGACTTGACCGCCTTTGCCAAGGCGTTTCCCATCAGCGATATCGATCAGTAATCATAGCATGGCCGAAAGGTATGGATACCTTTCGGCGGATTTGCTGACCATCCAATGGATTTCTCCCCCTCTCTCAGTCCGAGTGGTTTCTGCTCGTTTCCCGTTCAGCACAGTTATCGACAGCACCGCCCCAAGGTTGCCCGGGTTCCGCTGCGCTGCACCCGGGCTACGGTACCAATATCCATGTAACCCTGTAGCCCGGGTGAAGCATCGCGTAACCCGGGAGGGCCGAGGCACGGGCCATGCTGAGTGGATGTGAAGTCGAGCGGTCGGGACGCTCCGGCGGGGTTTCCCGGGTTCCGCTGCGCTGCACCCGGGCTACGGTACCAATATCCATGTAACCCTGTAGCCCGGGTGAAGCATCGCGTAACCCGGGACGGTCGAGGCACGGGCCATGCTGCGTGGATATGAAGTCGAGCCGCCGGGAT
>JBNLFS010000077.1:0-23395 GCA_050305635.1 Candidatus Thiodiazotropha sp. | reverse complement strand
GCGGTCGGCAATGCTGGCGACTCGAATGCCGTACGTGCGCTCTTCCAGGGGGATGGGCACCGCCTTCTGCTCCAGCACCATGCTCAGGGAGCGGCGCAGCTCACGGATCACCGGAGTGAAGGTCTCCTGCAGGGCCTGATGCTGATAGACCGGGAACGGTGGCGGACGCTTATTGCTGCTGGTGAAGGTGGCCAGCTCCCCGGCCAGCTCCAGGCAGGTTTCGTAGAATGCGACCGGATGCAACGGCACTCGCTGGGCGTAGTGGGTGTAGAGGGGTTCGTAGCGGTTGACCACCTGCAGCATCAGGAAGTCGGCCACTTCGGCAACCCCCTTGCCCCCATCCACCAGGCGCGCCGCGATGGCGTCCGCACGGTGGTGCAGCAGACCCTCGATCTCTTTCACATAGCCGGACAGACGCGCCGATACGTCACAGTCGAGACTGGGAGGGATGAACTCCTCGTCCAGTACCAGCATGTCGTCGGAGCGGCGTTCCACCACCCGGGTGATCGCCAGATGGGCGAACTCCTCGAGTTCCGCATCGCCGAGCAGCAGTCGCAGGGTCGGTTTGGCCACCTGCAGCATCGAGGCGTTCGAAGAGCCCGCGATATCGTCCTTGGTTTCGATCTCGTCCACCAGGTAACGCTCCAGCCCCGGCTCCTGGCTGGCGTAGCGGAATTGCGCCGCGCCGGGACGGGACAGGGGCAGCGCCAGGTAGATCACCGCGCCCTTGCGGTCCGCCGGGATCTCCAGGGGCGGTGGCGGATCGTCGTGGGCGGGGACGTCGAAGGTGGTGCCATCCGGCAATACGCCGCGGCAGGAGGTCACCGCCAGTCGACCGAGGGCCAGGGCTTGCCGATCGAGCTTAAGATGGGTGAATCCCCAGCTGAACGGCTGCAGAGCGCCACAGCGTGCCTGGATATGGCGTTCCAGGAACCGTTCCTGCTGCTGGAAGTGTTGCGGTCTGAGGAACATGCCCTCCGACCAGACGATGCGGGACATCCAAGACATGGGCTTCTCTTACTGGTTTCTCTGGATGGTGATACCCAACTCACCGAAAAAGATGGAGAGGCTGTTTTCCTCCTCCGGCTCGACCTCGATGGAGCGGCGCCAGGTGGCATCCTCGATGTCGCGATAGGCTCCGATCACGCCAATGTAGCGCGTATCCGGCTGCAGGTCCCGGTTCAGCTCCTTGGTCTCCCCGGGCTGGAAGTGAAACTCATCGCGCATCAGCATCTCGTCGCCGAGCAGCGCCACGTCCTGTTCGAACAGGTTGAAGAAATCGGAGCTGTTGAACACACTCAGGGATTTCAGCTCATAGACCCGCACCGCGATCGGCGAGGGTCGGCCGTTGAGATCCGGGTTGACCTGTTTGTTCGCGTGCAGGGTCGCCTGGACGCTGGAGACACTTGAACAGCCGGTCAACAGGATCAGACAGAGCAGGCCGATCAGTCTCAGATGGTGGGTCAGGTTGGTTTTCATGTTCATCGATTCCTTACTTCAAGGGTTACAGGCCGTTGGGATCCGCGCGTTTCAGCGCCTCCAGGCGACGGATCTGGTCTTCATAGGCCTGGGTGAAGGTTTTGCCGAACAGCTGATGGAAGTCGTCTTCGGCCTCGGTGGCGATCTCCTGGTAGAGCTCGGTAAACAGGTCCCAGGTCTTGGCGTGGCGATACAGAGGGAGTTTTTCCAGTAGGGCCGACTGACCCAGACGCTGCTCCAGGATCTCCGGTTTGAAACGCTGTAACACCACTTTGAGCGCCGCCTGCATGCCCACCATCACCGCCAGCATATGCGCCTCGATATCCTCATGGGCTTCTTCGAACGCAGCCAGGGCCGGTAG
This sequence comes from Candidatus Thiodiazotropha sp., assembly GCA_050305635.1. GTDB lineage: Bacteria > Pseudomonadota > Gammaproteobacteria > Chromatiales > Chromatiaceae > Thiodiazotropha. The sequence goes on along the minus strand of JBNLFS010000077.1, from coordinate 21,555 downwards.
GTAGCCGCTGCCCGGGTTGGGGTTGAGGAGCTGACGCAGGGCCTCGTCGGTATTGATGGAGAACTTCAGGGGATTGTTCTCCACCGGCTTGATCATGGTCTGGTTCATGCGGAACTCGCCCTTGATCTGTGCCCGGGCGCGCAACAGGGACATATTGCCCTCGGTGCTGATGCGCAGGATCTGTCCCAGGGTCTGCAGGAGTGTGCCCAGGGGCTGGGATTGCAGATGACTGGTGGGGATTCCCAGACCGTCCGCCAGGGCCTGACGCAGGCCGCTTTCGTCACCACGGTACTCCGGCGCCGGCGCGCGCTTCTGCGGCGAGGCTGGGGGCGGCGAAGGCGGCTCCGACTGGGCCGGCTTGGCGCGTTGTCCCGGACGGGGTATCGACACCGGCTCGGAGGGCGCTATCCGGGGCTCTTCCCACGCCGGGCCGGGCGGCTCTGCAGGGGCCGGCGGCGCTTCCAGGGGGGGGAGGATCTCCGGCTGGGGCTGTGCATCCGGCGCACCCACCGACGGGGTCAACGACTCATCCAAGTCCCAGTCTTCCGGGATCGGGGTGGGTTGGTTGAAATAGGCGTTGAGATCGGACGTGTGGTCCGAGGAGGGGGCGGTGGCAGGTCCCGGTTGTGGCGGGGTCTCTTCGAGGAAGAATTCCTTGGGCTCGGGCTCCTCCAGCGGATAGGCGTCCTCCTCCAGGGAGGGCTCCGGAGGAATGACCGGGGGGATGTCCTGGGGAATTGAAAAGGCCTGCTCCAGGGAACCGCCCGCGTGTTCCGCCGAGAGAGCGGCGAAGGGATCATCCAGGCTTTCAAAAGATTGACTGATCGCCGCATTCTGAGGCGGGGTGGGCAGGTCGACCTCAATTTCGTAATCACCGATGGTAATGCGGTCACCATCCTTCAGGTCCACCCGATTGTCCTTGCCCAGGGGGGTGGAGGCCCCATTCAGGAACACCCCGTTGGAGCTGGTGTCGAGCAGGTGAAAACAGCCGTCGGCAAAGCCGATCCGGGCATGATGACCGGATATGAAACGCTCCGGATCGGGCAGCACCCAGTCGTTGTCCGGGCGACGGCCGATACGGCCACCTTCCTCGTCGAAGCTGACCGACATGGGTTGGGCCGGAGGCAGGCCGGCGGCCCGTGTGACTTTTAGGGTGATCTTCATAGGTTCACTGATTTCGAAACAGACATCGTTCAAAGACCATCCATCAGGTGAACTGGTAGTTGAACTCGTTCTCCTCCACATTGATGCCGATGCGTTTGATGGGCCGCCCCTCCATCTGCTCGGTCAGGATGTGACGGCTGATTTCCGGCAGCAGCGTATTAGTCAGTATGGCATCCACCATTCTTGCGCCACTCTCGACTTCTGTACAGCGGCTGATGATCAGTTTGATCACCTCATCGTCCACCTCCAGCGGAATGCCGTGGTTCGCCTGGATGCGGGTCTGGATGCGTCCCAGCTGCAGCCGCACCACCTTCGCCAGCACCTCGTCGCTGAGGGGATAGTAGGGTATCACCACCAGGCGGCCGAGCAGGGCGGCGGGAAACACCTTCTGCAGCGGGTCGCGCAGGGACTGGGCTATGGTCTCCGGTTCGGGGATCAGGTCCGGATCCTTGCACAGGTTGTCGATCATCTCGGTGCCCACGTTGGAAGTCAGCAGGATCAGGGTGTTCTTGAAGTCGATATGGCGGCCTTCGCCGTCCTCCATCCAGCCCTTGTCGAACACCTGGAAGAAGATCTCATGCACATCCGGGTGGGCCTTCTCGACTTCATCGAGGAGCACCACACTGTAGGGTTTGCGGCGTACCGCTTCGGTCAGGATGCCGCCTTCACCGTAGCCCACATATCCCGGGGGCGCGCCCTTGAGGGTGGAGACGGTGTGCGCCTCCTGGAATTCGCTCATGTTGATGGTGATGACGTTCTGCTCTCCGCCGTACAGGGATTCCGCCAGGGTCAGACCGGTTTCGGTCTTGCCCACGCCGGAGGGTCCACACAGCATGAACACGCCGATGGGTTTGTTGGGATTGTCCAGGTTGGCCCGGGAGGTCTGAATACGCCGGGCGATCATCTCCAGGGCATGGTCCTGGCCGATGACCCGTCTGGCCAGGGTGCTGCTGAGGTTAAGCACGGTCTCGATCTCGTTCTTCACCATCCGCCCCACCGGAATGCCGGTCCAGTCGCCGACCACGGAGGCCACCGCCTGGGCATCCACGCTGGGCAGGATCAGTGGGGCTTCCCCCTGCAGGGTCTGCAGGCGGCCCTTCAACTCGGTCAATTCGCTGAGCAGGGCTTCCGGGGAGACCTCCGGGGGCTGGGTGGTGCTGTCGGGACTGTCGGCCGTTGCCTCGGAGTTGGCGGCAGCGCTGTCCTGGGGATCGGTTTCTCCTTTGAGCCGGCGCTGGATCTTCAGCACCTGTTCGACCAGGGATTTCTCCTCCTCCCAGCGCTGGGTGAGCTGTTCCAGGCGGGCCCGTTCCTGCTCGAGTTTTTCTTCTGTGGAGCGCTCCCGCTCGGCGGTCTCCATGCCGATCGCTTTTTCCCGGCCGATGATTTTCAGCTCGGTTTCCAGGGCTTCGATCCTGCGCCGGCTGTCGTCCACCTCCGCGGGCACCGCCGCCTGACTGATGGCGACCCGGGCGCAGGTGGTGTCGAGCAGGCTCACCGATTTGTCCGGCAGCTGGCGGGCCGGGATATAGCGGTGGGAGAGCCGTACAGAAGCCTCCAGGGCCTCATCGAGGATCTGCACCCGATGGTGCTGCTCAAGGGTGCCGGCGACACCTCGCATCATGCGGATCGCCCGTTCCTCGTCCGGTTCGTCCACCTGCACCACCTGGAAGCGCCGGGTCAGAGCCGGGTCCTTCTCGATGTATTTCTTGTATTCCGCCCAGGTGGTGGCGGCGATGGTGCGCAAAGTACCCCGCGCCAGGGCCGGTTTGAGCAGGTTGGCCGCATCCCCGGTTCCGGCGCTGCCCCCCGCGCCGATCAGGGTGTGGGCCTCGTCGATGAACAGAATGATCGGTTTTTCCGAGGACTGTACCTCCTCGATGAACTGCTTGAGGCGGTTTTCGAACTCCCCCTTCATGCTCGCGCCCGCCTGCAGCAGACCCACATCGAGCACCCGCAGGGTGACATCCTGCAGCGGCGGCGGTACCTCGCCGCGTGCGATCTGCAGGGCGAATCCCTCCACCACCGCGGTCTTGCCCACGCCGGCCTCACCGGTGAGGATGGGGTTGTTCTGCCGGCGCCGCATCAGGATGTCGACGATCTGGCGGATCTCCTCGTCTCGGCCCACGATCGGATCGATCTCCCCTTTGCGCGCCCGCTCGGTCAAGTCCACGGAGAACTGGTGCAACGCCTGCTGCTTGCCCATTTGCGCCGGGGCCATGGCGCCGCTGGCTTCTCCGGGTGCGGCGCCGCCGCCGATCTGGAAGCCGTCATTGGCCCGCATCGCCTCTTCGGGCGAGCCCGCCACCACCTCGTCGAAGCGTTCGGTCAGGGTGTCCGCGCTGATCTTCTTGAACTCATCGGAGACCCGGGTCAGGGCATTGCGCAGGCTGTTGGTCTTGAGGATGCCCACCACCAGGTAACCGGTGCGCACCTGGGCGTCGCCGAACATCAGGGTGCCGTAAACCCAGCCCCGTTCCACGGCCTCCTCCACGTGGGAGGAGAGATCGGAGATCGAGGTGGAGCCCCGGGGCAGGGCGTCCAGACTGTCGGTGATGTCCTTCGCGAGGCGGGAGGGTTCCAGGTTGAACTGCTTGATGATGCGGTGCAGGTCCGAATCCTGCATCTGCAGGATCTGATGGAACCAGTGCACCAGTTCCACATAAGGGTTGCCGCGCATCTTGCAGAACACGGTGGCGCTCTCGATGGCCCGGTAGCCGAGGCTGTTCAATTTTCCGAACAGGGCAACGCGGTTGATCTCGCTCATGATGTCAGGCCTCTCAGTTCAAGGGGATGAAGGGTGAGGTCGTCACCGTCCCGTCCCAAGGGTTGTTGTGCCAGCCAGCTGGTCCATCCCAGTCGGCTCGTGCCGTTGAGTTGCAGCGGCGGTATTTCCGCTTCGGCCAGGATCAACTGCAGTTCCCAGTCCAGTTCGTCGCCAATGTAGTTCTTCACCACCGCGATGAGTCGTTTCAGGCTCTCGCCGCCGGGCAGCATGCGCTGGTAGTCGGCAAAATTCAGGGCGCCCAGGACGATGCGGAATTTCTGCTGTCCCAGCCATACCCGGTCACCCAGGATGATGGTGGCGCCCAGGGTGCTGATGTCCTCGGACATACCCAGCCGGCAGCGGCTGTTGTCCGGCAGGTCGATCCAGCTGCCGACGAATTCGTCGATGCGCACCGGGAGGCGGAAAAAATCCTTCAGGATCGCCTCGAGACCCTCCGCGTTGCGGGTCTGGCAGGCCAGGCGGCCCGCGTAGTGACGCTTCGCCAGGTCGGGCATCGCATCCCGCCGTTGCAGGAATTCGGTGCCGATGCCGAACAGGGATCCCAGATAGTCGCCGAAACGGTCCTCGTCCGGACGGTCGTAGCTGACCGTCGGCTGGCTGTCCGCCCAGACCCGGTAGAAGAGACTCAACAGACGGTGGTGAAACTGATCGAGAAACTGCACCAGAGTGGGGTCATGGTGGTTCTTCTTGCGCTCGTAGACGTATTCGGTGAGGTGCAGGGGCATCGGACCATTGGGTCCGAACAGGCCGTAGAAATAGACCCCCAGGCGCGGCGGCAGAACGGCTGTGGCCTCACGGAACGAAGACAGGGTAGAGGGTGCGAAGGCCATGGTCGGATCCTGGCCGAGACGGATCTGATCGTCCCGGGCATGCCGTGTCCGGCCCAGACGGGGTTTGTCCGGATAGGCGCACTCGAGCCGCCTCATCGCCGTGTAGAAGTTGAAGCGATGGGGACCCTGGCGCAGTCGGTCGAACAGACCTACAGCGTGTGTCTCAGACCCAGCCTTACCGGCCATCGCATGATCTCTCCGCGTTGTTGGGTGATGATAACGGTTTCCGTGAACGAGTTGATGGCCGTATAGCGGCGAAAGAACTGTTCCATCAGGGCACCGAACAGAAAAGCGCTGCTGCCCTCGAAGGCCGACTCATCGAGGGTCAGGGTGATCTCGAGCCCATGACCGAAGGCGATGGGCCCGGGACTCGGCAAGCGCCGGTTGACCGGCTTCGCCTGGATCGAGATCACCCCATCCACCTGCTTGCGCAGGGCCGGGTCGCTGGTATCGGCATACAGTTGCAGAAAGTCTTTCAGCGCCGCGGTGCTCTGTTCCTGATCCTCGCCCGCCAGGGACAGGTAGTTCAGGGACAGGTGATTGATCAGACGCCAGCTGATCTGACCCTGTGCGGTGGAAGGCCGCGGCCGGGTGGGGGTGCCGATACAGCGGATCCGGTTGACCGGTGTGCTGCTGTCCAGGGTGAAACTGGTGTCGCTCTGGCCGAGGGGAATGTGTATCGGCAGATCCCGGTTGGTGCACAGCGTGGTCACTGCCAGCTGACGCATGTCGCTCTGATAAGGCGCCTCGTCCGCATCGACGATGGAGAGAAACACCTCGCTGCCCACATAGCCTGTACGAGCCCCCTCGCGCTGCTGTTTCGAGGAGAGCAGACGGGGCAGCCGGTGGGTCACATAGTAGGCCCGGGGCTGATCCGAGGCGATCAGGTCGTTGCTCGCATAGAAGGGGTGGAATGCCTGATTCTCGCCGGTGTTGCTGCCCACCCCTTTCACCCCGGTGACCTCGTAGACCTCGTAGTCCATGGGTCGGGTCCGGTCGGGCAGAATGTGGTGCTCCGCGAAACTGTCGCTGAGGTGAATCCGGTCCGCGCGTTTGCTGAACAGGTTGATCGCCGGGGTGCAGAAGAGGAGAAAGTTTTTTTCGCTCAAGGCGCCTTCGAGGCGGGGCTCGGTAGTGTCCAGCAGGGCGAACAGTTCCAGTTGCTGTGCCTCGCAACCCTGGATCACCGATTGCAGATCCCCCAGTTCCAGGAACATGAAACGGTCCGAGAGGGCAAAATACTCCGCCAGGAAGCGATATCCCTGGAACGAGCGGGGACCGTAGGGCAGCAACGCCTCATCCTCTTCGAATCCCATGATGCGCACCGGGCGGGCCTGGCGGGTCGTACGGTGAGTCTCCGAATCCGGCGCCCGGCCCACCAGTCGCAGGGTATGCCCGGCGAGCACCTCGAAGGCGTGTTTACCCGGTTCGCCGCCGCTGAGAAACAGGGGCAGGCGGTCCAGTTCGAGGCGGTTGAAGGGGATGTCCCCGGCGGTTTTGAAACGGAACCTGAGTGCGGCCTTGGCGCCGGGCTGTTTTCCGATACCCGCCAGGGCGATCGCGGCGGGGCTCGGTAGGTAGTCGACACTCTCCAGAGAGATCGGCCACAGCCGCAGGTCCTGGGCCGTACGGTAGATACACGGGGTCTGGTTACCTTTGCCAAGTCGACTGCGCAGGGTCGATTCCCGGGGCAGCAGGAACCCGTCCCCGAGTGAGGGATCGAGCAGATCGGCCTGCATCTGCACCACCATCATGGAGGGGGTCGGGGCCAGATAGTGCGGATAGACCCGCTCCATCAGATGTTGGGTGAAACGGGGGAACTCCTCATCCAGTTTGAGCTGGATGCGTGCGGTAAGGAAACTGAAACCCTCCAGCAGTCGCTCCACATAGGGGTCGGCGCATTCGAACTCGTCCAGGGACAGACGGCTGGCGATCTTCGGGTAGGCGTGGGCGAATTCCGCGCCCATTTCCCGCAGATACTGCAGTTCCTGGTTGTAATACTTGAGCAGCCTCGGGTCCATCCGCTTACTCCCGGCCCGCGCTGAAGCTGTCGGAGAGGGTCACGCCGCCCTCTTCGAAATCGATCTGGGTCTTGATCAGCAGATGGGTCGGTGCGGGCAGCGCCCACAACTGGCCCTCGATCTCGAACATCAGCCGGTTATGGCTCTCCTTGGCGCTGTCCCGCACGGAGCGCACCCGTACTGAACTGGGCAGGATACGCGGTTCGAAATCCTGCACCGCCTGGCGCACCATGCGCTCCAGCTGGTTAAGGTCCATCCCGGAGACCAGGTGTCCCGAGAGTTCGCGGATTCCGTAGTTGAGCACCGAACGGGTCACTTCCGGATAGGCCTCCAGATCCTCGGTGGTCGCCAGGTTGGTGGTGTTCAGCAGCCAGGCGAGATCCCGCAACACCGATTGGCGCAGGCGGCGCATGGACATCACCCGCTTGTCCTGGGACTCCTTGGTTTTTTCCGGCTCATCATCGGTGAGCCGGTCAAGCAGGGAGGGCTGCAGGAGTTGATTCTTCGTCGCCTTCAAAGGCACGCGCGCTCCGTTGGCTGATGCGGCTGCAAGGCATTCATTCCGTTGCGGCCTCCGCTGGGGTGTGGAATTCGATCTTGCGTATCCCGAGCAACGGATAGTCATCCTGGTCCGTGGTCAGCATCCGTTGTCCCAGCCCGGTGTAGAACGCCTCGTGGAGTTGCTGCCACTCGGTCTTCCTCGCCAGCTTCAGGGCGTTGTCCTGGGTCAACTCGGTACCGGGGTAGCGGGCCGGCAACAGGGCGACCGCCTCGCCCTCGTTGGCAAAGGTCAGGTGAGCCGGCACCCACACCAGATCGCGCAGGTCCTCCGGTGCATCGATGGTGAACTGCTTGAGGCGTTGTAACGGAATCCAGTAATAGCGGCCGTTGATGATGGCCTCCACCATGGGGCCGATGCGGGCGTCGGCGTCCGCAAGCCACTCGAAGGGTTGATCGTCGATAGCGCCTGCCGTGGCCGGCGCCTGCTCGAAGGCCTGTCCGCGCAACTGGTCCGCCTGGGCGTACTCGCCCTGACCGGTGAGTCGCAACGCCTCGACGAGCAACGCGGCCCACTCGGGCGGGTCGCCGAAAATCAGGGGTGAACGCAGACCGCTGAAGACCTCCTTGCGGAACAGCTCGCAACGGATCGCCTCGCGATAGGTCTGGGCCATGGGGATACCCAGGGGGTCCAGGTCCGCGGAGACCTTGAGCTGATTCAGCGCCCGTTCCCAGTCACCGGTGATACACAGCAATTGGAACAGGAATACCCGCCATTTGGCGTTTGAGGGTTCTTTACGGATGGTCTGTTGCAAGGCATCCAGAGCGGCTTCCAGTTGACCTTGTTGTAGTAGTTCTTCCGCTTGCATTCGTCTCTGCCTGGTTGTCGGATCCGGAACCCCTGCCCGGTCACATGACCGGGCAGGGGTCCGACGCCGAATCGAGGATTGAACAGTTTAACGGTAGTACGTGTCTCCTGGTACCCAGCGTACCCCTGCTGTTTTGCCGACGGACATCATCATGCTATGCCATGCGGAATCCTGAAGCATCCGGCTTTCACGGCTCCGGCCTGTCGGCGCGCTTGGTCCGGGTCAACGCACAAAAACCCGACCTGCCATTCCCCGGTTAAGAGGAGGCAGGCCGGTTTTTATGAAAACCCGCAACTATTCCTGTTTATTCTTTTCCAGACTCCAGGTGCGGTCTGTGGTGGAACCCGCCTTGCCGGTGTGATCGATGGGGGTGTATTCCCATTTGATCTTGCCATAGGCGAAGGCCACGGTCTCCAGGGGTTTGACGGAATCCCCCGAAGTGCCACCGGGGGAAATCGAGGTGACGATGACGTCCTCCATGGTGTACTTCATGAAGGTATGCTTATCGCCGGTGGCGAGACAGAGCTCCACCTCCACCTTGGGGATGTGCTCGCCCTTGGCGCACTTGATGTTCAGGTCCGGAGTGGCGTTATCCACCTCCTTGACCGCGACGAAGGGCTCGAAATTGGCCCGTCCGCCGGTACGTCCGCCAGAACCGCTGGCGCCGGATACGGGTTGTGAAACACCGTGGCTGAAGCTGACGATTTCACACCATTTTACGTGCTTCTCGTCGGTACTCTCGCCATCGGCGCCTTCGATTTTCATATACATGTCAACAGGCATGGTTCAATCCTCCAAAACAATGTGATGATATGCCGGATATCAGGCCGTTTTTTCCGACGGCAGCTTGGATACCAGGCGCAGGGATACCGTCAATCCTTCCAATTGATAATGCGGGCGAAGGAAAAATTTCGACGTGTAGTAACCCGGGTTTCCTTCCACTTCAGACACCACCACCTCGGCCGCGGCCAGGGGTTTGCGTGCCTTGTCCTCTTCAGAAGCCGTACCCGGGCTCGGCTCGACGTACTTCTGAATCCATTTGTTCAGCCACTTCTCCATATCGTCCCGCTCCTTGAAGGAACCGATCTTGTCGCGAACGATACACTTCAGGTAGTGGGCGAAACGGCAACTGGCGAACAGATAGGGCAGACGGGCGGCCAGGTTCGCGTTGGCCGTTGCGTCCGGATCATCGTACTCCGACGGTTTCTGCAGCGACTGAGCACCGATAAAGGCGGCGAAGTCGGAGTTTTTGCGATGCAGTAACGGCATGAAGCCGTTCTTCGCCAACTCGGCCTCGCGGCGGTCGGAGATGGCGATCTCGGTGGGGCACTTCATGTCCACGCCGCCGTCGTCCGTCGGGAAGGTGTGGGTGGGCAGACCTTCCACCGCACCGCCCGATTCCACACCGCGAATCCGCGTGGTCCAGCCGTACAGTTTGAAGGCGCGGTTGATGTTCACAGCCATCGCAAAGGCGGAGTTGGACCAGGTGTACTTGTCGTGCTGGGCGCCTTCGGTGTCCTCTTCGAAATCGAACTCCTCCACCGGGTCGGTCTTGGCGCCGTAGGGCAGCCGCGACAGGAAGCGGGGCATCGCCAGACCGATGTAGCGGGAGTCCTCGGATTCGCGCAGGGAGCGCCAGGCCGCGTATTCCGGGGTCTGGAAGATCTTGGTCAAATCCCGGGGATTGGCCAGTTCCTGCCAGCTGTCCATCTGCATCACCGTGGGGGCGGCGCCGGCAATGAACGGGGCGTGGGCGGACGCGGCGATCTGCGACATGCCGGAGAGCAGTTCCACATCCATCGGCGAGTTGTCGAAGTGGTAGTCACCGACCAGGCAGCCGTAGGGTTCGCCGCCGAACTGGCCGTATTCCTCTTCGTAGACCTTCTTGAAGATGGGGCTCTGATCCCAGGCGGTGCCCTTGAATTTCTTCAGGGTCTTGCCCAGTTCCTGCTTGGAGATGTTCATCACCCGGATCTTCAGGGTCTCATCGGTTTCGGTGTTGTTGACCAGGTAGTGCAGACCCCGCCAGGTGCCCTCGAGCTTCTGGAAGTCTTCGTGATGCAGGATCAGGTTGATCTGCTCGGTGAGTTTGCGGTCGATCTCCGCAATGATGCCCTCGATGGTCTCCACCGCATCGTCGGTGATCGTGCTGGACTCTTTCAGGACCAGTTCGGCCAGGGTTTGAACCGCACTGGCGACCGCTTCCTTGGTGCGTTCGGTTTTGGGTTTGAACTCCTGCTGGAGCAGCGCCGAAAATTCATCGGGCGCTACGCTGGTTGCGGTTTGCCCTGCGGCGGCAGCTTGTTGGTTTTCGGTATCGGCCATGGGTTACTCCTCGGAACTGGACTCTGCGGACGATGCGTCGTCGGGTTTCGGCGCGGAGGCCAGGGATTGCAGCAAGGTCGGGTCGTTGATGGCCTTGGCGATCAGTTCTTCCGCGCCGGACTTGCCATCCATATAGGTCAGCAGGTTGGCCAGCTGGGTGCGTGCATCGAGCAGTTGGCGCAGCGCACCGACCTTTTTCGCGATCGCCGCGGGGGAGAAGTCATCCATGTTCTCGAAACTGATGTCCACGTTGATGTTGCCTTCGCCGGTGAGTGTGTTGGGCACCCGGAACGCCACCCGGGGTTTCATGGCCTTGAGCCGCTCGTCGAAGTTGTCTACATCGATCTCCAGCATCTTGCGGTCCGCTACCGGGGCCAGGGGTTCCTCCGGTTTACCCGAAAGATCCGCCATCACACCCATGATGAAGGGTAGCTGGATCATCTTTTCGGCCCCGTAGAGTTCCACGTCATATTCGATCTGGACGCGGGGCGCCCGGTTACGGGCTACGAATTTTTGGCTGCTCTCTTTTGCCACGGTCTACCTCTCTTGGTTTCTCGATACCTTATTCGGTACGGTTGTTATATCTGTTCGATGGCATGCTCAGCGATCTTCCGGTTTCCACAGAAAGTCGAAGGAGGACATGCTATTCGGTGCCAGGTCCTGAACGATTTCATGAAAATCCATCTTCACCAGCCGTTTGGCGCGATCCAGCAACAGGGGTATTGGGCTGGAGGGTTCGTTCTTTGCGTAGTAATCGTTGATGCGCTCAAGCATGCGGATCACATCCTCGCGGGTATTGATTGCTCCAGGCAGGGCTTCCACCACCGCCGCAGCGGCGGCCCCGGCCATCGGGTTTTCACCCTGGGTCTGCGCGACAACCGAGCCGACACCGCTGCGCCGGGAAGTCTCCTGGGCGATCTGGTTGAGCAGGTGGGACAGGGCGGTCAGATCCGGAGACTGATCGATGCCCACCCGTTCGTTAAGATGGTTTTCAATCTCGGTGACGCACTGGGACGAGGCGTTGATCTGGTTCAGCGTGGTCTGATTGGTCTCATTACCGGCTTCACGGAAGGCGGCATCGATCAGATCGCTGGTCAGCTCCCGGGTGTCGTTGGCCGAGCGCTCGATCAGCCCATCGGCGATCTGCAGGTCCCGAAAACTGAACTGCCCCATCACAGTCGAGGAGACCATTGGTACGCGGTTGACGGCGGCCAGGAAGTCTGTGGGATCGCACAGATTGACCAGGGTGTTGATGCGCAGGGTGGGATCGTTGTTGTCGTCCGGATCGAGTTGCGGATGGACGTTTTCCCAATAGGTGACCAACAGACCTTTGATCAGTGACAGACCCTCTGAAAGTCCCGCGAATCCGTCGGTATGGATGAGTGCCCGGGTGAGATGGATCGCGGCGCGCAGATCCTTGCTTTGGGAGAGAACCGCCAGGGACTTCTTTTTAAGTTCCTTCCAGTCCGGTTCCTCGGCCGGGATGATGGTATCGCCGTACTGCTGTTCCTCTTTCCAAGCGGCTGCACGCTCCATCTCCCCGAACAGCGGATCGTACTCCATGTCGGGTCCTGACGGCGCTTCTTCGGAAACACTGTTCAGCAGTTGGTCGATGTCGATGATACCTGTCAAACCCGTATCCCCCGGTTGGTTGTGTTTTGCGTGGAATCCGATGGATAACTCATACAGGATTCAATCTGCGCACACCCTATTGTCTCTCACGGTCTCAGTCATCGAATTGTCAGAAACTGACGGATGGTTTCCGCTTTATCTGCAATCCTGGATAAGGTTTAGCATAAAACACCTCACCCTTATAGTTGATACTACATCAAAAGCCTGACAGTTAAAGTGAAATAATACCGGGTGGCTTGATGCGGGGCATTCCATGCCAGGATCCGCCTCAATCGTCCTTGAGCGTCTGCAGCCAGGGGAACTGGACGCTGTTCTGACGGCGGCTCCCAAGGGCGGGCACCAGTCCATGTGAGAGCAGTCTCTGCAGATCCTTCTCTGTATATAAAAATTCCGTTGCGGGTTGAAACACGGTCTCCCCGTCCTGAGGGTAGGCGAAACTCGGCCAGTCCGTGAAGCGTCGTTCCTCAAATGTCCTCTCTTGCAAGGCTTCACTCAAGAGAATCAACGACAAGGCGTATGCGGGATTTCCCCATAACAGATCGGAGGTATTGCCCGGGTTCTCATACTCTTCGAAGTCGAAATCCTCGATGGGTTCGTAGCGACGCCCATAGGGCAGGCGCAGCAGCAGGCGTGGCAGGGTGAGTAGGATATTACGGGCTGCGTCCTGACTGCGAAAGGCCTGCCACATTCGCCCGCTTTCGGAATCCTCTTCGATCTCCGAAAACGATGCGTCGGCGGCTCCGATCAGTAAGGCGCCCAAGGGCTGAGCGATCTGGCCGAGTTTTTCGAGCAATGCGATGTCCGGCTCTGAGCATTTGAACCCTTTGTCGAAAATTAGAATCAACTGGTTTTCTGATGGATCAAGCTGTGTGAGTGATTGATAAAGCGACTCGAACACGGCGTCGAATTGCGCGCCATCAGGGTTTCCCCCAAACTCTGGAAAATCGACTGCGTAGACCGGACACTCCGTATCGAATGGATTGTTTCGCAACAACCAGTCAAGACTGCGCCAACGGGCTTCAAGCTGCTGGAACTCAGGATCGTGCAGCAGACGACGCAATGCCGCGCTCTGGTATCGGTGATCGGATTCAGTGTTTGGATGATCCGCATCAGGAACCGTATCCGATGAAACCCGTTCGGTTAATTTCTGAACCACGGAGTCGATGAGGGTTTGTTGTCTTCGAGTTTTTCCTGCGCCGCTCGCACTGGGAGCGGACATACCGAGGGGTTGATTGCCGAGCAGTCGTGACAGGGTTTGCTGATCCGATTCTGACGCCGCTTGTGAATCCGCGCTTGAGTCCGCATGCGCCGTGGATGGAGTATTCGATACATCATATTCCGGCCAGCTATCCGCTGACGGCAATTCCCTGAGCAGATGATCCGGATGGAAGCATTCGAGTCGATCGAACAGGAGTGCCGGAACGTGGTCATCCTGTGTCCAGGGTTTGCGCAGGGCCGGTTGCAGTTTCGCCATCAACGCATCGAGGGATTCGATGTCCACCCGTCTGGGCAGAATGGGTTCGTAAATTGATGCGTCATTGCCGTGCCCCCGAAGGTTACTCAGGATCACCAGGATATGGGAAGTATGTTCTGTTCTTGTGTTGCGTTGTCCCGGCTTCCCCAGATCGAACGTCATAGTCATGCGTTCTGCCATTGAAAGAGACTCCTTTGTGGTTGTTGATTTGCTCCCTAACCCATCGGACCCGGATACCGGATACTTATCCGTTGCAGGCACCTCCTATTGTTTGTCGATTTGGCGTTTAAGACAAGACGCGATAAACCCCTGTGCTTGATCGCGTTATCGGGATGATCCGATTTCCATGTAAATCATGTGTGGAATGATGTGCCTGGATCAATCCCGATGCGGTTGTATCAATTGCGGGTGTCAGTGCGGTTCGGGCGGACGGTGGGTGGACTGTCACAGGGATGTTTCTTTGCTATGCTTAGCGAAATCGGGCAGGAGCGTTGCATGGCATTCATACTGGGTAACCGACAGTTACAGATCAAAACCGTGTTGGGACCGGATGTACTCCTGATCCTCCGCATGCAGGCCAGGGAGGAACTGGGGCGGTTGTTCGAATTCACGGTTGACCTGTTGAGTGAAGATGAAGCGATCGTCCACGACGATCTGCTCGGGACAGCCATGACCGTGGAGATGGATCTGGTCGAGGGCAGTAAGCGTTATTTCAACGGCTATGTGAGCCGTTTCACCCAAATTGGCCACATCGGATTTTTTGCCCACTATCGGGCAACCCTGCGTCCCTGGCTGTGGTTCCTCACCCGAACCTCTGATTGCCGCATCTTTCAGAATCAGAGCGTGCCCGACATCATCAAACAGGTGTTCGGGGACAACGGTTTCACCGACTTCGAGGACAAGCTCAGCGGAAGCTACAGGGAATGGGAGTATTGTGTCCAGTATCGGGAGACCGATTACAATTTCGTCAGCCGCCTGATGGAACAGGAGGGCATCTATCATTTTTTCACCCATGTTGATGGCAAGCACACCCTGATCCTTAGCGACGGCTACAGTTCCCACAGTCCGCTGGAGGCCTACACGGAAATTCCCTATGTGCCTCCGACTGAAACAGGCAGTTCACGCTGGAAGGATTACATCCACAGCTGGGCCTTCACGAAGAGCGTGCAACCCGGTCGTTATGCGCACACTGATTATGATTTCAAGAAGCCGAAATCGGATCTTTCGGTGAATGCCCCGCAACCCCGCGGTTACGTCCATTCGGACCTGGAGATCTACGACTATCCTGGCGAATATGAGGAGACGGCGGACGGAGACAACTACGCCCGGTCCCGTATCGAAGAGATCCAATGCGGGTATGAGGTGCTGGAAGGGCAAGCCAATGCGCGGGGACTGTGCAGCGGAGGATTGTTCAACCTGATCGAACACCCGCGCGGGGACCAGAACCGGGAGTACCTGATCACGGCCACCACCTGTCACCTGCACTCCGATGCCTTCGCATCCTTACCGGAAATCGCCGAGGCACCGCTGTTTACCTGTGAATTCAGCTGCGCCGACAGCAAGGAGAACTTTCGCACGGCGCGCACAACACCCAAACCCATGGTGCAGGGCCCCCAGACGGCCGTGGTGGTGGGTGCGGCGGGCGAAGAGATCTACACCGACGAATACGGCCGGGTGAAGCTGCAGTTTCACTGGGACCGCTATGGTGGACGTGATGAGAACAGCTCCTGCTGGGTGCGGGTCGCCCAGGTGTGGGCCGGCAAGAACTGGGGGGCGATGCACATTCCGAGGATCGGTCAGGAAGTGATCGTGGAATTTCTCGAGGGGGATCCGGACCGTCCGATCATCACCGGTCGGGTCTACAACGCGGACCAGATGCCGCCCTATGCATTGCCGGCGAACATGACCCAGAGCGGCATCAAGAGTCGCAGCAGCAAGGGCGGATCAGGTGAGAACTTCAACGAGATTCGTTTCGAAGACAAGAAAGGCGACGAACAGGTCTACATCCACGCGGAGAAGAACCAGGACAACGTGGTGGAGAACAACGAGACCACCCGGGTCGGGGTCAACCGTACGGAAAACGTGGGAAACGATGAGACCATCAGCATCGGTCACGACCGCAGCGAAGACGTGGGCAACAACGAAACCATCAGCATCGGTGTGGATCGCACCGAGACCGTAGGCAGTAACGAGACGGTCTCCATCGGCAGCAACCGAACCGTCAATATCGGTGTGAATAAAACCGAAATCGTCGGCGTCAACAAGGTGGAAACGATTGGCGCGGCCAAGGCACTGACCATCGGTGCCGGCTACCAGGTCAGTGTCGGCGCCGGGATGAATGAAACCGTGGGTGGTGCGCGGGCTTCGCAAGTCGGCGCCAGCGAGGCGGTGACCATTGCCAAAAGCTGCACCCTCACCGTGGGCGCCGCCCGGGCGGTCTCCGTGGCTAAAAGCAATAACCTGGCGGTGGGTGAAGACTACAACATCACCGTCGGCAAGACCCTGTCCATCGAGGCGGCGGATGAAGTCGTGATCAAGACCGGCAAGGCTTCCATCACCATGAAAAAAGACGGCACCATCATCCTTGATGGTAAGAACATTACCGTGAAAGGTTCGGGCAAAATCAACGTCAAGGCGAGCAAGGATGTCATCATCAAGGGCAAGAAGATCCTGCAGAACTGAGCGCCACTGTTGGGCGGTGCAGGCGGATAATCCAGAGTGTCGAGAGGTGGCGTAATGAGCAAAACAGTGAACATTCCCGATCAACAGGCAGTGGCTCAGACCTGCAGACTCGACGGTGTGGTGATCGGGATTCTGGTGGGCATGGACCCTTCGGGAAATCCTCGAGTGGTGTTTCCCGGCAATCCCCAGGAGGATGCGGTGAGCGCCCGGAGCACCCTGAGCTTTCTACCCCAGGACCTCGGCAAGGAGATCGCTCTGCTGTTCGAAAACGGAGACCCGCAGCACCCCCTGATTATCGGTCGACTGCAGCACCCCCGGGTGCTGAACAATGCACCCTCCGAGGTCGCAGCCGAAGCCGATCTCGATGGTGAACGTCTGGTGCTTACCGCGCAGCGGGAGATTGTCCTCAAGTGCGGCAAGTCGAGTATCACCCTGACCCGGGCCGGCAAGATCATCCTGCGCGGCGCTTCGATTCTCAGTCGCTCCTCGGGGCTGAACCGCATCAAGGGCGGTTCGGTGCAGATCAACTGAAGCGGGCGGGGCCGGCGTCTTGGTCCTAGAGCACATCGTTTCCCAACACGCGGAGGAATCCGCGTTTCTCTGGCTGTTGCGCGACGACGCGGTCGTCGCACCGCACTATCGCCTGGATGACCTGATTCAGCTGGAGTCCCGCATCGACGCCCACCTGGACGGTCTCAAAGTGGCCGGCCCGGCGGGCTGGACCCACTGCCTGGAACAACTGGGATTCTCTGAAAAGGGCGAGGTGTTCACCGCTGCCTTCATCGCGCTCGACAGCGCCGTGGACGCGGGTCTGTCTCCCGTATTGGAGGTGATCCGTGAAACCCCGGAAACGACCCGGGGCCTGGTTTCCGCACTTGGCTGGGTGGAGCCGGGACGCCTGCAAGGGCAGGTGGTGGCCTGGCTGCAATCCGAAGACCCCCTGTTGCGGCAGGTCGGGCTCAGTGCCTGCGCCATCCGCCGGGTCGATTGCGGCAAGTATCTCGAGACCGGTCTTGAGGACGGGGATCCCCGGGTGCGTGCCCGGGCTTTGCGTTCGGTGGGGGAGATCCGCCGCAGGGACCTGCTGCCTCAACTGCTGTCCCGGCTCGGGGACAGCGAGGCGGAGTGCCGCTTCTGGGCGGCCTGGTCGGCCAGCTTGCTGGGGAGTCCGGAAGGGTTGGCCGAACTGCAGCGGTTTGCCGAGACACCCGGCGTGCATCAGAGGTCCGCACTGGAGCTGTTGATGCGCAACCCGGACCCGGTCCTGTCGGTGGCCTGCCTGCGAGGACTCAGTCAGCAGCAACTGGGCAGCCGCGAGGTGGTCGAAGCGAGCGGATGGTTCGGCGATCCGGCCTCGGTTCCCTGGCTGCTCGAACAGATGAAATCACCGTCCCTGGCACGGGTGGCGGGTGAGTCCCTGAGTCTTATCACAGGACTTGATCTGGCCTATCTCAACCTGGACGGGGAGATGCCGGAAGGATTCGAGGCCGGTCCCACGGAAGATCCGGAGGATGAACGGGTGGCGCTGGATGAAGACGAGGATCTGCCCTGGCCGGATCGCGACCAGCTGCTGGCCTGGTGGCAGACCCATCAGGCGGAGTTCACGACCGGACGACGCTATCTGTGTGGCCAGCCTATCGATGCGCTCCAGTGTCGGGAGGTGCTGCGCTCCGGATTTCAGCGGCAACGTCGTGCGGCGGCCCTGGAGTGGGCCATGCTGGACAGCGAGCGGATGCTGTTCAATACCGCGGACCGGGGGGAGCGGCAGCGGGCGCAACTGGCTTGAGCGGCAGAGTTGACTATGAATGCCACCCTCTGGATACCCTGGTTGTTCGCTGCCCTGACGCTGTTCCACTTCGGACAGGGCCTGCAGCAGATGCGTCGCGTCGATACCTGGCGGCATCCCGCGGTGAAGGCACGCATGCGGGTCACCGGGGCGCTTTTTCTTGTGACATTTTTACTGTTTATCCTGTTGTGACGAGGGTAGTCTCAAAGACCCACACGCGAGGACGCCACGATGTGTGAAACCACTTCACCCGCTCGGAGAAACCTACCCACCGCACCGGGACCGCGACCGGATCCGCCCCACGGGGGATTCCGTTCCGCGCAGCCCGAAGGCGCTGATGCACCGGCCGCGTCACCGGTGCCTCATCTGACGGGTTGGCCGAGAAATCTGGCCTGGGACGAATTTCGTGAGATCGACGCCCGCCCCGCCGGGGAATCTGAGAACGCCCAGATTTCCGTTCAAATGCGTCCCGGAAGGCTGGACTACATCCAGGAGAATGGCGAGTACCGCCTGGGCGACGTAGCCTTCGATACGGTGGTCAGAAGAAACCAGTCCTGGGTTGTCGGCTCGGAACGAACCGATGAACTTTTGGCTCATGAACAGGGACACTACGATATCGCAGGTCTGTGCTACCGGGATATGGTCGCGGAGATCCGGGGTTTGAGGAATTCACAGCGACGGCAGCTGATTCTGGATGTGCGTCGGGTGATGCAGGCGCACGATCAGCGGGCCGATCTCTTGTCCGAGAGTTACGATTCTACGGAGCAGACCGATCACGGCCGCAATGCGGCGCGGCAACAGGCCTGGGATCAGCAGATCAGTCAGTGCCGTCAGTCCGGGGTGCCCCTGACGACGCCACCTTGAGTTGCAGGGTAGCGGCATAGCAGCCAGGATCCGAATCGTCGATCGGTATCGTGGGGGCGATACGTCGATAGAAGGCGTCAGCCTGAGTACGGCCGACAATCGCATAGCGGTAGCCCTTCAGGTGCATCTCGTGTAGACAGGCCCGGGTCAAGGCGCTGCCGATGCCCAGACCCCGGGCGGAGTCGATCACCCCCAGGGGACCGAAGAATCCCAGGGCGGTGGCGTCATAACAGGCAAAACCGAGCAGACTGTCCGCGCGTTGTGCCAGCCAGCAGGAGACCGGTTGATTACATAGGGCGCGTTGAATCTCGTCGACCCACAGGGTGGGAAAGTGCTGTTCCGCCCAGCCGAGTAGCAATGAGCGGTCCGGGCCAATCGGTTTGCGTAGCCGGATGTCGGTTTCGCTGAGCGAGTTCGATGTGAGGTCGAGCCACTGCGGATCGTGTATTTTGATCAACAGGTCGTTGTTTGCCATGGTAACCATCCTGAATCAACGGTGCCGCACAACACCGGGTACTGAACATTGAGTGAACAAAACAGCCATCCCGTCACCAAACGGGTCGAGGCCCAGGTACCGCTGGGCCAGGAAATTCTGCGCTTTTCCGCCGAGATCTCCGATGAACCCGTGCAGGTACACGACCTGCTGCCCCTGTTTCAGGATATCACCAACCGGGTGGTTTCGGTGGGGATACAGGGCGTTGAGGCGCAAGGTCAGCAGATCTCCTGCCGGAGCGGCTGCGGCGCCTGCTGTTCACAACTGGTGCCGATCAGCCGCGCTGAAGGCTATGCCCTGCTGACGTTCATCGATCAGATGCCGGAGGATCGTCAGGAAGCAGTCAAAACAAGCTTCGCACACAATCTGCAACGTTTTCAGGCGAGTGGTCTCAGCCAGGATCTGGAGTACGCCTTCAGGGAAAACGACCGCACGGTGCTGCGCAGGGTGGGGCTGGATTATTTCAAGCTGAATCTGCCCTGTCCGTTTCTGCACGATCAGTCCTGCAGCATCCATCCCGTCCGGCCCATCAGCTGCCGGGAATTTCTCGTGGTTTCAAATCCACGGCACTGCTCCGAGCCCAGTCCGGAGACGATCCGCAATGTGGTCCTACCGGCTCAGGTTTCCAAGATCGTTTACGAAATGTGCTATCAGCACCAGGGGCAGGTGCGGGGTTTTCTACCCATGACACTGCTTTACCAGCAGGAGGCGGAACTCAGAGGCGCTCATCCGGGTGTCCCGGCCTCGGAACTGGTGAGCGAGTTTTTCGGTCGACTGGTTGAGGCCGTGCAGAAAAAGGATGATTGATCCGGTTTCGCTCGACAGTCGAGCATAAAAAGGCTTGCCCGTTCGGGCGTTGTCAAATCCGGGCCTAACCGGGTTACCTTCAGAGTTCCATCCGCACGCCAATATTGATGGTGTTTGAGGACCAGTTGCTGTGGGCCATCAGAGTGCCGTAGTCGAAGAACACGACCGTGCCCTGGCGGAACTGGGCCGTCACGCCTAATCTCAATCGCAGATAATCCCGGTCCGGATTGTCGGTCTCGATACGGATCGCGTTGCCACTGGGGTCATCGGAGAAGTAGGCATTGATCACCTGGGCGTCATCCTTGAATTCGTGCAGCCAGTCGAGCCGGGTATAGGGGGTCAGCACGCCCCAGGATGTGCTTTGGGTATAGGAGAGTTTGCCGCCGAAGTTGACCGTCAGCCAGGTCTGGTCCGTGGCATCGACCCGGGTGGTCCAGCCCCCGCCGGAGACGTTGGGATCGGAAGCGGTTTCGCTGAATCCGTCCACGTCCGAGCGGATGTACTCCAGATCCATACGCGGACCAAAGGTCCAGGGGCCGCTGAGGAAATCATAGCCGGAACCGAGAAACAGGCTGATCAGACGGCCGTCGTAGTCCGATTTCATGGCCTGGTTCACGCTCGCCAGTCCCTCCAGTTCATAGGCGACCACGCGCCGCTGTTCGAAGTTGTTGGAACCGTAACTCAAGGAGAAATCGAGGAAGTACTCCTGCTTTCCATAGTAGGTGCCGTACAGGCTGACGCTGTAGCCGGTGGTGTCCAGGTCGCCCAGGCTATTGGCCAGGGTGGTGTTGGTGTCGATGTAGCCCACCGCGCCACCGAGAATGAACTGATTGGTAAAGCGGTAGTCCGCGCCCAGGGTGATGCCGTAGGTGTCGAAATCCAGGCCCGACTCATTATCGGTCGAATCCTTGCTGCCGGAGCTGATGTCGCCGGTGAGGAAGATGCCGAAACGGTTTTCCAGCAGGGCGTTGTCGGCACTCGCGCCGGCGCCCCGGCGCAGCTGCTTCTGGTAGGCCGTGGCGAGTTTGCCGATCGGCAGATCCTGACCGTAGAGTTTCAGATCCAGGCCCTGAAAGGAGAGTCCGCGCACGCCGGCCCGCAGGGCATTGATGCGGGTGCCGAGATTCCGGGTCTGGGCCTCGCCGCCCTGGCGGGTGGTCCGGTTGGCCTTGGTGGCGGATTCCGGGGTGATCTGGAAGAGTGCGGAGCCGGTGCCGGTGACACCCTCGTAGGCGGCGGTGACCACCGCGTTGCAGTCCTCCTGCATGCGTGTGCTGATTTCGCCACTGAGACAGGCGGCGGCGATAATCTGGCTGGTGGCC
>JBNLFS010000076.1:0-17356 GCA_050305635.1 Candidatus Thiodiazotropha sp. | reverse complement strand
TGCCGAGAAGCCGTCCTATGCAAGGCGTCCTGCGCAGGGAATGGCGCGCCCTTTTCAAGCAGGACAACGCAGCAGAGGGCGGCTTCTCGGCGCGCCCGAAGGGAAGCCCCCAAATTTCCCAAGACGCCCAAGGGCACTTCCTTTGGGCGTCTTGGGAAATTTGGGGGCTTCTGATTTCCTAAAGCAGTATAGGACACTACACTAGTATCGAGTCAGTATGGGGGGATCTTCACGGTGCCGGGCATAGGCCCGGGTCCAGGTGCGTGATTGCCGGTCCTGCCGGACCGGGTACTCGTAAAGACGTTTGAAGTGCC
Source organism: Candidatus Thiodiazotropha sp. (assembly GCA_050305635.1). Lineage (GTDB taxonomy): Bacteria > Pseudomonadota > Gammaproteobacteria > Chromatiales > Chromatiaceae > Thiodiazotropha. Next base: position 17,042 of record JBNLFS010000076.1, on the reverse strand, counting down.
CGCAGAGGCGGCAAAAGACCTCCAGCTGTCCCAGCATGTCGTCATCATGATCCGGCAATCGCTTCATCCCGAGATCGAATCCCATGATCCGGTCGATTCCCCCGGCGATGGGACAGGCGTACCAGCCATAGGGTGTCAATCCGATCCCCGTCAGGATCACCCGGCAACCGTTCCTGTAGTCGGCAAAGGCATATTCGGGACGGTCCACCGGGGCGATATTGAAGCTGCGAAAGGGTTGGTTCCGACTCGATTTACGGGTGTTATTGACCACCACACCGGTGGGCAGGCTGTCGATCACCCGCGTCACCCGGGATCCGTATCCGTTGCTGGTCAGCTCGATGCGGGTATCCGGACTGTACCGGTCGCGCCAGCAGAGTATTTCATCGAGTATTGCATCGATGTCGGGGTGCAGGGTCGGTTCGCCACCCAGCAGACGGATCCGTTCCCAGCCTTGAGCGGAGCTCATGGTCTCATCCAGGAACTTGCGGATCTGTTCCAGCTCGATGCGCTCGACCGTGGGTACCTGACTGCAGGAACGATTGCAGTTGTGACAGCGAAGATTGCACAACCAGGTCAGGTCGATCTCAAGGTTGCTGCGACTGCGCGTGTATTGAGGGCCCATCAGCGCCGTGAGCGGAGCCTGTACCCTCAAATAGCTGTAGGGACTGAGCAGTCCGCGCATCCAGCGTCCGGTGTAATCGGGCAGACTCGCGGCCACCCATTGACGAAACGACACCGGACTAGGCGATGCCCGGCCCCGTCATCCGTATCCCTGAAACCTCTCCACCCGGTATTCCTTCAAAGTCGCGGTTCATCCTGTCCATGCTCAACATCTCGCCGATTTCCGTGCTTAGCCCAAATTGCAAACCTGGCATTCTGCGGAGTTTGCCCACACATTCAAGAAATTAAACTTACCAGCGTTCAATGAGATGTTGACCGATCCGTGCCATTGGCCATTCCCTCGCAAGTCCTGAATGGATCCCCCCTCGATCGGCGCTTGATTTAAATCAAGGACCCGACCTGTATTTTTATCTTTCATTGGAACGGCATAACAAAGCTAAAAAGAAGAGGTTTTCGCGGCTCGATCCGCGAAGCCATGCTGTCCCCGAAGATCATCAAGAATCAGGGGTTGGGGGAATTTCCGCAGTCATCCATCCTTTTCCTTGGCTTGTCACTAACCCGGGCGCGGCACCCTGCCCCGGATCCGTGCAGGCATGAACTGAACGGTCCCGTCAGGGCATACGCACCCGAAGCACACCTTTTGGGAGGGCGCTATGAACTGGTTGACGAGAAGTCGATACCACGCGACTGTCGGTACCGTCATCGGCATGCTGATATGGGGAACGTTTTCACCGGCCGAAGCGGCCAGGCCGTCAGGAGTCATCGGCAAGGACTGGGGTAATCCGCGCGGACAGGAGTGCGTGGAGTGTCACTGGCAGGAGGACCCGGGACTCACCATGGAGTGGAACAACAGCCAGCACGGACAGAGCGGCGTCAACTGCCTTGACTGTCATGAAGCGAAGGCCGAGGACAAGGACGGCTTCGAACATGAAGGTTCGCGCATCTCGATCATCGTCACCCCGAAAGACTGCTCCCGTTGTCACAACACCGAATTCGAAGAGATGGACGGTTCTCATCACTCGAAAGGCGGTCAGATCCTCGCATCCCTCGACAACCTGCTGGGTGAGGTCGTCGGCGGACCCGCTGCGGTCAATGCGGGTTGTCGCCAATGCCATGGCGCGGAAGTCGAGATCGGTGAGGACGGCAAACCCACCCCGACCACCTGGCCAAACACCGGTATCGGACGCATCAACCCGGACGGTTCCGCCGGTTCCTGTACCGCCTGCCACGGCCGACATCGCTTCTCCAAGGCCCAGGCGCGCACACCGGATACCTGCGGTAAGTGCCATGTGGGGCCGGACCATCCGCAGATCGAGGTCTACAACGAATCCAAGCACGGCATCATCTACCGTGCCAAGGTGGATGAGATGAACCTGGAATCCGACAAGTGGGTCGCCGGCGTCGACTACTCGGCCGCTCCCACCTGCGCCACCTGCCACATGAGCGCCGGCGGCAAAGAGGGCAAGACCCACAACGTGGGCGACCGTATCTCCTGGACCCTGCGTCCACCAATCTCCCAGAAGATCAATCTGGTGCGTCTGCAGAACGGCCAGGAGTTCGACGTGAAGGAGGGTCAGGACATTCCCAAGGTGGGCGACAAGGCCAAGGATTCGACCGTCATCGAAGTCGTGACCTGGGAAGAGCGCCGCCACAAGATGCAGGAGGTGTGTAAGGCCTGCCACAGTGACAGTGTGATCCAGGGTCACTACAACCAGTTCGACAATGTGGTGGATCTTTACAATGACAAGTTCGCCAAACCCATCGCTGCCGTGATGGGAGAACTGAAGGCCAACGGCTATATCTCCAAGAGTCCGTTCGATGAAAAGATCGAGTGGACCTGGTGGGAGATCTGGCATCATGAGGGACGCCGCGCCCGCCACGGCGCCTCGATGAACGGTCCGGACTACACCTGGTGGCACGGCATCTACGATGTGGCCAAGCACACCTACTTCAAGTGGATTCCGGAACTGAAGGAAGTGGTCATGAAGAAGGATGGCAACGAGGACTTCGCCACCGCCATGCTCGACAAGTACTTTCGTCCCATCGACGGGCATACCTGGTACTTCGAAGGCATGAGCAAGGAAGCCATCGACAAGGTGCGCAAAGGCTTCGAGGATCGCTACGGCAAAGGCGCTCTCAAATAACCACGCATCCCCCTCCTCCGAAGCGGGCTTCGGAGGAGGTCCTCAACCTGTCGCTCCGGGAGGCAATTCATGGGAAGACATATCCGTCATCTACTGAGCGGGCTGATCCTGCTGGGATTCGCCGGCTTGCTTGCAGCCGCAGGAAATGCGGAAAAGCTCATAAAGCAAGCCAATCAGCAATCCGAGGCCGGCAACCTGGAACAGGCCCAATCCCTGCTCGCGCAGGCCATCGAACAGGCGCCTGATTCCACTTTGGCTTACAGCCGGTTGGGGGGCATACAACTGCTGCGCCAGGAATATGTACCCAGTATCGAAAACTTTCAGAAAGCCATCATGCTCGACAGGGGCAACGCCGATGCCTTCATCGGCCTGTCGATCGCCTATCTTCACCTGGGCCGCTATAGCCTGGCGCGTGAAGCACTGCACGAGGCATCCCGACTGGAACCCGCTAAAAAGCACGAAATCGACAACGTTCTTGCCTGGCTGGATCAGCGCGAGGGAACCGTCGGGCATTGAACACGGTTGCGCATCTGAGGAGATAGCCATGAGAAAAACCCTATACCCGCTGTTGGCCCTGTTGACAAGCTCGCTCGGTCTGTTGATGGTCACAGCTTGCAGTTCGGAAATCACCAAGCCGACCCAGGCCGAGGCAATGAAGGAGGAAAAGCCCGCTGCCGCACCCGAGGGCGTGCGCTCCCCGAGCATGCTGGCGAACACCTGCGCCGGGTGCCACGGAACCGATGGTGCCAGTGCCGGCGATATCATGCCGATCATCGGCGGCATGGAAAAGGAGTACATGCAATTGGTACTCGAGGAGTTCAAGAGCGGTGAACGCAGCTCAACCATCATGGGACGCATCGCCAAGGGTTATAGCGACACGGAACTCAAGGCCATTGCTTCCTACCTGGCCGACAAGCCTTGGGTTTCGAGCAACGTCAAGACCGACCCGAAGTTGGCGGCCAAGGGTAAAGTGATTCATGAAAGCAAGTGCAAAACCTGCCATGAGGACGGCGGGCGCGTACAGGAGGACGATGCGCCCCGCCTGGCCGGACAGTGGCCCGACTATACCCTGCACTACCTCAAGGATTGTCATGCCAAGGGATTGCGATGCCATCCGAGAAAGATGGGCAAACGGGTCAGTGAGCTCTCGGAGGAAGAACTGAGAGCCATGGCCCATTACTACGCCAGTGAAAAATAAAGGGGGCCACAGTCATGGTGAAATTTACTCGCAGAAGATTCCTACAGGCAAGCGGCGCCTGCGCCGCACTCGGCACCCTGGCGACGGTGCCTCCCCGTGCCTTCGGTCAGGGGGCAAAGGCCCGGGTAATCGTAATCGGCGGCGGCTACGGCGGAGTGATTGCGGCCAAGTACCTGAAAATGGCCGACCCGACACTCGATGTCATGTTGATCGAAAAGAACCCCCGATATGTCTCCTGCCCCCTGAGCAACGAGGTTCTGGGTGGCGAAAGGACCCTTGAGAGTCTGACCTTTGACTACCAGACCCTGAGCCGTAACCGGGACGTCAAGGTGGTTCACGATACCGTTGTCGAAATCGATGCCACAGCCCATACGGTCAAGCTCAGTGGAGGCAATCAGTACAGTTATGACCGGCTCATCGTCTCCCCAGGAATCGATTTCCGCTATGAAAAGATCGCCGGTTACAGTGCACAGGTCGCGGAAAAGATCCCCCATGCCTGGAAAGCGGGACCCCAGACCCAGTTGCTGCGTCGGCAACTGGAGGCGATGCCGGATGGCGGGGTCTGCTATATCGCCGCACCGCCCAATCCGTTTCGCTGCCCACCCGGACCCTACGAGCGGGCCGCCCAGATTGCCCTGTACTTCAAACACCATAAGCCGAAATCCAAGGTGGTGATCCTCGATGCGAAGGACCGGTTTTCCAAACAAGGGCTGTTCATGCAGGGTTACAAGAAATTCTATGGCGATAGGGTGGAATGGGTATCCGGTGCTGGCGGCGGCATCATCGAGGCCGTGGATCCGGACAATATGACACTCATCGGCCAGGTCGAAGAGTACAAGGGGGATGTGTTGAACATCATCCCGCCACAAAAAGCGGGCAGGATTGCCTTTGACGCAGGCTTGACCAATGACACCGGCTGGTGCCCCGTCGATCAAAGGACCTTCGAATCGAGCCTGCACAAGGATGTTTACGTGATCGGCGACGCGTGCATCGCCGGCAAGATGCCCAAATCCGGGTATGCCGCCAATTCCCAGGGCAAGGTATGCGCCGCGGCCATCGCGGCTTCGATCAATGGGGACACACCGGGCGAACCCTCTTATGTGAACACGTGCTACAGCATCATCAGTCCGGAGTGGGGTATCTCGGTCGCCGCGGTCTACCATTTGGTCAACGGCAGCATCGAAGGGGTTGAGGGGGCCGGAGGCCTTTCACCCATGGACGCATCGGAGGAAACACGCGCCATCGAGGCACAGTTCGCCCGTAGCTGGTTCCAAAACATCACATCCGATATGTTCACCTGAACCGCAGAGAGAACGTTCAAACTGGTCTGTGTTGGGTTGGGGCACTCGCAACACTCACCCGTTAGCGCAGCATAACCCGACGAGCACCCGGCCCACTTAAAGTCGGGTTACGCTGCGCTAACCCGACCTACGGTTACTACCCTCGCGAACCATGAAATCCCGCTCACCTTGCGGGAGTGATGAGTAGAAAACAGTGGATCCTGCTGGGGCATGCCATGGGCGGGACTCAATCGGATGCAGGCGGCTCGTCGAGGCGGTTTTCCCGCCGCTGGCGCTCGGTGAAGCGAGCCTGGTTCAGGTTGGCCTTTGCAAACAGGCAGCGGCTCAACTCCGCCCGGGAGAAATCCACGCCATAGAGGTTCGCACCGCTGAAATCCACCCCGTTGAGCTTAGCACCCTCGAAGCGCGCCCCTTTCAGATTTGCCCCGGCCAGGGAACTGCGTTGAATCAGGGCGTCGCTGAAGTCGGTGTCGATCAGGTTTCCGCCCAGTTCCACGTTGACCAGTCGGGCGCCGCTGAGCCGGGCCTGGGCCAGCCGGGCGCCGATCATTCGTGCACCGCTCAGATCCGCATTACTCAAATCGGCTTCACGCAGGTCGCTCTTTTTCAACTCCGCGGAAACGAGTCGGGCCCCCTGCAGTCGGGCTCCCCGCAGATCGGCTCCGAGCAGCAGGGCTCCGGACAGATCGATGCCGCTCATGTCGATCCCGGCAAGATGGCTGTGGCGCAGGTCGGCGGTGCTGAAATCACTGTCTGCCAGGGATTGAGCAACCGTCAGATCGGCGCCACGCAAATGCGCCCCGGACAGTCGGGCCCGCTCCAGCCGGGCGTCGCTGAAATCGACCTGAGTGAGCTGGGCATCGGCCAGGTCGGCGCCGCTCAAATCAGCCAGGGAGAGATCGGCACCCTGCAGATTGGCCTGCTGCAGGTTGGCGCCGTTGAGCCGTGCCGCGTGCAGTCGGGTGTAACTCAACCGTCCCTGCGCCAGCGACTGGCCCTGAAGATCGACGCCGCTGAGATTGGCCCGGCTGAGGCTGGCCCGATTCAGGCGGGCATCCCTGAGCCTCGCACCGGCCAGGTTGGCCTGGTAGAGCAGCGCCCCGTCCAGCCGGGTGGCGTTCAGATTGGCGCCGGAAAGATCGGCGCCCCGCAGGTCGACCCCTTGCAGATCAAGACCGCTGAGATCGACCCGGGCCAGGAAACATGCCGCACATCGGCCATGTTGCAGCAAATCAGCACGCGGATCCGCACTGGATGTCCAGGGCATAAGGATAAGTCCAAGCAGCAGAATGATCTCGGTAAAACCCCGGAGTTGTAAGAGTGCGCGTTTTGTATGCATCGGAGATCAACCGATTCGCAGCAGCTCAGATCATGCTCAGGGACTGGGCTTTCTGAATGTCCGAGAGGTAGATGTGCTTGGCTTCGTTGACGATCATCCCCTCTTTCTCCAGGGCCAGCAGAGCCCGGCTCAGGGACTCCGGCGCCAAGCCCAGATAGTTGGCGATATCGGTCTTCAACATGGGCAGGGGGATGGTGCGTAGATCCGAGGCGTAACGCACCCGGGTACGTTTAAACAGATCGAAGATAAACCAGGCGACCTTCTGTTTCGCCTTCAGGTTACGCGCCAGCGCCCATTCGTAGACGTCGCTGTTGAGAGTGCGGCCCAGACGGGTCATCAAGCCTTGCTGAAAGTCTGTACAGGCATTGCACATGGCCTTGATCTGGTCATAGGACAGCTCACAGACCCAGCACTCCTCGAGGGCCATGGCATCCGCCGGGTAGGTGTCGCAACCGATGGCATCCACTCCAAGCAACTCGCCGAAGAGGAAGAACCCGGTGACTTCCATGACGCCGTTGACAGTGCAGATCTGGGTTTTCACCGATCCCCGCTGAATCATGTAGAGCGTGGTAAACGGCATCCCGGCGCGGTACAGCAGATCGCCTTTCTGAAACGGGCCCTTGGTGCGTATGGCGCGTTTGAAGGTGCTGCACAGTTCACCGCTGCAAACGGATTGAAGGCAGAATGGCTTGGCCTGACAGGTGCTGCATGAGGGCCCTTTGACGACGACGCGCAGGTCACGAGCGAGCATAGAAGAACGGGTACTTTTTTTTAGGGGATTCAGTATGAAGAATAGCCTTCCGGCCACACCCGCGCCAGGCTTTATTAACCCGTCCACCCAATAGGTCGTATTCAGCCAAAGCGTATCCTGCAGCAAGGCATCAAAACGCCACTGCAGCCCCCCTCACTACACTCAGTTTTGATAATGCAGTCTGCAGGCAGGTACGCACCGGCCTGTCTTTTTTAATGTGATAGTCCCTGAAGAACGGACCGATTGGGTGGCCGGGTTAATAACACCAAGTTTCAGGTTACCCGTTGCAACAGCAGGTTTCCGGACGGATCCATGCGGCATTCCCAACCCGGCTCCACCCAAAGAGTGGCAGCCATCTCGGTGATTAACGCCGGACCTGACAGCAACTGGCCGATCGCCAGGGTGTCCCGAGCATAGCGGGGCACGGCTTCGGCGACACCGGGCAGATCGAGCCATTCCTCAACCTCAGCGGGTCTGTCGGTCTGGAACCGCGGCAGGGTCATCTCTGGCTGCGCACCCCGCAAGGCCACACGTAGGTTCACCAGTTCCACCGGCGCTTCCATGCGATGACCGTAGCGGGCCTGGTGGCGCTCGTGGAAATCCAGCTGCGCCTGCGCCCGGTTGCTCCAGGGGACGTTGAGGGTGTAGGACTGGCCGAGATAACGCAGATCGAGGGAATAATCCCGTGCGATGTCTGCCCGGGGGATATCCTCACGCTCCAACTCCAGCAGTCCCTCTTCGGCGAGTTGCTCCAGCGCCAAGAGAATATCCGAATCCGCCCGTTCTCTTAGCAAACCCAGCCAGGTGCGCAACAACTGCCGTCCCGGCCGGGTGGCCAGCATGCCCAGCGCCGAGAGGACCCCGGCATTCACCGGCACCAGGGCCTGGCGCAGCCCCAGGGCGCGGGCCAGGGCGCACACATGCAGCCCCCCGGCGCCGCCGAAGGAGACCAGGGTGTGATGTCTCGGATCGATGCCCCGCTGCACCGAGATCACCCTCAGGGCATGGGTCATGTGTTCGTTGGCGACCTGTACGATCCCTTCCGCGGCCGCCTGCAGACTCAATCCCATCTGCCGGGCGAGTTGCCCCACGGCCGACTCGGCGGCCTCCCGGTCAAGGGTCATGCGTCCGCCGAGAAAGGCATCCGAGCGCAACCGGCCCAGCACCAGGTTGGCGTCGGTGACGGTCGGCTCCCGGCCGCCCCGGCCGTAGCAGGCCGGCCCGGGATCCGCCCCGGCGGACTCCGGCCCCACCCGCAGCATGCCTCCGCCATCCAGGCGGGCGATGGACCCGCCCCCCGCGCCGATGGTGTGCATATCCACCATGGGCACAGCCACCGGCCAGGGGCCGATGCGGCCTTCCCGGGTCAGTCGGGGCGCCCCTTCGATCAGCGCCACATCGGTGGACGTCCCCCCCATATCCAGGGTCAGGAGTCGATCACGGCCGGAGGCGGAAGCCATGAACCCGGCCCCCACCAAGCCCCCGGCAGGTCCGGACAAGAGCATGCGTACCGCCTGGCGGGCGGCCTGCTCCGCCGCGATGGCCTCGCCGGAACTCTGCATCACGGCGATTCGGCTGCCGGGCAGTCCCTGACGCAGACGCTTCAGGTAACCGGCCACCAGCGGCCCGACCCAGCTGTTCAACCAGGTCGCGATGCCCCGTTCGTACTCACCGCTGGCCGGCAGCACCTCAGAGGAACGGGAGCAGAACACCGACTCCGGCATCAGGGCTTCGATACGCCGCTCGAAGCGGTCGTCCAGGTAGCTGAACAGCAGGTTGATCGCCACCGCCGCGGGACGCTTCTGCGCAACCGTTCGGGCGAGCGTTTCCAGATCGGCATCGGTCAGCGGCTCGACCGGCTCGCCGTCGGCGCCGAGGCGCCCACCGGTCTCGATGCAGTCCTCGGCGGGCACCGGAGGCTCAACCGCTTCGGGCTGCAGGTTGTAGAGTTCCCGGCGCGCCTGGCGTCCCAGGGTCAACAGGTCACCCAGTCCCCGGTTGGTGATGTACAGGGTCCGCACACCCTTGCCCTCCAGGGCCGCGTTGGTGGCGACCGTGGAACCGTGAATCAGGACCAGTTGCGCCGGATCGAGACCGAGCTCCCGAATGCCCTGAAGGATGGCCTGCTCCGGAGCCCGGGGGGTGGAGAGCACCTTGTGGGTCTGTAATCGGTCATCCCGGTAGAGGACGAAATCGGTGAAGGTGCCGCCGGTGTCGACTCCGAGCAGGGCTGTACGGGAGTTCTCTCGATTCATGCGTGGTGCGGATCAGCGAAGCCAAAGGAATTCCAATTCACCTGCTTCAGAGGAAACAGGGCCAGGGCCTATTATGCTTGGATGGCGTCCTGGATACACGGTCCCGCTGAGATAATCCGCCTATGGCATAGACGCTCAAGCCCCGGACCGGCCGTCTCAGTATTCCGGGGTTTTGCATGCACCCGCAAGGGTGGTATGTTGAGCGGCGCTCTTTGTCGGCACCGGACCACCGGGCTGGACCCCGTAAGGCACAGAAAGGCGACCCCATGGCGCCGAAGCATCCGAATTCATGACAGAACTTCTGATCACCCAGCAACTCAGCCGCCAGTTCGCCCCACGCCAGGTCGTACAACCCCTCGACCTGAGTCTGCACCGGGGCGACATACTCGGACTGCTGGGACCCAACGGCGCGGGCAAATCCACCATTCTGCGCATGATCTGCGGCGATCTCGCCCCCAGCGGGGGATCGGTGCGCATCTACGGTTTCGACCTGGCGCGCCAGCCCAGGGAGGCAAAGCGGCATATCGGCTACCTGCCGGAGCGCCCGCCCCTGCACCCGGATCAGCGGGTGGACGAATTCCTCTACGACTGCGCCCGCCTGCGGGGCCTGAGCCGTAGCGCGGCCATCGAGGCCCGCACTCGGGTCCGCCAGCAGTGCGACCTGAACGAGGTGGGACAGCGCTTGATCCGCAAGCTCTCCAAGGGCTACCAGCAGCGGGTAGGACTGGCCCAGGCGATCCTCCACGACCCGGAAGTGGTGATTCTCGATGAACCCACGGACGGTCTCGACCCGGCGCAGATCCGCCAGGTCCGTACACTGATTGGTCAACTCGCCCGTGATAAGACCGTGCTGCTCTCCAGTCACAATCTGGGGGAGATTCAGGCGACCTGTAACCGGGTGGTGATCCTGCAGCAGGGTCGCTGCGTCTATCAGGGCGGACTGACACTCCCCGAACAGACCCGCTACCGGTTGGTACTGGAGCAGAAACCCGAGACTTCCCGGATCGCCGAACTGCCGTTGCTGACCGCCGTGGAGTCCCGGGAACCCGGCATCTACCACCTGACCCTGGCCAGTGGCAGCCGGCCATCGGAGGTGCTGGCCGAACTGGTCGCCCGGAACTGGGGGGTGAGTGAATTCGCCCCGGAGACCCATAACCTGGAACAGATCTTCCTCCAGGCCACTACGGGGGACGCGGCATGAGCCTCACCCTGGCGTGGATGGAATGGCGCCGCTTCATGCGCACACCACTGGCCTGGATCGCCCTGGCGCTGACCCTGGCCCTGCTCAGCTGGAGCTTTCTCGGCGCCCTGGAGAGCTTCAACAAGCTGCCCGCGGCCAGCCGCCGCCTGGGCCTGACCCACCACCTGGGCCTGCAGCTCTATGGCCTGGCCTCGGTACTGCTGCTGATCATCACGCCGATCCTCACCCTGCGGGCGTTCAGCGATCCCCTGCGCAACGGCAGCTACGCCCTGCTCAGCTGCGCACCCTTGAATAATGCGCAGATCCTCATCGGCAAGTTCCTGGGGATCCTGCTCTACCAGCTGTTCCTGGTGCTGCTGCCTCTGGGTCTGAGCCTGAGCCTGTGGAGCGGCACCCCCCTCGACCCGGGTCTGCTGCTTTCCGCAACCCTGGGCCTGCTGCTGCTCAGCGCGGGCTTTTCCGCGATCGGGCTCGGCTTCTCCGCCCTCAGCGATCACCCTGGAGTCGCGGCTGCGGGCAGTTACGGCGTACTGTTGCTGCTCTCACTGCTCGACCAGCACACCGAACGGGGCAGTTTCCTGCACTGGCTGGCCTGGCCCAGCCACTACCTGGACCTGCAGATGGGGCTGGTGCGTATCCATGACCTGGTCTACTTCCTGACCCTGATCCTGTTCTTTCTCGCCCTCGCCTGGCAGCGCCTGGAAAGGAGACGCCAGGGATGAACCCGACACTGGCGAACCGCCTCTACACGCTCCTGTTCTACCTGCTGCTGGTGATCATATGGATGCTTCTGGCCTGGCTCGGCAGCCGCTACGACCGGCAATGGGACTGGACCCGCCAGGGCAGCAACAGCCTCTCCCCGTCCAGCGTTGAGATCCTAGCCCGCACCCCGGGACCGCTGACCCTGACCGCCTATGTGCCGGAAACCCGCAGTCTGCGGGAACGGATCCAGCGCTTCATTGCCCGCTACCAGTACCACAAACCGGACATCCGTCTGCAGTTCGTGGACCCCCTGCGCAACCCGGACGAGACCCGCCGGCTGGGCATCAGTCTCAGCGGGGAGATCCTGCTCAGCTACGATCAGCGGGAGGAGCGGATCCAGCAGCTCGACGAGGAGCATCTGAGCAACGCAATCCTGCGTCTGGGCCAGCGCAACGAACGCTGGATCGTCGGTCTCAGCGGACATGGGGAGCGGGACCTGCTCGGCCCGGCAAACCACGACCTGGGACGCTTCGGCGAACAACTGGAGCAGCAGGGTTTCCGGATCATCAGCCTCGACCTGGCGACCTTCCCGGAACTGCCGGAGCGTACCGCCCTGCTGATGATCGCCTCCCCCCAGCGGCCCCTGCTGAGCGGCGAACTGGAGCGATTGAAAGCCTACCTGGCCCGGGGCGGCAATCTGTGGCTACTCAGCGACCCGGACAACCCGGTCGCCGCCGCCCTGGCGCACGACCTGGCCGGCGTCGATCAGCTCCCCGGCACCCTGGTGGACGCGAACGTGCGGGAACTGGGCATCGACAACCCGAGCATCGCCCTGGTGCCCCGCTACCCGGATCATGCCGCGACCCGGGGCTTCAACCTGCTGACCCTCTATCCCCAGGCCGCGGCGTTCAACGCGCCGACAGCGGGAGACTGGCGAACCACCCCCCTACTGAGCACTCTGGAGCGCAGCTGGAACGAAACCGGCCCCCTGAGCGGGGAGATCGAACGCAACCCGGAGGCCGGGGAGTTGCCCGGCCCCCTGAACATCGGCCTGGCCCTGAGCCGGACTCAAGGGGATCGCGAACAACGCCTGCTGGTGATCGGCGACGGGGACTTTCTCTCCAACAGCTTCCTCGACAACGCGGGCAACCGGGACCTGGGACTGGCCCTGAGCCGCTGGCTGGCGGGCGATGACGAACGGATCGGCATACCCGCGAGCGAGGCGGACGACCGGGACCTGCAACTGTCCCGCAACGCCACCCTGATGATCAGCCTCGGCCCGCTGATTGTGCTCCCCACCCTGCTATTGCTCTTGGGCGGATGGATCGCCTGGCGGCGCAACCGGGCCTGACGGAGACCTAGTGTAGTGTCCTAATTAGATCCCAATACTATTCGGGAAAGTAGCGCTTCAAAAGATTGAAGGGTGGACTCAGATACGCTGTCCGTCTTAAATGGATCACGCGTCTATCGACGCGTTAGCATGCTCCGCGTGAGAATAACCGGTAATCAAGATCTCCTCACCTGTAGCTTGATTCGCCTGGGCGATCTATCTCACCACGAAGGACACGAAGCGCACGAAGGAACGACTCGAGCATTCATCAAATTCTACCCTTCGTGTTCTTCGTGCCCTTCGTGGTAAAAAAATTTAACGCCATCGGGAACACTTCATGTTGTCCGTTGGACCGAGGTTCCATACAGTAAGAATCAGAGCATCAATCCAGGATCGCTCTAAAATATAGGATCTATTTAGGACACAACACTAGCATGGGATACAAGGTAAACCTCGTCCTGATCTTGATCGCTGCACTCCTGGGCGCCCTGGTGTGGTGGTCGCAACCCGCGCCGACTCCCCTGCTCAGCCACCTGGCTCCGGCATCGGTGCAGCGCATCGCAATCCAACAACAGGGGGTTGAACGACCCATCCTACTGACCCGCGACAACGCCTCCTGGCTTGTGGACGGGCGGCCCGCCGATGCCCACAGGGTGCAGCAGTTCCTGAAGATGCTAAGCACCCCCAGTCTGCACCGCTTCGAGGCCTCCGGCTCGCTCCAATCCTACGGCCTGGACCGGCCGACCTGGGTGGTCGAGTTCGACTCCGAGCGTTTCGAATTCGGCGCCACCGACCCGATCAACGGCTGGCGCTATGTTCTCAACCGGGGCACCGTGCACCTGATCGGGGACGGTTTCCGGCACCATCTCAGCGCGCCGGCGGACGCCTGGCGGGAGCCCCCCCATGCCTGAACTGCCGGAGGTGGAGACCACCCGCCGGGGTGTGGCCCCGCACCTGGAGGGCCGCAAAGTCACCCAGGTCCTGGTGCGGGAACCCCGCCTGCGCTGGCCCATCCCATCGACCCTGGCGGAACGGCTCATCGGGCAGACGCTCCGGCAGGTTTCGAGGCGTGGCAAATACCTGCTGTTCGGGTTCCCCCGGGGCACCCTGATCGTGCATCTCGGCATGTCCGGCAGCCTGCGCATCGTGCCCCGCGACTCCGCACCACAGAAACACGATCACTTTGATCTGCTGATGAGCGGCGGTCAATGTCTGCGCCTGCGGGATCCGCGCCGCTTCGGCGCGGTGCTGTGGACCGAGGCACCGCCCGAAACGCATCCCCTGCTCGCCCACCTGGGACCGGAGCCCCTGAATAAGGACTTTGACGGAAACCACCTCTATCAGCAGGGCCGACGTCGCAAGGTCAGCATCAAGCAACTGATCATGGACAGTAAAATCGTGGTCGGGGTGGGCAACATCTACGCCAACGAATCCCTGTTCCGCGCGGGCATCCACCCGGGCCGGGCGAGCAACCGCATCTCCGAGCCCCGTTACGAACGACTGGCCACCGAGATCAAATCGGTGCTCCAGGCCGCGATCCTCCAGGGCGGCACCACCCTGCGGGATTTCCAGCGTGAGGACGGCCAGCCCGGCTACTTCGCCCAGGAACTTCAGGTCTACGGCAAGGCCGGCGAGCCCTGCCCGGTATGCGGAACGACCCTCAAAGCCTCGACCCAGGGACAGCGCTCCACCACCCATTGTCCCCGCTGTCAGCGCTGACGAAATGCGACATCACATTGATTTATTGGGTGCTCTCCTCTAGCATGCGCTGGTTTTTGCGAAACGTGGCTTCCCATGGATATAACCCGAATTCGAGATCTCATTGCCGATGACATGGAGGCGGTCAACCGCCTGATCATCGAGCAGCTCAAGTCGGACGTGGTGCTGATCAACCAGATCGGCGCCTACATCGTGCACAGTGGAGGCAAACGTCTGCGGCCCATGATCGTGCTGCTGGCCGCCCGGGCCTGCGGCTATGCCGAGCATCGGCACATCGACCTGGCCGCGATCATCGAATTCATCCACACCGCCACCCTGCTGCACGACGACGTGGTCGACGGCTCCGATCTGCGCCGCAACCGGGAGACCGCCAACGCGGTGTGGGGCAACGAGGCCAGCGTGCTGGTGGGGGACTTTCTCTACTCCCGCTCCTTCGAAATGATGGTAGCGGTAGGTCGCATGCCGGTCATGGACATCCTCTCCCACGCCACCAACCGGATCGCGGAAGGGGAAGTTCTGCAGCTGCTGAATGTGCATAACCCGGACGCCACGGAAGCCGAATACATGGAGGTCATCAAACGCAAGACCGCCACCCTGTTCGAGGCGGGCGCGCGGCTGGGCGGCGTGATCTCCGATGCACCCCAGGAGATACAGCAGGCACTGGCCGACTACGGTCTGCACCTGGGCATCGCATTCCAGCTGGTGGACGATGCCCTGGACTACCAGGCCGACAACCAGGAGATCGGCAAAAACATCGGCGACGACCTGGCCGAAGGCAAGCCCACCCTGCCGCTGATCGAATCCCTGAAGAAGGCCGATCCGCAACAAAGGGCCCGTCTCAGCGACATCATCGAAAACGGCGGCCTGGAACAGATCGACTTCGTCATGGACATGATCCGCGAAAGCGGCGCCATCGAATACACCAAGCGCCTCGCCCGCGAAGAGGCGGAAGCGGCCAAGCAGGCCCTGGACAACCTGCCCGAAAGTCCCTACCGGGAAGCCCTCCTGCAACTCGCCGATTTCTCCGTCGCCCGAACCCATTGAATCGCTCCGACGATTCCGCTACTATTCACGGCTCGCTGCACCGGGCTCCGGTCAGTCGACATTACGGGGTGTAGCTCAGCCTGGTAGAGCACTGTCTTCGGGAGGCAGGGGCCGGAGGTTCGAATCCTCTCACCCCGACCAATTCACTGGTTGGGTCGATAAACTCTCTACTGCGACCGAATAATTCTATTATTCACCCCCCGATACCTAAAGACACGAAACGGTCACCCAGGCCCGCGGAATCACTTCGTGTCGGCACCTCCAAAAATCAGTCGTAACGAATACTCCGCTTCCGTAATTGCAGTGCTTACAACCAGCCGAGGCCTGTCAACGCCGCGTCGTGCCTGAAATGCGACAATGGAAAGGAAATAAACTATCGGCAGATCGTAAGCAAACCGCATTTAGCCGCTCAGTCGCGAACGCGCAGCACCCGAATCCCATCACCCCCCAGGATCTCAGAAGGACGCGACATCCGCCGAACTGTTGCCGCACCGGCCGATATTGAGCTTCAATCCACGCGCCCGTGATGGGCGCGACTTAGCCATATCAGAGGTCCTCGGGACGTGTTGCGTTTCAATCCACGCGCCCGTGATGGGCGCGACTTTTTAAATAACGGGTAGCTTGCAGTTTTTCTTTGTTTCAATCCACGCGCCCGTGATGGGCGCGACCTGCAAAGTTTCTAAATGAACATTGTCAGCCCTTGTTTCACTCCACTCGCCCGTGATGGGCGCGACATATTCCTACTGCTTGGGCCGCGCCGGTCAGGAGTTTCAATCCACGCGCCCGTGATGGGCGCGACTTGTAGACGTGACCGAATACCCTGACTGCGTGCAGTTTCAATCCACGCGCCCGTGATGGGCGCGACTTGCGTATCAATACGAGAGTTCTCAACATCCTTGGTTTCAATCCACGCGCCCGTGATGGGCGCGACCGACCCCAAGAACGCTGGCCAAGAGCCAACTGTGGTTTCAATCCACGCGCCCGTGATGGGCGCGACAGCCCGAGCAAGCAATACGACGGGAGCCACTGGGTTTCAATCCACGCGCCCGTGATGGGCGCGACAACCCATGATGTTCGTATTCGGCAACCCTACCAAGTTTCAATCCACGCGCCCGTGATGGGCGCGACCGTTAGATCGTTCAGGTGATAGTCGGACCATGCCGAGTTTCAATCCACGCGCCCGTGATGGGCGCGACGATCATCTGCTATGGCATATGGGCCATGATGGTTGTTTCAATCCACGCGCCCGTGATGGGCGCGACCGGTGTGGAATTGGTGGATTTTAGTGTGACATCTGTTTCAATCCACGCGCCCGTGATGGGCGCGACCGGGGCCATGCGGCGCAGATTCCTGGTCATCCTGGTTTCAATCCACGCGCCCGTGATGGGCGCGACCGCCCTTTTCAATGCGGTGGCGGCCACCGTCGTGTTTCAATCC
>JBNLFS010000075.1:0-6864 GCA_050305635.1 Candidatus Thiodiazotropha sp. | reverse complement strand
CAGTTACTGGCGCAGGGGCGCACAGGGTCCGTTGGAACGGACCTACGATACTCGACGAATTTACTTCCTCAGTCGTGGTTCATCGTCGTTTCGTCTGGGTTATGACCCTCCCGGGTAGTAACTCACCGATCAACCGCAAGGCTCCGATTTTGCAGATCGGACAGGGGGGATCGGGTGTTTCACTATCCTTGCTCGCTGCCTGTTCCGTGGGCATCGGTTGCGCCAGTGCTTCGCGGATCTGTGCCAAACGCTGTGTGCGGCAACATCCCGCCAGAAATCCGTAGTGGCGGATTCGGGTAAAGCCCTTGGGGAGTACATGCGGCAAATATCGCCGAACAATGCGGGATGACCCCCGGGCTCTTTGCAAAAATGCATGACACATAATTCGAGCCATGCTGTTCAGGTTTATGACTTGACTGTGCTCACGAGTCCAAAGTGATCCTGTAACAATGCATCCACTTCCTCCACCGGAATTGTGCGTTCCTCCGTGACGCCGGATATTGTGGTTCTCAACCGATCGCCGAAGAGAATGCTGCGACCCTCCGGCCGATGTTGCACAACCAGCAGTTTCTGCACGAAGATGGAATCCGGATGCCGGTTGTTGAGAAAGTTGGCGGGTGCGAAGTCGATCCACTGCTGGGGCCACAGATCGAAGCTGTACTGGTTGGCCCAGTCTCCATCAACCTTGGCCTGGAGCAGGTACTCCCGGTCGTTGGGTTGTTCCAGTCGATACCAGTCATCGTCCTGGGGTACCTCTTCGCCGGTGGAAGACAGGGCCAGTGGGGCGCGTATGCCGTAACTGCCGAAACCTACATCGCACAGCCAGGTATCCTGTTCGATTGTCACCGCCAGGGCCATATGGGTCCGGGGGCGCAATGCCGGGTAGAACATCGGGCGGCAGGCGATCAATTGATATTCGAATCCCAGCGCACTTAATGCCATGGCAAACAGGCCGTTCACCTCGTAGCAGTATCCTCCGCGGTTGTTGTGGACCAACTTATCCACGATCGCTTCCGGAATCAGGGAGATCTCCTTGCCCGCCTGTACATCCAGGTTTTCGAACGGGATGCTGAACAGTTGTCGGCGCATCAATCGCGTAAGGGTTTCCAGATCCCGGCGCGGTTCCTGGTCGAAGCCAATGCGCGCGAAATAGCTTTTCAGGTCGAAGTTCTCTGCGATCATACAGTGAGTGTTCCCTTGAATATGGTAGTGGCTTTGCCGGTCAGATAGACCCGTCCCCGATTCAGGCGTACCTGGAGCCGGCCGCCTCGCGCGGACAGTTGATGGGCTTGCATGACCCGCTGACCGAGCCGTGCATGCCAGTAATCGGCGAGCGTGCAATGCGCCGAACCGGTGACCGGGTCCTCATCGATCCCGGCCGCGGGGGCAAAAAAGCGGGATACGAAATCGACATCGCCGCTCCCACGGGCGGTGATGATCAAGCCCCGGGTCGGCAAGGCGGCCAGTCGGGACAGGTCGGGTCGGCATTCCATAACCGCGCGTTCGTTGGTCAGTTCCACCAGCCAATCTTCACGACCCTGAGCGGTTGCTACGACCGGTTGTCCCAGGATTGTGGTCAGGTCGGTGTCGAGGACCAATGGGCTGACCGGATCGGCGGGAAAGTCCAACTCGATGCCCGCATTCGAGAATCGGGCCACCAGTGTACCGCTGCGGGTAAAGAATTGAAGCTCGGAATCGTCGATCTGTCGGTGGGTACGTAGAACATGGGCACTGGCCAGGGTTGCGTGACCGCAGAGATTGACCTCGGTGGTGGGCGTGAACCAGCGGAGCTCGTAACCCTTGTCCCGGGGGCGCAGGAACGCGGTCTCCGATAGGTTCATCTCCATTGCCAGCGCCTGCATCCAGTCCGTCTCCCGATCCTCTGTGAGTAGACAGACTGCCGCAGGGTTACCCTGGAAAGGTCTCTCTGAAAACGCATCAACCTGATATATCTCACACATGGTCCATGGACCTCCTGGAGGTTGCAAGGGAGGGTTGTGCCGTTGCGCCGAGGGTCTGCTGCTCAATCCTTTGCTGGTAGGCCGTGGTCAAACGCTGGGTGATCGGTCCGGGGGACTGAGCCAGCAGGCGTCCGTCCAGGGAGCGTACCGGAATAATCCCGGCCCCGGTCCCGCTCAGAAAGCACTCATCTGCGGTATAGACATCATACCGGGTCAGCGATCGTTCGGTCATCGCAAGACCCGTTTCCTGGCCCAGCTTCAACAGGGTGCCGCGGGTGATGCCTTGCAGTGCGCCATCGCTGACCGGGGGGGTGCTGACAACACCGTTTTGCACGATGAACAGGTTTTCCGCGCTGGCTTCCGCAACCCGACCTTCACCATTGAGCATCAGTGCCTCATCCACGCCCGCCTGGCGCGCTTCAAGTCGGGCCAGGATGTTGTTGAGGTAGTTGAGGCTCTTGACGCGGGGATCAAGCACATCGGGTCCCGGACGTCGAGTCGAGGCGGTGATCAGGTCGATTCCGGTGCGGCGTTTGGCCTCGCTGACCAGGGCCAGTTGTTCCGTCAGGATAAACAGGTTTGGTTGCTCGCAACGAGCGGGATCGAGACCCAGGCTACCGGCGCCCCGGGTCACCACCAGCCGGATATAACCTTCGGCCTCGTCAAAGGCCGCGATCACCTCATCAATGGCCCCGGCGATTTGCATCATGGAGTAGGGCAGACTGAGCATCAGCGCCCGGGCCGAGTGTTGCAAACGCTGGAGATGTTGTTCCAGTTGAAACGGTCTGCGGTGATAGAAACGGATGCCTTCGAAGATTCCGTCTCCATACAACACCCCATGATCATTGAGGGGTAGGGCGGCCTGTGAGGCCGGCAGGCAACGGCCGTTGAGCCAGTAAACCGGTTCGGTCATGGGGAGGGTCTCCTTTTGGGTGGTCACATTCGGTCATATAAGTCTATCTACTGAAGCGTCAACCAATACAGATGCAGACAGTAATGAAGGTATACGGTACAGTTGTTACCAATACTCCAACTGTACCTGATCGATGGGGGATCAACTGTATGGGTGATGAAGGACTCAGATACGAGCAGGTGGCGTCGCACATCCGTGACCAGGTGCGCCGGGGTGTGCTGCGTCCCGGTGAACGTATCCCCTCGGTGAGAAACCTTAGCCGTCGTCTGGGTGTGAGTATTTCTACTGTGGTTCAGGGTTACGGCCTATTACAGGATGAGCGTCTGATCGAACCGCGTCCCCAGTCCGGGTTCTATGTTCGCGCGCCGGTACGTCGGCCACCGGCTCCGGCCATGAGCCGGCCCGAGGCCTATCCGGTACCGGTCACCGTGAGTGAGGTGGCACTGCAGGTGGTTCAAGCCTATCGCTCCCCAGGGGTGATTCAGATGGGTACTGCCTTGCCGCGAACTGATTTCCCCGCAGTGAGCCAACTGCACCGCATCCTCGCCCGTCTTGCCCGGCGCACCGATCCGCATCTGCGGGATTACGACATGCCTCCGGGCAACGACGCATTGCGGCTGCAGATCGCCCGACGAGCGGTGGATGCCGGGGTGGCCTGTTCGCCGGAGGATGTGGTGGTGACCAGCGGCTGTCAGGAGGCGTTGGTATTGTGTCTGCGGGCAGTGGCCGAGGCGGGAGATACCGTAGCCATCGAATCACCAGCCTTTTTCGGCACCCTGCAGGCAGTCGAATCCCTGGGTCTCAAGGCGCTGGAGATACCCACCGATCCACGATACGGGATCAGTCTGGACGCATTGCGCCTGGCCCTGGAACAGTGGCCCCTCAAGGCGTTGTTGCTGACTCCGAATTTCAGCAATCCTCTGGGTTACTGCATGTCCGATGCACGCAAGGGCGAATTGGTGGCGCTGCTGGAATCCGCGGGGGTGCCGCTGATCGAGGATGACGTCTATGCAGATCTCAACTACCAGGGCAATCGACCCAGGGCGGCTAAGTCCTGGGATCACAGCGGTCAGGTGTTGTTGTGTTCCTCGCTCTCCAAGACGCTCGATCCGGGCCTGCGGATCGGTTGGGCGATTCCCGGTCGATACCGGGACAAGGTCATGCATCTGAAACTGGTCAGTAGTATGGCCAGTGCCACCTTGCCTGCCTATGCGGCTGCGGAGTATCTGGAGTCCGGCGGCCATGACCGACATCTGCGAATCTTGCGCAAAGCCTACCGGGAGCGACGTGACCGGTTTCTTGAGCTGGCCCATCGCATGTTGCCCGAGGGTTGTCGCATCACCTCGCCGGAAGGGGGCTTTATCGCCTGGATCGAACTGCCTGCGGGGACTGACGCGATGCAACTCTACCACCGGGCCATGCAGTCCGGGTTGAGCATAGCGCCGGGCCCGTTGTTTTCTCCCAGTGGTAAATACCGTAACTTCATTCGGCTCAACTTTGGCCAGGTTGGTTACGAGGCGATGGCAAAAGGCTTTTCGATCCTTGGAAAACAGTGGCACGAGTTGTTGTGCTGATCCAAACTAAGTGAACGGTACCTTATGTAGTCCGCGGCCCTAGGCTAGGACACTGCACTAGCGGGCCAGTGCGGCGATCAGCGCCTGATGCAGTCGATCAACCACCCACTCGCCAGCGTTGGCTGAGGTCAACATGACCAATTCCACATCCGGCAGGGGCGGCAAGGGGGTGGTCAGTGTTCGCAAATCCGTCTCCAGCCAGCGCTCGGTACGAACGCCTACTCCAAGGCCGGCGCGTACCGCTGCACGCATCCCGGACAGGCTGGGTGTGGATAGAGCAATCCGCCAGGACCGGCCGATCCCATCCAGAGCGTTTAAGACCGAATTGCGGAAGATGCAGGGAGCATTGGCCAGTACCAGAGGTAAGGGTTGATCCTCCGGGAAGGTCTGATCCGGTGATGCCACCCAGACCCGTTTCAGGCGATCGATGACCTCGCATCCGATACCTGACAGAGGCCGTTGTCCCGGTTCCTGGAAAATCACCGCCAGATCCAGTTCGCCAAGTTCCACCATTTTTTGCAATTTGAGATTGGCGTCGACCAGCACCTCCAGAGAGATCCCCGGATAGAGTCGGGAAAAATGCGCCAGGATGTCCGCTAATCCACCATCGGCAAGTTCCTGCGCTGATCCGAGGCGTACTGTGCCCCGGCAATGGGTCTCGTTAAGAGCGGACCAGGCTTCATCATTCAGCACCAGCATACGCCGAGCGTATCCGAGCAGTAGTTCCCCCTGCTCGGTGAGGCTGAAGTTGCGGGTGTTGCGCGCAAGCAGGGGTAAGGCCAGGCGCTCCTCCAGACGCTTTAACTGTTGACTGACAGTGGACTGGGTCCGGTGCAGCCGCTCCGCCGCACGGGTGAAACCGCCGCCATCCACCACTGCTACGAAGGTGCGTAAGAGCTCTAGTTCGAGGTTGCGGGATGTTTTATTCATAAATTGGATAAAAGTTATTCGAATAATTCGTTTCTCAAATTAATTCCTGAAGTTTAGGCTTTTATCAAACCACGTCAAGGAGCCTCGATATGCCTTACATCAAACTCGATATTTACCCTGTACCGACCCAGTCTCAGGCGGAATCCCTGGCTCGTGCGATGACCCGGGCCATGGTAGACATCATGGGAAAACGAGGAGCAGTAACCGCTGTCCACATTAGCAGTACACCGCCCCTGGTATGGACCGTCGGAGATACACCCTGTACGCGACCCACTGCTTATGTGGAGATCAAAATCACCGCAGGCAGCAACAGCCAGGACGAAAAAGCGGCTTTGATCAAGCAGGTGTGGCAAATTCTGTTGGATACCCTGGGTGTTCTCACCGAAGCAAGCTATACCGTGATTCATGAGGTGGCTGCGGAGAATTGGGGATATTCCGGGTGCACCCAGCGTGATCGGCAGTTGGCGCAAGCCTGAACAAAGAACCCGAAGGAAGTGCTATGACAACTCTGACACTTTATGACCTGCCTCTGTCCGGTAACTGCTACAAAGTGCGTCTTTTGCTCTCTATGCTGAATCTTGATTACACGCGGGTGGTGACGGATACCCGAAAGGGGGAAACCCTCACCCCTGAGTTCAAACGCCTCAATCCCCGGGGACAGATCCCGGTGTTCATCGATGGTCACGAGATTATTTGGGACTCGATGGCGATCCTCGTCTATCTGGGACGGAAATTCGGTGATGACACATGGTTGCCAAACGACCCCTTGTCTTTGGCTCGGGTGATGCAGTGGCTTGCTGTGTCGGAAAACGAGCTACTCTATGGTCTGGCGCGGGCTCGCGCCGTGGTTGTGCTCAATAGGCCTTTCGACCTTGAGCAGTGTCACCGGGATGCGCTTCCTGGCGTCGAGGCAATGGAGCAACGGCTCACGGATTGCGACTGGCTCGCGCTGGATCATCCAACGCTCGCGGATGTGGCTTGCTACCCCTATACAGTAATGGCGGGGGAGGGGCGCTTCAGTCTGGAGCCCTATCCCGGGATCAGAAATTGGCTAAAGCGTTTTGAACAACTGCCGGGCTGGTGTGCCATGCTCGAGTGAATCTGCGGGATCGTTGAATGGCAGAACATGCGCGGTTCAATTTTCTAGCTAAGTGCTATTAGGGGCAGGTACGAATGAAACGTGCTTCGATCTGAAGCCACTGCCATTCCGGCGTATACCGGGATGGTAGTGGTTTTTACTTAACTCACGTTTCGGAGTTCAAAGTTCATCCACAGCCTGTAAACAGGATAGGCATGCCTCATCAAAACCAAAGCCCGTTATTAGAATAAGGATTCCATCATTCCGGCGAATGCCGGAATCCAGGGGAATGTGGCACCTACCCTCAACAAGCTCTGCTGTCATGGTTTCAGTACCTCAGAGGCATTATCGATACCAAATGCCATGATTTCGGCTTGGGTGGTATCTAGTGTGGTGTCCTATACTGCT
>JBNLFS010000074.1:0-10679 GCA_050305635.1 Candidatus Thiodiazotropha sp. | reverse complement strand
ACGCTCCGCGTGGGAATGCAGACCAGGGGTTGGGCGAAATTCCAAGCTGGCGAAGCGCCCTGTGGCATGGGTATGCATTCCCACGCAGAGCGTGGGAACGAGGGTCAACGGGTAGCCCGGATTTCGCTATGCTCCATCGGGCTACGAGGGTTTACGAAGAGGGTTCAACTCATTCGTAGTTCTGACCCGAGCACTTGCCGGTCTTGACGTTGTAGTTACCGCAGGAGAGCGGTGCGCGCCAATCGGAGATGATGTCCTTGGAACCGGGCAGGAAATCGGACCAGGCATCGCCCGCCACCAGACCGGAGGTCTGCCAGACCACCGCGAACTGGCCGTCTTCCTGGATCTCGCCGATCAGCACCGGCTTGGTGATGTGATGATTAGGCATCATGGCGGAGTAGCCGCCGCTGAGGTTGGGCACGGCCACGCCGATGATCGCATCCTTGACTGCATCAGGATCGGTGCTGCCGGCCTTCTCCACGGCTTTCACCCACATGTTGAAGCCGATGTAGTGGGCTTCCATGGGATCGTTGGTCACCCGCTTGTCGTCTTTGATGAACTTGTGCCAGCTGTCGATGAATTCAGAGTTGGACTCGTTGTCCACGCTCATGAAGTAGTTCCAGGCGGCCAAGTGGCCAACCAGGGGTTTGGTGTCGATACCGGAGAGTTCCTCTTCACCCACGGAGAAGGCCACCACCGGGATGTCCTCGGCGGAGATACCCTGGTTACCCAGCTCCTTGTAGAAGGGCACGTTGGCGTCACCGTTGATGGTGGAGACCACCGCGGTCTTCTTGCCGGCGGAACCGAACTTCTTGATATCGGAAACGATCGACTGCCAGTCGGAGTGGCCGAAGGGGGTGTAGTTGATCATGATGTCCTTGTCGGACACGCCTTTGGCCTTCAGATAGGCTTCGAGGATCTTGTTGGTGGTGCGGGGATAGACATAATCGGTACCCGCCAGCACCCAGCGTTTCACGCCCACGTCGTTCATCAGGTAGTCCACCGCCGGAATCGCCTGCTGGTTGGGCGCGGCGCCGGTGTAGAAGACGTTCGCCGAAGACTCTTCCGCTTCGTACTGAACCGGGTAGAAGAGCAGACCGTTGAGTTCCTCGACCACCGGCAGCACCGACTTACGGGAGACCGAGGTCCAGTTACCGAAGATCGCCGCCACCTTATGCTTGCTCAGCAGCTCGCGGGCCTTCTCCGCAAACAGGGGCCAGTCGGAGGCGGGATCGACCACCACAGGCTCCAGCTTTTTGCCCAGCAGACCGCCCTTGGCGTTCTGTTCCTCGATCAGCATCAGCATGGTGTCCTTCAGGGTGGTCTCACTGATGGCCATGGTGCCGGACAGGGAGTGCAGGATACCCACCTTGATGGTGTCCGCGGCCTGAACGGCGCTCGCCCCCAGGGTTGCGGCCGCCAGGGCGGTCGGCAGAAGGATCTTCTTCAGTAACGTGTTTTTCATCAGGAGTGCTCCAGGGTAGTAAATCGATCGGTGACTGCCCCGGCGGGATGCCGGGGCCTTAGACGATTCTCGTGAGCTGATGGTGCCCTGTCCTGGAGCGGACCAGTATTCGGAGAAGCACCCCCCGGCATACGTCAAATGACGTATATCTACGATTTCGGCCCGATCCCCCAGGCCTCATGACCTTGTAAATTGCAGGCGCTTTCCATGCCCCCTCAGCGCACGGACCACCGACATCGGATATCGTCCCCCAACGGGATCAGGCCCACGAGCAGACTGTTGAAATGCCACTCAGCCGGTACGATCCTGCATTGAAAACCGCCTCGAAATACTCATTTACTCCAGTAAACTGCGCTTTTTCGGCGGTTTTCGCCTTGTCCCGCACTCGTCTGAGCGAATTTCAACAGCCTGCCAGGCGCAGCAACGACTCACTCATGAACCGCCCCTGTGGGGCTGCTATGATAACGGGGCTCGTATCATTACCGACCGTCCCGCAGGAGAGCCGCCCCGGTGCCAACCGAACCCCGCATCATCCCCACCCGGAGGCGCTACAACCAGTGGGTCGCCAACGAGACCCTGGAGGATTTCGCCCTGCGCTACACCGCTCGGCGTGCACGCAAGTGGTCGGATGTGCGCATCGCCAACACCGCCCTGGGCATCGTCTCTTTTCTCGCCCTGGAGGCGATCGGCGGGGCGATCACCCTGCAGTACGGTTTCACCAACTCCCTGTGGGCGATCCTGGTGGTGTGCGCGCTGATCTTCCTGTTCGGCCTGCCCATCTGCTACCACGCCGCCAAGTCGGGACTGGACATCGATCTGCTCACCCGGGGCGCCGGATTCGGCTACATCGGCTCCACCCTGTCGTCCCTGATCTACGCCTCCTTCACCTTCATCTTCTTTGCCCTGGAAGCGGCCATCATGTCCATGGCGCTGAACCTGATGTTCGACATTCCCCTAGCCTGGGCCTATGTGATCAGCGCGCTGGTGGTGATCCCGGTGGTGATCCACGGCATCAGCCGGATCAGCCACTTCCAGTTGTGGACCCAACCGATCTGGATCATTCTGCAGATCGCCCCGCTGCTGATCATCTTCATTCACCACACCGAGGCGTTCTCGGAGTGGACGGAATTCCGCGGAGTTCAAGCAGGCAACGACTCCGGCTTCAATCTGTTGCTGTTCGGCGCCGCCGCCGCGGTGATCTTCCCACTGATGGCACAGAACGGAGAGCAGGTCGACTATCTGCGATTCCTCCCCAAACAGAAGGAGCAAGACGCCAAGTGGTGGAGCGCTCTGATTCTCTCCGGACCGGGCTGGACTCTGTTTGGGGTGATCAAGCTGCTGGCCGGCTCCTTCCTTGCGGTGATGGCGCTGCAACAGGGGGTGGCCCCGGAGCTGGCCGACGACCCGGCCCACATGTATCTGGTGGCCTACAGCTACATCACCCACAACCCGGATCTGGCCCTGGCTTTGGTCGGCACCTTTGTCATCATCTCCCAGCTGAAGATCAACGTGACCAACGCCTACGCCGGCTCCCTGGCCTGGTCCAATTTCTTCTCCCGCCTCACCCACAGTCACCCGGGGCGGGTGGTATGGCTGTTCTTCAATGTCATCATTGCTCTGCTGCTGATGGAGCTGGGCCTGTACACCGCCTTCGAGAGCATCCTCATCACCTACTCGCCCCTGGTACTCGCCTGGATCGGCGCCCTGGTGGCGGACCTGACCCTCAACCGCTGGTTGAACCTGCGCCCCCGGCGGATCGAATTCAAACGCGGCCACCTCTACGACATCAACCCGGTGGGGGTGGGTTCGATGCTTATCGCCTCGCTGCTCGGCATCACCGGACAGCTCGGTCTGTTCGGGGAGACCTTCAAGGCCCTGTCCCCTTTCGTCGCCCTGTTCACCCCTTTTCTTACCGCTCCACTGATCGCCTGGCTGACCGGCGGCCGCTACTACCTGGCTCGGGAGGAGACCCCCGATCCCGATCGTCACGAGCAGCGCTGCATCATCTGCGAGAATCATTTCGAAGCCGAGGACATGACCTACTGCCCGGCCTACCAGAACAGTATCTGTTCACTCTGCTGTTCCCTGGACTCGAGCTGCAACGACCGCTGCCGCCCCGAGGCCCATCTACAGGTGCAGACCCAACAGGCCCTGAGCCTGTTGCTGCCGCAGCCCCTGGTGCAACGGATGCACGGCATGGTGAGCCATTTCCTGACGATCCTGCTCCTAACCGCCCTGCTGATCGCCGGCCTGTTCGCCCTGGTATCGGTGTCCGGAGACGCGGATTCAGCCCAGACCCAGAGCCTGATCGACGCCGCCCTGTGGAAGACCTTCTTCCTGCTGATGATCGTCACCGGGGTGCTGATCTGGCTCTACGTGCTGGCCCAAAACAGCCGCCACAAAGCTCTGGAGGAGTCGCAGAACCGCACCGAACAGCTCAGCCGGGAGATGGCCGCCCACGAGCGCACCTACCAGAAACTCCAGGAGGCCAAGGAGGCCGCGGTCAACGCCAATATCGCCAAGAGCCGCTACCTCTCCGGTGTGAGCCACGAACTGCGTACCCCTCTGAACACCATCCTCGGCTATGCGCAATTGTTGAAAAACGATCATGATCTGCCGAAGTCCGGGCAACGAGCCGCTTCGGTGATCCTGCGCAGCGGCGAACACCTGGCCGATGTCATCGAGGGTCTGCTGGAGATCTCCAAGATCGAGGCGCGACGCATCGACCTGCACCGGGACCCGGTCTCCCCCCGCGCCCTCATCGATCAACTGGTGGAGATGTTCTCCATCCAGGCCCGGGCGAAGAACCTGGAGTTTCGCTACACCTGCCACTGCGAGTTGCCCGAGCATGTGCTGACCGACGAGAAACGCCTGCGCCAGATCCTCATGAATCTGCTCTCCAACGCGGTGAAATTCACCCAGGAGGGCCGGGTCTCTCTGGAGGTGAGCTACCGCAACGAGGTGGCCAAGTTCGTCGTCAGCGATACCGGCGTCGGCATCGACCCGGAGCACCAGGAGCGCATCTACAGCCCCTTTGAGCGAATTCGCGACAAGGAGACCCAACTGATCAGCGGCACCGGTCTGGGGCTGACCATCAGCCGCCTGCTGAGCAATCTGATGGGCGGTGACATCGCCCTGAAGAGCGAACCGGGCCAGGGCAGCACGTTTACCTTCACCATCATGCTGCCGATCGTGCGCATACCCCGACCTTCCCTGCCCAGTCCTGAACGCATTACCGGTTACGCCGGTCCGCGTCTCAAGCTGCTGACGGTGGACGACGAGCCCATGCACCGGGCGCTGATCAGCGACTTTCTCAAACCCCTCGGTTTCGATGTATTCGAAGCGCACAACGCCGAGTTCGCCCTGCAGTTGACCGAAGAAACCACCTTCGACCTCTATCTGCTGGATGTCTCCATGCCGGTGACCGACGGCTGGGAACTGGCCGGGCAACTGCGCGCACGAGGCATCAATGCGCCCATCATCATGATCTCGGGCAACGCCATCGAAAACCATCGGGAGGAGCTCAACCGCAGCCTGCACGACGCCTATCTGATCAAACCGATACGCCTGGAAGCCCTGCTCGAGAGGATCGGCGGCGTCCTTGGCCTGCAATGGAACCACGATACGCCGCCCTCACCGGAGCCGGAACCCGAGGCACTCCCGCCCAGCCCAGACAGAGTCCCGCTCCCCGACAGCGCCGATCTGGACAAACTCGTCTCCCTGGCGAAAATTGGCTATCTCACCGGTGTGATGCAAACTCTGGAGCAACTGGAGCACAGCGACATCGACCCCAGACTGCTCTCGCATCTCAAATCGAGAGCGGAACAGTGCGACTTCGAGGGACTGATCCAAACCGTGAAAGGGCTGACCCCACAAGATGCTGGATAACAACAACCCCATCGTCCTCGTCGTGGACGACTCCCCCGACTCCCTGGGCATGATCAACACCGCCCTCAATCAGGCGGGTTTCACCGTGCTGGTCTCGCTCAACGGACAGCAGGCCCTGGATATCGTCGCGCAGATCAAGCCCCATGTGGTGCTGATGGATGCGATGATGCCGGTGATGGACGGCTTCGAATGTTGCCAGCGAATGCGTCAGTCCCTGCCCCTGACCCCGATCATCTTCATGACCGGTCTGACCGAGGTGGAGCACATCGTCAGAGCCTTCGAACACGGCGGCACGGACTACATCAGCAAACCGATCAAGCCGCAGGAGCTGCTGGCGCGCATCAACCTGCATCTCAACAACGCCAACCTGATCAACAATGCGCGTATCGCCCTGGACGAGGCGCGGCAATACGTGATGGCGGTCAACCCGGCGGGGCAACTGTTGTGGGCGACCCCGGAGACCCAGGACCTGCTGAAACACCAGGGGATCGATCCCAAGGCCTTCGATCCCGCTCTGCAATCCCAGATCCGGGATTGGCTCAGCCAGAAAACCGCAGAAGACCGGGTGATCCACACCCGGCAGAAACCCCTGACCCTCAGCTATTTCAAACAGCTCAGCCAGGAGGAGCATCTGATCCGCATCGTCACCCAGGAGCGGCTGATGGACACGGAAAAGCTAGAAGCCATGCTGCCGATCACCAAACGGGAGGCGGAGGTACTGCTCTGGGTCGCCCATGGCAAGACCAACAAGGAGATCGGCGAGATCCTCTCCCTGAGTCCGCGCACCGTGAACAAACACCTGGAGCAGATCTATCCGAAGATCCAGGTGGACAATCGGGCCGCCGCCACTTCCGTGGCGATTCAGACCCTGCTTGGGGTGCCGTTTCATTGATCCGACCCTGATTGATCAGTTCACACGCCACAGTCTGCTACTTGCGCCAGACCATCACTGGACGTGATGACCTGAGTATCACTATCGATTCGTTTCGCGTCACGCTGCCCATTTACCGATGAACCGGATCACATTCCCATGCATCCGTTCACCGTGGCGGCAACGATACGCATAGACTTGTACCGGTCATCTTCATAGCGCTGTTAACAGGCTGTTGAAATTCGCTCGGACATGCGCGAGTCACTGCGAGATCCGCCGAAAACGCACAGTTTGCGGGAGTCAATGAGCCTTGTTAGGCGGATTTCAACGCAGGATCGCGCCGTCTGTGTCGCATGTCTGCAATCGGCTATTCAGGAAGACCGATGATGGCGTTAGGACGGTTGGAATGTTTGCTATCTACCAGGGAGTTTTACAATCATGGACACTCAAAAAATCACGATGGCCACATCGACCGTGCTGGTTTGCCTGTCCCTCACGGGCTGCGGAGACTCGGATTCGAATGAGACCTCCACATCCAGCACCAACGACACCAGCTACCAGACCGCCTCCCGGGGCAGTACCTCCTGGTGGCTCAGACGTTTCAATCTGCCCCCCACCGCCGAAATCAATGGCAATGACATCGCCCTGCCCGGCGAGACCGTCACCCTGGACGGCAGCGCCTCCTACGATCCCGACGGTGACACGCTTCAGTATGCCTGGAGCCAGATCTCGGGACCCCGCGTCTCCCTGTCGGACACGACCGGTTCCACACTCGTGTTCATCGCACCGGATGCCACCGAAGCGACCCAGATGAGCTTCCAGTTGATCGTATCGGACGGCCGCTATTCGCGAAGCACAAGCCATACCCTGCAGATCTCTCCCGCACAGGATTCCATCGCCCCCAGGGTCCTCTCTCGCATTCCAGCGCAACAGGCGGAGCAAATCGCCCTGGATAGCAAGATCGTCGTGACCTTCGACGAGGCGCTGTCCGAAACCAGCATCGATGCATCCGCACTGCAGCTGAGCCAATCCGGACAGATTGTGAGCGGCACGCTCAGTTACGACATCGCCAACTACCGGTTAATGTTTCTACCCTCGGAACCCCTCCAGTCCGAAACCCGCTACCAGATCACTCTGGGTGACGGCCTGTTGGACCTGGCCGGCAATGCCGTGACCTCGGAAAGCTGGAGCTTTACCACTGTTGCCGCCGAGACTCCAGATGATGGCAATCCGGACGAAGGTTCCGACAGTGGAGATAACAGCGCATACAACCTGGGCAATACCAGCCAGGAAACCATCGACAGCTGCATGAATGACAGTGACAAGCGGATGCTGACCCTGATCAATAACGCCCGCGCCCAGAGCCGCAGCTGCGGCACCACGAGTTATGCATCCGCGCCCGCCCTGGCCTGGCACTGTCAACTGGAAACCGCAGCCACAAACCACTCGGCATCCATGGCCCAGGAAGACTACTTCAGTCATACCGGATCAGACGGCAGCAGCCCGGGTGACCGAATCATCGCCGCGGGTTACAGCTGGCGCGCCTATGGTGAAAACATCGCCGCGGGTTACCGCGATGAACAGGACGTGATGGACGGTTGGCTGTCGAGTCCCGGGCACTGTGTGAATATCATGAATCCGACCTTCACCGAAGTCGGCGCGGGCATGGTCAGCGGCAGTGGTTACTATGGAAACTACTGGACCCAGGATTTTGCAAAACCCTATTAAAATCCCGCGATTCATGCATTGATTCACGCCGCCCAGGGACCAACTCCAGGGCGGCATCTCTTCAAACCCTGCTACACTAGACACCCTCTTCATTGACTTGGTTTTAAGCGATCCACCGCCCATGAACTGGCTGGCCCACATCTTCCTTTCCGAAGCCCCGATCGCCTACCAGCACGGCAACCTGCTCGCCGATATGCTGAAAGGCCGAAGCTGGCCCGGCGCCAGTGATGACTTCATCGCCGGACTGACCATGCACCGGCGGATCGATGCGTTCACCGACGCTCACCCGAGCGTGCAGCACAGCAAGGCCCGGCTCGGACGACGGGGCCGCTTGAAAGGGGTGGTCGTGGATATCGCCTACGACCATCTGCTGGCCAAGCATTGGTCACGCTTCGCCCGGCCGGACTTTGACGATTTCATCGAGGCTTTTCACCGGGGCTCCCGTCGCCTCCCCGACGACTATCCACGGGTTGCACGGGATTTTCTGACCCGGCTCAGTGAAACGGGTCACCTCTACGACTACCAGAGCTTCACCGGTATCGAGCGGGCTCTGTGGCGGATCGAACACCATCTCTCGCCAAGAGCCCGAGCACGGGAGCAGACGCGGGACTATCTGCCCCTGTTGCGTCAGGCGCTGCCTGGGATCGAGGTGGATTTCCTCGCATTCATGCCGGAATTGATTACGCATTTCAAGGATCGCGCAAAGAGCTTGAACGGACGTCACTGGATCCGTTGACGTCCCATCGCGGGCAGGCCGTCGGAATTCACCAATAATCCTCTGATTAACGGGGAAATCCTGTGTTTCGAGACAGTTCTCAACGCAGGATCGCACCGTCTGAGTCGAAGATCATCAACTTAACAGGGCCTTGAACCAGTAAGGGAACCAAAGGTATGGATCATCCGATTTACAAACAAATCATCGAACCACAAAACGACGAAATCACGCAGATCACCGAAGGCCTGTACACCTTCGGTCTGCAACAGACCCGTGGAGAAAAACCGCAACGGGTCGCCATTTTAAGCAAGAACCCGCAAGGTTCAGTCATGGGTGGGATTATCGGTCATTCCCTGGGCGCTCGTTTTTATCTGACACAACTATGGGTTGAGGACGCTTACCGTGGCGAGGGAATCGGTTCGACACTGGTCAGACGCTTGGAAGCCTTCGCGGAAAATCGGGCGTGCGCGGATATCCTGGTGGACACACTGAATCCACAAGCGGTCACGTTTTACGAACGGCTCGGATATCAGGTCTACCTGGTCAATCCAAACTACATCAACAGCTTCGACTGGTGCTTTCTTGCAAAAAAGATCGTATAGACAGCGTACCGGTCATCCGAAAACCGATGCGCCGAGTCCTGAACCTATCGAAGATGCGCTACCCGGCGCTTCCGACGGGTCAAACCCAATCCCAGTACACCGGAGGGGAAGAATCCGATGGATTCACCGAAATTCGCAAGCAAACTCAACGCCTTTCAGGAGGGATGTCCCGGAGCGATTCAACCAAGACCCGATGCGCCTCGGCATCCACAGGATGGTGTTTGACCTGGGTGCTCGCAGGATCCTTACCGAGATAGTTGTCGCCCTTCCAGTTCACAGCAGGTCGGATCGGTCGGGGCGAGAAACCACCCCCGCAGTTGGGGCAGACATTGTGTAGGACCGTCTCTACACAGGTCGCACAGAAAGTGCACTCATAACTGCAGATGCGGGCTTCCGACGAGTCCGGCGGCAATGGCTTATTGCAATGTTCACAGGTCGGCCTGAGTTCCAGCATGGTGGAGTCTCCTGATCAGACAACCGGTTTGAAAACGGCCTATCCTTATATGCAAGGCCGTTTCAGTATCTACGGATCGATCATATGCCATCCTGACACTCGATTCGAGAAATGGGTAGTGGTATGAAAAGTATTGAGTTGTGAGTGACGAAGGGTTTTGAGTTTATGTGTTCGCTACGCTCACGGACTCTATACTCCCCTCTGCCTGGTCCTCTCTCGCAAGGGGAGAGGGGACGTTCTAATCAAGCGCATCCAATAGAGTTGGACAGTGGGTAGGTCGGGTTAGCGCAGCGTAACCCGACATGAATCGGGCCTGGTTTCGTTGTTCGTCGGGTTACGCTGCGCTAACCCGGGATACGTTGCTGGAACAGTTGCCTGGGATTATCGGGCGGGTGTACATTGCTCAAATACCATGCCTTTGTCATGGGTATTTTCAGGCACAAGGCATCGGCACCGCTGCAACGAGTGGTGTCAATGGCATACTGGCTACCCTCGACAGTGGCATGCGCACCAATACTGTTCCTAATCTTAGTCTCGTTTTACGAACCAGACGATTCCACTACACCTTATGTAACGAACTCTGTGAGCGCCCGACCGATCTCTGGGGTACTTTTGGCGCCTACAGCGCCACGCTTACGGCATACGATGTGAATGGGTTGCTATTGGGTTCTGTGAGTGTGCCAGACAGCAACGGTCAACTCCTGGCGTTCACCGCGGAGGGCATTCATCGTTTTGAACTCTCCTCTACGGCTCCCGATAATGCGGCGATCGCATTTGATGATGTCGCTTTCGAAACTCCGAGCGCTGTTCCCTTGCCTGCGGCAGTCTGGTTGTTCGCCTCCGGTGCCCTGGGATTGGGTTTGACAGTCGGAAACGCCAGGTAGCGCAAATTCGATAGGTTCAGGATTCGGCGTATCGGTTTTCGGATGACCGGTGCGCTGCCTACACGATCTTTT
>JBNLFS010000073.1:0-34204 GCA_050305635.1 Candidatus Thiodiazotropha sp. | reverse complement strand
GTATAGACCGGGGACATAGGTAACACATGTTCGGAGACAGGGGTAACACCTCGGATAAACTGTATGACGAGCGGGTAGGTCGGGTTAGCGCAGCGTAACCCGACGAACAGCATTATTCACTTCATGTCGGGTTACGCTACGCTAACCCGACCTACCGATAACACCCGCGCACGACCTAACCCGAATCGAAAATCCCAGCTCCCCTTGCGGGAGAGGGGTAAGCAACAACTCCGTGAGCGCAGTGAACGCCTCAACTCAAAACTAAAAACTCAACACTAAGCCAAATATATTCTCGACAGGAACGGACCCTGTCTGATGTCGATAAGGTCTCGTTAAATAGAATCGGTGGGTTCACTGATTCGGGTTAAGATAACGCCATGAGTCAGCAACCCAGACAGAAAGAGTTAACCCGCGGCAGTCGTCTGGCCAAGAATGTGGTGTGGAATCTGATCAGCGTGGGGGTGCCTTTTCTGGTCGCGTTGGTGACCATCCCGATCCTGATTGAAGAGATCGGTACCGAGCGATTTGGATTGCTCGCCATCAGCTGGATGTTTGTCGGATATTTCTCTCTGTTCGATTTTGGTTTGGGACGTGCGCTGACCGTACTGGTGGCCCGATTTCTGGGCGAGGGTCGGGAGGTGGAGATTCCGGCGCTGATCTGGACGGCACTGAGCCTGATGCTGGTGTTGGGTTTGCTGGGATTCGGCGTGATTCTGCTACTCTCCCCCTGGCTGGTGCAGGAAGTGCTGAATGTCCCGGCGGAACTGCATGAGGAATCCCTCAAGGCGTTCTATCTGCTCTCCCTGTCGATTCCCCTGGTGATCGCCACCGTGGGTTTGCGTGGGGTGATTGCCGCCTATCAGCGCTTCGACCTGTTGACCGCGATCCGTATTCCCATGGGGATACTCACCTTCCTGGGCCCGGTGGCGGTGTTGCCGTTTTCCAACAGCCTCTACCCGATTGTGGGGGTGTTGGTGGGGGGGCGGTTCCTTGCCACCCTGGCGCACCTGTGGCTGATGTTCCGGATCATTCCCGAAGTCCGGCGGGACTGTCGCATCGATCGTCTGCAGATCCGCCCGCTGCTCGGCTTTGGCGGTTGGATGACGGTGAGTAACATGGTAGTGCCGTTGATGGTTTCAATGGATCGCTTCGTCATCGGCGCTGTGCTCAGTGTCACCGCGGTAGCCTATTACACCACGCCTTATGAAATCGTCTCGCGTCTGTTGATCATCCCCAGCGCCTTCGTGGCGGTGTTGCTGCCGGCCCAGTCCACCACCCTGGCACGGGGTGGATCGGAGGACCGGGAGCACTCGGCGCGGCTGTTCGTCAAGGGACTCGATTACATTGCCATGGCGCTGTTTCCCCTAGTGCTGATCATGGTGGCCTTTGCCTACGATGGTCTGAATCTGTGGGTCGGTGCGGAGTTTGCGGACAACGGTTATCGGGTGATGCAATGGCTGGGGGTGGGGGTGTTTTTTTACGGACTCTCCCTGGTGCCGTTTTCCCTGGTCCAGTCGGCGGGGCACCCGGACTGGTCGGCGAAACTGCACCTGGTGGAGTTGCCGGTCTATCTTGCGGCCCTGTGGTGGGCGTTGCACGAATACGGAATTCTGGGCGCCGCGGTGGTCTGGACCCTGAGAACCTTCATTGACTCACTGGCGCTGTACCTTATGGTGTGGCTGTTGATTCCGGAGTGCCGGTCCTCGGCGGGACGATTTGCCTGGGCCCTGGGGGGGGCGCTGGGGGTGTTCCTGTTGACCGCCCAGGTCGATGGTCTGGTGGCCAAGCTTGTCTTTAGTTCAGCGGTGCTGGGGGGATTCGCCTGGGTGGCCTGGCGCCATGGCCTGCATCAGCGAGAACGTGACTGGGTGTTGCGCGGACTGCGTCTGGGACGGGGGGCTTGAAGCTGAAGGTTCTGCTGTTATGCCGCTATCCCCGACTGGGCGCCAGCAGTCGCTTGCGCTCCTATCAGTACCTGCCGTTGCTGGCTGATGCGGGCATCGATGTCTCGGTTTCTCCCTTGTTCGATGAGGCCTACCTGCAGCGGTTCTACGGCACGGGTGCAAAACGCCCCGTCGATCTGGCGCGTGCCTATCTGGCCCGTTTGAGGCAACTCTTCAGCGTAAGGCGTTATGACCTGGTGTGGCTGGAGAAGGAGTTGTTTCCGTGGATGCCCGCAGGATTCGAGAGTGTGCTGCGGCGTCTGGGTGTGCCCTATCTGGTCGATTACGACGATGCGATCTTTCACCGCTATGATCAATCCTCATCCGCCTGGGTGCGCCGCTTGCTGGGGCGCAAGATCGACCGGGTCATGGCCTGCGCAACTCTGGTAACGGCGGGCAACACCTACTTGGCCGAGCGGGCGGAGCGGGCGGGCGCCCGGGAAGTGCGGGTGCTGCCCACCGTGTTGGATGTCGCCCGCTATCCGCTCAAGCAGCATCACGAGAGGAGTGATATCACCATCGGCTGGATCGGCTCGCCGAGCACGGCCGGGTATCTGGAAATGATCCGTGAGCCGCTGATGCGGTTGGGTGTTGAACACCGTCTGCGGCTCTTGATCATTGGCGCCGAAGCCCTGACCATACCGGGGGTCGAGGTCGAGGCACTGCCCTGGTCCGAGGCGCGGGAGGCGGAATTGATCCGGCAATGCGATGTGGGGGTCATGCCCTTGAAAGATGATCTGTGGGAGCGCGGTAAGTGCGGTTACAAACTGATTCAGTACCTGGCCAGCGGCTTGCCCGTGGTGGCCTCGCCGGTGGGGGTGAACCGGGAGATTGTGGAGCCTGGGGTAAACGGTTATCTGGCGGACACGGGACCGGCTTGGGAAGCGGCGTTCAGTCGCTTGATCGAACAGCCCCAGCTGCGCCGGGATCTGGGCCTCATGGGGCGTGAGAAGGTGCAGCGGCAGTTTGCCCTGGATGTCATGACGCCGTTGTTGATCGAGGCGCTTCAACAGGCCGCGGGGGCTACAAGAGTAAAGCAGTAATGTCGGATCGTGACCGTTTGATTCTGTTCGTCGTCAATGACGCGGGCTTTTTTCTCTCCCACCGTTTGCCCCTGGCCCTCGCCGCTCGGGACTTCGGATTCCGTGTGTGTGTGGCCACACCCCCGGGTGACGGGGTGGAACAGATCGAGGCAGAGGGCCTGCTGCACTATGCCTTGCCCCTGTCCCGCAGTGGCGCCAATCCCTTCGCCGAGCTGATGACCATCCGGGAGCTGTACAAGCTCTACCGCAATCTGCGTCCCAGCCTGGTGCATCATGTCACCATCAAACCGGTGCTCTACGGTACGCTTGCGGCGCGCCTGGCGAAGGTGCCTGCGGTGGTCAACGCCATTTCGGGGCTCGGTTTTGTATTCCTCGCCCAGGGCATGTTCAGTGCCTTGGCCCGTGCCGCAGTGCTCAACAGCTACCGTTGGTTGTTCTCCCGCGCGGGCCTGTGGGTCATCGTGCAGAATCGGGATGACTACCGCTATCTGCTCGACGAGGAGTGCCTGAGTCAGGAGCAGCTCGAACTGATCCGGGGATCCGGGGTCGATCTGAAACACTTTACCCTGCGGCCGGAACCGGAGCAGGTCCCCCTCGTAGTGCTACCCGCGCGGATGCTCTGGGACAAGGGCGTGGGGGAGTTCGTGAGTGCCGCTCATGCGTTGAAACGGCAGGGTGTGCAGGCCCGCTTTGCTCTGGTCGGCGGTATCGACCCGAACAATCCCGAATCGGTTCCGGCCCGTCGGCTGGCGGATTGGGCGCGGGACCGGGATATCGAATGGTGGGGAAACCGACAAGACATGGCCGAGGTGTTCAGCCAGGCCAATATCATCTGTCTTCCCTCCTACCGGGAGGGGTTGCCCAAGGTGCTGCTGGAAGCCGCAGCCAGTGGCCGCGCCATCGTGACCACCGATGTGCCGGGTTGCCGGGAAGTGGTCACGCAAGGTGAAAACGGTCTGCTGGTTCCGGCCCGAGCGAGCGAGCCCCTGGCCGATGCGTTGAAACAGTTGATCCAGCAACCCGAGTTACGTCATGCCATGGGGCGGAAGAGTCGGGCTCTGGCTGAAGCGGAATTCGCCATCGAGCGGGTGGTGGCTCAACATATGTCGATCTACCGGCGAGCTCTGGAACTGTGAGCCGCCTGCTGGTCACGGGTGCAAGCGGATTCGTCGGCCGGCAGCTGTGTCCCGATCTGCTGGCCCGGGGGCATGAGGTTCGGGCGGCCCTGCGCCGGGTTTCGTCCGATAACCTGGGTTCCGATCAGGTGGCGGTGGGTGAGATCGACGGCAACACCGACTGGGGAAGCGCGCTCAAGGAGGTTGAGGCGGTGGTCCATCTGGCCGGACGCGCTCATGTGATGCAGGAATCCTCGGAAGATCCCCTGAGCCTGTATCGTCGAGTGAATGTAGAGGGCAGTCGTCGTCTGGCACAGCAGGCGGCTGAGGCGGGGGTGCGGCGACTGGTCTATCTGAGCAGCATCAAGGTTAACGGTGAACGGACCGGGGAGCGGCCGTTCCGCGAGACGGACTCCCCGGCCCCGGAAGATGCCTACGGTCTGTCGAAATGGGAGGCGGAGCAGGCATTGCAACAGGTTGCGGCGCAGACCGGTCTGGAACTGGTGATCGTGCGCCCGGTGCTGATCTACGGGGCCGGGGTCAAGGGTAACCTGCAGCGCCTCAGCGGCCTGATCCGCCGAGGGATCCCGCTGCCCTTTAAATCAGTAGATAACCGTCGCAGTCTGTTGGGTATCGGCAACCTGCTTGATTTTCTGCAAGTCTGCCTGACCCATCCGGCAGCGGCCGGTGAGGTGTTCCTGGTGTCCGATGGCGCGGATCTCTCGACGCCCCAGTTGATCCGCGAGATGTCCGAGGCCATGGGGCTCAAGCCGAGACTCTGGCCCTTCCCGAGGGTTTTGCTGAGCGGGCTCGCCGGACTGATGGGGCGTTCCGCGGAGGTGGAGCGACTGTGCGGCAACCTGCAGGTGGATATCCGCAAGAGCGCCCGGCTGCTCGACTGGCATCCGCGCATCCCGGTGGCGGACGGACTGC
This sequence comes from Candidatus Thiodiazotropha sp., assembly GCA_050305635.1. Classification (GTDB taxonomy): domain Bacteria; phylum Pseudomonadota; class Gammaproteobacteria; order Chromatiales; family Chromatiaceae; genus Thiodiazotropha. Next base: position 29,170 of record JBNLFS010000073.1, on the reverse strand, counting down.
GGGCGATGCTGCAGACCGGGGGTGCTGAATGATTGCGCAGCTCCTGATCTGGCTGGGTGTTGCAACCGGGGTGTTTCTGCTGTCGCTGATCTTCACGGGCTGGTTGAGACGCTATGCCCTGCGCCAGGGTCTGTTGGATACGCCGAATGCGCGCAGTTCCCACATTCAGGTGACTCCCCGGGGCGGCGGGTTGGGTTTCGTGCTGGTCTACCTGGGGTTGATGCTGCTGGACCTGTTCCATCCGCTACCCGGCCTAGCACCCCTTGCTCCGCTTTTCTGGGCATTGCTGCCAGGCGCCGGCCTGGTCGCGTTGATCGGCTTCATTGACGATCATCGGGACCTTTCGGCAAAGCTGCGGATCCTGGTGCATCTGGGGGCCGCCCTGTGGGCCGTTTGGGTGTTGGGTGCACCGCCCTTGCAGATACTCGAATGGGTCGCAACTGATGCTTGGTGGTTGAATCTGCTGGCCGTATTCGCCCTGGTCTGGTTGCTGAATCTCTACAACTTCATGGATGGCATCGACGGCATTGCCAGTCTTGAAGCGATCAGTGTGTTGCTGGGTGCGTCCCTGATCCTGCTGATCAATCTAAGCGCTGCCGATCCGGTGGCCTGGTTGCTGTTCCTGGCGGCCGGCGTAACCGGGTTCCTGGTGTGGAACTGGCCTCCGGCGAAGATCTTCATGGGCGATGCAGCGAGTGGTTTCCTCGGTTTCAGCCTGGGTGTCTTCGCCCTCTATACCGCCTGGGGCGAGGCGATCACCCTCTGGAGCTGGATCCTTCTGCTCGGGCTGTTCGTGGTGGATGCCAGCTGGACCCTGTTGGTGCGGATACGCCGGGGCGAGGCCTGGTACAAGCCTCACGCCCAGCATGCCTATCAGATCCAGGCCCGACAGGCCCAGGCTATGTTTCAGGCTCAGGGAATGGAGCCGCAGCAGGCGCGGGCTCTGGCTCACAGGCGGGTGGTGTTGCGAGGCGTCCTGATCAATCTGATCTGGCTGACGCCCCTGGCCTGGTGTGCGAGCCATTGGCCCGGGATGGGGTTTGCCTTCACGATTCTGGGATTGACGCCCCTGGTTTTAGACGTTTGGCGTTCAGGTGCGGGACAGGAGCGTCGCGCCTGAAGCGCGGGTATCGGGTCGGAATGTAGCCCGGTTGGAGCGAAGCGGAAGCCGGGGCCAGGCCGATCCAATCGCTGCAATCCAATCCACCTGACCTACGGTCTGCATTCCCACGCGGAGCGTGGGAACGAGCTGTGATCTGTGCTGCTCCGGCGAATTTTACCTGACCCGAACCGGGCTAAATAACAGGGGTCGTCTGGAGCTACTGTCTCGGCTCCGATTCCAGTTTGCGCAACCGGTACTGGATCTCTTCCAGTAGTTTGCGGTTGACGCTCAGCAGGTCTGCGATAAAGGCGACCAGGAAGGTCTGAAAGCCGATCCCCATCATGACTCCGGCCAGTACTACCGATTGGATGTGGCCCTGTCCTTCTCCGGCGAAGTAGTAGAAGAGAAAGCGCAGCCCGAGCACCAGACCGACACTGAAGATGGCAAGCCCCATGGCGAGAAAAAACCGGAACGGTTTGTAGACCACGAAGATGCGCAGGATGGTGATGATCGACTTCTTGATGTAGCTGCTGATGCTCTTGACCAGCCGGGAGGGACGCAGGTCCTTGTTCACCTCCACGGGGACCGAAGTGACCGCCATCTGTTTCATGCCCGCCTGGATGATGGTTTCCAGGGTGTAGGTGTACTCGTTGAAGACGTTCAGCTTCATTGCCGCTTCACGGCTGAAGGCGCGGAAGCCACTGGGTGCGTCCGGTATGTTGGTGTGGCTGACCTTGCGTACCACGCTGCTGCCCAGTTGCTGCAGCAGTTTCTTGGTTAAAGAGAAGTGCTCGATCATCTGGATCGGTCGCGCGCCGATCACCATGTCCGCCTTGCCTTCCACGATGGGCCGGGTCAGGTCTGGGATATAGCGGGCGTCGTACTGGTTGTCCGCATCGGTGTTGACGATGACGTCCGCACCCTGTTTCACGCAGGCGTCCAGGCCCAGCATGAAGCCCCGCGCCAGCCCCTGGTTACGGGTGTAACCCACGATATGGTCGACCCCGTTTTCCTGTGCAACCCGGCGTGTATCGTCGGTGCTGCCATCGTCAATGATCAGCCACTCGACCACGTCGAAGCCAGGTACCTCCCGGGGCAGTTCCGCCAGGGCCAGGGCCAGGGTTTTCTCCTCGTTGTAGCAGGGTATCTGTATGATGAGCTTCATGCGATTCCTTGAGCGGCTGGTTTCTGTAAAAAATGTTTACAATCCGTCACATGGTACCACTCACGAATTGAACAACCTAGCCGATATAGAGAGGGAGCCGATAGAGTTCGTAGGTTGCAACTCGTGGCGCTGAGAGTGAAATACCAGCAACCCCGGGATGTCTAACGATGCGTCAACAACCGCTAGAAGGTAACGGATTTCGTCGATGAAAGGGTCTCGGTACACGGAAATATTTGAGCAGAGTCTCGAGCGTGTCATGCGCAAAGAGGGCTTTCTGGACTCTTTCTATGACCACTTCACTCGTCAATCCGATGAGATCGCCGTGATTTTCACCCATAAGGACATGAACCAGCTCAAGCACAAGCTCGACAGCACCCTGCACATTCTGGTCGAAGTGGCCGAAGGCCAACCGGGGTCGGAGCTGTATATCGAGATGCTGGGCCGTATTCACAATCGTCTGGGGGTGAAGGGACGGCATTTCACCATGTGGCGGGAAGCCTTACTGGATACGGTGTCCCGTTTCGACGATGAATACGACGACTCGGTGGCCGAGGCATGGTCTGCGGTGATTGATTCCATTGTGTCCCGGATGCATACGAGTCGAATATCACGCGCCAGAGCCGTCGGTTGATCGATCCGCTTCATTTTCCTCCCACCCTCACTCTATAGCTGGAATGTCCCCAGCTCGGGCCAAGCCTTTCTGTCCCGGTCCGGCTGCGGTATCCTTCCGCGATTAACGTCAATCATCTTTCTTTGAGTCGAATTATGCAGAGTCACTACGATCCGGCCGCCGTCGAGGCCGAGGTCCAATCGCATTGGGAAAACAGTGGAACCTTCGAGGTGGTCGAAGATCCCACGCGGGAAAAATTCTACTGTCTCTCCATGTTCCCCTACCCCAGTGGCAAGCTCCACATGGGGCATGTGCGCAACTACACCATCGGGGACGTCATCGCCCGCTACCAGCGCATGCTGGGCAAGAATGTGCTGCAACCCATGGGCTGGGACGCCTTCGGCCTGCCGGCGGAGAACGCGGCGCGCAAGAACCGGGCGGCCCCGGCGGCCTGGACCTATGAAAACATCCAGTACATGAAGTCGCAGCTCAAGAGCCTGGGTTTCGGCTACGACTGGCGCCGTGAACTGGCGACCTGCACACCCGAGTATTACAAGTGGGAGCAGTGGTTGTTCACCGAGCTTTACCGCAAGGGTCTGGTGTATCGCAAGCATGCGGTGGTGAACTGGGACCCGGTGGATCAGACGGTGCTGGCCAACGAGCAGGTGATCGACGGACGCGGCTGGCGATCCGGAGCCCCGGTGGAACGCCGCGAGATCCCCCAGTGGTTCATCAAGATCACCGATTATGCCGACGAATTGCTCGACGAGATCGATGGGCTGGAGGAGTGGCCGGAACAGGTGCGCACCATGCAGCGCAACTGGATCGGACGTTCCTACGGCGTGGAGATGAATTTCGCGATCGAGGGCGGGGATGACGTCCTTACCATCTATACCACCCGCCCGGATACCCTCATGGGGGTCACCTATGTGGCGGTGGCGGCGGAACACCCGTTGGCCCTGGCCGCTGCGGAGAACAACCCGGATCTGGCCGGGTTCATCGAAGAGTGCCGTCGCGGCGGCACCACCGAGGCTGAGCTGGAGACCGCGGAGAAGAGGGGCATGCCCCTGGGGATCCATGCCATTCATCCGGTGAGCGGCGACAAGGTGCCGGTCTATGCCGCCAACTTCGTGCTCATGGGTTACGGCACCGGCGCGGTGATGGCGGTTCCCGGGCATGACGAGCGGGATCACGCCTTCGCCCGCAAGTACGGCATCCCGATCCGCAAGGTCATCCACCCCAAGGACGGATCCGATTGGGACATCCAGGCCGCCGCTTACGTGGAAAAGGGCGTGCTGCAGGATTCGGGGCCCTTCGACGGGCTGACCTCCGAGGCGGCCTTCGATGCCATCGCCGACTGGCTGGGGGAGCGGGGCCTGGGGGAGAAACGCAAGAACTACCGTCTGCGCGACTGGGGGGTCTCCCGGCAGCGCTACTGGGGTGCGCCGATCCCAATGATCCACTGCGCAAGCTGCGGCATCGTACCCGTGCCCCTTGAAGACCTGCCGGTGCGCCTGCCGGAAGATATCGTCTACGACGAAAACACCATCAACCCGATCAAGAGCGATCCGGCGTTTGCCGCCTGCCGCTGTCCCGAATGCGGGGGCGAGGCCCAGCGCGAGACCGACACCTTCGATACCTTCATGGAGTCGAGCTGGTACTACGCCCGCTACACCTGCCCGGATGCCGGAGCGATGCTCGATGCGCGGGCCGACTACTGGCTGCCGGTGGATCACTACATCGGCGGTATCGAGCATGCGGTGCTGCACCTGCTGTATGCCCGCTTCTATCACAAGTTGCTGCGTGACGCGGGTCTGGTCAGCAGCAGCGAACCCTTCACCCGCCTGCTCACCCAGGGCATGGTGGTGGCGGAGACCTTCTACCGGGAGGCGCCGGACGGCAGCCGCAACTGGTTCAATCCGGCGGATGTCTCGGTGACCACCGATGACAAGAGCCGCCCGCTCAGCGCGGTGCTGGCCGGTGACGGCCAGCCGGTGCAGATCGGCGGCATCGAAAAGATGTCCAAATCGAAGAACAACGGAGTGGACCCGCAAACCCTGATCGACCGCTACGGGGCCGATACGGTGCGGCTCTACACCATGTTCACCTCGCCGCCGGATCAATCCCTGGAGTGGAGTGACGAGGGCGTGGAGGGCGCGTCGCGCTTCCTGCGCCGGCTTTGGTCCCTGGCGGAGACCCATCAAGCCTGGCTGGTCGCCGGCGAAGCACAGGCGCGGGTGGATCTGAGCGAGACCCGGCAGGCCGCCCGGCGGGAGTTGCACGAACTGCTCAAGAAGGCGCTGTATGACTATCAGCGCAATCGCTTCAACAACGTGGTCTCCGCCTGCATGGGCATGACCAACATCCTCTATAAGCTGGAAGACAGCCTCGCGGACCGGACCCTGTTGCGCGAAGGCCTGTCGCTGATTCTGCGACTGCTCGGCCCGATCGCCCCCCATGTGACCCATCACCTATGGCGTGAACTGGGCTACGGCGAGGATATCCTCCAGGGCCGCTGGCCGGAGCCGGACGAGGAGGCATTGAAGCAGGATCGGATTCCCTATGTGGTGCAGGTCAACGGTAAGGTGCGCGCCAGCATCGAAGTGCCCGCCGATGCGGACAAGGAGCGGATCCAGTCCATCGCCCTGGAGAACGACAATGTGCAACGCTTCATCGGGGAAGGCACCATCCGCAAGGTCATCGTGGTGCCCAACAAGCTGGTGAATATCGTTGCGAACTGAACGCTCCGCGCCGGGCCTGCTGCGAACCGGGCTGCTCGCCCTGTTGCTGCTGTGCCTGGCCGGGTGCGGATTTCATCTCAAGGGATTCGCCCAGCCGTCCCAGGCCCTGAACGGAATCTTCATCCTCGGCGGCGAGGTCCCCGACACCCTGGCGGGGGTACTGCAGGAGGACCTGCTCAATGGGGGCGTGATTTTCGCCCCGGACGCGAAAACCGCCCGCTATCGGCTGCAGGTCACCCGGGAGAAGTTCTCCAGCCGGGTACTCTCCGTGGACGCCAACGGCAAGGCGCTGGATCAGGAGATCCGCCTGCAGGCGGAGTTTCGCCTGAGCATTCCCTCCTCCTCCGGGGAGGAGTCCCGGGAGGAGCAGGCGCTGGAACTGGTGCGCCAGCTCAGCTACAGCGGCAGCGACGAACTGGGTCAGCGCAACGAAGCGGAACTGCTGATGAACGACATGCGCCACGACATGGCCGCCCAGGCGATTCGCATGCTCGAGGCGCGCATGCGGCAGCCAGCCAAGGCGCCGTCAGAACCATGAAACTGCGCAACGATCAGTTGACCAGTCACCTCAAGAACGGTCTTGCGCCGGTCTACCTGCTGAGCGGGGATGAGCCCCTGCAGATGATGGAGGCGGCCGATGAGATCCGCCGGGCCGCCCGGGAGCAGGGTTACCAGGAGCGAGAAGTCATCGATGCGGGCAGTGGGTTCGACTGGAGTGCCCTGGCCCAGGCGGCGCAGAGCCTCTCCCTGTTCGGCGACCGGCGTCTGTTGGAACTGCGGCTGAACACGCCCAAGGTCGGAGCGGAGGGGGGCAAGGCCCTGAGCGCCTATTGCGAGCGGCCCGCGGAGGATACCGTACTGCTGGTGATTCTGCCGAAACTGGAGCGGGCTCAGACCACCAGTAAATGGCTCCAGGCCATCGAGCAGAGCGGGGTGTTCCTGCAGATCTGGCCGGTCGAGGGGGGACGTCTCGGCCCTTGGGTCGAGCAGCGTCTGCGCAAGGCGGGGCTGATTCCCGAGCCGGGGGTGGTGGAGATGCTCGCCGACCGGGTGGAGGGCAACCTGCTGGCCGCCAACCAGGAGATCGAAAAAATACTGCTGCTGCAGGGCACCGGGGTAGTCAGTCAGGCGCAGCTGGCCCAGTCGGTGGCGGACAGCGCCCGCTTCGATGTGTTCGGTCTGCTCGATACCCTGCTGGCCGGCAACGCGGCGAAAGGTCTGCGCATGCTGAGCGCGCTGCAGGCCGAGGGAATCGCCGCGACCCTGGTGCTATGGGGTTTGAGCCGTGAGATACGCGCCCTGGCGGAGATGGCCTGTGAGGTGGAGCAGGGACAGAATCCGGGCCAGGTGATGAACCGGTTCCGGGTTTGGGAAAAACGCAAGCCGCTGGTGCAAAACGCCCTCAAATCGGGCACCAGCCAAGGCTGGCGCCAATTGCTCATTCGCTGCGCCGATACCGATCTGGCGATCAAAGGCCTCTCCCCGGCGGACCCCTGGCTGGGATTGCAGAACATCGCTCAGGGCGTGTGCGGCCGCGGTATCCTGTGACCCTGTGCACAACCCGGCCCGGGAACTTATTTCCCGGGAAGATCATTCCCCTTCAAATGTGACCCCGGTCACCCCTTTCCGTGCCGCTCCGTTGTCATAAGGGGTACAGAGTCCTGTGACGGACTCTGAATCCAAACCATCATGTACAAGGAGTATCGAAATGAAAAAAATGACCTTCAAACACGTTCTGTTGAGTCTGGCCGCAGCCGGTTTCGTCACTGCAGCGATTGCAGCGGACGAATCCGCTTTCTCCCGTCTGGACACCAATGCCGATGGCTACATCTCGGCAGAAGAATCCACCGCCAATGAAACGGTCTACAAAGGCTGGTCCGAGATCGACACCAACGCGGATGGCCAGGTCGATGCCGCGGAATTCAGTGCCTTCGAAGCGGCTCAACAGCCTGCAAAATAGTCCTCTGCGAAAGAAGTGATTTTGGGTAGAAGACCGGTGACCAGTTCTTCTGGTCGCTGGTTTTTTTTGTCCTGGAGATAGCCAAAATTAATCGTAAGTCATTGATCAATTAAACACTTTTCATGGGAATTTAAAGTCTGGAAATGTGATTCCCATCACCGCAATTGTTTCCCTCAGGGTGTTTCATTGAATCACCAGTGGCGATTGCAGGATGAAGTCCCTGGCAAACTCAAAATCTGTTAAGGAGAACCTGATGAAAATGAAATCCCTGAAACAAGCCGCATTGGCCTTGGCGGCAGCAGGCTTTCTGACCAGCGCGATCGCTGAAGATGCCTTCAGCGCCCTCGACACCAATGGTGATGGCGCCATCTCTTCCGAAGAGGCTTCTGCCAACGATATGCTCTATAAAGGCTGGGAAACGGCTGATACCAATCAGGACGGCACTGTGGATGCCGCCGAATTCAGCGCCTTCGAGGCGAAATCCATGCCACAAGAATAATAGCTCGAACGGATTTCAACCCCTTCAATTGGGGGTGGCCATTCCGACGGCCAGTTGTGTTTGCTGGTCGTCGGATGCCATTTTTGCCAGATGGCAATTGCTCAGTTGCAACTGCGGCGGCTCGGTTGAAAAGATGAACGGAGCGGTCTTGAGCAACGCACTCAAACCGAGAATCTGCCGGGTGGTGCCGGGAAAAACCGCCACCTCCACCTCTTCCAGCAGACATTCATCCCCAATCATCACGTCGCGCACCGCGTACACCGGCACCCGCATCTCGGTGCCATTGGCCAGAACGCCCTTCAGATCCCGGATATAGCGGGGATTCGATACGCTTCTCAGCTCCGCGAGGGTGGTTTCATTGATGGTCATGTAGCTGGAACCCGTGTCCACCATGAACTCAGAAGGCGGCATACCGCCGATCTTACCCGAGATGTAGTAGGTGTTGGCGCCCTTCGAGTGCATGGGTACATCGAAGATGAACGGCTCGGCCTGAAGCGGACCGAGCGAGCCGAAAACCAACAGGGCGCTGAGGATGAACTTGACCATGATTCCCTGGACCGTGTATCACATTTGCCTGATTATGTTTTCGGTCAGACCCGGTCGAACTTTAACCCCTGTCCGGTTGTGGATGCCGTAGAAGTGAGGTGCCCTGCTCATGGAACGTAAATATCTCCTGTTCAAAAACCCCCTGTCCTGGGGCGGTTTGCTGGTCGGTCTGGGCACCTTGTTCCTGTTCATGGAGTATTTCGCCTACGCCCTGAGAGGCTATGACTTTGCCGTGGGCTTCATCCTTGCGGTCATCGCCCTGGTGACGGTGAACCTGTGCTACTGGCTCGAGCGGCGCCACCAAGAAAAGGCCGACTCGAGTGTCCTGCAGGAGGAGTCGGACTGAAGCGCGCTGTATACCGCTACAAGGTAGGTCGGGTTAGCGCAGCGTAACCCGACAATCGGGACGCCTTTTGCAGGATTGCGTCGGGTTACGCTGCGCTGGCCCGACCTACGACTTCACGGTGATTGACGATTGTGTGGAATCATCCGCTAATCGGTCGTCGGGAGCCCGGATCAGTAAACACCTTTACGGCAAAATTTTTGCTAAAGTAACCGCCCCGGATCGAAGAACCCGGTTGGTAAACCCAGCCCCCTTGCCGTGTACCCATTACACAGACTTTTGAGAATGTTCGAACATGACGCACCAGATCACCGATATCGCTGACTATATGAGACAACTGGGTAGCCGCGCCCGGCAAGCCTCCCGGGTGCTCGCAGGCAGCCCTACGGCGCTGAAGAACCAGGCGCTCGAAGCCATCGCCGAAGCCCTCGACGGAGCTCGGGATACGCTGATGGAGAAGAACCGTCTCGATCTGCAGGCCGGTCGTGAGAAAGGCCTGGATCCGGCCCTGCTGGATCGGCTGGAGCTGACCACCCCGCGCATCGACAGCATGATCGAGGGGGTGCGCCAGATCGCCGCCCTGGCCGACCCGATCGGTGAAGTGTTCGACATGAAATATCAGCCCAGCGGGATTCAGGTGGGGCGTATGCGGGTGCCCCTGGGCGTAGTCGGTATCATTTATGAGTCCCGGCCCAATGTCACCGCCGATGCCGCGGCCCTGTGCCTAAAGTCGGGCAACGCCACCATCCTCAGGGGCGGTTCCGAGGCCTATCACTCGAATCAAGCCATCGCCGCCTGCATTCAGGCCGGGTTGGCAAAGACCGGGCTGCCGGAAACCGCGGTCCAGGTGGTGGCCACCACGGACCGGGCCGTGGTGGGGGAACTGATCGCCATGCCGGCCTTTGTGGACGTGATCATACCCCGGGGCGGCAAAGGTCTGATCGAGCGCATCAGCCGGGATGCCCGAGTGCCGGTGATCAAGCACCTGGACGGGATCTGCCACGTCTACATCGATGACCAGGCCGACGTGGGCAAGGCCTTCGATATCGCGATGAACGCCAAGACCCAGCGCTACGGCACCTGCAACACCATGGAGACCCTGCTGGTGGCCCGGGAGATCTCAGAGGAGATGCTGCTGATGCTCGCCGCGCCCCTATTCGAAAAGGGTGTGGAGATTCGCGGCTGTGCCGAGACTTGCCAGATCATCGATGGCTGCGTGGCCGCCACCGACGAGGACTGGGACACGGAATATCTCGCGCCGATCCTCTCCATCCGGGTGGTGGACGGGCTCGATCAGGCGATCGATCACATCAACACCCACAGCTCCCAGCACACCGATGCCATCGTCACCGAGAACTACACCCGTGCGCGGCGTTTTCTCACCGAGGTCGATTCGAGTTCCGTGATGGTCAATGCCTCGACCCGCTTCGCCGACGGTTTCGAGTACGGTCTGGGGGCGGAGATCGGCATCTCCACCGACAAGTTCCATGCCCGGGGTCCGGTGGGCCTGGAAGGCCTGACCTCGGTGAAGTACATCGTGCTGGGAGACGGACACATCCGTAGCTGAGACGATGATCGGTCTGTTCGGGGGCACCTTCAATCCCATTCACTTCGGGCACCTGCGCACCGCTTTGGAGGTGCTGCAGGTACTGAAATTGGAACAGGTCCGCTTCATCCCACTGCACGGTGCGGTGCACCGTGCCCAACCCGAAGTGTCCCCGGCGTTGCGCCTGCAGATGGTGGAGGCCGCAATTGAGGATCAACCCGGATTCGTGGCCGACGACCGGGAGCTGAGACGGGCCGGCCCCTCCTACACCGTCGATACCCTGCGGGATCTCCGCCGGGAGCAGCCGGATCGGGTGTTGTGTCTGATGATGGGGCTGGATGCCTTCAACGGCTTCACCGCCTGGCATCAACCGGACGAGATTCTGCGCCTGACGCACCTGATCGTGATGCAGCGGCCGGGTGAGACCCTGCTCACGCCCGGAGCCCGGGAGCTCCTGGAAACCCGTCGCTGTCAGGGGGTTGCGGAACTCAAGGCGCGCCGCGCCGGAGGCGTGATGCTGCAGACCTTCACCCAGCTGCAGATCTCGGCGACGCAGATCCGTACCATGCTCAGCCAGGGACGCTCCCCCCGCTATCTGTTGCCCGACGGGGTTCTGCAGCTGATTACCGAACATAACCTCTACACCCGCAAGTGACGGTACACGAGTGTTTTTGCTCGTTCCCACGCTCTGCGTGGGAACGCATACCGATACCATGTGAACCGCACCGATCAGATAGGATTTCCTTAACCCAGGTCTGCATTCCCACGCGGAGCGTGGGAACGAGATAGTGTTGGGTCGTAAATTGACCCTTTATCTTTACCACGAAGAACACGAAGAACACGAAGAACACGAAGCGCACGAAGGAAGGCGTCTGATGGCCGCTCGAATCGATGCTTCGTGGGCTTCGAGTCCTCCGTGGTGAGACAGATCGGCGGGATATACCCGCCCGTTTTGACCTTTTCACCCTGTTTTGCACGTTATGGGTTATGCTTTTACCCAGGAGCAGGTAAAATCGCCCCCTTTCCGGGAGACCACCGTCGCGATGTAACGTCATACGCCGGTCAACAGGGCTCTCAACCGATAACCACAGGTACAGCAGATCGGGACTCGATGGAGATAGAAGCACTCAAGAACGTTGTCGTCAAAGCACTTGAAGACATGAAGGCGAAGGACATCGTGATTCTGGATGTCCGGGGTAAAACCAGCATCACGGACATCATGATCGTCGCCAGCGGAACCTCGGACCGGCATGTGAAGTCGATTGCCCAGACCGTGGCCTTTCAGGCGAAGCAGGCGGGTGAGGCTCCGTTGGGCACCGAAGGCATGGATGACGGTGAGTGGGCCCTGGTCGACCTCAATGGGGTGGTGGTGCATGTGATGCTGCCCAAGGTACGGGATTTCTATCATCTGGAGCGGCTCTGGTCGCTGGATGAGCCCCGGGAAACCCAGCCCTCCCGCGAGATGAAATCCTGATTCCGATCTGAACCGACGGATGGATCATGGATCGCTTCGATCGGATCTTCGAACTCAACCGCATCCTTCAATCCGCGCGCTACCCCGTCTCCCGCAAACGTCTGGAGCAGGAGCTGGAGTGCTCCCGGGCCACGGTCAAGCGTCTGATCGAAGAGATGCGCCTGTATCTCAACGCACCGATCATCTACGACCGCCAGCATAACGGTTATTGCTACGATCCCCGGGAGGGGGAGATGTACCAACTGCCGGGGCTCTGGTTCAATGCCTCGGAACTGCAGGCCCTGCTCATGGTTCAGCAACTGCTGGAAGGCATCCAGCCCGGACTTCTGGATAGCCATCTGCAACCCCTCAAGCGCAAGATCGATGACCTGCTGAGTCAGCATCCGGGAAAGGCCGGACCCCTGTCGCGCCACATTCGCCTGCTGCAGGTGGCGGCCCGACCCGCAGGCCCCTATTTCACCCTGCTGGCGGCGGCTCTGGCCTCCCGCCGGAGGGTCGCCCTGGTCTACCACTCTCGGGGCGAAGACCGAGTCACCCGGAGAGAGGTTTCACCTCAGCGCATGACCCTCTACCGGGACAACTGGTATCTGGATGCCTGGTGTCATCTCAGGGACGGGCTGCGCACCTTCGCCCTGGATGCGATCAGTGAGTTGCAGGTGTTGGATGAGTCGGCCCGGGAGCTGGCTGATGAGACTCTGGAATCACACTATTCAGACGCCTACGGCATATTTTCAGGTGAAGCGAGTCAAAACGCGGTACTGCGCTTCACTGCCCAGCGAGCCCGTTGGGTCTCCAAGGAGCAGTGGCATCCCCGGCAGCAGGGACGATGGCTCGAAGACGGCCGTTATGAACTGACCCTGCCTTATGCCCATGCCTCGGAACTGATCATGGATCTGATGCGGCAGGGACCGGAGGTGGAGGTGGTGGCACCGGAAGCATTGCGTGACGCCCTGATCAGCCAATTGGAACTGACCCTGGGACAGTACTGCGAGTCCCATCCTGAAGCTTGACCGGCCAGGCTGCGCATCCAATGATCCCAAGTCAATGGCCGCTGCCCAGTGTGACCTTTTGTGTTCAGTCACCTCTCGTTCCCACGCTTCGCGTGGGAACGCATACCGATATTCTGCGTACTGTATTAGCTTGATCGGTTAACCTGAGCCCGGGTCTGCATTCCCACGCGGAGCGTGGGAACGAGAAAACAAAGCGCACTGCTCCAACCTTATTGAGTTGCCTTGGCCTGGTCTGCGTTCCCATGCAGAGTGCGGGAACGGGATACACTGATGATCACTCGACTCGTTCCCACGCTCTGCGTGGGAACGCATACTGATATCCAGCGCACCGCATCAACCCGATCGGGGTACAATGGCTCGGGTCTGCATTCCCACGCGGAGCGTGGGAACGATAAACCTATCAACTGGTTTTTTAATGGGGCTGAATGGTGCGGGTAATCAAGAAACGGACTGCTGAAGTCAATAAGGACGCTCAGGACCGACACTGCTTTTTCAACGCCTTGAAACGCTGCAGGGCCTTCTTGCGCTGGGTATGCAGTATCTTGATCTCCAGTGCGAGGCGCTTGTACTTGGTACGGTCCTTCACCTTGGAAAGCTTCTCTTTTGCAGCCTTCTCGCGTTTTTTCAGTTTCTTCAACAACTCGGCGATGCGTTCGCACTTGATCTTCTCATCATTGCCGGTGTCCAGCAGGTTGACCAGCTTTTGTAAGAGTTTTTCAGGAGGCATGCCTTTCCCCGGTGGTTGTGTGCACGGCCTGCCTGATCACTGATGCCTCAGGGAACAGGCTTTGTAATAGTGTCACTGACGGCCGCCGTGGAGATCGTTACCCCGGTCATCATGACAAAAGTCCGCTAGACTCTATTGATATACTAATACGACCTTTGAATCGGAGAGTGATCGGCCGATGCGGCGGAACATGCGGTTGTCGACGTCACTGCGTGACCGTCATGTCATCACGGATCCGGTGTTGTATCAAAGGTATCTGAAAATTTTAGCAGCCTGTGGGATTTCGTGGGTATGGATCAGTTGAACCTGCTCGTGGAGTCTCTCGGATTGGGGGCGGTTGATTGGGAGCTTTGGCTGCGGATAGTGCTGCAGGTGGTGCTCCTGGGGTCTTCGGCGATCTTCTCCGGCTCGGAGACGGCGCTGTTTTCACTGAGCCGTATCGATCTGCAGAAACTCCGCCAGAGTCGTGACAAACATTCGGAAAATATTCATGCGATGCTGGATGAGCCGCGTCGCCTGATCATTTCCATTCTGTGCGGCAACGAGCTGGTGAACATCGCCTCGGCCGCGAATATGGCGGCGATCCTGCTGCTGACCTTCGGCGAGGAGGAGGTCGGCTGGTTCAATATCCTGATCATGGTGCCGCTGCTGCTGCTGATCGGGGAGATCACGCCGAAGACCATCGCGGTCAGTTTCCCGATCAAGTTCGCCACCCGCCTCACCGCACGGATCCTGCCCCGCTGGATCGTCATCATTACGCCGTTGCGGGAAGCGGTGCGGCTGGTGGCCGATCGCATTACCACCCAGATCGTCGGCGAGGCGGTGGGTCGGGAAAACATCCTGCATGTGGATGAACTGCGCACCCTGCTGGAAGAGGGTGAGGAGAGTGGGGTGATCGAGGCCACTGAGCGGGTGTTGATCGATAATATCCTGGAGGCCTCCGAGACCGACATCTCGCGCATCATGACCCCGGGGCCCAGCATCCGCTTCCTCGATGCAGACCTGTCGGTGCCGGTGCTGATCGAGCAGTTCCGCCGCCTGCGTCACCCCCGGGTACCGGTCTACCAGGGGCACTGGGACAACGTGATCGGTTTTCTCCACTCTGAGGTGATCCTGCGCCTGGTGCAGGGGGGCGGGGCGCTGGATCAGGTGACCCTGGAGCGTATTCTAAAGCCGGCCCACTTCGTCCCGCCGACCAAGAAGGTTGACGAGATGTTCGACTATTTTCAGAGCCACAACACCCGCGCGGCAATCGTTCTGGGCGAATATGGCGAGGTGTTGGGCATCGTTACCATGAAGGATGTACTGACCTTCATCTTCGGCGAGATCAGCGGCACCATGGTGGGTCAGGAACTCTACCAGGAGGAGGACGAAAACAGTTACCGGGTGCCTGGTGACATGCGTCTGAGCGATTTCTACAACCTGACCAATTTCGATATCGATGATCCGGTCATGGCGACCATAGGCGGGGTGGCGTTCCGTCTCTTCGACCGCTTGCCGAAACCGGGTGACCGGGTGCGCCACGAGGGCTACGAATTCGTCGCCCGGGAGGTGACGGGGTTGCGCATCAGTCAGGTTCAGGTCAGCAAGATCGTGAACGAGGAGATAACCGCTGACCGGGAACGGGATGACGAGCGGACGGAACCCCCGGATAGTGCGGCCGATCCCCAGGACACGAACCCGGACCGGGAGGCCTGACATGGACTGGACCGTTGAACTCCTGATCATCATAGTGTTCCTGCTGCTGAAGGGCTTTTTCTCCGGCTCCGAGATCGCCATGGTCAATTCGGACAAGCTGAAACTGCGCCATCAGGCGAAGATGGGCAATCGCGGCGCGGCCCTGGTCCTCAAGCTGTTCCGCACTCCGGATGTGATCCTCGGCACCACCCTGGTCGGCACCAATCTCGCCACGGTCATCATCTCGACGCTGGGCGCCCTGGTGTGTATCGATCTGTTCGGTCCGGTCGGAGATCTGATCTCGGTGCTGATTCTTACCCCGGTGCTGTTGATTTTCGGCGAGGTGGTGCCGAAGAGCGTATTTCAGCAGGAGGCGGACAATCTGGTGCAGCGCCTGATCTATGTGCTGCGCTTCTTCTCCTATGTCTTCTACCCGGTGATTTTCATCTTCACCCGGGTGGCGCGGCTGGTGACCCGAATCGTGGGTGGCGGCAGCATTCCGCAGAACATGTTCATCACCCGGGAGGAGTTGCGGGTGCTGCTCGATGCCTCGGAATCCAGCTCCGGGTCTCATGGCATCGACCGAAAGAAGATCCGGCGCATCATGCGCTTTGCCGAGATCACTGTGGGTGAGGCGATGATCCCCCTGCCCGATGTGGTGGGTTTCAATGAGATGCGCAACATGAAGGAGGCGATCCGCCTGGTCACCAAGCATGGGTTCAACCGGTTGCCGGTGTATCGGGGCAACATCACCAATGTGAAGGGCATTCTGACCCTGGATACCTGGGACCTGATGCAACTGGATCTGCAGAACCAGTCGGTGATGGACTACATCACTCCGGCACTGTACCTCTCACCGCGGCAAACCATCGACCAGGCACTGCCTCTGCTGCAGGCCCGTGAGGATCACATGGCCATTGTGGTGGATGAGTTCGGTTCCGCGGTCGGTATCCTCACCATGGAGGATGTGTTCGAAGAGGTGGTGGGGGAGATCGATGTCGGCTACGACTTCGATGAGTACCATCCCAAGCGGCGGCTCTACATCGAGCATGAGAGCGAAGATTCCCATCTGGTCGGTGGCCGGGTCGCGGTTTCCGAGCTCAATGATATCCTGCACGTTCAGTTCCCGGTTCACGAGGCCCTGACCATCGGCGGGCTGGTGGTGAGTCGCCTGGGGCAGATTCCCGCGGAGGGGGACTGGATCGAGGAGCAGGGTTATCGGATCGGAGTGATCGAGGCGGATGAGCGTTCGGTGCTCAAGGTGCGCATCGAGCGGATTGTCTGAGCCGCGTAGCCCGGGTGAAACGAAGTGCAACCCGGGATCCGGCAGAATGCGAAGCACTGCGGGACAGTGCAAAACACTCCAGGCGTCATGGCATGGGGGACAAGCTGTTACAGACAGGCTACCATTTTGTTAAATAATTCCGCACGAGAGACGACACTACTTCTTGTAGGGTTGCGGTGAATCCTTCATGCGGGAACAGCCATCTCAAGACGGGTGGTGGAACCACACCCGGGTCCGAATCGAGGTGGTGATCGTTCACCCTACGCAGCGCCGCGGGCGGGCAGGCACAGGCAGGTGCCGTTTACAAACAATTGGATGATCAAACCAATAAAAACCATGGGTAAACGGTATGCTATTTGAGTTACATTCCCGCTTCGCCGGCAGGTTGACCCAGGGTCTTCTGCTGTTGCTCGCCATGCTCTGCGCGAGCCTGGCGATGCCTGCGTTTGCCGCTGCCGACGCCGAGCCGTCGATCGAATGGGGTGTGATGGGCATGCAGCTGTTCGGCGGGCTGGCGCTGTTCCTGTTCGGCATGGAACAGATGGCCGATGCCCTCAAGGCTGTGGCCGGTGAAAGGATGAAGGGCATCCTGGCCAAGTTGACCAGCAATCGCTTCATGGGTGCCGCCACCGGGGCTTTCGTCACCGCGATCATCCAGTCTTCATCGGTCACCACGGTATTGGTGGTGGGATTCATCACCGCCGGGCTGATGACCCTGTCCCAGTCCATCGGTGTGATCATGGGCGCCAATGTGGGCACCACGATCACCGCGCAGATCGTCGCCTTCAAGGTGACCAAGGCGGCACTCCTGATGATCGGCCTCGGCTTCACCATGCTGTTCGTGTCCAAGCAGGAGCGGGTCAAGCAGTACGGCGGCATGCTGATGGGGCTGGGGCTGGTGTTTTTCGGTATGAGCGTGATGAGCGACGCAATGCAGCCGCTGCGCACCTATCAGCCCTTCCTCGATCTGATGGTACGCATGGAAAGCCCCCTGGTGGGTATTCTCGTGGCCGCGGCCTTTACCGGACTCATTCAATCCTCATCCGCCACCACGGGTATTGTGATCGTCATGGCGAGTCAGGGGTTCATCACCCTGAATGCGGGTATCGCCCTGGCCTTCGGTGCAAACGTGGGTACCTGTGTGACCGCCCTGCTCGCCTCCATCGGTAAACCCCGGGAAGCGGTTCGGGCAGCCCTGGTCCATGTGTTGTTCAATGTGCTGGGCGTGCTGATCTGGGTCGCTTTCATTCCTCAGCTGGGGGATTTTGTCAGCCTGTTTTCACCCAGCCATCCGGAACTCGCGGGCCTCGAACGCCTGGGCGCCGAGACCCCGCGGCAGATCGCCAATGCGCACACCATCTTCAATCTCGCCAACACCCTGCTGTTCATTGGCTTCACCACCCAATTCGCCCGGGTCGTGGAACGGCTGGTGCCGGAACGCCTGATCGACAGCGAGGAGCTGACGGTCAGCGCAAAATACCTGGACGATGAACTGCTGAGCACGCCTTCGCTGGCCTTGGACCGGGTCCGCCTGGAGGTGTTGCACATGGGGGAGCGGGTGCAGGAGATGCTGGAGCGGATCATGCCGGCGATCCTCACCGGTAACCGGGAGTCCCTGCGGGCGGTGGCGCAAATGGATGACGTGGTGGACATCCTCTATGGGCAGATCCTTGAATACCTGGGCAAGATCAGTAAACAGAGCCTCACCGATAAACAGACCGAGGAGTTTCTGGGACTGATGGAGGCGGTGGCCGATCTGGAGAACATCGGCGACACCATCGAGACCAATCTGGTCGCCCTGGGCTATGAACGGCTGCAGCATGGTTTTTCCATTAGCATGCCGACCCGCGAGGTGCTGATGGGATTTCAAAAGGTGGTGAAGAGATCCGTGATGGGCGCGGTGCAGGCGGTCTCGCAGACCAACGAGGAGGTGGCTCGCTCGGTGATCGCCATGAAGGATGAGATCAATGCCATGGCCAACTCGGCCGCGCTTCACCAGGCGCGCAGGCTGGTGGCCGAGGAACCGAACCGGATCGCCGCCTATACCACTGAGATCGACATTATCGAGAAGCAGAAGCGTATCTACTATTTCGCCAAACGCATGGCTAAAACGGTACTCCTGTCCGATGAGGATCAGGCGGCTCAATCCGATGATTGATTGAGATAGTCCTGCAGCGGCTCGACCGGGTAGATGAGCGGCACCATGTAACCGTCCACCCGGGTCATCACCCCAACCCAATCCGGGTGACCTCCGTACACCACATAGTGGTTTTCGATCTGACCCACATCACGCCACAGGGTGTCGTCCATGGAAAGAGGGGTGTGGCCGACGATCAAGGGTGTAGCGGGATCGACCTCAAGCAGCTTTCTGAGTCGTTTCACATCGCCTTTCGTATAGCCACCCGGCCGGGAGGGTGTCTTCAGACGGTTGCGGGTCAGTTCCTTGATCAAGCCGGGGTGGTTTTGAATGTCGACCAGCGAGGCCGCATCGATCCGTGAGGTGGGTGGGGCGGCATGACAGCAGATCATCTCTGCGGACCAGGCCAGCAGGGGCAGGTGTTCGTAGAGACGCTCCATTTCCTTGCGGTAGCCCTTGCCGCGAACCTTGGTCAGGACCTTCTTCCAGAGCATCCCCTGGACCACACCCCCCTTGGCGATCTCATCGGAGAATCCGTCATGATTGCCCCGCAGATAGAACACCCGCTCCGGATATCGCACCTTGAGCTGCAGGATCAGGTCCATCATCAGGATGGAACTGTCCATCTCCTCATAGCGACCCTCGGCTTCGCTGTGGACCGCGTCGCCGAGAATCAGCAGACACGCGGTGCCTTTTTCCAGGCCTTCGAGAAATCCGTTGTGACTGAGCAGGGTGAGCAGATTGTCCACCCGGCCGTGCAGGTCCCCTACGATAATCGGGGTGAGATCGTCCGGGAGTCTCAGCACGCCCCCGGGTCGGCCTGCGGCGTTGTGTTCACGATAGACCTCCCGGTCCAGCAGGTCATTGACCCGGATGATCAGTTGCAGGGCCTGTGCGTTCGACAGGGGGGCGATTTTTCCACCGAAGAGTTGTTTCAGCCGTTTGAGTTTGCGGTGCCGCCAATGGGTGATGCTGATGTGGCGTTTCCCTTTTAACAGCGGGGACAGGCAACTGCCCTGATGCAGGGTGTGATCGCGGAAGATCAGATCGCCGCCTTCGTTGCGGATGGTCATCAGGGTCTCCCCATCCCGGGTCGGGATGCCCTGGCACTCAGCCAGGGGGTTGCCGCTGTGGAGGCTGATCTTATCGCCGTCATCGAGCCGGCAGAATCCCGAGATTTGATGGTAGTAGCGGTCCGGATCGAACAGCAGATAGGCCTGGCTGCGGCAGCGGGAGAGCACGGCCAGAGAGAGGCATTCCGGATAGAGATGCAGGACCTTGCCGCTGTCGGGCAGGTTGAGCTGCAGAGGATAGCCGGGCAGAGAGACCCGGACCTTCTGATCCGCCAGATGATAGGACTGCTTCAAGTCCACCGAGTCGCACTGCTCGAGCCCGGAGAAGAGTTTTCGCAGTCGCTTCAGCAGGCCTTTCTTACTTTTTAGTCCGGATTGCGCCATGGCGTCACCGTTGAGGGCTGAAACACAGGGGCGGTTGATCCAGCCCCCGTCGCACGTGGACCAGAAGTCCCTGACGCCATAGGTAGCGGGCCGCATCCTCGAACAGCGCGAGCTGCCGTTCGACCTGGTCCCGGGTCAGTTTCCGGTCCACCGGGTGGGTGCCCCGACGGGCACGGGCCTGCCGCTGTGCAAACAGCTGTTCCGCCGGAGGCAGGAGGAATTCGAAGACATATTTCCTGCGCCAGTCCACCATCAGCGGAAAAGGGCGGGGCGGTGGGATCTGGATCCGTTCATAGGCCATCTGCAGCGGTTCTGTGGCATCCAGCCAGGGACCGTCGAACACGGACAGGGCATATTTGACGCCGTGAAAGGGAAACCCGAGGTGGATCTCTCTGGGGCGCAGGGTGAGCATCTGGTCGCGCCACCAGCCCTCCTGGGAGAGATCGATGTAACCCTCCTGGGACCAGCCGCCGAGTGCGCGAATCTGACTGCTTTTGCCCGCGCCCGGTGGACCGGTGACGAGCAACTGGCGGAATGACACAGGGACGGGAAACGGGATGCCCTTGATCAACCGGGTGTTTTCACAGGGCGCGAGTACCGGCTGATCCTTCGCCCGGGTCATCTCCATTGCCGCCGCCGGTTGAGGTTCAACGGTGAACTCAGCTGAAAATGGCCTTGAGAATGAAGAAAAACACGGCGGCCAGGATCCCCCCCGCCGGCAGGGTCACCGCCCAGGAGACGACGATGCCGCCCACCACCCGCAGATCGATGGCGCCCAGGCCCCGGGCCAGGCCCACCCCCATGACGCAGCCCACCGCAATCTGGGTGGTGGAGACCGGCAGACCGGTTTTCGAGGCGATCACCACGGTGGTGGCGGCCGCCAGGGTGGCGCAGTAGCCCCGGGTCGGGGTGAGTTCGGTGATCCGGGTGCCGATGGTCTGCATGACCCGGTAGCCCATGGTGGCGAGACCGACCACGATACCCGCACCACCGACCAGCAGGACCCAGACAGGCAGACTGGATTTCTGGGCGATGTCGCCGCCGCTGTGGACCAGTGACAGCACCGCCGCCATCGGACCGATGCCATTGGCCACATCATTGGAGCCGTGGGCGAAGGCCATGGCGCATGCCGTGAACACCATCAGCGGTGTGAACACCTTCTCCACGCTGGCGAAATGGAAGTCCCGGTCCGCCTCATCGTCAATCTTCACCTTGTTGATCATGTATTTGCCGATCCCCGCGACAGCCAGGCCGATCAGGGTCGAGACGATCAGGCTTTCGCTCATGGAGAGTTCCAGCTTGAGGTGCTTGAGCCCCTTGAACAGGGTGACCAGGGAGACGATCCAGCCCACCAGGAAGACATAGAAAGGCGCCCAACGCTGGGCATTGCGGAAGGGGGTGTCGGTATTCAGGATCAAGCGGCGGATACTCAGCATCAGCAGCAGTGAGATCAGACCGCCAACCAGGGGAGAGACGATCCAACTGGCGACGATGCTGCCGATCTGGCCCCATTGTACCGCCTCCATGCCAATACCCGCGACGGCGAAACCGACGATTGCCCCGACGATGGAGTGGGTGGTGGAGACCGGCCAGCCCCGGTGGGAGGCGACCATCAGCCAGATCGCAGCCGCCAGCAACGAGGCCAGCATGCCGTAGATCAGCAGTTCCGGGGAGTCCGCGATCGTGCTCGGGTCGATGATGCCCTTGCGAATGGTCTTGGTTACCGAGCCGCCGGCGAGAAAGGCTCCTGCGAACTCAAAAACGGC
Source organism: Candidatus Thiodiazotropha sp. (assembly GCA_050305635.1). Lineage (GTDB taxonomy): Bacteria > Pseudomonadota > Gammaproteobacteria > Chromatiales > Chromatiaceae > Thiodiazotropha. The sequence goes on along the minus strand of JBNLFS010000073.1, from coordinate 7,125 downwards.
GGCGATGACGATCGCCTGCTTCACGGTGATCGCGCCGGAGCCCACCGAGGTGCCCATGGCGTTGGCCACATCGTTGGCGCCGATACCCCAGCTCATATACAGACCGAAAATAACGGCCAGGACGATAAACACGGTTCCCCATTCGCTGATGATCGTCACGAAAACACCCCTTAATTTGAATTGTATGGATGGAAGATGTGTAAAACTCCGGGTTCAGCGTGCGATCAGCAGCCGCATCCGGTCCCCCACCTTTTCCGCGTAGTCCGCGAGATCTCCAATCCACTGGATCATCTGATACCAGAACATCACCGAAACCGGCTTCATGCTGTCTTCCTGGGCAAACAGACTGCGTGACAGGGTCATCCCCATCTCGTCGGTCTCATCCTCGATGATCGAAAGCTGCTCCACCATCTCCTCCACCCGGCTGGCCATGTTGCCCCGGAAGCCCGTCTCAAGCAGTTCATCCAATTCCTCGATGATGGTGGAAGCCTGGTTGCAGGTATCGACACAGCGGTTGACGAAGGCCATCAGCGGTTCAGCCATGCCCTCGGGTACCGACATGTCCCGCTCCATCATCAGTCCGGCGATATCCTGGGCGGTATCGGCGATACTGTCCTGCATCTCCAGCAGCTCCAGCAGGTCACGCCGGTCAACGGGCATGAACAGGCTCTTGGGCAGATGCGCGCGAATGTTGTTTTCGATCTCGTCGGCCTGATGTTCCAGATCGAAGATCTTCTCCTTGGCGGCCTTGACGCCCTCCGGGTCACCGGCGATCAGGGCCTCGAACAGCCCCGGGATCTCGGCGATGCATGCCTTGATCAGCCCCATGTGTTCCTGAAGCGGTTTGAAGGGGGAGAGCCCGAGCAGGCTGGCAATGGGATTTTTTGGAATCATGTGAAGTCCTCAGGGTTCGGCGGTTGCGAAACGGACTGTCAGAATAATGTAAAGATATCGTCATTTTTACACAATGAGAGCGTCAGTGGTATAAGCTGGGAGGGCTTGAGCTGAGGAATATCTTCCTTAAGTATTGGACATCATTCGAAATCCGGCAGGTTGCTTGGTGCGAGTGGAAAAGTGGTCGGTTTGGTGACTGCCACATGGATCGGAGATAATGGTTTGATTGAATCGACGGTGTAACCCACGAGGATGGCAGGACCCTGATATCAATGAAGTCGTCCGCTCGAAAACCCGATACCGTCACCGCGATGCGCCGGCTGATCGAACAGATCCGTGCCGTGTTGCCATTCGATATGAGTGAAGAGGAGCGTTGCGGTGATTCCTGTCAAGGTTGTTCCAATAAATTGCTGATATATCTTGAAACTGAAATCGACGAATGGGAAGTGAAGCTGAATCAAGGCGTGGTACCCGGATTCGTTGATCTCTCGCGCCTGGCGGGAAAGGGCAGAAAGATTGCGGATGTGCTGAAGCGTAACGGGATGAATATAAAGGACTATTCATAGACGAAAAGCTTCGGCCCCCTCAACTCTTACAGGGGTTGCATGTGTCGATATCTGGCTACACTCTCGATGAATTGATCCATCAAGGCACCCTGACGCTCATCTATCGGGGAATCCGCCAGGAGGACCGTAGTCCTGTTATTCTGAAAATCCTGCGTAGCGAATACCCCACCCAGGGCGAGATCGCACGCCTCCGACAGGAATATGAAAACCTCAGATCGTTTGATGACGCACACATCGTCAAGGTCATCGACTGGGTGGAGCAGGGCGGATCCGCCGCCCTGGTGTGTGAAGACTTCGGCGGTGTATCGCTTGATCGCATTGTTGCTAATGAACGGTTGCGCCCGGAGGTCTCTCTACGGGTCGTGCTCGAGCTTATCCAGGGGCTGGAGCGCCTCCATTCGGGGGGGTGGGTGCATAAGGACATCAATCCCTCGAACATCGTCTGGAACCGGCACACCGGTCAGCTCAAACTCATCGATCTGGGTTTAACCTCTGGACCGCAGACCGCAAGGGCCGTGCAACTGCACCGGGACGTGATGGAGGGCACCCTGTCCTACATCTCACCGGAACAGACCGGCCGCACCAACCGCCAACTGGATTACCGCAGTGATTTCTATTCACTGGGGGTGACGCTCTTCGAGATGCTCACCGGGCAGCTTCCGTTCAAGGCGGAAGACGCGATGGAGATGGTGCATGCGCATATCGCCAGGCAGCCCGTTGCGCCCCATGAGCTGGCCCCGACACTGCCCGTTGCCTTGTCTGCGGTGGTCATGAAGCTACTGGCAAAGGATGCCGAGGCGCGCTATCAGAGCCTCTACGGTTTACGAACGGATCTCGAAATCTGCCTGCGGCAGTTGGAGAACGGGGATACCGACGCCTCCTTCATCCCTGGCGAGCATGACATTTCGAGCACCTTCTCCGTTTCCCAGCGGCTCTACGGCAGGGAGCGGGAGACTCAGGTATTGCTCGAAGCCTTCGAACGGATCAGTCGGGGCAGTGGAGAGCTGGTGATGATCGGCGGCTACTCCGGTGTGGGCAAAACGACCCTGGTGCACGAACTGCAGAAACCCGTGGTGGCTAAACGGGGCCATTTCGTCATGGGCAAATTCGATCCGCTCAACCGCAGCATTCCATACTATGCCTTTATCCAGGCCTTCAAGGAGCTGGTCAGACATCTGCTGTCGGAGAGCGAATCGGAGATCCATCAGTGGCGCAGGCGACTGTTGCAGGCGCTGGGTCCCAACGGGCAGGTGGTGGAGGCGGTGATTCCCGAGGTGGCGCATATCATCGGCCCTCAATCCCAGATCCAATCGCTGCCTCCCCAGGAGTCGCAAAATCGGTTCAATCTGGTGTTTCAACGTTTCATTCACGCCTTTTGCAGCGCAGATCACCCGTTGACCCTGTTCCTGGACGACCTGCAGTGGGCCGACAGCGCTTCGTTGCGGTTGCTCGAACGCTTCATGGGCGACGGGGATACCCGCTTCCTGCTGATCGTGGGGACCTACCGGGACAACGAAGTGGATGCCGCCCACCCGCTGAGTCTGACCCTGGAGCAGATCCGGAACACCCGCGCCACCCTCTCGGAAGTCACCCTGCAGCCCCTCAAGCTGAAGCAGGTCAGGGCCATCATCGCGGACAGTCTGCAGACAGACGAGGAACGGGTCGAGGCGCTGGCCGGGATCTGCATGGAAAAGACCCTGGGCAACCCCTTCTTCCTGATTCAATTGCTCCAGGCCCTGTATGCGGAGGGCTTCATCGATTTCGATCCCGAACTGGGCCAGTGGCGCTGGGAGACGGAACGCATCGCCGGGGCGGAGATCGCCGACTCGGTGGTGGAGCTGATGGTGGAGAAGATCGGCCACCTGCCCGAGCCTACCCTGGCGGCCCTCAAGCTGGCCGCGGGAATCGGCGAACGGTTCGACCTGAAAACGCTGGCGATCGTGCATGAACAGACAATTGCCGACTGCGCGTTGCTGCTGTCGCCGGCGGTGCGCAGCGGCTTGATCTATCCGTTGGGTGAGAGCCCCCTGCTCTACGAGGCCACCGGTCCCGCGGAGCTGAGCTACCGCTTTCTGCATGATCGTATCCAGCAGGCGGCCTATTCGTTGATCGATGACAATGAGAAAGAAGCGGTTCACCGGCGCATCGGTCGCCTGCTGTTGCAACGCCTCGCGCCGGAGCAGCAGGATGAGCAGATCTTCACGCTGACCAATCATCTCAACCTCAGCAGTCGCCTGATCGAAGATCTGCAGGAGCGGACGCACCTGGCTCGTCTCAACCTGCAGGCCGGCCAGAAGGCGAAACGTTCCGCTGCCAACAGCGTCGCGTTCGGTTACCTGACCCAGGGTATCGCCTTGTTGCCGGACGAGGCCTGGAACCGGCACCCCGAGCTGACCCTGTCGCTGCATGAAGAGGCTGCCGAGGCGGCCTATCTGTGTCAGCGCTATGATGCGATGGAGACGCTGATCGGGCAGGTGCTGTCGAACGTCCACGACAGTCTGCGCAAGGCCAAGGTCTATCGCATACGCATCCTGGCCAATACCGCCCGCAATCAGTTAAAGCAGGCGGTGGAGAGCGGCCTGGCCTATCTCGACAGCTTCGATATCCACTTCGCCCAGCCGGTCGAGCCCCAGGCCATCGGCGCGGGTCTGGCCCATATCCGCGAAATTCTCGGCGAGCGCAGTATCGAGAGTCTGGTCCAGCTGCCGAAAATGACCAATCCCCGCGCCCTGGTCGTCATGGATACCCTGACCACTCTGGCCAGCCCGGCGTACAACTACACACCGGAGCTTTTCACCCTGCTGGTGCTGAAGCAGGTGGAGCTCTCCCTGAGCCTGGGCAATGCCGCGGACTCGGCCTTCGCCTATTCGGTCTACGCGCTGATCCTGTGCGCCGCTGAAGGGCGCTATGACGACGGCGACGCCTTCGGCCGGCTCGCCATCGATCTGATGAAACGCCTCAAGGCGCACAACTTTAAGACCAAGATCTATCTCAACGTCTATCTCTTTGTGCATCACTGGAAGCATCTGCTCAGAGAGACATTAAATCCGTTGCTCGAGGCCTACCGCAGCGGACTGGATCAGGGGGATCTGCTGTTCACCGCCCTGAGCGCGCATGTCTACTGCCACCACACCCTGTTCAGCGCGCGACGCCTACCGGAGACCGACAAGGAGTTCACCACTTACCGCAAGGCGATTGCCCGGCTGGACCAACAGGCGGTGCTCCACTGGACGGAGATCTTTCACCAGACCGTCCTCAATCTGCTGGGTCGTTCTGCGGATCCCCTCAAGCTCGTCGGTGAGGCTTTCGACGAGAGGGCGATGGCCCACCTGTTTCAGGAAGAGAACGATAAGACCATCTGCTTCCTCTACTACTTCAACAAACTGATCCTCGAGTACCTGTTCGGCGCTTACGACCAGGCGTTGGAACATGCGCAGAAGGCAGAACAGTATCTGCACAGTGTCATGGGCATCATCCATGTGCCGTTGTGCCACTTCTACGCCTCCCTGACCCGCCTTGCACTGGCGGAGAACACCCACGGGGAGTGTCGCGAACAGTTGCTGCAAGCAGTCGACAGCAGTCGCGACGAGTTCAGGCGATGGGCACAGAGCGCGCCCATGAATTACGCTCACAAGCATTTGTTGCTGGAAGCGGAATGCTCACGCTTGTCGCCCGAGCCGGACAAGGTGGAGTCATGTTACGACCGGGCGATCGTGTTGGCCTCGGAAAACGGCTATGTCCATGACGAGGCCCTGATCAGCGAGTTGGCCGGGCGTTACTACCTGGAGAAGGGGCGTCTGAAGATAGCGCGCGTCTATCTGCGCGATGCGCTGCATGCCTACGGCCGATGGGGTGCCGAGACCAAGGTGGTGGCGCTGAGAGAGAAGTATGGCGAGCTGTTGGGGGCGGTGGAACCCGGAAACGCGCTGTCCCCGGGCATCTCGATGCGTTCCAGCGAACATCCCATGCACACCCTCGATCTGGCCTCGGTGCTGAAGGTGTCGCAGACCATCGCCGAAGAGATTGTTCTCGAACGACTGCTCGACAAGGTGATGACCCAGGTGATGGAGAACGCCGGCGCCCAGCGAGGCTTTCTGATCAGCGCCGACGATCAGGGCCGTCTGGACGTCGCGGTCGCGGCTGATTCGGCGTCGCGGAAAAACCACACACTCGAACCGCAGCGGCTGGAAGCGCGAAGCGATCTCTCCGTCGCCATCGTCCACTATGTCGCCAGAACCGGAGAGCGGTTGGTGTTGCAGGACGCGGCCCGCGAGGGGATGTTCACCGCCGATCCCTATGTGCTCGAACATAGCCCGAAATCGATTCTCTGCCTGCCGCTATCACACCGCAGCCGGCTGAGCGCCGTGCTGTATCTGGAAAACAATCTGATCAGCGACGCCTTCACACCGGAACATCTGGAGTTGCTCAACCTGCTGAGTTCCCAGATGGGGGTGTCGATCGAGAACGCCAAACTCTACGTCGGGCTCGAGGGACGGGTTGCGGAGCGGACCGAGCAGTTGAATGAGAAGGTTGACGAACTCTCCAGGGCATACGAACGGTTGCAGGAGACCCAGGCTGAGCTGGAGCGGGCCAACTCCAAATTGGAGCGAGACAAGGAGCTGCTGCAGGAACTCTCATCGACGGACCGGCTGACCAAGCTCTACAACCGCATGAAGTTTGAAGAGCTGTTCGACTACGAGTTGAAGCAGAGTCTGCGCTACAACACGCCGCTGTCACTGATCATGGTGGATCTGGACCATTTCAAACAGGTCAATGACACCTATGGCCATCATACCGGTGATCTGGTGCTAAGGGATCTGGCCAAAATTCTCACCCAATCCTCCCGAGCCAGCGATGTAGTGGCCCGTTGGGGTGGTGAAGAGTTCCTGATTCTGACGCCAAAGACCAATCTTGATCAGGCCCGGCAACTGGCGGAGAAGATCAGAGTCCGGTTAGAACAGCATATCTTCGTCGAAGTGGGTGGCAATACCGGGAGTTTCGGTGTGGCCTGTTGCCGAAAGCAGGATACCCTGATCGATCTGCTGCAGAGGGCGGATACGGCGATGTACCGGGCGAAGGAACGCGGAAGAAATCGAGTGGTCGTTGAGGGGATTTATTAACCCGGCACCAAAATATGCCATGTTCAGGTGCCGGGTTAATAATGCAGCGGACATCATCATTTCGGCATGCGCGAAGCGGGTGACGAACAAGCCCGGAAGACTGAGGAATGTAAAATTGTACCCATGACATAAGGAGCGATTTCATTCAGCGTTCGTTCAGCCAAACCTCCCTAAGCTGTCCCACAGGATCAACCAAAAGGAGGTTCACTATGAAACCGCTGATGAAAACCCTGTTGCTGGGCACCCTGCTCTCCACTTCTCTTTTCGTGGCCGTACCGGCTCAGGCCCATGAACTGCCGCATGTGCGGCTCAACAACCTGTTGCTGGATCTGCACTACAGCCACTATCCGCACTATGACTATCGCGACGATTATCGTGACGGCTATCGTTGCAGAGATCACCGGCGTTGCGATGACCGGCATCATCATCACGACAACAGACGTTACCGCGACCATGATTGGGACCGGAGACATGATCGGGGGCATGGTCGTGACAGGGATCATCACGACCGTGATCGGCGTTACCGTTGATGGGGTGGGTCTGGG
>JBNLFS010000072.1:0-43935 GCA_050305635.1 Candidatus Thiodiazotropha sp. | reverse complement strand
CCCGCCCCGGTGCTGATCACCGAAGAGGTGGTGAAACGCATGCGTGATGGATCGGTCATCGTGGATCTGGCGGCAGCCAATGGGGGTAATTGTCCCCTGACCGAGGCCAACCAGGTCGTGGTCAAACACGGGGTCACCCTGATCGGTCATACGAACTACCCTTCGATGGTGGCCTCGGATGCGAGTAATTTCTATGCAGGCAACATCATGAACCTGCTGAACATCATGGTGGAAAAAGGCGATGACGGCCTGGTGCTCAAGGATCTGGACGCTGACGAGATCACGGCCGCCATGCGTCTGAAGTCCGAATCCTGATCGCTGTACTGCCATCGAATCATAACGAGAAAGAGAAAAACCTATGCCAGACACACTCGTTGCGCTTTATGTCTTCGTCCTGTCCTGTTTTATCGGTTACTGGGTCATCTGGGGCGTCACGCCGTCCCTGCATACCCCGCTGGTCGCGCTGACCAATGCCATATCCGGCATCATTATCGTCGGTGCGTTACTCGTAACCGGATTGGAAAATGTGGGCGCCGCCGCGGAAATCTTTGGTTTCATCGCCGTCCTGTTGGCTTCCATCAACGTGTTTGGCGGGTTTCTGGTCACCAACCGCATGCTGGCCATGTTCAAGAAAAAAGATAAGTGAGAACCTGAACGATGGAGATATCTGCAAACACCCAGTCGATCGCCTATCTGGTTTCGGCGATTCTGTTCATTCTGGCCCTGAAGGGGCTGACCCACCCTGCGTCGGCGCGTCGCGGCAACTATCTTGGTATGACCGGCATGGGCATCGCGATACTCGCCACCCTGCTCGGACATGAAGTCCAGTCATATGGTTTCATCCTTGCGGGTGTTGCCGCCGGCGCCCTGATCGGTGCGGTACTGGCGTCCCGGGTGCAGATGACCGCGATGCCGCAACTGGTCGCAGCATTACACAGTTTCGTCGGTATGGCCGCGGTGCTGGTGGCGATTGGAACCTATCTCAACCACAGCGCCGACGGCAGTCTCAATCCGGTGATGATGGGTGAGTTGTCCGCCGGTATCATTATCGGTGCGATCACGTTCTCGGGTTCCGTGGTGGCCTTCGCCAAGTTGCAGGGACTGGTCAGTGGTGCGCCGGTCAAATTTCAGGGACAGCACGCCCTGAATGCCGCCCTGGCTGCTGCGACCGTGGGACTGGGCATCCATTTCGGCATGACCGAAAGCATGACCTCCCTGGTGCTGATGACACTGTTGGCCTTCATTCTCGGGTTTACCCTGATCATCCCCATCGGCGGGGCCGACATGCCGGTCATCATCTCCATGCTCAACAGTTATTCCGGATGGGCCGCAGCGGCCACCGGCTTCACCCTGGGCAATCTGCTGTTGATCATCGTCGGCGCCCTGGTCGGTTTCTCCGGCGCGATCCTCTCTTTCATCATGTGCCGGGCGATGAACCGCTCGATCGTCAATGTGGTGTTTGGTGGTTTCGGCAGTGATTCGGGCGGGGAAGCCAGCGCGGCCAGCCAGGCGGCGCAGAAGGGTGTGAAATCCGCATCGGTCGAGGATGCCATCTACTGGATGGAGGATGCCAACAAGGTCATCATCGTTCCGGGTTACGGTATGGCTGTGGCGCAGGCCCAGCACTCTCTGAAAGAGATGATGGAACTGCTCGAAGCCAAGGGCGTGAGCGTCAAGTTCGCCATTCATCCGGTTGCCGGACGTATGCCGGGACACATGAACGTGCTGCTGGCGGAGGCTGACATTCCCTACGATCATGTGATGGAGATGGATGAGATCAATCCCGAGTTTCCCACCGCCGATGTCACCCTGGTGGTCGGGGCCAACGATGTGGTGAATCCGGCAGCGAAGTCGGATAGCTCCAGTCCGATTTACGGTATGCCCATCCTGGATGCGGCTAAGTCCCGGCAGGTCTATTTCCTGAAACGTTCGATGAGTCCCGGCTACTCCGGTGTGGACAATCTGCTGTTCTACCAGGACAACACCTCGCTGATTTTCGGCGATGCCAAGGCTACCATTGAAGGCATGGTTTCCGCGCTGAAAGGGGGAGGGCACTGATTGCTCGACCGGCAGTGATTCTCTGATCTCTGGAGCGTTCTGTCGGGTATCCATGATATCCTGATCTGTATTGCGGATCAGGTGAATCATCTCATTGCGGACAATCAGCCGATGACCTTCACAACGTGAAACAGGAATCGTCACCGGCAGGTCCGGACATAAGCCTTAGCGAACTTCCCAGCCGCCAGGAACTGGACGGTTGCATGCTGGTGGATCGCCATCGGCTTTCCCGGCGTCTGCGCAGTCTGACCCAGAGATCCAGCAAACCGGGTGACGATTCCCAGCGACTTGTGGATCTGTGGCATCAGATCCGGGCATCCCAGGAGCGCCTGAGTGCCCGCAGGGCCTCGTTGCCGGTACCCGCTTTTCCCGCGGAACTGCCGATTACCCAGCGTCTTGATGAAATCAAGGCTCTGATTGCGAAACACCCGGTGGTGATCCTCTGTGGCGAGACCGGTTCCGGCAAGTCGACTCAACTGCCCAAGATCTGCCTGAGCCTGGGTCGGGGTGTGGAAGGGTTTATCGGACATACCCAGCCACGCCGCATGGCGGCCCGCTCTCTGGCTTCCCGGGTGGCCGCCGAACTGGGTTCGGCCACCGGTGAGCAGGTCGGATACAAGGTTCGCTTCAGCGACCGGATCGGAGCCAATACCCACGTTAAACTGATGACCGACGGTATCCTACTGGCGGAGATTCAACAGGATCCCTACCTCAACCAGTACGATACCCTGATCATCGATGAGGCCCACGAACGCAGTCTGAATATCGACTTCATCCTTGGCTACCTCAGACAACTGCTGCCCAAGCGTCCGGACCTGAAGCTGATTGTGACTTCGGCCACGATCGATCCCCAACGGTTTTCCCAGCATTTCAGCGACGCACCGATCATCGAGGTGTCCGGTCGCACCTACCCGGTGGAGGTGCGTTACCGGCCTCCCGTGGAAGCGTCCGAAAACGAACGCGACGATCCCATGCAGCAGGCGGTTCTGGATGCGGTGGACGAGCTTTCAACCCGTGATCGGGGAGATATTCTGGTTTTCCTCAGCGGTGAACGGGAGATCAGGGAAACTGCGGAAAATCTGCGCAAACACAAGTTACAGGCGACGGAGATCGTACCGCTCTATGCTCGGCTCAGCCTGGCTGAGCAGGGGCGGGTGTTCAAACCCCATACCAGCCGTCGCATCGTGCTCGCCACCAACGTGGCCGAGACCTCCCTGACTGTCCCCGGTATACGTTATGTGATCGATACCGGGTATGCCCGGATCAGCCGATACAGCCACCGCAGTAAGGTGCAGCGCCTGCCGGTGGAACGAGTGGCCCAGGCCTCGGCGGACCAGCGCAAGGGACGTTGTGGCCGGGTAGCGGCGGGTATCTGCATCCGCCTCTACTCCGAGGAGGATTACAACGACCGGCCGGCCTATACCGAACCGGAAATCCAGCGCACCAATCTGGCTTCGGTCATCCTGCAGATGAAACTGTTGCGCCTGGGAGAGATTGCCGACTTTCCTTTTATCGACCCGCCCGATTCACGCCTGATCAAGGACGGTTACCGGGTTCTGGAGGAGATCGGTGCGGTGGACGGTCTGCGCCAGGTCACCCGCCTGGGCCGTCAGTTGGCCCGGCTTCCGGTGGATCCGCGGATCGGACGGATGCTCCTGGAGGCGGCCCACCAGCATTGCCTGCGGGAGGTCCTGGTGATCGCCTCGGCGCTGAGTATTCAGGATCCCCGGGATCGTCCATTGGAGTATCAGGCTCAGGCCGATCTGGCCCATGCCCCCTTTCGCCACGAACAGTCCGATTTCATGGGTTTTCTCAGCCTCTGGGACGCGGTCGAGGGGCAACGCCGGCATCTCTCCACACGCAAGTTTCACGACTGGTGCAAGCAGCAGTTTCTCTCCTGGAACCGCCTCCAGGAGTGGCATGATACACATACCCAACTGCGCGCCCAGCTGCATGAGATGGGGTATCGGGAAAATGAGGCGGAATCCGCATACGAGGAGATCCATCAGGCCCTGCTGAGCGGGCTGTTGAGCCAGATCGGCTTCAAGAGCCAGGGACATGAATACCTGGGAGCACGCAATACCCGGTTTTTCATCTATCCCGGATCCGGCCTGTTCAGGAAACAGCCTAAGTGGGTGGTGGCCGCCGAGCTGGTGGAGACTACCAAACTCTACGCTCGTACGCTTGCGCAGATTCAACCGGAATGGGTGGAACGGGCCGCCGGTCACCTGCTCAATCGCAGCTATTCCGAGCCGCACTGGGAGCGCAAGCGGGGACAGGTGGCCGGGTATGAAAAGGTTACCCTGTTCGGGCTTACCCTGGTGCCCCGGCGCAAGATCAATTTCAGCCCCGTCGACCCGGTGGTGGCACGGGAGATCTTCATCCGCTCCGCACTGGTCGACGGGGATTTTCATACCCGAGCCCCGTTCTGGCGACACAACCAGGAGCTGATCGCGGCGGTTCACGATCTCGAGGCGAAATCCCGGCGACGGGATATCCTCGTGGATGAGGAGCGGATTTACGAATTTTACGATCAGCGGATCCCAGAAGGGATCTCCACCACGCCTGATTTCGAGAAATGGCTGCGTCAAGCCTCGAAAAAGCGTCCCAAGGATCTCTATCTTTCGGAGGCGGACCTGTTACGCAGTGGAACAGAGACCGTGCCGTCACACCTGTTCCCGGATAGCCTGGATCTGAACGGTATGCAACTGCCCCTTGAATACCATTTTGAACCCGGCGAGGCCGCGGATGGGGTGACTCTGGTGGTTCCCCAGGATGTGCTCAACCAGGTCAGCGAGGCTCGTCTCCAGTGGCTGGTACCGGGTCTCCTGCGGGAGCGGGTCATTACTCTGATCCGCAGCCTGCCAAAACAACTGCGCCGCGCCTTCGTGCCGGTTCCCGACTATGCGGATGCCTGCTTGAAAGGGCTGCAACCGGGAGACCGCCCATTGGTGCAGGTGCTGGGTGAACGACTCAAGCAGTTGAGTGGGGTGCACATCCCGGAGGACGCCTGGGAAACCTCCGATGTGCCGTTGTATCTGCAGATGCGCCTGCGGGTGATCGATGCGGAGGGAAAGCCGCTGGAAACCAGCCGCAATCTGCCGGCCTTGAAAAAGCGCTATGCCATCCAGGCGCAGGTTCAACATCGACAGCTGAGTGCGCCTGAGCTGGAACGCAGTGGGATCAAGCGTTGGGATTTTCCGGCACTGCCCCAACAACTAGCGATCGAGCAGGGGGGGATCCGTTTGCAGGGGTATCCCGCCGTCGTGGATGAGGGCGATTCGGTGGCGATACGCCTGCTGGATGCTCCATTCACCGCGCAGAAGACGCATCGGGCCGGAGTCCGCCGCCTGATCATGCTGAACATCCCCCGGGAGATCCGATACCTGCGCAAGAATCTCCCCCACCTGGAGAGGATGCGCCTGCTTTACGCCAAGGTGCCCCCGGCTCCGGGTGAGCGGTCCGGCGCCCAGACGGGAGATCTGGAAGACGAATTGGTGAGTTTCATCCTCGACCAGACCTACCTCAACGATCAAGCGGAAATCCGCGATGCGGAGTCCTTCACTGCGCGGATCGACACCTGTAAGGGACGTATGATGACCCTGGCGCAGCAGTGGTGTGATCAGCTGATGAGCATTCTTGAGGCCTATCATCAGGCACGCACCGCGGTTGCGGGCATCACCCAGATCAACTGGATGAGTTCGGCGACGGATATGCAGAATCAGCTCAGCCGGCTGGTCTACCAGGGATTCCTTAAGGAGGTGCCGGAACCGCATCTGAGAGAGTATCCCCGTTACCTTGAGGGGATTCAGAAACGGGTCGTTAAACTCACCCAGGCTGCCGCGCGAGATCAGCAGCGGATGCGCGAAATGGCGGATCTTCAGCGCAAATGGGCGCAGTGGGATGAGCAATTGCGCAAGGACCGGCGCGTGGATGAACGGGTCGAAGAGCTGCGCTGGGGGCTCGAAGAACTGCGTATCTCCCTGTTCGCCCAGGAGCTGGGTACGAAATTCCCAGTATCGGTGAAACGCCTGGAAAAACGCGCACGGGAGCTGGGGTTCTGACGATCTTCATCTCGTTCCCACGCAGAACATGCGAACGAGATGCAGGACAGACGCTCGATGAGCCTTCGTGGTGAGATCGATCGGCGTGCAAACCCGGGACGTTTTTGTTTGGATGCTCTTCCCTTGACTCGTTTTTTGATCGGGCGACTCCAGGTAAGCGCGATACGCTCCTGACCTGATATATGGCGCGTCAGGCAAGATTGGTTAAAATACCCTATCTTTTAACATCCTTCGGGGGCGTGTGATGACGGCGTGTTACTGTGGTTCGGGTCGGGATTTTGATGTTTGTTGCGGTCCGATACTGGATGATTCGCAGCCGGCACAAACCGCTGAGGCCCTGATGCGGGCCCGTTACACCGCCTTTGTCGTCAATAAACCCGAATTCCTCCACGATTCCCTGCATCCGGACCACCGCCACGATCATGATCTTTCCGCCACCCGCCGCTGGGCTGAGAATTCCCAGTGGATCAAGCTGGAGGTCGTCAATTCCGAGCGTGGCGGTGAAGCCGATGAAGAGGGTCAGGTCGAATTTATCGCCACCTTCAAGGAGAAAGGGGTCACTCGTTCCCATCACGAGAACAGTCGTTTCGTCAAACTGGATGGGCGCTGGTATTTCGTGGATGGCAAACTGGCGGCACCCAAAACCGAGGTCAGATCGCAACCCAAGGTGGGACGCAACGATCCCTGTCCCTGTGGCAGCGGAAAGAAATTCAAGAAGTGCTGCGGGGCCTGAGGTGGATTGGAAGGGCCGGTTGCATTTCAAGTTTCACTGGGCCGGGCCGAAAAGGTGAATAGGCTTTCAACAACCTGTTAAGCCTGAGGATTGATATTCGCGCATTTCAGGACAGGGCAGCAGTCGTGACGCAACACAAGACACACTACAGTCGTTTCGGGAGATGGCTCCTGTTGTGTGCGGCAATCTGCCTGCCATTCACCGTTCAGGCGGAAATCTTCAAGTACCTGGGGTCCGATGGGAGTGTCCACTTCACCGACAAGCCCATGAAAGGCAACTACCGTTTGGTCTGGCGCAGCGGTCGGGATAAAAAGAGTAGCAGCCGCAGTCGTTTCGATCTGGAAAAGATGCGTAAGAACAAAGCGAATGTTTCTCCCTACATCGATGACATCGCCAAACAGTATCATCTGCATCCAGGACTGCTGCATGCCATTGTACTGGTCGAATCCGCTTACGATCCCAGGGCCTTGTCCCGCAAGGGTGCCCAGGGCTTGATGCAGTTGATGCCCGATACGGCACAGCGTTACGGGGTCGAAAATTCCTATGATCCGCAACAAAATCTGCGGGGCGGGGCACAGTACCTGAAGGATCTGTTGCAGCTGTTCGAGTTCGACATCAAGCTGGCCCTGGCCGCCTACAACGCCGGTGAAAATGCGGTGATCAAGTACGGGAAGCAGATTCCGCCCTATCCGGAAACCGAGAATTATGTCAGAAAGGTTCTCGAGGAATTCGATAAGAACCGCTTGGCCATGGTAAGCAGTTGAGATCCGGGAAACCTGAGGGAATCCCCGTCAAGCGTCGCTGGAATACCAGTCAAGCACCATCTGGTCGATACTCAGAACGTCTTCGTTATCGATGTCGATAATGTGAAATCCACTCCAGTAGCTGTTCGGCTGAGTGGCCTCCGTGCACCATACCGCTTCCGCGCCGAACTTGATCGGTGCCTTGTCACCCTGGGATTTGGGTGTCTCGAGCATTAACTGATAAATGGATCCGGTCACCACCGGCTCCTCACTCAACAGCATGAATCCTTCGGCGCTGATGTTCACCACACGCCCGATCGGGTTCCCGGTGATCTGATCAGAGACATCCAGGATCTGATCGGCTACCTTGCGGGGCGAATGACGTTTTTCTTGCATGACACCTGATACTCTTGATTCTTATTGCACTTTCTTGCCTTCTTCCTCATCGTCGTCGATGAGTTCGCTGGCAATGTCTTCGGTGGTTTTCAGGGAGCGTTGCAACATCCTTCGGATCGCATGCAATGTCCTTTCGACAAACGGGTCTCCACTGTCTTCGAGAATGGTCGATTCCCCTTTCAGGATCTCCTGGGCCAGGGTTCTCAAGGGTTTGATGGCGGTCTGTACGCCGGCGCGGTCGACGAACATGCACGAGGCGGTCAGGGGACTCAACCAGGAGAGTTTGACTTTCTGTGTGCCGCCGGTCTGATTGTCACGGATTTCGAACCAGGTGCCGAAACGAATCTTGCGAAGTTTCTCCATCATCGCCTCTTCGTCTTGGGGGATGGTCTCCGCTGCCTCCTTCGAACTGACATCGACCAGCCTGGGTTTGCCGGGTAATCCCTGCAACTCGGACGGCGTTTCATCGGCGAGTCCGGATATTTCGGACAGATCGCCAGCATGCAGGCTGGCCGCTTCCAGGGAGGCGATGTTGGCGGCTTCGGCACTGCTCAGAAGTTCGAACAGGTTTTTGCATTTTTCCTGGTGAAAGCCGCCAAGTGAAGCCAGACCGTCTTCGATCGTCTTGCGCAGATCCGGCAGAGTCCGGTCGAGTTCCTCTTTCTCCTTGTCGGATTTCGGCTCGAAGGTCCATGCGATCTCGTCCGCGATACGCAGGGCCTCATTCCAGTCTTCACTCATTTCACCATCGGGATGACGCAGCAACACGAAAATCAGCTTGTCGACCCAGGTCTGCTCGAGGAACTCTTTGACCGTCTTCGGCAGATTGTCGCTGAAGGATCGGGCCTTCATCTCCTGGGAAGCCCGCTGCCGCGCGATATTCAGTTTCTCGCGGCCCTTGATCGAGTCCTGGGCGCGTTTCTCCAGGATGTCGGTCTTACGCCGGAATTCATCCATGCGTTTCTTGAAATTCTCCAACAGGGTGCCGAACAGACTGACATTGTCGGAAAACTCCTTGAGGACCCGATCCACAACATTCTGCATGTCGGGGTAGATGCCCCGTTTCAGATTGCGCTCATCAATCCAGTGACTGCCGGCCTCAACCAGTGAGTCGAGCAATTGACGGGCTTCGTGACTGCTGTCGGTCAACAGGCGCCGGTCGATGATCGCGACTTTGAGGTAGGGTGTGTGCAGGTGACTGATCAGCGCCTTTGCAACGGCGGGAAGCACCGGATCGTTAAGCATGTACTCAAACAGCATGCCCACCAGGTCGATGGTGTCTTCGTCCGCCGCCTCCAAACGGTCTGCGCCGACCACGGCGTAGAGTTTGTGACGCTCTTCCGCCAGGGTGTGTTTGACCCGGGTGAGAAATTGTTCGTCGATTTCGATATTGGACAACGTGGCGCCGGGGGCATTGATGTCCGGCACCAGCTCCGTTCGCAGCGCCGGCTGGATCTGATCCAGGGCACTGACCAGATTCTCACGGGTGGCCGGCGGCACGCTGCCCAGTTTTCGACCGGCAGCCTCCGCCGCGGCCGTCTTGGCCTGAAGTTTTTCCGGTGAAACCCGCCGTCGGTTGGCCATCATCTCGAGGATCGATCCAAACAGCTCCTCTCCGAGTTCCTCCTGAGACTGTTCCGGCATGGCCTCCGGGGTCTGATGCTCATCTTCACCGGACTGGGACTTCTCGTAGGGTGTTTTCTGAATCGTCGGGCGAAGGTGCGGGAGCACGCCGGCCTCTTTCAGGCTGTTGTTGAAATCGTCATAGATGGATCCCAACTGCTTGAGGACGAACTTGTCGAACAGAACCAGCACGATGACCTTGATGCGGGATTCCAGGTTCAGGGCATTGATGGCGTCGTTGAAGGCATGCGCCAGATGGTGAGGGCCGGAGGGGATCTGCTTATGCTTCACGCTGCGGCCGCCGCTGACCACGCTGAGGCGTTGACCCAGGGCGTAAAGTTGGGCGCGATGATTACCGACAGTGCGGCTTATCATGTTCTCCAGGGCTGTATTGACGTCCATGGAGTCGTGGTCGACCAGCTCCAGTTCCGTGTCCTCATCAAGGGTTGAAAAACTGTCGCTGTCGTCCGGCTCCTGCCAGAACTTGCTGAACCCCTCGGTGACCCGCTCTCGAAATTCGTACTCGACCAGCCCATGGCGGTTGCGAATCATCGCCATGGCTTCGAAGAAACGGTTCTGAACCTCGTTGGTCTCAGCCTTCTGCGCGAAGCTGGTCAGTGCCTTGTCCGTGTTGTTGAACAACTCGGTCAGCAATGCATTGAGGAAAACCAGGACGGTATCCTTGCAGCGGTTCAGAAGCGGCTGAAATTGCGTCTGGTACTTATTGATTCTGTCCTGGGTCGGCACGTGTGATGGGTCCTTCGATGGCTCTATGGCAGTCTCATTGTCAGGGCAGGGCGATTATCCCGCCCGGGACGCCAGAATCTGGTCTGTGACCTATTCAAACAAGATTAGCACGAAGAGGCAGTTAGATGAATAATCTATTGCCCTGTCTGAAACCGGCCCATCTGCAGGGGGTTGCTTCAATCGTCGCCAATGATTCGCTCTTCCCGATGACCGGGGGTGATCAGGGTTTCGCCCTGACCCACAGTCTTGGCGAAGACCATCCGGTAGACCGTGCCATCGTCTTCAGTATGGGCGATCCGCAGATCTCTGACCTTTCCCCGGGCCTCCTGGTATTTCTCGGCTTCATCGAGATATTCGGTGGTTTGATCTGGATTGATTTTGAAGATGTAGTACGGCATCAAATGATTCTCCGGTCGGCGAAACGGCTTCCTTTGTCAAGCTTTCAGCGTGGGTGTCGCTACTATATACAGTTACCGGGATGATAAACCAGTCTGCCACTAATGAATATCCTTAAATCTATTTGTTTCAATAGATTAGATGGGGTATTTCATGTGCTTGCTGTTTCTGTGCGTCAGTGGCTTGGATCAACGTAATCAGCGATATCAGGGCATGGATCGCTTTTTGCCTTATAACAGGCGATTATTGAGAGGTAAAAGGCATGACCCCGCAGCAACTCGTTCGAGAGATTGAACATCTGGTTTCACTTCCGGATGTGTGTGTCAAAGTCAACCGCCTGATCGATGCCCCAAACTACTCCGCTCTGACCCTTGGGGATCTGATCTCCCAGGATTCCGATCTGTCCGCGCGTCTCCTGCGTCTGGTCAACAGCGCCTTCTTCAGTCTGAAATCACCGGTGGATACCATCTCCCGGGCAATCACCGTGGTCGGCACAGGAGAAGTGCGCAATCTGGTCATGGCAACCACCGCGGCCCGGGTCTTTACCGGTATACCGGGAGACCTGGTGGATATGGCGGAGTACTGGCGCTATTCCATCTCCACCGGGGTGATGGCTGCGGAACTCGCCAAACAGTGTCATGTGCTGCATAGTGAACGCCTGTTTGTCATGGGTGTGCTGCATGACATAGGCCGCCTGGCCATCTATCTCAAACTGCCGGAGCGGGCCCGTGACATCCTGCTGATTGCGGGCGAGGACAACAGTCTGCTCATCGAGGCGGAACGCGAAATTCTGGGATTCGACCATGCCCAGGTCGGCGAAGCGCTGTTGCAGCAGTGGAAGCTGCCGGAAAGCATTGTGGATGTGGTGGCCCATCATCACAAGCCGTCCCTGTCCAAGAAGTATCCCCTCGAAGCCTCGCTGCTGCATATCGCATCTTCCCTTGCGGAGTCTGAAATGCGGGGCATGGAACGAGACCGCATCGGCGAGCGCATCGAGGATTTTGCCTGGGAAACCACACGCCTGGATCCTGCACGTCTTGAGGGTCTGCTTGAGACGATGCATGATAAGGTCTTTGAAATCATGGACGTGGTGCTGACGCCGAAGCTGCGAACCCGTCACAATCAACCCAACCAGTCCTGACACGGAACGCACTGCCAGGTCGGGCCGAACAGGGACGTATACTGCAGTAGAAAATCAGAAACCCCCAAATTTCCCAAGGCAAGGGCATTTCTTTCGGGGCACAGAACGCAGGCAATAGCGCGCCCTTGTCAATAACTGCAAGGCAGGATTGGGGTATTTGGGGGCTTCCCCTCAGGCACTCTGGTGTCATGCAGCAGTATGGGACACTACACTAGGCACCTGTTTAGGCGCATCCAGGGTAGAATCGACGGCCATGTTATGGCTCTACCAATCCAATCGACTTGAAATCCTGGCGCATCGGCTGACCGATCTGTTGAGCGAGCCCCTGGGCAATCCCCTGCAGGCGGAATCCGTGGTAGTGCAGCACCCCGGCATGGCCCGCTGGCTGTCCCTGCAGATTGCCGACCGGCTGGGGATCTGCGCCAACCTGGAATTCCCCCAACCTGCGGCGTTCGTCTGGCAGTTGTTTCACAATTCACTGGCGGATGCTGCGGATCAGGATCGATACCGGCCTGACATACTGGCCTGGCGAATCCACGCCAAGTTGCCGCAGCTGCTGCAACAGCCCGTGTATCGCGAACTGGCCGACTACCTGGCCGGAAACGGGGAGGGGCAGGGGTTTCAGTTGGCGCAACAGCTGGCGAAACTCTTCGACCGCTATCTGCTGTACCGGCCGGACTGGATTCTCGCCTGGCAGGAGGGGCGTTCGGTACAACCGGGTGATCACTGGCAGGCGGCGCTCTGGCGTGAGCTGTTCGAAGATGTACCGGTGCATTGGGTGTCTCTGCAGCAACAGTGCCTGGCATTGGCGCAAGCGGATGAGCCGCCCGGCGATTTACCGGAAAGGGTGTGTATCTTCGGCGTACCCACCCTGTCTCCGGGGTATCTGGAGATTCTTCGTCAGTTGTCCGAATGGACTGAGGTGCACCTGTTTCTGCTTAACCCCTGCGCCCTGCACTGGGCGGATATCCTGAGTGAATCCGAGCAGGCCCGGTGCGCTCTGAAGGGGGGGAGCGAGGCCCTTTACCTGGATCTGGGACATCCGCTGCTGGCGACACTGGGACGTCAGGGGCGCGACTTCTTTGCCGCGATCAACGAGATGAATCCGGGGGGGGAGGAGTTGTTTGAATCCGGCTCCGAGGATTCCCTGCTGCAGCGCCTGCAGCACCAGATCGTCAACCTGGAACTGCCGCAATCGGGGGGGAAGGCGGATGCCTCGATCAGCCTGCATCTGTGTCACAGCCCAATGCGGGAAGTGGAAGTGCTCTACGATCTGCTACTCGATGCCCTCGACCATGTGGCGGATCTCAGACCGGATGAGATTCTCGTCATGACTCCGGATATCGACCGTTATGCACCCTTGATGGAAGCGGTGTTCGGCGCGCCGGGTGGTCGTCCCCATATCCCGTTTCGAATCAGTGATATGCGGCTTGGACAGAGCAGTCCCCTGGCGGCTGCGTTTCTTGAACTCCTCGCGCTGCCGGAGTCCCGCTACGGTGTGGATGAGTTTTTAGGTCTGCTGGAAATACCCGCGATCCGTACACGCTTCAACCTGGATGAAAGCGGTCTGTCGCTGCTGCAGCCCTGGTTGAAAACGGCGGCAATCCGTTGGGGACGGGATGGCCGCGACAAGGCGGACCAGGGCCTGCCTGCCGATGAGCACAACACCTGGCAGTCGGGAATCCGGCAGCTGCTGCTGGGTTATATGATGCCTGGGGATTCCGAGTCCCTGTGGCAGGGTATCTATCCGCTGGATGCGGTGGAGGGATCTAACCTGGCCTGCCTGAACGGCCTGCTGTCGTTCTGCGATACCCTGTTCGGTTTGGAGCGAACCCTGGGTGAGGCGAGGAGCCCCTCGGGCTGGAGTGGTCTGCTGACGGCCATACTGCAGGATTGTTTTGCCTCTGACGAGGAGACCCAGCAGTCCCTGTCGCCGATTCGTGATGCGATCCGCCAGCTGTCCGATGAGATGACACTAGCCGGTTTCGAGGCGCCGCTTTCGCTCCCGGTGATCCGACAACGCTTGGCTGAACTGTTCGATCAGTCTCAGATCCGGGGGTTTTTGGGCGGTGGGATCAACCTGTGCGCACTGGCGCCGATGCGCAGCCTGCCGTTTCGCGTGGTGGCCTTGATCGGATTGAACGACGGGGTCTTTCCCCGGGGTAACGAAACCCTGGGATTCGATCTGATGGGGGAGGAATTCCGTTTCGGCGACCGATCCCGTCGGGTGGATGATCGGTATCTGTTTCTGGAAACGCTGATGTCGGTGCGGGAGCGTTTGTTGATCATCTACCAGGGTTTCGACCAGCGGGACAACAGCGTCAAACCGCCCTCGGTGGTGGTCGATGAGTTGCGGGAATGCCTGCAACGGATGCTGGGTGAATCCGGGTTGGAAGCCATCACCTGCGCGCATCCCCTGCAACCCTTTTCCCGTGCCTATTTCCAGAACGATTCGAAACGGTTCAGTTACGACCCGCACATGCGTGAAGCAGCAACGAATCTGGGATACGGGCAGAACCGAGAGTCTTCACTGGTATCGCGTGTCCTGCCAGAAGTTGATACCGAACCGGTTGTGGAACTTGATCGTTTTATTGCCTATTTCGAGAATCCGCAACGCAGCTTCATCCAACAGCGTCTCGGTATGTCTCTGGAATCCCTGGTATGGATTCCAGAGGCTCGGGAAAACTTCGAACTCGAGCCATTTCAGAATGTGAACTGGGGCGATGTTTGGGTTGACGCAATGTTGGAAGGACAGAGTGGGACGGATCTCATAGCCCGCTACGAAGCACGCGGTTGGCTGCCCTTTGGGGATGTGGGAAGACTGCGTGCCCAGGTAATCCTGAACGATGCCGAGACTCTGGCGGAGCGGGTGAGACCCCTGCTCACGGAGGCCCAGGACGCACCACTGGCTGTCCGGTTGCAACTGGGGGACTGGGTATTGCAGGGTCAGATCGAGCGCATCTGCCGGTCCGGGCTGCTGGCATACACCACCGGTAGATTCCGTGCCTTCCACCTGCTTGGGCACTGGATACGCCATCTGCTGTTGAACGCCATCGCCCCCCCGGGCATCACCCCCCAAACCCTGTTGCTCAGTCCGCTGGACAGCGGCCGCTTCAATCCGGTTCAACACCCTAGGGAGATCCTCGAGGCGTTACTCGATCTCTACCGGCAGGGACTCAGGGCGCCGACCCAGTTTTCTCCCCGCAGTGCCCTGGCGTATGCCGAGCAACGGGATTCCGGTGACGAGGATAAGGCGCTCAAGGCGGCCCACGACAGTTGGTTCGGCAACGACCACCAACCGGGGGATGTGGACAAGCCCTACATGCATCTGCTGTATCCTCAACGTCCCACGCTGGACCCGGCTTTCATGGAAATCAGTGATCGGGTCATGCGACCACTGCTCGCACACCTGGAGTGGGAGGGATCATGAAGATCGAAGCCATTCCTCTCGAAGGCCTCAACCTGGTCGAGGCCAGCGCCGGTACCGGCAAGACCTATGCCCTGACCAGCATCTATCTGCGCCTGTTACTGGAACAGGGTTTGGGACCGGAATCGATTCTGGTGATGACCTACACCAATGCGGCGACCGCGGAGTTGAAGACCCGCATTCGCCAGCGTCTTTTAGCCGCCCGTCAGGTGTTCGAAAGCGGGGAGACCGACGATCCGCTGCTGCGGGATCAACTCAACCGACACCGGGACTCCGAGGCGATCCGCCGTCGGCTCGACCTGGCCCTGGCCAACTTCGATCAGGCCGCTATTCATACCATTCATGGATTTTGCCAGCGGGCCCTGAGCGACTATGCCTTTGAATCCGGCCAGGCGTTTCGTACCGAATTGGTACCGGATCCGGGTGAACGGCAGCGGCAGGTGATGGACGATTTCTGGCGTCTTACCATCAACGGGCTGCCGGCTGATCTGCTCCAATCCCTGCTAGGCACACTTTCAAGTCCCGATGTCCTGCTGCAATTACTCAGGCCGGCCCTGGGCAAGCCCTATCTTAAGGTCCAGGCGCAGTCGTGGCCCGACTCATTCGAGACACTCAAGCAACAGATCGAGGATAAACAGGCAGAGCTGCTCAGCCTGTGGACCCGGGATCGGGCTTTGATCGAGGCCATGCTCGGCGACAACCGGGTTCTGGATGGCCGCAAATATCAAAAGCGATATCTTGCCAACTGGTGCGCGGATATGGATCGGCTGTTGATTTCGCAGCCCTGCGAGGCGCCCTCCGACAGCGTAGACCGCTTTACCGACACAAGGATCAGAACTGCGGTGAAGCCCGGAATGGCGCCTCCTGAACATCCGCTTTTCAGTGCGATGGAGGTGTTGCTCAGTCTGAAACAGGCCTGTCAGGAGGCCTTGAACGGTGCCCGTTCCGATCTCCTGAAACGGGCGTATGAGTATCTGCGGGTCGAATTGCCGAAACGTCAACAGCAGGCCGGAGAATGGTCCTACGATGACCTGTTACTGCAACTCTCCGAAGCCCTGCGAAAGGAGACCGGGACTGCCCTGGGTCACCTGCTGCGCAAACGCTACCCGGTTGCCCTGGTGGACGAATTCCAGGACACCGACCCCGTGCAATACGAGATCATTCAGGCTATCTACGGCGACGACCCCGTGGCGCTGTTTCTGGTCGGCGATCCCAAGCAGGCGATCTACAGTTTTCGCGGAGCGGATATCCATACTTACCTGCGCGCCCGGGAACACTCCGCGACCCGTCATCACTCCCTGGATATCAACTGGCGTTCCACCCCGGCAATGATCCACGCCGTCAATACCCTGTTTGAATTCTCACGCAGTCCTTTTTTCGATGCGCGTATTCCGTTCTTTCCGGTCACGCCTCCCCCCAAGGGGAGCGCCGCCAATCCCCAGGCCACCGGCCTGGACGGCGCGGCATTGCGGATCTGGCACCTCGACCCTACCGCCCGGGGCTCGATCATCGATCTGCGTCAGGCGGTGGCGGACGCCTCGGCGGGGGAGATCGTAAAGCTGCTGTCCGGCGCATCCGCTCCCTCGGTGCGGATTGGACAGCGACCGATCCGAGGCAGCGATATCGCGGTGCTGGTGCGTACCCACCGACAGGGCGATCTGATGGCCCGGGCATTGCGCGAGCGCGGGGTTTTCAGTGTCAGCAGTTCCCAGTGCAGTGTCTATGACACCCCGGAAGCGGAGGCCCTGGAGCGGGTGCTGCTGGCGATACGGGAACCGCACCGTGAAAGCCTGGTGCGCACCGCTCTGGCCACTTCACTGTTGGGCTGGAACGGGGAAGCCATCGATGCGCTGACTACGGATGAGTCTGCCCAGGGCAGGATCATCCAGCAGTTTTTCGAACATCATCAGCTCTGGTCCAACCACGGTTTCATTGTCATGTTCCGGGCCCTGATGCAGCGTTTCGGGATAGAAAGTCGGCTGCTCACCTATGCCGACGGAGAACGTCGCTTGACCAATCTGTATCACCTGGTCGAACTCTGTCAGCAACAGGACAGCACGCAACAGCCCGGGATGGAAGGCCTGCTGGCCTGGTATCGCCGCCAGCGGTTGAGCGGGGATAGTTCAGAAGAGCATCTGTTGCGTCTCGAGAGTGACGGCCATTGGGTGCGTATCGAGACCCTGCATCACAGCAAGGGGTTGGAGTACCCGATCGTGTTCTGTCCCTTTCTGTGGGATGACGCCGCGATCCGCAGTCATGAGACACCCTTCCTGTTCCATGATCCGAATGACCGGGATGCCCCCGTGCTGGACCTGGGCACCGCAATGACACCGAGCAACCTGGTTCATCGCCAGGGGGAGGATCTGGCGGAAAGTCTGAGGCTGCTCTATGTGGGACTGACCCGCGCCCGCTACCGGTGCTATCTTCCCTGGGGATTGGTGAAAAGAAACAATCTGTCCGCACTCTGCCGGCTGATACACCCCGGTGAGGATGTCCGGGAGGGCGAAGGGTTGGATATGTGGGTCCAACAGGTCAAGGCGCTGAAGCCCGAGGAGGATCGCGCCCGGCTGGAGCAGTTGTGCAATACTTCCGGAGGCGCCATCAGCTGGTGTGCCATGCCCTCAGAATCGGGACAGGTCCAGCCGTCCTGGGCGATGCCTCAGCCATTGGCTCAGGCCCGCAAGGCCCGTTTCACCAGTTGGCCCTTCCGACAGGTGGTCAGCTTCTCCTCATTGATCGCGGGACTCTCGGAAGACCTGCCGGACCATGATCAGCAAACCGAGGATTCCGAACCTCCGAGCGCGTCGGAAGAACGCTGGGATGCGCACGGTTTCCCCCGAGGATCCGTCCCCGGCAGCTGCCTGCATGCGATTCTCGAGAACCTTGATTTCAGCCACGAGGACCAGGCCCGGTTGACTCGGCAGGTGGATGAACAGCTCGCGCTGCACGGCATCGATACCCGTTGGTCAGCGGTGGTTGCATGCTGGATTGAGCAGATACTTCTGACACCGCTTAACGAACAGGGCATGAAACTGCGGGATATCGACAATACGCGGCGGCGCAACGAGATGGGTTTCCATTTTCCGGTACGCGCCTTCCAGCCGCATCGGATTCGCGCTCTGGCCGAACAGCACCGGTTCAGCGAGACGCCGGCTCTGCTCGAGGGGCTGGCGCGAACCCGGTCCAGCAGCATCGATGGTTATGTCAAAGGCTTTATCGATCTGATCTTCGAGTACCAGGGGCGCTTCTATCTGGCGGACTACAAATCGAACTGGCTCGGCATGGACGCGCAGGATTATCACCCTCAGGCCTTGGCCCGGGCCATGGTCGATCACCACTATACCCTGCAGTACGTGCTGTACACCCTTGCGCTGCATCGCTATCTCAAATGGCGATTGCCCGGCTATGACTACGATCGGCATTTCGGAGGGGTGTTCTATTTGTTCCTCAGGGGTATGCATCCCGGCAACCGGCAACCTCTCGGTATCGTCTCCGAACGCCCCGCCCGGGGGTTTATCGAAGCACTGGACCGGATGGTCGAAGGGGACCTGTCATGACCCGGGACCACTCCGGCCTGCTGCCATTGAACCCGGATCTGGCGGCACGGTTGCGCGCCTGCGCGGACTTCAATGCGCTGGATCTCTACCTGGCGAATTTCCTTATGGGGGAAGCCGTCAGCCCGGACTTCGAGCTTGCCCTGGCCGTCGCCCTGACCAGCCAGGCGACCCGGGAGGGACACCTGTGTCTCGATCTGGCGGGGATGGCCGACCAGGCACTCGAGACCCCCGGGGAGCGGCCGTTTCATACCCCATCCCTGGAAGCTTGGAGAGAGACATTGCTTGCCAGCGGGGTGGTGGGCCGTCCGGGCGACCCGCAGCCGTTGATCCTGGAACCTCAAAACCGGCTCTACCTGCACCGCTACTGGCGCTATGAACAACAGCTGGGTGAGGCGCTGCTCAAGCGAGTCCGGCAACCTTCCGGGCCGCTGGATCGACAGCAGCTCAAAGCCGATCTGGATACGCTGTTTCCCCCGGCATCCGGGGAGACTCCGGATGGGCAGAAGCTGGCCGCTGCAAGCGCAGTCCTGCACCCCTTTACGGTCATCTCGGGAGGTCCGGGCACCGGCAAGACCACCACCGTAGTGCGACTGTTGGCACTACTCAGGCAGCAGCCCGGGGGCGAGCATCTGCGGATTGCCCTGGCGGCTCCGACCGGAATGGCGGCGGCCCGTCTGCAGCAGTCCATCGGGCTTGCCAGGTCCCGCCTACCGCTCAACCGGACACAGATCGATAGCCTGCCGGAAAGCGCTTCCACCCTGCATCGTCTACTGGGGGTGACGTCCCAGGGGACCGGATTTCGCCATCACCGGCGACGCCCCTTGCCGCTGGATCTGCTGATTCTCGATGAGGCCTCCATGGTTGACGTGGCGCTGATGGCGAAATTGATGGAGGCCTTGCCGGAGCACGCGCGCCTGATCCTACTCGGCGATCATCACCAGTTGGCGTCGGTGGAGGCGGGGGCCGTGCTCGGCGACCTGTGCGAAGGCTGCGAAGGACCGCAGGGCGAGTTTGCCCGGGAACTCGAAGCGGTCACCGGGCAGCCGATTGTGCCGACCGCTCAATCGGACAACCGTCTTAGCAACCACGTGATGGTGCTGCGCAAGAGTTATCGATTCAGCGATGCCAGCGCCATTGGCCAACTGTCGCAGGCGGTCAATCGGGGGGACAAGGATGATGCCTGCCGGCAGCTGAGCCAGGCGGACGGGACCGGCGGCCTGGCCTGGCTCTCCGGGTCGTCCCGGGCCATTGAGCAGGCGCTGGAACACTTCAGTGAATTAGCGGACATGATCGAATCGAACACACCGGTCCCGCAACTGTTCCGAAAACTGCACGAGTTTCGTGTGTTGTGCGCCCTGCGGGATGGTCCCGGCGGTGTTGTGTCACTCAACCGCATGATCACCCGGCGGCTCAGCGAGGCAGGGCGGATACCGGCTCACTCGATATGGTATCCGGGTCGCCCGATTATGATCACCCGCAACGACTATCAGCTCAATCTGTACAACGGCGAGACCGGACTGGTGCTGCCTCATCCGGACCAGGCGGATGTTTTGAGCGTGGCCTTCTACGGCGCCGATCAGACCCTGCGCTGGGTCAATCCGTCACGCCTGCCCCATTGCGAAACCGTGTATGCCCTGACGGTACATAAGAGCCAGGGTTCGGAATACGATCATGTGCTCCTCACCCTGCCGGACCGGGACAGCCCGGTGCTCTGCCGGGAGTTGATCTATACCGCAATCACCCGGGCGAAATCCCGCTTTTCCCTGGTGGGTCCGGAGGCCGTATTGAGAACGGCGATCGGTCGACCGATGCAGCGAATGAGCGGTTTGCGGGATCGGCTTAGAGTTGTGAGTTGAAGCGAGGATTCCTTGGCTCATTGGCAGGCCTCGAGCCCGCCTTTGCGCAGTCAGGCACAATCACTCCCTGTCGTCTTTGTGCATGGGCGCATCCTGCAACGCGCAATACGAACACGGCCCGAGAGGAGAGACCCCTGCAGCGTGGCTGGAATTTGCTGCGCTCGAACAGCCAGCCCCGGAGTTCGGGAGGGTCGTTCCCGGGTTCCGCTTCGCTGCGCCCGGGCTACGTTGCGGCATGTCAGATGTCATAATGCGTGCGCAAGGATCTATAATCACCGGATCTTACCGGTTTAGAGATCCCGGATATTGAGTGGTTGGGATCGCGAGGATGCCGGGATCCACTGGAATTCGCAGGGAGCGCGCATGAGCGAGTGTCTGATTACATTTTTCGAGGAAGCCTCCCGGCTTCCATCGCCCCGGGTACTGGAACTGGGAACCAAAAGAAGCCGTAAAAACCGCAGTACGCTGCATAAAGCCTGGGTGCCCCACGCCGGAGAGTACCTGGGCACCGATTTCCAGGCTGGCGATGATGTGGATATCGTGGGTGATCTGCACTCCCTGTCCCGACTGACCGGTGAGGCTCGGTTCGACATCGTGATCTCCTGTTCGACCCTGGAGCATGTCCAGTATCCCTGGCTGGCGGTCGAGGAGATTTCCAGGCTCCTGAGCATGGGCGGACTGATTGCGGTTCAGACGCACCATGCCTTTCCCCTGCATGCCTATCCCCAGGACTACTGGCGGTACACGACGGAGGCTCTGGCGGCCCTGTTCTGTCCCCAGGCGGGATTTCAGGTCCTGGGCACCTCCTACGACTTCAAGAGTCATCTGTTCTCCTGGCGGCGACCCTGGATGATTCGTCATACCTGCTATCTCAACAGCTACCTGGTCGCCCGCAAGATCGCCCATCTGCCCCGGCACTTCAACTGGAGGGACTGTCTCCAGGAGGGACATGGGACCTGAAAATCAGCGACTCATACTGAGCCAAGGTTGAGACCCTCGGTGGTGCACAGGGTCATCTGCGGTGAAATTCGATTGCTGCAATGCGGCATCATGGGGGAGCAGATATTTTGCTGAGTGCATAAAAAATAACTGGGGTTGGATAATTCCGGGTTGTGGTAGGGTATGGGCTGTTTGAGTAGGGCTCGGCCAAGTATTGAACCTTATTAATTGATAATAAACAATGAGATAAAAAGGATTTCCAGACTCCGCATTATGTTGTGACAACAGCGCGGATCTGGCATCTGATCTCACCGTCACAAACAGATCCACTCCGGTACCCTGATGATCGACCGGATTGGATAAGCGCATTTAGCGATCACAACGAAGGAGAAGAAACGTCATGATCAACCCCGTTGGTTCCGCAGAACTAAAACCTTTGTTCGTCTACGACCCGGATACCCATCACACACTTTCACACGAAGCGGAATCTCTGCCTTCAGTGATGATCAGCTCACAGGCCGCGGGCAACGCGGTGATGATGGGTGCCGGCTATTTCAGCCCCTTGAAGGGCTTCATGAATGTCGCAGACGCCATGGGCGCTGCTGAAAAGATGACCCTGACCGACGGCAGTTTCTTCCCGGTGCCGGTGATGTGCCTGGTGGACAATACCGATGCTATCGGCGACGCGAAGCGCATCGCCCTGCGGGATCCCAACGTGGAAGGCAACCCGGTGCTGGCCATCATGGACATCGAGTCGGTGGAAACCGTGAGCGATGAGCAGATGGCGCTGATGACCGAAAAGGTTTACCGGACCTCCGACATGGATCACCCCGGTGTGGCCGCCTTCAACAGCCAGGGCCGCATTGCGCTGTCGGGGCCAATCCAGGTCCTGAACTTCTCCTACTTCCAGATCGATTTTCCCGACACCTTCCGTACCGCGGTTGAAATCCGCAACGAGATTCAGGAGCGCGGTTGGAAAAAGGTCGTGGCCTTTCAGACCCGCAACCCGATGCATCTGGCGCACGAGGAGCTCTGCCACATGGCCATGGATCGTCTCGGCTGTGACGGCCTGGTGATCCACATGCTGCTGGGTAAGCTGAAGTCCGGCGATATCCCGGCTCCGGTGCGTGATGCGGCGATTCGCAAGATGGTGGAACTCTATTTCCCGCCCAACAGTGCGATGGTCACCGGTTACGGCTTCGACATGCTGTATGCAGGGCCCCGCGAAGCGGTGCTGCACGCCTATTTTCGTCAGAACATGGGCGCCACCCACTTCATCATCGGTCGGGATCACGCCGGCGTGGGCGACTACTACGGTGCGTTCGACGCACAAACCATCTTCGAGGAAGAGGTGCCGGCCGGCGCGATGGAGATCGAAATCTTCAAGGCGGATCACACCGCTTACTCCAAGAAGCTCAATCAGGTGGTGATGATGTGTGAGGCTCCGGATCACACCAAGGAGGACTTTGTCCTGTTGTCCGGCACCAAGGTCCGTGAAATGCTGGGCCAGGGCATCGCCCCGCCGAAGGAGTTTTCCCGTCCCGAGGTGGCCCAGATCCTGATGGACTATTACCAGTCCCTCAATTGATCACTAGGGTCGCGCCATAAAAAAAGCCCGCATCTGCGGGCTTTTTTATTTCCTGGGTCTAACTGCCCCGAGGGAGTGCCGGTCCGGTTCCGATGCTGATCCGTAAAATACAATAAATACAGAGATAGCAGGACGGTTTCTCGGGGATGCTGAGAGAGGACTCAGACGAGATCCTGGCAAAGATCCACATCAGCTTCGATCATCATCTCGATGATGACTTCGACCTCCGGCATATGGATTTCAGCAAGTTCACGCAGTTCGTCACAGGTTATGGCAAGTGGGTCTTTCATGATGAGTACCTTAAAGACTAGAAAATAATTAAATACTAATATAGATACGGGTTATCGATCCGTCAAGTTGTTGAAATGCCGGATCGGGCGGTGCCTCACACTTTTTTTTGCAGGGTTATCGATCGCTCGGTGCGATTGATAGGGGGACGATAGCGGGTAAACTATAGTGTCGGATAAACCCCTGGATCTCCTAAACATCATGCCCAATCGAAAAATCAGCTTTATCAACCCCCCCTATGATGCGATCGAGAAGGGTTACGAATTCGTCAAGGAGATCACCAACAATTCACCCTCCCTGGGTCTGATGTATCTTGCCGCGGAGGTGCGTGAACACGGCTACGAACCGGAGATCATCGAAAGCAACATCATGAATCTCACGATCGAGGGGGTGGTGGAGCGGATTCTGGCGTCGAAACCGGCCTACGTGGGCATCACGCTTTTCACCGTGGGTGTGTGGAACAGCGCCAAGATCGCCAAACGGATCAAAGAGCACCTGCCGGATACCCGGATCATCATCGGTGGCCCCCACGTTTCATCCATGGGGCGTGAGACCATGGAGCGCTTCCAGCAGTTCGACTACGCCGTACTGGGGGAGGGGGAGAAAACCCTCATCGACCTGCTGCAGGCCCTCGAGGACGAGACTCCTCTGACCGATGTACCGGAACTGCTCTACCGCAATGGCCCGTTCATCAATCAAACCGCGGGACGGGCGATCAATCGGGATCTGGATGTTCTGCCGATGCCCGCCTGGGATCTTCTGCCGGATTTCCCGGATGCCTACAAACCCGCGATCTACGATTATCCCCGCGGCCCGGTGGCGACCATAGCGGCTTCGCGGGGCTGTCCATTCCATTGCAAGTTCTGCGACACCTCGACCTTCGGCGACCGGGTCCGCTACTACTCACCGGCGAAAGTGGTCGAGATGATGAAACATCTCAAAGCGACCTACGGCATCCGCCATATCATGTTTGTCGACGACCTGTTTCTCGCCAGCAGGAAACGCGCCAGTGAATTCTGCCGTTTGCTCATCGAGGAAGGCCTCAACATGACCTGGTCCTGCACCTCCCGGGTCGACACCGTGCACGAGGATGTGCTGAAACTCATGAAGCAGGCCGGTTGCTGGGAGATCAGCTTCGGTCTGGAGAGCGGTTCCCAGGAGATGCTTGAAAGGATGGTGAAGTCCGCCAAGATGGTGGATTCCGAAAATGCGGTCAAGTTGACCGCCGCGGCGGGGATCCGCACCAAGGGACTGTTCATGCTGGGTTATCCCGGTGAGACTCTGGATACCATCGAGCAGACCAAGGATTTTGTGCGCCGGATCCCGATGACCATCATGAATCTCACCAAATTCACGCCCTATCCGGGTTCGCCGATCTATCACGATCTCTACGGCGCCAATATTCGTGATGACCATTGGGAGAAGATGAATGGCATGAACTTTCTCTGGTCTCCGGAGGGGATCAGCATCGATGAACTGGATCGCCACTACCGGGAGATTCTGCTCTCCTTTTACCGGCGGCCGGCGATCAGCTGGCACTACACCTGGTTGACCCTGCAGCACCCACAGCACATGGCGCGCCTGCTGCGCTTTGGTTGGGGATTTCTCAAGTTCCGCCTCGCCCGAGCGCTACGCAGAGCGGAAGTGGCCGATACGGCACAACCCTGAAAACCGTTATGTGAACGATCACAGAGGAGCAGGGCGCAAGGGATATGAAAAAAGAGTATGCAAAGGCGCTCCGGCAACTGTTTGCCCGGAGCATGAAAGCGGAACTGCCTCAGTTTCGGGAATCCAAACAGAAATCCCTCTATCGGTTCCCGGGGGAACGGGCCTACCTCTGGGCGGTCAGCGATACCTTGCATTGTTGGGTTGTCCTCAGTCCGAGTCCCAAGGATTATGATGAATTCACCCTGTTGATCGGTTGGTCGCTGCACGGCCGTTATCCCGAACTCAGTTGTATCCCCTCGATGCAGTCACCCACCGCCGATCACGCGGAATATGCTAAGGATGAATACCTGATTCGTTTGCCCATGCTGTGGACGGACAAGGATGACTGGTGGGTGGTGCGTCCTTTCAAACCGGCACGCTCGAGCAAAGACCTGCTGGCTCAAATGGCGCCGATTACTCCCGATGAGGCATTACGCCAAACACAACCCCAGGTCGATGATGCGATGAAGCGGCTAATCTCATTGGGGATACCGTACCTGCAGGCCTTTGTTGATGCCCAGAACCCGACGCGGCCTGCTGAAGGCCGTAGTTGATTCCAGGCCTGATCTGTAATCTGTTTGCCCGGTTTCTATGACAATACCTTTTCCCGCGATGATTGGGTTTGGTTGCTGCGTCAATAAACCGTCGATTTCAAATCCGTGACTCAACTGCTTGAACAATTGAGATATTATCATTAGTAGAGAGAGTCTATCGCTGAAATTGACGACCCGTTCTAGCAAAATATTTTGAGCCTCACTCTGTCTGGATGTGAACCTGTTCCTCCTCGCTTTAAGTAAACCTTAAGTCTTGTCTGCTAGCTTTACCTCCCACGTGCAGCCGCTGCAGCACAGGGAATGGCCTACCGTATCAGCGGCTACCTCGCAAACTATCTTATCTCTGGAGAATGATCATGGTATCGAGAGGTAGAGTCTTTGTAGGCAGTACCTTCAGTGTTTTTCTGCTGATAATGCTGACGGCATTCACCACTCCCGTTTTTGCGGATCGGGACAGAGAGTCCGTGAGAGATATATCGATTGATTCGGCACGTTGGAACCAACGTCGTAACCGGCTTGAAGTCTCGGGGTCGGGTTCCAGCGGATCCAACGTGGAGATCTTCAACGCCGATACCAACGATCGGCTCGGCAGCAGTCAGGTGGGACGCCGGAGCTGGTCGTTCGTCTTGCGGAATCCCGAGAGCGTACCCTGTCGTGTTCGAGCGGAGCAATCCAACGGTTCGACAGCCGAGCGTGATGTTCAGTATGCACCCAGAAATTGCGATTCCGGCGGTGGAAATGTGAACCCCACGGCCAATGCAAACGGGCCCTACAGCGGCTCCGCGGGCAGTGAAATCAATTTCACCAGTAGCGGTTCTTCCGATTCCGATGGCAGTCTGGTGGCCTATGCCTGGGATTTCGGCGATGGCTCGGGCAGCACTCAGGACAACCCGAATCATGTCTATGCATCCGCCGGTACTTATACCGTCAGTTTAACGGTGACTGACAATGACGGCGCATCAGATACAGACACAACCTCGGCAACCATCACCCCTGTCCAGGTTCCCAATGAGCCGCCGGTAGCCCAGGCAAACGGGCCCTACAGCGGCGTGGTCAACACTGCAGTGGATTTCAGCAGTGCAGGTTCCACGGATTCCGACGGTTCCATTGTCAGTTATGCATGGGATTTCGGTGACGGTGCCAGCAGCGATCAGGCGAATCCCAGCCATACCTATACCAACGCCGGTAGCTACACGGTGAGCCTGAGCGTTACCGACAATGAAGGTGAGACGACGACCGACATCACCAGTGCGTCCATTGATCCTGCGCAAGGAACCAATGAACCGCCGGTCGCCCATGCCAATGGTCCTTACACGGGTGTCACAGGTCAAAACGTGAGTTTCAGCAGTGCCGGGTCATCGGATCCGGAGGGACTGGCGTTAACCTATGCCTGGGATTTCGGCGATGGCAACGGCAGTACTCAAGCCAACCCGGTGCATGCCTATGATGCGGCGGGCACCTACCCGGTCAACTTGACGGTTACTGACAGCGAAGGCCAGACCGACAGCGAGTCAACCCAGGCGTCGATACAGGATCCGCAGCCTGTTCCGGACGTGTCCATCAACTCCACCAGTCAGAATGGCGTGCCCGGCGATCCCGTTGCTGAAATGCCATTTACCAATCAGAGTGGTTATAAGGTCTTCGCTGTGAATGACCTGGGCATGCACTGCGGTGACTTCGATACCCGTATCTCGAGTGTACTGCCGCCATTCAATGTGCTGCATGCGACCGTGATTCAGCGGGGTAGTGAGCCCAGGATTCTCACACCTGCGGATGGCGTCGAGGTCTACTACTCGGCCGCTTCCAACCCGAACGATCCGATCCTGACCGGCATCAACTCCGCCGGTAGCGGTCCGGTGTTGTCCAGCATGGTCAATGGCGTGGTGTACAAGACCAACTTCTGGGATGCCGCGCGTACCGCTTACGATCCGTTCTATCCGCCGGGGATACTGCCGGCCTTCTATCCGGCCGGTGATGCGTCACTGATCGTGGACCTGGGGCTGCCCATGCCCAATGTGGAACAACTCTACCTGGGCAACGGTACGCTGACTGCGGACCAGCAGGAGATGCCTGGACGGTCAGGCCCATACCTGGTCAACCAGGAGAAGGTGTTCGAGGCCTACGTGGTGGATCAGCCCTTCTTCATCGACATGCTGGGCAGCCTGAATCGCGGCTTCCAGTTTGGTTATGTCTCTGAAGGGGTCAACTGGTATGAGGCCCCCGGCGTACCGGTCACCGCATTCGACGACTATGGACGTGAGAACCCATGGCCGCTGTACCGGGTACAGGCCAAGCAGGGTGGTACGACCCTGGCGTCCGTGGATACGGTGGTGCCGATCTCCGGTGAGGCCAACTGTGGCGCGTGCCACAACGACGTGGTCGATGGAGGCAACGGTGCCGCCACGGAACGTCTGCTTCAGGAAGGCGTCCCGGTCGCCACGGTGCTGGATGATCCGCAACTCGACCAGTTGCCTCTGGAGGTCAGTAAGGAGTATGCCGCCGATCTCAACCTGGTGCGGCTGCATGACCTGAAACACGGTACGGATCTGGAGAACCAGACCCCGGTGGTGTGCCAGCAGTGTCACTACACACCGGCATTGGATCTGGCCCAGTTGGGACCCTTGGGTAGCGGTCCCAATCAGGATCCCTATAACGGTTTTGCGAATGGACGCGAGCAGCACTCGGTCAAAACCATGTCCAACGTGATGCACAGTCATCATGGCACGGTCACGGACGCCAACGGCAACCGGTTGTTCCCGGACATGCCTCCGGTGCAGAAAGATGCGTTTGGCTTCGTGCTGAATCTGCAGGAACGTCGTCAGGCCCTGGAAGAGACCTGTTATCAGTGTCATCCCGGACGGCGTACCGACTGTCTGCGCGGCGCCATGGCCAACGGTGGCATGGTCTGCCAGGATTGCCATGGCAACATGACCCAGGTGGGCAACGACTTCTCCCGTGACGTGAGTCCGGCGAACCCGGGTGACTTCCATCTGGGCGGTGATTTCTACACCAACGCCAACCAGCCGAGAGTGCCCTGGGCGAATGAGCCGGGTTGCGGTTCCTGCCACACCGGTGACGCGATGAGCAACTTGGCGGGTACCACGGGTACCGTTGTCAACGGGGTCGACTCGAACGGCAATACCGACAACATCCGTCTGTTCCAGGCCTATCGCAGCACCGACAGCAAGGCTACGCCGATCGTGCCGACGAACAAGCGTTTTGCCGAGAATGTCATCGAGGCGGACAACCCAGCGGTCACCGGAGCGGATGATCCCCGCATTGGCAATCCCATGCTCTACCGGGTCAGCACCGGTCATGAAGGGGTGTTCTGCGAGGCCTGCCATGGTTCCACCCACGGTATCTGGCCGAACAAGAACGATCTGGCCAATGACAATGTGGCGGCAACCCAGTTGCAGGGTCACAAGGGAACGATCACCGAGTGCAGCACCTGCCATGAGGGTGATCTGGGTTCGACCCTGGATGGTCCTCACGGTATGCACCCGGTAGGTAATACCCGTTTCTCCAATGGTGGCCATGAGAACATTGCCGAGAGCAATAGCAATGCCTGCCGGGCCTGTCATGGACGTAACGGTGAAGGTACCGTGTTGTCCCGGGCTGCCGCGGATCGCACCCTGAGCAATGAAGGCAGGACAGTCAGAATTGCAAAAGGTGAAATGGTGAACTGTACCCATTGCCACGAAAACGAACTCTGATCGGAATCTGACGGAGTCAGTAAACCCGCTTTGAGACCACTGGATAGGGATCAAAGCGGGTGTTTGAAACAGGATGGCTTAGGATAAAAGAGAGACTCCCCTCCATAACCCGGATGTTCTGTGGCTGGACTCCGGGTTATGTTTTTTTCCTCACATAGACCCGTAAAGCGAATTGTTTCCTGGTGTTGGCCTCGATAAGGCGGATTGACTTACAGGCGGGATACCTCTGAAACTGTCCCATTATGAATTCAGACAAGGTCATATCCGCCCTGGAAAGGATGGCGGATCCTGCGATCGCCGCCCATTCCCAGCGTTATTTCAAAACCGCTCCCGGTGAATATGCAGAAGGCGACCGGTTTCTGGGTATCCGGATGCCTTTGATTCGAGCTCAGCTACGTCAGTTTAGGGATCTTTCTCTGACGGAGGTCGAAACGGTACTCCACTCCCCTTATCATGAGGCACGCCTGTTCGCGTTGCTTATCCTCGTGTGGCAATTCGGACGGGCTAAACCTGAATTCCGTACATCAATCTATCATCTCTATCTGAACAACACCGGCTTCATCAATAACTGGGATCTGGTGGACAGCTCAGCGCCGCAGATCGTCGGCGGTTACCTTCAGGATCGAAGTCGCAAACCCCTCTATCGTCTCGCGCGCTCCTCGTCCCTTTGGGAACGACGGATTTCTGTGCTGGCCTGCTTCAGTTTCATCCGCGCCGGTCAGTTTACGGATATTCTGGCATTGTCGGAGCTGCTGCTGGGGGATCCCCATGAGCTGATTCACAAGGCGTTGGGTTGGATGCTGCGCGAGGTGGGAAAGCGCGACCCTGAGATTGCCAGGGCGTTTCTGACGCGATTTTACCGGAGCATGCCGAGGGTGATGTTGCGATACGCCATCGAGCGGCTGCCGGAGGTAGAGAGGCAGGCCTATCTGAAAGGGGCGGTGAGTCGTTTCTGACCGTTGGAAGCTGTAGGTCGGGTTAGCGGAGCGTAACCCGACACTATAGATCGAAATGCACGCCCAATGCCGGGTTACGCTCCGCTAACCCGGCCTACATCTGATTTTGGCATCAGTCCTGTGTGGCTCAGCAGAATGCGACAGTCTACGGATTTACTCGAACCTCTCCAAGCAATCTCCCTCTCCCTGGCGGGAGAGAGAGGGACTATATCTATAGAAAGTCGCTGCAGCAAATTGCTTAGGCCTGCTTGGCCTTGTCGGTTAACTGTTTCTGGATATTGCCGGGTACCGCCTCGTAGTGGCTGAACTCGAGGCTGTAACTGCCTTCGCCGCCGGTGATGGCCTTGAGATGGGTCGCATAGCCTTCGAGTTCCGCCAGCGGTGCCTGCCCCTTGATGATGAGCATGTTGTTGCGGCCACTCTCCGTACCGCTGATTTGTCCCCGTCGCCCGGCGAGGTCGCCGGTCAGGTCGCCCATGAAGCTGTCCGGCGTGGTGATGGACAGGTTGACGATGGGTTCGAGGATCACCGGGCCGGCGTTTTCCACGGCTTCCAGGAATGCGCGCTTACCTGCGGTGACAAAGGCGATCTCCTTCGAGTCCACAGAATGGTATTTGCCATCGTAGATGGTGACCCGGATATCCTGCAGGGGGAAACCGGCGATGGCGCCTTCCTCCATCGCTCCGCGAACGCCTTTTTCAACCGCCGGGACGAATTGCCCCGGAATCGCGCCGCCGACGATCTGGTTGACGAATTCAAAACCTTCGCCCCGATTCAGCGGTTCGATGCGAATATAGACTTCACCGAACTGGCCGGCGCCACCGGTCTGCTTCTTATGCCGGTAGTGGCCTTCCGCGTTGCGGGTGATGGTCTCCCGGTAGGCGATGCTCGGCGGATGGGTCTCGACCTCCACGTTATACTTGTTTTTGATCTGTTGCAGCATGACATCGAGGTGCAGATCGCCCAGCCCGCGCATGATGGTTTCATTCAGACTGACATTGTGTTCGACATGAAAACAGGGGTCTTCGTCTTCCAGTTTGCGCAGGGCGTCACTGAGTTTCTGCTCGTCCCCACGCTTGGTGGTGTTGATCGCTAGACCGAACAGGGGCAGGGGACATTCGATGCTGCGCAGGTGATGATGATCCTCATCGTGCGAGTCATGCAGTACCGCATCGAAATGGATGTCATCCACCCGCGCCACGGCACAGATGTCGCCCGGAACTGCCCGGTTGATTTCAATCTGATCTTTACCCTGAAGGGCGAACAGGTGATTCACCTTGAACGGTTTGCGGGCATCTCCGATATACAGTTGCGCATTCGCTGCCAGGGTGCCCTGGTGAACGCGAAAGATACCCAGTTTGCCGCGGTAGGGATCGTTGACCACCTTGAACACATGCCCGATCACATGCTTGTCCGGATCGGGGGAGACCTCCACCGGCTTCATATTGGCGCCTTCCCCCTTCATGAAGGGCGGCGGATTGCCTTCCGTGGGATCGGGCATGAGTTTGACGAACAGTTTCAGCAGCTCATCCAGTCCCGCCCCGGTTTCAGCGGAAGTGAAACAGACCGGGATCAGGTGGCCTTCCCGGAGCGCCTTTTCAAAGGGGTCGTGCAGTTGTTCCGGCTTGAGAGCCTGTCCCTGTTCCAGGTAGATCTCCATCAGCGCCTCGTCCACCTCGACCACCTGGTCGATCATGCTGTCGTGGGCTTCGCTCACGGACAGGACATCGGTGGCTGCGCCCCCGGGCTGAAAGAAGCAGTCGATGACCTTGCTGCCATTCTCCGCGGGGAGATTGATGGGCAGACACTCCTTGCCGAAGGTCTCCTGCAGGTTCTGCAGCAGGCCCGCGAAGTCGACCGCCTCGGCATCGATCTTGTTGATGATGATGAAACGGCACAGATTACGGCGTTTCGCCGCATCCATCATACGCAGGGTGACGGGTTCGATGCCGCTCGAGGCATTGATTACTACGGCAGCGGTCTCCACCGCGGGGAGAATGCTGATGCTGCGTCCCAGGAAATCCGCATGTCCGGGGGTGTCGATCAGGTTGATCCGGGTATTGTCATGATCCAGATGGGTGATCGCAACATCCAGTGAATGCAGCAGGGATTTCTCCAGATCATCGAAGTCGCAGACCGTATCGCCCCGGGCGATGGTGCCTTTGTTGGCGATCTTGCCACTGCGGTGGAGGAGAGATTCCACCAGGCAGGTCTTGCCGGAACCGGCATGTCCAACCAGGGCGATGTTACGGATCTCATGGGTAGTGTATTGGGGCATTTCGACTCCTATCAGCAGAACGGGTCGCTCGATTGCTGCAAACGGTCTGTAGGACAGCGTTTGAAATTTGTTGTGGTTCTTATACCGGTGATGGATGGGCTGTTCCGTCAGGGAACAGCCCAGTCAGCATGGGCTCGTTAAACATATCCGGGTTAGCCCCGTATGGCAATCGATCCCGGGAAAAAAGCGGGTATCAGGGGTGTACGGTGTCGATGAGCACCTTGACCCGTTCAGATTGGCCGGGTTTGACCGGTTTGACCAAGCCTTCAAGGTCACCGGGCTGGGCGGTGGGGTTGCCACTGAGAGAGACTCGGGCACCGACCTGCACCTGATCGAACCCGGAGAGTTTCATCTGCGGCATCATGGCCATGCTGTCGTCGAGCTGTACGCTCAGGGGCAGGTCACGCACCTGTTTGCGAAGTGCCGCCAGGGGCATCGGAGGACCACTCAGCGCCTTGGCATAGATGAATACCAGATCATCCGGTTTGGCACGTGCCGCCAACTCCGGTGAGAGTGCGATCTCTACCTGGATGCCTCTGTTGGACGGGGCGGGGGACTTAGGTGGTGCGGGTGATGGGGAAGTACCGCCGGCCTGGACGATACTGGGTAACTCAGGTTCCTCGGGGCCCAAGCCCAGCTGAGAGCGGGCGTCATCGATCGCCGCGTTGACCGATTCGAGCTCAGTGCTTTGCGGTGTCAGCGTATTGCGCAGTTCCTGCCAGCGATCGATGGCCTGCTGAAACTGATTGCTCTGGTACGCCAGTACCCCGTTCAGCCAGAGCACATTGGGGTCTTGTGGGGCCAGTGTATAGGCCTTTTGAATCAGAGGAGCAGCCTGGCCGGTAAAGTCGTTGCCGTGGGATGCCGCCAGGGCTTCGCCATAGGCAAGCAGCAGATTGACGTTCTGATTATCCAGGTTGAGGGCTGTTTTATAGGCCTCGATAGCCGCCGGGTAGTTATTCATGGTCATATAACTGCGGCCCAGGATGATCCAGCCATCCAGGTTTTCGGGCTGTTCTTTGAGTTTCGCGGCCAGGCGTTCCACCAGCACCTCCATGGGAGGCAGTCCTTGATCCTGTCCGGGGGCGCCGGTGCCGTGGGGTGAGACGCCGCTCTCAGCGGTTGGATTGCCGAGACGCGGAATGATGTCCGGAAAGCCGGTCACCTCGTACACGAACAGGGCTGCGACGGGAACCAGCAGCGCTGCCGCAGCCATGGCCCGACCGGATTTGCCTCCTGCTGTTTTTTTCGTCCCCTCCGCATCGATATCCGTAAGCAACTCCTTCTCCAGGTCTGTGCGGGCCGCGTCATAACGGGCCTGATCGAGGATACCGGCCTCCAGGTCGTTGTTCAGTTCCGCCAGCTGCTGCTTGAAAATCGCTAGATTGAGTTCGTCGGAAGTGACACCCGTGCTGACGCTTTTTCGCAGT
The DNA here is from genome assembly GCA_050305635.1 of Candidatus Thiodiazotropha sp. Lineage (GTDB taxonomy): Bacteria > Pseudomonadota > Gammaproteobacteria > Chromatiales > Chromatiaceae > Thiodiazotropha. The sequence goes on along the minus strand of JBNLFS010000072.1, from coordinate 9,741 downwards.
AACGGCAGGGCGACAAATGCCATGGCCAGGAGTGTCAGCCCGGCGGTTATCATCCAGAATAGGGTCATTGATTCGTGTCTCGGGGATCGGTCGATTGATTCAGAAGGTTGGCAAGTCTTTGCCGTTCCTCGTCGGAGAGGTCGGTTTCACGACTCCGACTCTTACGCTTGAGGATACGCAACAGCACCAGGGCACCCACCACAAAGATGATCACCGGTCCAAACCAGATCGGATAGGTGGTGGGTTTCAGCGGTGGGTTGTAGAGCACGAAATCACCGTAGCGGGCCACCATGAATTTCACGATGTCATCCTTGCCGTGTCCCTGCTTCATCATGTCGTAGATCTCGTTTCTCAGATCTACCGCGAGGTCCGCGTTCGAACCGGCCAGGGATTCGTTCTGACAGACCAGACAGCGCATCTGTTCGATGATGCTGCGAAACTCATCATGTTTACTGGGATCGTCGAAGGTGTATTCCGCCAGGGTGGATGCCATCGCATGAGGCAGGCTGAATACGAGCAGGCAGAGTAAAACCAGGATACGCACGGGACTAACCTTCGCCTTTGATTTCATTGATTTTGGGCAGGATGGTGTCGTTGAAGATACTCATCGTGATGGGGCCGGCCAACTTATATCGAATCACGCCTTGGCGGTCCACCAGGAAAGTCTCCGGGGCACCGTATACGCCCAGGTCGATGGCGGTACGGCCCTTCTGATCAAAGATGTTCACGCTGTAGGGATTGCCCAGCTGCTGCAGCCAGACCTTGGCCTTGTCCCGCTCGTCCCGCCAGTTGAGTCCGACGATCTCCACCTTGCCGGAGCGGGCCAGTTGCACCAGGGTCTGATGCTCCGCGCGGCATGAGACGCACCAGGTGGCCCATACGTTGAGCAGGTAGATCTTGCCCATCAGATCCTTGCTGCTGACCTGGGTGTCCGGTTGCTCGACCGTGGGCAGGGTGAACTCGGGGACGGATTTCCCGATCAGGGGCGAGGGTATCTCGCGGGGATTCATGCCCAGCCCCTTGAAGAGAAACGCGGCAATCACGGCAAAGATGATCAGCGGCAGGGAATAACGCAGATATCGGTTCATCGGTGAATCAGCTCCCGGAAGCCGGCAATGGGGCCGCAGTATTGATCTGTTCCGCGGAACGAACCCGCGCGGTGCGATAGCGGCGGTCTGTGATCGCAAGAACGCCACCCATACCCATCAGGATGCCACCCAGCCAGATCCAGCGCACATAGGGTTTGTAATAGAGCCGCAGACTCCACTCTCCGTTACCCAGGGGTTCACCCAGGGACACGTAAAGATCCCGGGTCAGTCCCCATTCGATCGCGGCTTCGGTCATGGGACGGGTCTGCACGAAGTAGGTGCGTTTTTCCGGTTCCAGTTCGGCAAACAGCTTTCCGTCCTTGGCAACCTTGAAGTGTCCCCGATGGGCGTTGTAGTTCGGGCCCGGCTTCACGGTCACTCCATCGAAGGTGAATTCATAACCGGCAATTTCGCTCACATCCCCCGGACCCATGCGCACATCGTGCTCAAGGCCGAAGTGACTGACCAGGGTGACGCCGACGATGAACACGGCGACGCCCAGATGCGCGAGGATCATGCCGTAGAAGCTTCGGCCCCCGGTTTTGAAATCCCGCCAGAAGCCATCGAAGCCCGGTTTGTTTTTCAGGCGTTCACGAATGATCACCAGATGCGAGGTGGCGACCCACATGGCCAGCCCCATGCCCAGACCGACCAGTACCTGTCCCTGGGAGAACATAGGGATCAGGCTGAGCAGTCCGAACAGCACACTGACCGCAAACGCGACTTTCAAGCGTCCGACCAGATCAGCGGGCTCAGCATGCTTCCAGCGTGACAGTGCGCCCACCCCCATCATCAGTGCCAGGAACGGGGTGGTCAGAAGGAACATCTTGTTGAACCAGGGGAAGCCTACGGAAATCTTTCCCAACTCCAGGGCGTCGTAAATCAGCGGTGCCAGGGTGCCCAGGAGCACCAGGGCGCCGAATACGGAGAGCAGCAGGTTGTTGCCGAGTAGGAACGTTTCCCGGGAGACCAGATCGAACCGGCCACCGCCAGAAATGTACGGCGCACGCCAGGTGTAGAGCATCAGGGAACCCCCGATCACCACCATCAGGAAGATCAGGATGAAGATGCCGCGTGCCGGATCGGAGGCAAACGAGTGCACAGAAGTCAGAACGCCGGAACGCACCAGGAAGGTACCGAGCAGGCTCAGGGAGAAGGCCGAGATGGCGAGCAGCACGGTCCAGCTTTTGAAGGCGCCGCGTTTCTCCGTCACCGCCAGGGAGTGGATCAGCGCCGTGCCGATCAACCAGGGGATGAAGGAGGCGTTTTCCACCGGATCCCAAAACCACCAGCCGCCCCAGCCGAGTTCGTAGTAGGCCCACCAGCTGCCCAGCACGATGCCGAAGGTCAGAAACACCCAGGCCACGGTGGTCCAGGGTCGCGACCAGCGTGCCCAGGAGGCATCCAGGCGACCACCGAGCAGTGCGGCAATGGCGAAGGCGAACGCCACCGAGAAGCCCACGTAGCCCATGTAGCGCATCGGGGGATGGATGGCGAGGCCGGGATCCTGCAGCATGGGGTTGAGTTCACCGCCTTCGGACGGGACCGGAAAGGTCCGGTCGAAGGGGTTCGAGGTCAACAGCATGAACAGTAGAAAGCCGATGCTGATCATACCCATCACCGCGAGGACCCGGGCGACCATCTCCAGCGGGAGGTTGCGGCTGAAACTCGCGATCGCCACCCCCCAGCAGGCCAGCAGGAAGGCCCACAGCAGGAGTGAACCCTCGTGGGCGCCCCACACGGCGGAGATCTTGTACACGTCCGGCAACAGGGTATTGCCGTTTTGCGCCACGTAAACCACCGAGAAATCGTTGGTCAGGAAGGCGTTGATGAGGATCAGTATGGCCAGGGCCAGGAACACGAACTGCCCCCAGGCGAGGGTGCGTGCCGATGCCATCCACACGGCATTGCGGGTGTAGGAGCCGGCCAAGGGTATGACCGATTGAGTGATCGCCAGGCAGAGCGCCAGGATCAGGGCAAAGTGACCAAGTTCGGGAATCATTGCACGCTCGTCGCAGGTTGAGTGGCGCCGACCCCTTCATCGTGGGCGGTCTTGAGGGATGCCGCGACTTCCGGCGGCATGTAGTTTTCGTCATGCTTGGCCAGCACTTCACTGGCGACGAACACGCCGTTCGGGTTCATCTGCCCCATGGCAACGATACCCTGGCCTTCTCGGAACAGGTCCGGAAGGATGCCGGTGTATTCCACGGTCACGGTTTGCGCATTGTCGGTGACATCGAATGCGGTGGTGAGTCCGTCGGTCTGACGCTTGACGCTGCCGGTGGTCACCAATCCACCGATGCGGAAGGGGTGACCGGTGGGGGCCTTGCCTTCCCGCACCTCGGAGGGGGAGAAGAAGAACATCAGGTTCTCGTCGAAGGCGTTGAGGGCCAGCCAGGTGGCGACGCCCATGCCGGCAACCATCAGGCCAATGAGGGTGAGTCGTTTCTTTCTAATTGGGTTCATTGCGTTTCTTTCCTGGCCCGGCGGAGTTTCCGGGCGATGTCAGTTAAGGCGCGTTTGCGTTGCAGCATGGGTGCGACGATATTGGCCACCAGGACGATCAGGGCCAGGAAGAACGAGGGCCAGACATAGACGGCATAACCGCCCATTGCGAAAAAATCTCTCATTTCGCCCCCTGCTCAACCAGATCCTGCACCCAGCGGCTGTTTCTCTCCCGCTCCACGATTTCCGCGCGCGCGCGCATTAAGACCACGGCGCCATAATAAAGTTTAAACGAGATCGCCATGGTCAACAGCGGGATCAGCATCGAAATGTCCATGGACGGTTTGTCGAATTTGGTGATCGAGGCGGGTTGATGCAGGGTGTTCCACCACTCCACCGAGTAGTGAATGATCGGGATGTTCACCACACCGACCAGAGCGAGAATCGCCACCGCCCGTGCGGCAACCCGCTTGTCCTCGATAGCGCTGTGCAGGGCGATGATGCCCAGGTAGAGAAACAGCAGGAACAGTTCCGAGGTCAGGCGCGCATCCCAGACCCACCAGGCGCCCCACATGGGCTTACCCCACAGGGAGCCGGTCGCCAGGGCGAGAAAGGTGAACGAGGCGCCCACCGAGGCGCTGCTGATGATCAGGATTTCAGTCATCTTGATCCGCCACACCAGGCTGATCAGTCCGCATGCCGCCATCACCACATAGATGAACATGGACATCCAGGCGGCGGGTACGTGAATGTACATGATCCGGTAACTCTCGCCCTGCTGGTAGTCGGGCGGGGCCACGAACAGGCCATAGTAGAGTCCGACCAGCAGGGTCAGCAGAAAACTGACCATGAACCAGGGAATCATTTTACCGGCCACACCGTAGAAGTAGCGGGGCGAGCCCATCTGATGAAAGAAACGTATGATCATGTTAACTCAAACTGATTCTCAGGGATGCGGCAGTGGCCAGGGGCGCCAATACCAGGGAACCTACCAGCATAGCGGATAAAATCGAAATCTGCGCGGTAGTCGGAATGCCGACGATGGCGGTTTTCACCGCATCGGTGGCGAAGATCAGAACGGGTACGTAAAGGGGCAACACCAGGAGTGAAAGAATCACCCCGCCGCGGCGCAGGCCAACCGTCAGGGCGACACCCACCGAGCCGATCAGGCTGAGCACCGGGGTGCCCAGCAGCAGGGTCAGCATCAGGTTGGGTACTGCGCTGCCTGGAATATTCAGCAATACCGCCAGTAGCGGCGCGACGATGAACAGGGGTAACCCGGTCACCAGCCAGTGCGCAAGGATCTTCGCCAGCACCAGGATGGAGATCGGGTGAGCGCTGAGCATGTACTGTTCCAGCGAACCGTCCTCGTAGTCCGAGCGGAACATGCTGTCGAGGGAGAGCAGCGAGGCGAGCAGGGCGGCCACCCAGACGACCCCGGGACCGACCGCTTCGATCAGCTTGGGATCATTGCCGATTCCCAGAGGAAACATCGCGGTGACCAGGACGAAAAACAGCATCGGGTTGACCAATTCCGAGCGACGCCGGTAGGCCAGGACCAGATCCCGTTTCAACAACAGATTGAACGCGCTGGTAAGGGAGAGTGTGCTCATCGTTCGGACAGGTTGATGCGTATGAGTTGGACCTCTTCCCTGAAGCCGATTCTGTGGTGGGTGGTCATGGCCGCCATGCCGCCCCGGCTGAGATGGGCTTCGAAAAGCCGCTCCATGTGCTCGATACCTTTTCGGTCCAGGGAGGTGAAGGGTTCGTCGAGGATCCACAGACGGGCATCGGTAACCAGCAGCCGGGCAATCGCCAGCCGGCGTTGCTGACCGGCGGACATATTCCGGGTCGGTACATCCTCGAAACCGAACAGTCCGACTTGGTCCAGGGCCTCCTCCAGGGTGATGTCTTCCCGGGCCTTCCCCAGACCCTGGGCAATGCGCAGGTTTTCCATCGGGGTCAGGTCCAGTTTGGAACCGTCCTTGTGCCCCAGGTAGGCAATGTGTTCGTGAAACTCCGGGCCGAGGCGGAAAATATCCTTGCCGTCCCACAGCACCTGTCCGGATTCCGGCAGGCGGATACCACTGAGGATGCGCAGCAGTGAGGTTTTGCCGCTCCCGTTGCGGCCCTCCAGCACCAGGGCCTGGCCAGGACTGATGCCAAACTCCAGGGATTCGAACAGCAGCCGGTCATCGCGAATGCAGGAGAGTGATCGCGCTTCGAACAGACCGGTTTTCGGTGGTGGTGCAGCTGTGGTTTCGGGCGTCACTGTCGGGTCGTTCTTCGTCTCTGTGTGGGCGATCGGGTTTTAAATATCAACGGTTTGTTTTGATTCTAATTATCGTCACTCTTCCCCGGCAATGCCGTGCCTGGCAGGGTGCTTGGGTGGCGAATTCAAGTCGGCCAATGATCGATTTGCACCGGCGGATCCTGTATTCGTTGCGACCATCGCCGGTCGGGTATGTTTCCGGCCATTTAAAACCCTGCAACCATACCCGATCCTGCGTGGCGGTCTCAAGCCATAATTCCTTGCCGGAGCGCCCGGATTATGACTCATAAATCCTATAATAAATGGGCGATATTTCCCAAATTCTGACCAGGAATGTCTGGATTGATTCATGAAAGATCGGTATGCGAACGTCAAACCATGAACGGGTTCTCATGTTTTTGGGAATGCGGGCGCGATGATGCCGGGTCTTGGGTGGAAGCCCAGTGGATTATTGCAAGGGAAATTCCGGCTAGGGGCGTGTCGAACCTGGGATGATGGGTCGTGCGGGGTGGAAATCTGCCGGAACTGAATCAAGTGGCCTGGGGCGGCGTTCTGATAATGATCTGTTCCTGCTCATAACTCTGAAGGTTGGGGGTTCGCTCCGCGATGTTGGATGTCTGCCAAATGAGAGTCATACAGAATGCAATCGCCAGGACGAACAGATATTTCACCGGTGATCTCCCCGGAACTAGTTTGGTGGTGAAATGTTATGCCTTCAATGGGCCGTTATTATGCGTTACCGCCCATGAATACAGGCAGGTAAACTAGGTGCGCAATATATAGGAATTGTTTGCGTATCGCTAGTGTGGGAAACAACTGATTTTTGATCTGGATCACCAAAAGTCCGGCTTATGGCTATTTCCTGGTTTGGATCATGACCTTTTCATCCAGGATTCGTATCGGGTAGGTTCCAATCGGATCGGTGGCCGGTTCCTCGAGGGGCGCTCCAGTCTTTAAACTGAAGCGGCTTCCATGCAGGGAGCATTTGATATGGTCACCGTGCACACAGCCCAGATAGAGGGAAATATCCTCATGGCTGCACTGATCATCTACTGCGTACCAGTGGCCTTCACTTCGGATCACCAGGTAACGATGCCCGTCGATTTCCACACGTTTCATGGCGCCTTCCGGGATTTCATCCCGTTGCGCGACTTCGATCCATTGACGATCCATGGCTTATCCGATGCGCTTGGCGGCTTCGCCGGAATCGAGTACCTGGCGGACCCGGGTTGCGGCGTCGGTCAGTGTCGGTTCCCGTCCGCAATGCCACAGGACCAGGGCGCTGGAATAGAGCAGTGAATCATAGGCAGGACCGGGTTCACCCTGTAGGGCACGTAGCCCTGTATCGGCGGCCCATTTTGCGGCCTGGCGTACATCCGTGATCCGCGCGATCTCATCACCGCTCGAGTCGGCACCGGCCGCTTCGGGTAGCGGTACGGCGCGCACCGGTTGATCGATGGACAGGGACTCCGGACTGATCTCCACCGGCTGCTCTTCACCTCCATCATCGTAACGGAAGATCATTCCGGGCTGTCTCAGGGATGGAATCACGCCGCCTTCCGTGCCACGCACCAACAGACACCCTTCGAAACCCGCGAAGCGGGCCAGGGAGGCATACTTGGCAGGATAGGGCTTGTGCACGTAACCGGTCACCAGATGAGTCTTGCGCTTCGCGGTCAGCGGTTTGGCCAGCACCTCGACGGTGGTGATCACCTGGCGTTTGATGATCTTCTGACGCAGCCCGGTCAGGTCATGCAGTCCGGGGCAGAAGGTCTTCTGGTCCACATAAGCCCATCCCAGATACGGGTTCTCGAGACGGGATCGGGCCTGCTTCAGGGAGATGTCCACATCCACGCCGGCGGCCTGCAGCACATGGCGATGGGTGACACCGAACTTCGGTCCCACCGCGTCCAGTCCATGACTCACGCAGGGCAGGCCGCAGGCTGCCAGGACCGCGGGGATCATCGGTGCGATCGGCAGGTTGCGGTTCATCCCGTCATAGGGATCCACCAGGGAGACCAGTTCATCCACATCGGCCTGGTAGCTTTCGGAATGCTTCAGAATCGCATCCAGCACCCCTTTGTTTTCTTCGTCGGTTTCCCGCTTCATGCGCAGGGCGATGAGAAAGATCGCAGTCTGGACATCATCGATTTCACCGCGCAGCACCGCCTGCATACCTTCACGGGCCTCGTCCAGGGTGATGTCTTTACTCAGTTCCGGGCCGGTGGCGATGCGCTGGATGATTGAATGCATCAAAGCCGAGGAGGTCATCGGGTTGGTCATGTTGTACTACCTGGTGTCACTATGACTGAGCGGAGAACGTCCAGTCTGTTTGTTCGGCGCAAGGCTGCGCTGCAAGCTGGGGTTGTTGTGCCGGGCAGTATAAATAACTTAGTAAAATTGTCAAGAATAGGGGTGTCAGGTTTTTTTTGCCTGACCCCCCGTATTGCCTTCAGCGGTGCATCACGGCTGTCAGTACGTGGTTGTATTCGAAAAATACCGAGTAGCTGGGGTAATCCCAACGGGTGATGGGCGGATCGCCCACGGCGGGATGAGCGGTGAGCGGCTCGCCGAAGCGTTTCTGTACCTGGTCCATGGTCATGGCGCGAGTGGGCCGGGGCACACCCTCTTCGCTGTTGATGGGATAGGCATCGATGGAATCGATCAGCAGGACATCAGCGGTGGCCGCCTGGGCGCTCAGGCTCAGGAGCAGGGCAGCGGAAAGGGTCGTGAAGCGAAAGGTCATCTGAGCAACTCCGAATTTGTCTCTTCAAAAAGCAATATAGCACTCTTATCTAACTATAGGAAAGCATGAGCATTTATTTCCCTAGTCTCAAGTCTGGCGGGAACTCGCCAAAGGCGGATACAACCCGCAAAAATGCCATTTCGGGGGGGTATCCGGCAGACCCCAGGGCGCTGTTTTCTGTTAATCTATGCGGTTGACGTACCACACTAGGGTTTAATGTCTTCCTATGTTCAAACCATTTGAACTGTACGTGGGCCTGCGCTACACACGGGCCAAACGCAGGAACCACTTCATCTCCTTCATATCCATGATCTCCATGCTCGGTATCATGCTGGGCGTGGTGGCGCTGATTGTCGTTCTGTCTGTTATGAACGGGTTTCACAAGGAAGTCCGTGAACGAATTCTCGGTATGGCTTCTCATGCCACCATTTCGGGGGTCAGCGGGGAATTAACCGATTGGGAATCGGTCATGGCCGAGGCTTCCAAATTCTCCCATGTGATTGGCGAGGCACCCTATGTCGAAGGCCAGGGTATGCTGATCAGCGGACAGAAGGTCAGCGGGGTTCTGCTACGGGGTATTGTTCCCGAACGTGAGGGGGATGTCTCGGACGTGGTCCGTGATATCAAGCAGGGTTCCATTGAAAGTCTTCAGTCCGGAGCCTTCAACATCATTTTAGGCCGTGAACTGGCCACCGTGCTGGGCGTCGCTGTGGGGGACAAGGTTACTCTGGTGACGCCCCAGGTGAATGTCACCCCGGCCGGTATCCTGCCGCGTCTCAAGCGCCTGACGGTGGGAGGCATCTTCCAGGTCGGGATGGGGGAATACGATCGTGGCGTCGCAATTCTGCACATTGACGATGCCGCGAAACTGATGCGCCTGGAAAACGGTGTGACCGGTGTGCGTCTGAAGCTGGATGATCTCTACCTGGCGCCCCAGGTCTCTCGGGAGCTGGCCCTGAAGATGGGGGGTTACTACCGGATCAGCGACTGGACCATGCAACACCGGAATTTTTTCGCGGCGCTGCGGACGGAAAAGCGCATGATGACCATCATCCTCTCCCTGATCGTTGCGGTGGCGGCCTTCAACATCGTCTCCACCATGGTCATGGTCGTTACCGATAAACAGTCCGACATCGCCATTCTCAGGACTTTGGGCGCCTCGCCGAAATCGATCATGGGCATTTTCATGG
>JBNLFS010000071.1:0-2971 GCA_050305635.1 Candidatus Thiodiazotropha sp. | reverse complement strand
GGACATACAGAGCGTCTTCGAACGGGATCCTGCAGCACGCAACAGCTTCGAGATCGTCACCACCTATCCCGGGGTGCACGCGGTGATGTTTCACCGGCTGTCTCACAAACTCTGGCAACTGGGGCTGAAGTGGCTGGCCCGCGTGATTTCAAACCTGGCACGGCTGCTGACCGGAATCGAGATTCATCCGGGGGCGGTGATCGGGCGGCGTTTTTTCATCGATCATGGCATGGGCGTGGTCATCGGCGAGACCGCGATCATCGGGGATGACTGCACCCTCTACCACGGAGTCACGTTGGGCGGCACCAGCTGGGAGAAGGGTAAGCGCCATCCCACCCTGGGCAATAATGTGGTCGTGGGTGCCGGCGCCAAGGTGCTGGGGCCGATCGAGGTGGGGGAGGGAGCGCGTATCGGCTCCAACGCGGTGGTGGTCAAGGACGTGCCTGCGGGGGCAACCGTGGTCGGTGTCCCGGGCAAGCTGATCACCCCCAAAGAACCTGAGACCGGTGGACACCGTGAAGCGATCGCCAAGAAGATCGGTTTTGACGCCTATGGCGCGACCAAGGATGCCACCGACCCGGTGGCCCATGCGATCAACTGCATGCTGGATCACATGCATGTAATGGACAAGAAGATGCAGTCCATGTGCGAGGCCATGAAAAAGCTCGGCATCGACGAGGACCCATCCCGGCTTCCGGATCTGGATTCCTGCGAAATCATCTCCACTGCGGAGGAGTTGAAAAAGCTGGATGAAGTGATGGAAGAGAAGCAGAAAACCACCGAATGAACGCGGTGGCTGAATGTTGACTAATTTGCTAGGGATTGTATATTAGCAACGGAATATATACACGGAGCAGACGACGTGAAACTTACCACAAAAGGTCGCTATGCGGTCACTGCCATGCTGGATCTCTCCCTGCATGTTGGGGAAGGTCCGATCACCTTGGCCGATATCGCCCAGCGGCAGGGAATTTCACTCTCCTATCTGGAGCAACTCTTCTCCCGGTTGCGTAAGAAAGCCCTGGTCGCCAGTGTGCGCGGACCGGGCGGTGGCTACAGCCTGGGACGCGGCGCCGACGAGATCTACGTCGGAGAGGTGATTTCCGCGGTGGACGAGAACATCGACACCACCCGTTGTCACGGCGCGCACAACTGCCAGAACAATGAACGTTGTCTGACCCACGATCTTTGGTCGGACCTGAGCAATCAAATCTATAATTACCTGAACAAGATCAGTCTTCAGGACCTGATGGACCGCAAGGCCGTCCGAGAGGTCGCTGAGCGGCAAGAGCAGACCGGTCAGAGCCCTAAATCGTCGTTGGGCGTCACGATGACAGACATTACCCGCGGCTCGGCTGAAGCCTGACCGTTGTTCGTCGGAGATTGAGATGAAGCTACCCATCTACATGGACTATTCGGCCACCACGCCGGTGGATCCACGTGTCGCGGAAAAAATGTGTACCTTCCTGACTCAGGATGGGACTTTCGGTAATGCGGCCTCCCGATCCCATGCCTTCGGTTGGGCTGCGGATGATGCCATTGCCGAGGCCCGGGCGCAGGTTGCGCAACTGGTCAACGCCGATCCCAAGGAGATCGTCTGGACCTCCGGCGCCACCGAATCCGACAATCTGGCGATCAAGGGGGTGGCTGAATTCCACGAGAAGAAGGGCCGCCACATCATTACCTGTAAAACCGAACACAAGGCCGTGCTGGATACCTGCCGTCAACTGGAGCGCGACGGCTATGAGATCACCTACCTGGAGCCGGAACCGAATGGCCTGATCGACCTGCAGAAGCTTGAAGCGGCTCTGCGTGAAGACACCATCCTGGTGTCCATCATGCATGTTAACAACGAGATTGGGGTGATTCAGGACATCGACGCGATTGGTGAGATGACCCGTGCGCGAAAGATCCTGTTCCATGTGGATGCAGCCCAGAGCGCGGGCAAGGTGCCGATCGATCTGGAGCGCCTCAAGGTGGATCTGATGTCGTTTTCCGCACACAAGATCTACGGTCCCAAGGGCATTGGCGCCCTCTATGTACGGCGCAAGCCGCGGGTCAGACTGGAAGCCCAGATGCACGGCGGCGGTCATGAGCGGGGGATGCGTTCCGGTACCCTGCCGACGCACCAGATCGTCGGCATGGGTGAGGCCTTTCGCCTCGCGGGCGAGGAGATGGCCGCCGAAAACGAGCGCATCCTGGGCCTGCGTCAGCGTCTGTGGGACGGTATCAGAGACATGGAAGAGGTCTACCTGAACGGTGATGAAAGCCACCGGGTGGCCGGTAACCTGAATGTGAGTTTCGCCTACGTGGAAGGCGAGTCCCTGATTATGGCGCTGAAGGATCTTGCGGTATCATCCGGGTCCGCCTGTACCTCGGCGAGCCTGGAGCCGAGCTACGTTTTGCGCGCCCTGGGTCGTGAAGACGAACTGGCCCACAGTTCGCTGCGTTTCACCCTGGGACGCTTCTCCACCCAGGAAGAGGTGGACTATGCGATCAACAAGATCCGCACCGAGGTGGAGCGACTGCGTGAGCTCTCGCCCCTGTGGGAGATGTTCAAGGACGGTATCGACCTGAAAACGATTCAATGGGCTGCGCACTGAGCGCAGAGTTCTGAGGTTTAGGTTATGGCATACAGTGACAAGGTACTGGATCATTACGAGAATCCCCGGAATGTGGGGGCGTTCGACAAGGACGACACCCGCGTGGGAACCGGCATGGTGGGGGCGCCTGCCTGCGGCGACGTGATGCGCCTGCAGATCAAGGTCAACGAAAACGGTGTCATAGAGGACGCCCGGTTCAAGACCTACGGCTGTGGTTCGGCGATCGCTTCGAGCAGCTTGCTGACCGAGTGGGTCAAGGGTAAAACTCTGGAAGAGGCCCAGCTGATCAAGAATTCCGATATCGCCGAGGAGCTGGCTCTGCCACCGGTGAAAGTGCACTGTTCGGTGCTGGCGGAAGACGCCATCAA
>JBNLFS010000070.1:0-2224 GCA_050305635.1 Candidatus Thiodiazotropha sp. | reverse complement strand
GCGCCGAGGCCGCGCACCCGGGTCCAGTCGTTGCCCAGGCCGCCGGCGAATTTGGAGAGCAGGGCGTTGTCCTTGATGCTGCTGTAGATGCCGTCCAGATCGTCGGGCACGCTGGTCAGATAGCAGCTGGAGAGCTGCGGGCGCAGGGTGCCGGAGTTGAACAGGGTCGGGGTGGAGCTCATGAAGTCGAAGGACGACAGCAGGTTGTAGAACTCGATGGCCCGGGACTCCCGGTCGATCTCGTTGATCGCCAGGCCCATGGCCACGCGCATGAAGAAGGCCTGGGGCAGCTCGAAGCGGGTGCCCCGCTCGCAATGGATGAAGTAGCGGTCGTACAGGGTCTGCAGGCCCAGGTAGGTGAACTGCAGGTCCCGTTCGGCCTGGATGGCGGCGCTCATACGGTCCAGGTCGTACTGGGCCAGGCGCGGGTCGAGCAGATCCAGTTCCACGGCTTGCTTGATGTAGCTGTGGAAGTATTCGCCATAGCGTTCGCCCATCTCGGCCTGGGTGCTCACCTGGGTGTCCAGTGCGAGAAAATCCAGGGCTTCGCGGCGCAGGATGTCGAGCAGCAGGCGCGCGGCCACCTGAGAGTAGTTGGGCTCCTGGTCGATCAGGGTGCGCGCGCTCATCACCAGGGCCTGGGAGACGTCGCTCTCCTTGACCCCGTCGAACAGGTTGCGGCAGGCGTCGTTGAGGATGCGCTGGGTGTCGACCTCATCGAGACCGTTGCAGGCCTCCTGCACCAGGGCCTGCAGGCGCTCGGTGTCGAGGGGGCGGGTGGTGCCGTCGGCGAGAGTGACATTGACTCGGTGCTTTTCCGGAATGCCTTCGATCTCCGCCCGCTTGGCCGCCTCTTCGGCGCGCTTCTGGGCCTGGCGTTCCCGGTAGAGCACGTAGGCGCGGGCGACCTTGTGTTCGCCGGAGCGCATCAGCTGCAGCTCCACCTGGTCCTGGATGTCTTCGATGTGCACGGTGCCGCCGTCGGAGAGACGCCGGGTCAGGGCGCTCACCGCCTGTTCGGTCAGATCCCGCACAGTGTCGTGGATGCGGCTCGAGGCGGCGGCGTTGCCGCCCTCGACGGCGAGAAAGGCCTTGGTCAGAGCCACGCTGATCTTACTCGGATCGAAGTGAGTGACCTTGCCGTTGCGCCGGATAACCTGAATACCGCTGTAAGGGTTGGATGTGGCCTGGGCGGCGCTCTCGGCGGCCGCGGGTGGTTGGGGCTTTACAACGGTAGTTTCGGTATCGGCTGTGTAGGTCGCCATGTTTGCTCCTGAATTCTGTTCTGTCCACAGCTCGCCATCCGGGATGGCGATATTCCGCCGGGCTGGTTGTTTTGAACTGGTTGTCGATAGGGTCGTGTGTGCCGGGGACGGGTGTCCTGCCGGTCTTTGTATGCGGGTCTTTTGCCCGCTGCGCCGGTTGTCGTCCCGAACGTCTGATGATTGGTGGTCGGAGGGTGAATCACTTCACCTCCAAAACCGGTAAACACAATATATATCCGATCTGAATGATGTCAACCACAAGATGTTGTGTATGAAGCTGTGGAAAAGGTTGTCTGCGCTGTGTGCCGCTTGTGGATAAGTTCTGGGTAAAATCGGCCTTTTACCGTGAAATCATCAAGTTAGTGGGTTGGACTGAAAACTTCCCCTGAGCGGGTGTGGGTGTGGGTAATTGGGGTTCTGATTTCATTCAATTTATTTATGGGAATAATAATCCCTGGCCGGGTTTCGGGGTCGTGCCGGACTGACGCCGCGTGCGATCCCTTCCGTCCCGGTTTTGAGGATCGCCCGGTTTTCCCGATACGGTGTTGTGGTGAACCCGTGGTTGGCTGACTCTTTCAAGCAACTTCAAGGGCTTGGGTTCAAAAAATCTTGGCATCCTGCAGCAGAATGCGTATTGTGGGTGATGTATCCATGACAGGGACTTGGATCCGACCCGAATCCCGCATCAAGCGAGGCGGCGGTCTGATCAGGCTGGGTGGGACCGGTCTCCGGGGGGATGCCGGGAACGCCCATGGATCCTATCAACGGGGTATCCCGCCAAATATAAAACAATAACGAATATTCAACAGAAAATAAGATGAGGAGTTGTTTCGATGCTGGTAAGCGAAATCATGTCAAAATCGCCGAAGACGGTGAGCCCGGATACCAAACTCTTGGAGGTGGTCTCACTGATGTGTCTGTTCCGATACAGCGGTCTGCCGGTTGAACAGGATGGCAAG
>JBNLFS010000069.1:0-23714 GCA_050305635.1 Candidatus Thiodiazotropha sp. | reverse complement strand
GTCTCCCGGGCGGTGGTGGTGTTGGGCACCCAGGCGATCCGCTCCCTCGCGGCGTCGCTGATCTTTTTCGAACATATCGAAAACAAGGAGCAGGCGGAGCGGCTCAGGGAACTGGTCTCCTCAGCCATGTTCCGCGCAACCCTGGCGCATAACCTGGCCAACGAGATCGATCCGAGTGAACAGGAGGAGTACTTCCTCACCGGCTTGCTGAATGATCTGGGTAAACTGCTGGTGGCTTTCTATTTGCCGGAGGAATCCCGGGATATCGAGCGGCAGATCGAGGCCGAAGGGTTGGATCCGATCACAGTGCAGCACAGTGTGCTGGGTGTGAATTTCGAGCGCATCGGCATGGAGATCGCCAAGCAGTGGAATTTCCCCAAACCCCTGATCGACAGCCTGCAGGCCTGGCATGGGGATCACAAGCCGGTCAACCGCACCGAAAAGCGCCGTTTGGTGGCGGGGTTTGCGAATGATGCGATGCAGGTGCTGGTCGAGGAGGGGTTGGACAACAAGGCCGCGCTGGAGACACTCGCCAAAAAGTACGCAAAAAACCTCGATTTGAATACCAAGAAGGTGACCAGGCTCGCGGAGCAGTCCCTCGATGAGTTCCAGGAAGTGGCCAAGGCCATCGCATCCGATGTGTCGGCCAATTTCATGGAAAAGCTCAAGGGCGGATCGAAGTCTTCAACGGATACGTCGCATGTGCAGCGAGCCCAGGATCAGGCTCTGAACAAGGATGGTCTGGGCGAAACCCAGATCCTCGATGAGCGGCATCAGGAAAGCACGGATGAGGCACCGGATATGTCCAAGCAGCCCAGTGCCGAAGATACCGAGGCGCTGCTGATGGACGGCCTGCAGGAAGTCACCGGCATGCTGGTCGGCGATCACAGTGTTTCGCAGATCTTCAACGTGGTGCTGGAAACCATGTATCGGGCCGTGGGTTTCCAGCGGGTAGTGCTCGCGCTGCTGAATCGGCAGAAAGGCGAGATGGCCGGACGGTTGGGATTTGGCGAGGATTCGGATGCCTTCGTCAAGGCCTTTCGTTTTTCCACCACCTATCATGTGGATGTGTTTCACGGCGCGTTGAAAAACGCCGTGGATGTCTACATCGCCGACGCCACGGATCACAAGATCCAGGCGGACATACCCGACTGGTACAAAAAGATCTCCAAGGCCGGTTCCTTTCTGATCTTTCCCCTGGTGGTCAACAAACGCACTCTGGGTCTGATCTACGCGGACCATGCCCGACCCCATGGCCTCGCAATGGATAAGAAACGCCTTAATCTGCTGAAATCCCTGCGCAACCAGATCGTGCTGGCGGTACGTTCCTGATTCTGTCACTCGACGGTAAGTTTCCTTCGTGCTCCGTCATCGCATAAAGCGCTGTGGGTAGGTCGGGTTAGCGCAGTGTAACCCGACATGGAGTGGCCAGCCTGCTCGTCGGGTTACGCGGCGCTAACCCGACCTACGATTGCAGTGTGCTGCGCCAGCGTGTAGACGCTGTCATCAGATGGCCCTTATCGTGCAGTTGATCCATGTGAATACATCACTAATTCATAGTCTCCAACGTAGCCCGGTTGCAGCGAAGCGGAAGCCGGGGATTCGGCGGAATGGGAAGCACTGCGGGACATGGCAAACCTTCCCGGCATTTCCCTTCTCCGGTCGCTTGATGATCAGTGCAGCGCGGTATTGCCGGTTTACCTGGAAACGGCTGATTCACCGTATGACTCTGTTACCACGGAGATACACACGCTCTACAAAAGGAAACCGGTCCCGATCACTTGCCATAACCACC
The DNA here is from genome assembly GCA_050305635.1 of Candidatus Thiodiazotropha sp. Lineage (GTDB taxonomy): Bacteria > Pseudomonadota > Gammaproteobacteria > Chromatiales > Chromatiaceae > Thiodiazotropha. The sequence goes on along the minus strand of JBNLFS010000069.1, from coordinate 21,919 downwards.
GGATCTGAATCACAATCCTGGTATTGCACACCACAGGGAGCCCGAGCATGACGTTTGCAAAATCAATCACAGCTCTGACAACATTCGCACTGATCTCCACGGCTCAGGGTTTTGAACTGACCAGCCAGGATATTGAGCCTGGAAAGATGATGCCCAAGGCGCAGGAGTACATCGGGTTCGGTTGTGAGGGTGGCAATCTCTCACCCCAGCTTGCCTGGCGCGCCGTTCCCGCCGGAACCAAGAGTTTTGCGCTGACGGTCTACGATCCCGACGCACCGACCGGTAGCGGATGGTGGCACTGGCTTGCCTATGACATACCCGCGAATGTTCATGAACTGCCCCGTAATGCCGGAGATACGGATACTGATATCGCGCCGGAAGGCATGGTGCAGCACCGCAACGACTACGGTTCGACCGGCTTCGGCGGCGCCTGCCCTCCGGTGGGAGACAAGGCCCACCGTTACCAGTTCAAACTCTTCGCGCTGGATGTGGAGAGTCTGGATATCGATCCGCAGAGTTCCGCGGCTCTGGTCGGTTATATGATCAACGCCCACAAAATCGATGAGGCCGTTCTGGAGGCCAAATACAAGCGTTGAGCGGACGCCTGCCCGATTGATTGCACCGGGCGACAATGAGCCTGCCGACTGTTGAAAGGCTACTCAGACACTACGATCTTGCGTTGAAATCCGTCTCATAACGCTCACTGACTCCAGTAAACTGCGTTTGTGCAAATTTCGCCTTGTATCGTATGTTTATGAGCGAAATTCAACAGTCTGTTATGTGTAGGACACTGCATTAGGGACCCCGTATTCGGACAACAACAGGGAGTGACGCATGAAATACAGGTTCTGGCCATTATTGGTCTATTCTGGAATGAGTGCTCTCCAGGCCGGGGGGATTCCCGAGCAGCAGGTGCTGACCTTCGATCAGCAGATACCCGGTTCACTCGATCTGAGCTTCTCTGAGGGTGACGATCTGGTGCCGAAACGGGGTGATTTTCGGGTCGAGTCCTGCCTGCTCATGAGTAACCCGTCGGGAGAGCGCTGGGCGGTTCTGACCCTGCAAAATCGCTCCGCTTCTCAGCGCCTGCTGGATGAGGAGCATCTCGTGGCGCTGTTCGCGGATGGTTCTCGCAGGCATCCGATCAACACCGGCTATACCTTTCGTGGGAATGAGCGCAATACCCTGACCATAAGCTTCGGTGAGAGCCCGTTCCCGATCCTGCGGGTTGACGTCAGAAACTGAACCGGCGGGAAGTGATGATGGGAGTGGATCAGCGGATGACCCAGGAATTTTCAGACCCCCAAATAAGACATCAGACTACTGAAGAATCCCCCGGTAGTCTGATGTTGCGTGCCAACCAATCGGTTGTTTGTGGCAAGTCCTTTTGCCGTCGATCTCTTACATGGTCTGTTTCATTGCGATGTTGGACAGGTCACTTTCGTTGCCGTTGAAGTCGTAGGCAGTGATTCCGATGTAGTAGGTGCCGGTTTCCAGGTTATCCATGGTGGTCGAGTCCAAGTTGCCGTCGTCCAGATCCATGACCGGTTCCAGGTTGCTGGAAGTGGTGCCCATGTAGATGCGGTAGCCGTGGATCTCACTCAGGGCCAGGCTGGAGCCGTCGGTTCTGGTGCTCGGAGCGACCCAGCGCAGGGTGATGCTGCCGGTGGTGGTCTGCTGTGCCGCTTCCACGACCAGGCTCAGGGGGCTCAGGGAAGCGGTGGCGCTGCCGTCGGAGACCGTGATCACGATGTTGCTGTAGGTACCTGCGTCGCTGTCGCTGGGTACGCCGCTCAGGGTACCGGTATTGGCGTTGAAGCTGGCCCAGTTCGGCAGATTCGCGATGCTGAAGGTCAGAGTGTCGTTATCGGCGTCGGAGGCACTGGGTGTGAAGCTGTAGGAGGTGCCTGCAACCACGCTCAGGCTCGGGGTGCCGCTGATCACCGGTGCGGTGTTCGGAACTTCCGCGTCATGGATGGTGACGATGCTCACGCTCGGGCTGTTCAGGGTGTAACCGGTGCTCGGTGCGTCGAGATGAACTTCAAGGGTTTCATCCGCTTCGGCAATGGTGTCAGCCAGGGTGGTCAGGCGGATGGTCTTGCTGGTTTCGCCGTCCACGAAGTTCAGGGGCGTCCAGGCGTATCCGTTGTAGTCCACCGTATTGCGGGCTTCCACACCGTAGGTGCCGTAGTTCACAGTGGCGGCGCCGTGGCTGTTGCTGCGGGTAACGGTCAGGGTGGCGGTACTGCCTTCCTCGACATCGTAGGCATTGCGTGCGAACTGGAAGGTGCCGCCTTCTTCGACCACGTCGGCGACGGTGATAGCGAAGGGTGACAGGCTGGCCTGCGCGCTGCCGTCAGAGACGCTGATCAGGATATTGGAGTAGGTGCCGGCTGAGTTGGAGTCCGGAGTACCGGTGAGGGCGCCGGTGCTGCTGTTGAAGCTGGCCCAACTCGGCAGGTTGCTGACGGAGAAGGTCAGTGCGTCGCCGTCCGGGTCACTGGCTGAAGGGGTGAAGCTGTAGGCTACGCCTTCCTGCAGACTGGTGGTCGGGGTGCCGCTGATGGTCGGCGCCTGGTTGGTATTGGTGACGTTGATACTGAAAGGGCTCAGGGAAGCGGTGGCGTTGCCGTCGCTCACGCTGATGCGTATGTCACTGGTGGTGCCGGCGCTGGTCAGGCTCGGGGTTCCGCTCAGCACGCCGGTGCTGGTGTTGAAGCTGGCCCAGGAAGGACGATTGACGATGGAGAAGGTCAATGCGTCGCCGTCCGCATCGCTGGCGCTCGGTGCGAATCGGTAGGCTGCGCCTTCGGCTACGCTGGTGGCGGGGGTGCCGCTGATGGTCGGAGCCTGATTGCTGTTGGTCACGGTGATGCTGAAAGCACTCAGGGTGGCGCTGTCGGTGCCGTCGGATACGGAGATGCGGATGTCACTGGTGGTGCCGGCGTCGTTAAGACCGGGGGTGCCGCTCAGCAGACCGGTGGCGCTGTTGAAGCTGGCCCATGCCGGACGGTTGGTGACGGAGAAGGTCAGGGTGTCGCCGTCTGCATCGCTGGCGGTCGGGCGGAAGGAGTAGGCCTGGCCTTCGGCGACCTGAGTGCTGGGCGTGCCACTGATCACCGGGGCGGTGTTCTCGGGAGGTGTATCCTCTCCGCCCATGTTGTCTTCGTTCACGCAATCGGCCGGAGCATAATCTACGGTTCTTTCACCTGAATCGGCACCGGTTTCCATGCGAACTGCGCAGGGGATGATCTGCGGGGCTCTGCTCAGGAAGCGCCAGTTGCCGCGACGGTCGACGAGGGTGGTGCCGAGGGACACGGAGGTGCGTGAGATGTAAGCTTCAACGATACTTCCGGGTTCGCCGCGTCCCTGGAAAACCAGAAGGCTTCTGCTGTCTTTCCAATAAGCTCTGTCAAACGAGAAGTCAGCTGCCTGAGCTTGGTTTGACTGGGCTGAGAACAGGGCCGATACGATGGCGATAGTGATAAGTTTGCGTGCTGCTTTCATGACCTTTGACCTCTAAAAATTTTTCGTCTCCCTGACGATGTTGCTCACTATGACGGTCGCGACGGTTTTTTCTGCATACACGGCATCACACTTTCGAGGGACGGAATTCACACTATTTGCCGGTCCTTTGCGCAATGTGACTCAGCCACAAAATCACTATGATTGGCGTCACATTTTGTCGGCCTAGGAGATTCAAGTGCTCAAGTTTTCAGGGCCTGGATTCAGGCTGTTTCAAGCGGGTTGGAGCGGTTGGAAAATCGTTAAAATCGTTATCCGATGTCTTTTCTTCCCGAGGGCTGGATGCGAAGAAAATCCCGCCATTTATTGAAAGATGTTCAACTCTCGATATGGCGGGCTGAGGGTGAGTGACTTGGTTCTTGAAATAGAATGATTATCATTAACTATGTACTGCTCGGTCTGGGACAGAGATTCCCTTCAAAGGAAATCCATGCTTGAGTCGCAGTCGATCGGATCAGACAATCCAAAGCCGGAGGTGTCCTGTGAAGAGAAACATTTTCCTCTCCCTGTTGATGATGGGCTGCGTATTTGGTCTGCCACGTAGCGCAATGGCTTCTGATTATGTCATCGACACGGAGGGCGGCCATGCCTTCATCCAGTTTCGCATCAGCCACTTGGGGTACAGCTGGCTGGTGGGACGCTTCAACCGCTTTAGCGGGCACTTCAGTTACGACAGCAAGAAACCGGAAGCCGCTTCGGTATCCGTGCTGATCGATACCGCCAGCATCGATTCCAATCATGCCGAGCGGGACAAGCATCTCAGGGACGAGGACTTTCTGGATGTCGCGCAATATCCCCAGGCGAAGTTCGAAAGCCGCTCCTTTAACCCGCAGCCGGACGGCAAGGCAAAACTGGTGGGAGATCTCACTCTCAGGGGGGTGACCCGCTCGATTGTCATCGATGTGGAGCCGGTCGGATCCGGTCCTGATCCCTGGGGGGGTTACCGCATGGGGTTCAGCGGACACACCCGGCTGGTGCTGGCCGATTACGGCATCACCCGCTATCTGGGGGACGCAGCCAAGGAGATGGAGCTCTTCCTGGGTGTGGAAGGCATTCGGGAGAAATCCGAAAAGGCATCCCGGCGGCCCTGATCCGCTCTGGAGATCGCCGCCGGGTACGCTGCAGGCAGGTGGTCCTGCCGGGGATGAGGCCGGGTTGTGATATCTGGATCAGCCGAGGGACCGGTCCGCGACCCAGGCCACCTGCAGGCGAATCTTGCGCCAGGGGTTTGGCTCATCGTTGAGCAGCCGCACGATGGTTGTCTCAAGGCGTTCACCCTGATCCAATAGGCGCGCCAGGGTCCGGTTGTCCCGTTGCGGGATGTACCCCAGGTGTTCATTGCGGAACCACACGGCAATCGCGTAACGGTCATGGGCATTGGTCGGCTCGCGCCGCAGATGCAGATGCTCCCCGACCTGCAGAAACGGCCAGATGGCCGGGGCGCGATGATATTGGAAACCGGCCAGAGGGGATTCCTGTAGAATCACCCTGCGACGGGCCGTGGGCAGATTGACCCGAATGGCCCTGGAGCGGGGTATGAACCTGGAAAGGCCGCGGATCAGGCGGGCGACGGGTTTGTGTTGAATCATGTCTTGGACTCCCAGGATGTGTTGGATGGAGAGAACCTGAACCCTTGGTTACAGGTATAAAAAATAACCGTGGCGGTGACTCATTTCGCGAGTCCGCCCTGAAGGTGGGAATCCGATGCTTGAGTATGTTTTTTTTCATGAAAGCCCCTGGCGGCAGTTCCTTGAATTTGTCGAACAGCAGGGATTATCCCCGCAGACGTCAGTGGATGACGGGGAATGGATCGTGATGCTTCCGGAGGATCTGGATGAGGACCTGGATGAGCGGATCGAGGCCCGTTATGACCAGTGCCTGGAGATGAACGAGAGCCTGGTGGCGGAAGAGGAGGGCACGGATCATGTGCACCGGGCCGGGATCAACGTGACGCTGAGGGATGGCCGGGTGGTGCAGGCGGCGGTGGACCCCAAGCTGATCAACCGGATTCTCGACGTAGTGACGATCGAGGAGCTCGGTGAATTGGTGAATGCGGTGGCGGATGCGGTGGAGAATCCTAACGACCGGCCTCTGTGTCAGCGTTGAGTTCGGGTTCCAGGGCCTCCCGGTTACGCGCCTCGCTCTGCTGAATCGCCTTTTCAACGGCCATCCGCGCCGCCTTTTTCTTTTCCACCAGCTCGATGTACTCGTTGGGCGTCTGGGTGTAACCGGTCTCCGGGGGATTGTCACTGCTGCGCATGACGTAGATGACACCCCCGATGATGGCGATCAACACCAGAAAAAAGGCCTGTCTCGACATCTCGATTCCTCCTCGGGTCCACTGCAGTATAGGACACTACACTAGCAGGTTGTTGAAATTCGCTCAGACGCGTGCGAGACCAGGCGAAAACCGCCGAAAAAGCGCAGTTTACTGGAGTAAATGAGCATTTTGAGGCGGTTTTCAACGCAGGTTCGCACCGTCTGAGTAGAATTTCAACAGCCTGCTAGACTGGGGATCCCGCCGTGCAGATGCAGAATCGGCCAGTCACGCTCACGGGCGACTTCCGCCAGGGTCTGGTCCGGATCCACGGCCACGGGATGGGCGACCTGTTCCAGCAGGGGCAGATCGTTGTGGGAGTCACTGTAGAACCAGCTGCCGTCCAGTGACTGATCGAAGGTTTCCAGCCAATCGTTGAGTCGGTTCACCTTACCCTCGCGGAAACTCGGTTCTCCCGCGACCTCACCGGTGTAGTGGCCGTCGAGGGTTTCGGGTTCCGTGGCGATCAGATGACGGATACCGAAGCGTTCCGCGATCGGCGCCGTGACGAATGAGTTGGTGGCGGTGATGATCAGGGGGATATCCCCGGCCTGGCGGTGCTTTTCCACCAGTTGGCGGGCCTGGTCGGTGATGATCGGAGCAATCTTCTCCTCCAGGAACAGGGTGCGCCATCGGGCCAGTTGTTGAGGTGAGTGTTTACTCAGCGGACGCAGGGAGAAGCGCAGAAATTCATGGATATCGAGATTGCCGGCCCGGTAGTCGGCATAGAAGCGCTCGTTTTCGCGTTCGTATTCGTCCCCATCCACAATCCCTTTCTCGACCAGGAACTGCCCCCACAGGTAGTCCGAATCCCCCGCCAGAAGGGTGTTGTCCAGGTCAAAGATTGCGAGTGCCATGATGATAGTCCTAGAAGTTAATCGCGGGGTTGAGCGAATCGTCCGGGTGTCGTAGCTTACGGGACACGGACCCTTACCCTGGTATTTTACAGGGTTATGTAAAAAATAGGCACATACTCTCATGAACCGGGTCCCGCTGTGCGGAAAGTGTGTCCGCTGGCGACCGATTCGCGCCAACCCCCCATCCAAGCCCCAAGTTCGAACAGAGTTCCCCGCATGTTGATGTGGAGATCATTACCGATCAACCCCGGGCTCCGGTTGTCAGGCCATGGCTCAGGTCGGGCCGTTTCCGGATCATTGCCCCTGTACCCTCAGGGTGATTTGTCACCTTGCCGCTCATAGGCTTATATGGAAGAATTTGATCATCTCATAAATATATCGTGTGGTCGCTGACTTGATTGATTCGGACGGATTCAGACCAAATGTCGGGATAATCCTGTGCAATGACGATCGCCAGTTGTTCTGGGGACGTCGCATTGGTCAGGATGCCTGGCAGTTTCCCCAGGGAGGGATCAAGGCCGAAGAGACCCCGGAGCAGGCCATGTTCCGGGAGTTGCGCGAAGAGGTGGGGCTGAGAGCCGAGCAGGTTTCACTGATCGGCGCCACCCGCAGCTGGTTGCGCTACCGCTTGCCGGAGCGCTACATCCGACGCCACCGCGAGCCCATCTGTATCGGCCAGAAGCAGATCTGGTTCCTCCTCAGACTCAACTGCAGCGAAGACGCCTTCTGCCTGGATCATACGGATACCCCGGAGTTCGAGGAGTGGCGCTGGGTCAAGTATTGGTATCCGGTCAAGGAAGTGATCTATTTCAAGCGCAATGTCTACGCCAAGGCCCTGGAGGAGCTGGCGCCGTTGCTCTATCCCGAAGGGACCCCGGGCCGGCTTCAGACCAGCTATCTGCGTCAGAACCGCCGCTGATGTTGTCTGACTCCCTGTTGACAGGCTGCGGGATCACGGACAGACCATGAACGAATCCAATCTCGACCTGAAACGACTGCATGTGAACATGCTCGAAACCCTTCACCGGATCGTCAAGGAGGTCAACGCTGCGTCCGATCTGGAGCAGGTCCTGGATATCATCATTCATCAGGTGAAGCAGGCTATCGGCGCCGATGTCTGCTCCGTCTACTTGACCGATTTCGAACGCCGGGAGCACGTCCTGCGCGCCACCGAGGGTTTCGACAAGGGTGCCATCGGCAAGGTCAAGCTGCCCTACCATCGCGGTCTCATCGGTCTGGTCTGCGAGCGGGCCGAACCGGTCAACCTGGCGGACGCCTCGAGTCACAAGCGCTACCTGTTCACCAACGAGACGGGTGAAATCTCCTACAAGGGGTTTCTCGGCGTACCCATCATCCAGAACCGCAAGGTGCTGGGGGTGCTAGTGGTTCGGCAGATTCAACAGCGCACCTTCGGCGACGACGAAGTCACCTTCCTGTTCACCCTCGCGGCGCAGCTCGCCGGGGCGATCACCCACGCGCAAAACAGCAGTCACCTGACCTCCCAGAGCCCGGTTTCGTCTCCGAAACGCTTTCTACAGGGGCACCCGGGCGCCCCCGGTGTGGCCCTGGGCACCGCAGTGGTGGTCTATCCGCCCGCGGACCTGGATGCGGTTCCGGACCGTCCTGCGCGGGACACGGCGCAGGAGGAGGAGGCCTTTCGTACCGCCGTGGCCGCCGTGGTGGCGGACCTGATGGCCCTGGAGGATCGTTTCGAGGACAGCCTGCCGGCGGAGGACCGGGCGCTGTTCGACGCCTGGCTGATGATGCTGGGCAGCGACTCCCTGATCGGCAACACGGTGAAGCGCATCCACGCGGGCAACTGGGCGGCCGGGTCCCTGCGTCAGACCATTGAGGAGCACGCCAAGGTGTTCGACGCCATGGAGGACGTCTATCTGCGTGAACGGGCTTCGGACATCCGAGATCTGGGGCGGCGCATCCTGATGCACCTGCAGCAGAAGGTCACCTCCCTGGATGACTACCCGAAGAACACCATCCTGGTCGGCGATGAGGTCAGCGCGATGCAGTTGGCGGAGGTCCCCCGGGATCGGCTGGCGGGGGTGGTCTCGGCCCGGGGCGCGAGTTTCTCCCATGTGGCGATCCTGGCCCGCGCCCTGGATGTGCCGGCGGTGATGGGTATGCGCAATCTCCCGGTGGGACGCATGGACGGGCGCTTTCTGATCGTCGAGGGTTACCTGGGTCGTGTGTACGTGGATCCGGCCCCCTCGGTGGTCGATGAGTACCGGCGCCTGGCCAGTGAAGACCGGGAACTCTATCAACAACTCGAGGCGGACCGGGATCTGCCCTGTGAAACCACCGACGGTGTCCGCCTGCCCCTGTTTCTGAATACCGGCTTGATTTCCGAGATGAACAATCATGGCGCCGATATTTCCGAAGGGGTGGGGCTCTACCGTACCGAACTGCCGTTCATGGTGCGGGACAGTTTTCCCGGTGAAACGATTCAGGTTTCCAACTACCGCAAGGTGCTGAAGACCTTTCATCCCCGAACGGTCACCATTCGTACCCTGGATATCGGCGGCGACAAACCCCTGCCCTATTTTCCGGTGGAGGAGTCGAACCCCTTTCTGGGCTGGCGGGGTATCCGCATCTCCCTGGATCATCCGGAAATCTTCATTACCCAGGTTCGCGCCATCCTGCGAGCCGCCATCGGTCTCGACAACCTGCGTCTGCTGCTGCCGATGATCAGCCAGGTACAGGAGGTGGATGATGCCCTGATGCTGATCCATCGGGCCCATGACGAGTTGCTCGAGGAGGGCTACGAGGTGACCATGCCCCAGGTAGGGGTGATGATCGAGGTGCCCGCGGCGGTCTACCAGGTGGATGCTCTGGCGCGGCGTATCGATTTCCTCTCGGTGGGCACCAACGACCTGACCCAGTACCTGCTTGCGGTGGATCGCAACAACGCCCATGTGGCGGAGATCTACAGCGACGTCCACCCGGCGGTTCTGCGAGCCCTGATCCAGGTGGTCGCCGGGGCCAAGGCCCATGGCAAGGAGGTCAGCGTGTGCGGCGAGATGGCGGGCAGCCCGGCCGCGGTTCTGCTGCTGGGCATGGGGGTGGATAGCCTGAGCATGAACTGCGGCAGCCTGCTGCGCGTGAAATGGGTGCTGCGCTCATTTTCCAACACCCGGGCCAAGGAGCTGCTGCAGAGCGCCCTGCGCTGCGAACGGGCCTCGGAGGTCAAGGCGCTGCTGGATAACGCCCTGGAGGATATGGGGCTGGGTGGGCTGGTGCGGGCAGGCCGGTAGTGGTTTGAATTATGAATTGTTAGTTATGAATTGATGTGTTCGCTTGGCTCATGCTTTTTTTATCGTTCCCACGCTCCGCGTGTGAATGCCTATCTGAGTTGCTTGGCAATGCCCAAGGTTGGGCGAACTGTTGAGCCCCGGTCTGCATCAATTGATTATCAGTAGGTCGGGTTACGCTACGCTAACCCGACCTACCCACTGGATAACGCCCTGGAGGATATGGGGTTGGGTGGTCTGGTGCGGGCAGGCCGGTAGTGGTTTGAATTATGAATTTTGAATTGTTAGTTACATCGTTCCCACGCTCCGCGTGGGAATGCATATCTGATTTGCGTGGTATTACCCAAGGTTGGTCTAACTGTTGAACCCCGGTCTGCATTCCCACGCGGAGCGTGGGAACGAGTGACAAGTTGAGTTTCTGGTTATCTGAGTTGCTTGGCAATGCCCAAGGTTGGGTGAACTGTTGAGCCCTGGTCTACATCAATCGATTAGCCGTAGGTCGGGTTAGCGTAGCGTAGCCCGACAGGAAGTGGGTCGGGCTGTCCGTCGGGTTACGCTACGCTAACCCGACCTACCCACTACCTTTGGCGCCCTCCGATAATTAAAAATCCAAAACTCAAAATTAGAATTTGATCGTTCCCACGCTCCGTGTGGGAATGCGTATCTAAGTTGTTTGGTAATGTTCAGGTTTGGGCAAACTATTGAACTCCGGTCTGCGTTCCCACGCAGAGCGTGGGAACGAGTGGAAAAGCTGAGTTTGTAGTTATGAGTTTTTAGTTTTGAGTTGTGGTATTCGCTGCACTCATGGTTTTTTCATTACGTGCCCCATGAGGAACGAGCGCTCTTACAACTAAAAACTCAAAACTTACAACTCAAAACTTAAAGTGTTCCCCACGAATTGCGCCGCCGTTGAAACCGCAGATGGGGTAGGATCAGGCCGATCAGGATGCCGGCGATGATCACACCGGCGCCGATGAGGAACCAGTCCCGGGTGGCTTCGTTGCTCAGATCCCGGTTCTCCTGTTTCAGATCCTCCACTTCGCGGGTCAGGGTGGCCACCTGCTTGCGCAGCTCATTGCGCTCGTTGGAGATACGGATCGCGTTGGATGCGGTCCTCTGAATGCTCTGCAGTTCCGCTTCCTGTTTGTCCTTGATCGCCTGCAGCTCTTTGTGAGCCTTCAACAGGTCGTTGTACTTCTTTTGCACGTCCATGAGATTGCTGCGCAGCTCCCCGGGGGCGGCCTTCAGCGCCTTGACCTCATCGCGCATGGCGGTGAGCTGTTCCCGGGCACTGGGTTCGTCCATCAACTGGCGGGTGAGTACGTAACCTTCGGTGTTACCGACCCGGATCTTGCTGTAGCCCGAGTCCGGGTTGGTGGAGAGCACATTGACCGAGCTGCCGCTGTTGAGCATGCGTGTGATGCGATGGGTGGTGCTTTCGCCACTGCGCATGGTGATCTGAAAGCTGTCTGTCACGTAACGGGTCTCTGCCGCTGCCAACACGGGCAGCAAGAGCAGGCACAGAACGGGTAAGGTGAATCGCTTCATGGTCATGGTTTCGGGTTCTTGAGCTGAATGTGGCATTTTACAATTGAATACCGATGTTGTTGCCAAACAGGCCACAGTTTTAAAGGGCTGTCTCTGCATCATGCACTGCTGAACCTGGGGTGTAAACCGATGATGCGCGGGTTGATCATTCACCCTGTCAGCCGGTGATGGGGCTGTTCGGCGTCCCGCCGGGGTCCCCGGATTCGGGATCGACTCAATGTCCCAGCAGGAGAAATTCGAGCAGGGCCTTCTGGGAATGCAGGCGGTTCTCCGCCTCATCCCAGACCACGCTGTCCGCACGGTCGATCACCGATGCGGTGACCTCTTCTCCCCGGTGTGCCGGCAGACAGTGGAAAAACAGGGCGTCCGGCGCGGCCAGGGCCATCAGTTCATCGTTGACCTGATAGCGTGAGAAGGCCTTCTCGCGCAAGGCCTGTTCCTCCTCCTGACCCATGCTGGCCCATACGTCGGTGACCACCAGGTCGGAACCGGTCGATGCCTGCATCGGATCGCGGATGATGCTGGCCCGCTCTCCCGCCGCGGCGAGAATCTCCGGGTCCGGGTCGTAGCCCTCGGGACAGGCGATGTGCAGCTTGAAATTGAACTGCCGGGCGGCGTTGATGTAAGAGTGGCACATGTTGTTGCCATCACCGATCCAGGTGACGGTTTTGCCCTCGATGTCGCCCCGATGCTCGAAGTAGGTCTGCATGTCCGCAAGCAGCTGGCAGGGGTGGTAACGGTCGGTCAGAGCATTGATTACCGGTACCCGGGAGTGCTCCGCAAAGCGTTCCAGCTTCTCCTGTTCGAAGGTGCGGATCATGATGATGTCGAGCATCCGGGAGAGGACGCGGGCGCTGTCTTCAATCGGTTCGCCGCGTCCGAGCTGGGTGTCCCGGGGTGAGAGAAACAGGGCATGACCACCCAGTTGCGACATCCCGACTTCAAACGAGACCCGGGTCCGGGTGGAGGATTTCTCGAAAATCATCCCCAGGTTCCTGCCCTTCAGAGAGGTGTGGATCTCATTGCGATGCTGCATCCGCTTGAGTTCGGACGCACGCCGGATGAGGTGACGCAACTCGTCCCGATTGAGGTCAAGAAGGGTGAGAAAATGTCTGCTCATGACGCTTTACCGGTACTTTATTGCTGAAGGTATTCCACGATCAGCGTGGAGACCTTGTCGATGATTTCGTCACATTCGTCGTCACTGATGATCAGCGGAGGGAGCAGGCGTATCACATCGCCCGCGGTCACATTGATCAGTAGTCCCTGGGCCAGGGCCCGGGAAACCAGTTCGCCGCAGGGGCGGTCGAGTTCGATGCCGACCATCAGGCCCAGTGAGCGTATCGCAACCACTCCGGGTTGAGCCTGGAGTTTCTCACTGAAACCGGTCTGCAACCTTGAGCCCAGCTCAGCCGCCCGCTCGGGGAGTTGCTGTTCTTCCACCACATCCAACACGCTGAGACCCACACGGCAGGCCAGCGGATTGCCGCCAAAGGTCGAACCGTGGTTGCCGGGGGCGAAAACCTTGGCGGCTTCGCCCCGGGTCAGGCAGGCGCCGATGGGCATGCCGTTGCCCAGACCTTTGGCCAGGGTCATGACATCGGGCAGGATCCCGTTGTGCTGACAGGCGAACCATTTGCCGGTACGACCGATGCCCGTCTGGATCTCATCGAGCATCATCAGCCAGCCCTGGTCGTCACAGATCTCGCGGACACGGTTTAGGTAATCGGGGGCCGGGATGTTCACACCGCCCTCGCCCTGAACAGGTTCGACCAGTACCGCGACCACGTTGTTGGTGTGGGCCGCGATCTCGAGGATCGCATCGATGTCGTTATAGGGAACCCGCACGAAACCCTGCACCAAAGGCTCGAACCCGGCTTGAACCTTGCGGTTGCCGGTGGCGGTCAGGGTCGCCAGGGTGCGGCCATGAAAACTCTCTTCCATGACGATGATCGCCGGATTGCGGATCTCGCGCTTGTTGCCGTACAGGCGTGCGATCTTGATTGCCGCTTCGTTGGCTTCGGCGCCGGAGTTGGCAAAAAACACCCGTTCCATGGAGGCCAGGCTGCATAGCCGCTCGCCCAACTTCTCCTGATTGCCGATGCGGTAGAGATTGGAGGTATGCCAGAGTTGACCGGCCTGGTCACAGATTGCGTCTCGCAGCTTGGGGTGTGCATGCCCAAGACCACAAACGGCCACCCCGGCCACAGCGTCGAGATAGACCTTACCCTCGGTATCCCACAAGCGCGCCCCCTCACCCCGTTCAAAGGTGACCGGCAGACGTTGGTAGGTTGTCATCAATGAGTCAGCCATACGCAATCCCATAAAACAAAAAAGGCATCCGCAAGGACGCCGGTATGTGCCTGATTCCATACGGATCGGGCCGGATCTTGTGTGCCAGATTGGCAGGTAATCGGTTAGTTTACCCAGCTCAGGACGCTTTTTCAAACAACTGGATGGGCGTTCCATGCGGGAGGGGTGGGAGATACGGAAGCTTGCGGGCATTGTGTTAGGATTTTCTCAAGCCCGGAATGCCTGGGAAAACCCTTCACACGTACATTGAGTCCAAAATATGTCAATTGCCATGCTTGTCCATCTGCTGGGGGTCATCATCTGGGTCGGAGGCATGTTTTTCGCCCATGTGGTGTTGCGTCCGGTGCTCAATCAACAACTCGACCCGCATCAGCGTCTGCCACTCCTGCTGCAGGTGTTCGATCACTTTTTTCCCTGGGTCTGGGGATCGGTCATAGGCATCCTGGTGAGCGGATACTGGATTGTGTTTACCCGCTACGAGGGGGATACCGCCCTATGGCTGAGCCTCATGACTCTGATCGGCACCCTGATGGCGGCCATTTTCGTGTTTATCTACGCGATTCCCTATCACCAATTGGGGCGGGCTCTGAAGGCCGATGACATGCCCCGGGCCGTTGCCGCGATCACCCTGATTCGTCAGCTGATCGCCACCAATCTGGTTCTGGGTCTGTTGGTAACCCTGGTCGCCGTCCTGGGTCGCAACGGCTGGTTCAGTTGAACCCGGTTGGCGGCGGCATGACCTGCGGGTTGGTACCCGGCCTGCCTGAGTCCCGATTCTGATTGCATCGGGGTGACCGGAAAGGGAGTTGAAACGGCTCCTGCCTGCGAATTCAATGTCAGATATGCAGAGCCTAATCTATGATCAGTTTCAGCGGTTGCATCTCTTTGTACATGATGATCAGGGGTTTCTGGGTTGTGAACGTGAGAATCCGGGTGCGCGGCGGGTAGATGAGATGACTGCTGAGGAACATGTGGATCTCACGGTGTGACAGAAGAAACTGTCGAAACCTGTGCAGATGGTTCAGGTCCGGGTCGTCCTGCAACCGGTAGTCGAAGGCGTTGAAGCTCACGCTCTGGTCGGAGAGCCGGAGTGCCGGGATCGAACTGGCGTGGCCAAGCAGTTCATGCTGAGCGCGTTTGCGCAGTTCCGTCGAGAGGATCAGTCCGACCCGGTCTTCACCGTACAGCCAGTTGATGTCGCGGGTTTCCTCGTAGTCTCCGCTGTGTTCGCCAAACGCCAGGCACCAGCCTTTGTAGTAGGCGTTGTAGCGTTTGATGACCCGGGTATCTGTCATGTGTTCAGAATGCTCGGTGTGGTGTGTCTGACCTTCTTGGTTCGGGATGCCGTGCTGGCAGGTTGTTGAAATTCTCACACAGGGAGGGCGCCGCCGGGCAGGCCTTCTCAATACTACTGAAACGGCGTGGGGTCTACAAACGGACCCGGGCTACCCTGCTGTTTTTTTTACCACGAAGAACACGAAGCGCACGAAGGGTGGAATTTGATGAACACTCGAATCGATCCTTCGTGTTCTTCGTGGTGAGAGAGACCGGCCAGGCAAACCAAGGCATTGGAGAGGAAATCCCAATTATCGGTCATTCCCATGCGGAGCGTAGAAATGAGACTGGATCATTGAATGGCCGGTTGGGGAGGCATGAGTTTGCCATCCGGGTGGATCAGACCACCCGGATGGCTCGCGTAAGAATCAGAACACCAGGTTCATCACCAGGATCATCACGGTCAGGAACAGCACCGTCATGATGCCGCCCGCGCGCATGAAGTCGGGTACCCGGTATCCGGCCGGACCCATGATCAGGGCATTCACCTGGTGGGTGGGGATGAGGAAGGAGTTCGAGGTGGCGATCGCCACGGTCAGGGCAAACACTGCGGGGTTGGCGCCGGCGCCAATGGCAATGTTCACCGCCAGGGGGACCAGCAGTACCGTGGCGCCCACGTTCGACATCACCAGGGTGAAAAAGGTCGCCAGAGCCGCCACCGATAACTGGATGACCCAGGTCGGCATGTCCCCGACCACCGCCAGCACCTGTTCCGCGATCCACTTGGCGGTACCGGTGGTTTCCACCGCCAGTCCCAGGGGTATCAGGGAGGCGAGCAGGAACACGGTCTTCCAGCTGACCGCTTCGTAGGCCTCGTCGATGTTCAGCACGCCGGAGAGGATCATGCCCATGGCGCCGGTCAGCAGGGCCACGGAGAGGCGGATGTCGCTGAACAGCACCATGCTCAGGGCGATGGCGAAGAAGGCCAGGGCCCAGCCGATCTTGTGAGGGCGCAGCTCCTCATGCGGGTATTCGGTGGTGACGACCACGAAGTTCTTGTCCTTCTCGATGCGCGCCAGGGCGTCCCAGGGGGTGTGCACGACCAGGGTGTCGCCCGCCATGAACGGCATGTTGCGGATGTCCTCGCCCTCGCGCAGGGTTTCGCCGTTACGGTGCAGGCCGATCATCGCCAGACCGTAGGTCTTGCGCATCCACAGGTCCCGGGCGCTTTTGCCGATCAGCGAAGAGCCGGGGGGAATGACCACTTCGGCGATACCGGCATGACCGGCCGACAGGTCGCTGGCGAAAGTGCGCAGTTCGGCGCGTTTTTTCAGGTTGAAGGTCTCGACGAAGTGATCCAGAGATTTGGGGTCAGCGACCACACCCATGACCATGCCCGCCTCGATCGCCACATCTCGGGCCAGGGCGCCGGGACCGATGCGATTGGCTTCGCCGGAGAGCTTGGTGGCGATGATACGGATCCGGTAGGCGGTTTCCACGTCGTCGAACTGTTTGCCGATGAGGCTGCTGTCATCGGTTACCACCACTTCCGAGAGCTGGTAGGAGAGGCCGTAGACATCCTGGAAATACTGCATCGAATCGGTGCCGCTGGTGCTGCTTTCGCTTTGCGTCTTGGGCAGCACGAAACGTCCGGCGATGACGAAATAGATGATGCCGGTGGCCACCAGGCAGATGCCCACCGGGGTCACTGAAAACAGGCTCCAGGTATCCATCTGCTGGTCCGCGGGCAGGGCCTTGTTGGAAGTGAGGATCAGGTCGTTGAGCAGGATCAACGGGCTGGATCCCACCATGGTCATGGTGCCGCCGAGGATGGCGGTGAAACCCATCGGCATCAACAGCCGCGACATGGGTATCCCGGAACGGGCGGAGATTCTCGAAACCACCGGCAGGAACAGGGCTGCGGCGCCCACGTTCTGCATGAACGAGGAGATGAAGCCCACGGTGGCGGAAATAATGGGAATGATGCGCTTCTCGGTGGTACCGCCGACCTTCAGGATGAAGGCGGCCACCTGGCTCATGATGCCGGTTTTATCCAGCCCGGCGCCGATGATCATCACTGCGATGATGGAGATCACCGCGTTGGAGGAGAAGCCGTCGAATAGGTGCTGGTTGTCCACAAGACCCTGCTCCAGCCCCATGAAGGAGGCAAGCAATGAGCTCAGTCCCAGCAGCACCATGATGCTGGCGGCGGCCACGTCCACGGTGACGATTTCAAAGGCAAACAGATAGATGGTGAGCATCAGAATGCCGCTGACCCAGGCGATCTCGATGGTGGGGACCAGCTTGGCGAGGACCAGAGCCGCAACCAGAAAGAATGCCCCCGCGACGATCTTTTTGATGGGCAGGGATTTCCCTGTTGTAGGTGTCGGTGTGGGACTGGGCTGTGCGTTCACTGGTCAAATCTCCGTAGCTGCGGGCAGAGTGGGTGTTCGGTTCGCGGACCTGCTTTGGGCCATACCGGAAGTCGGATTGCATTCCTGAATGGAAAAAAGAATGCGGCTCTGGGTGCTGTCTGCTGACCTATATGCCATCAAGATCGGCGAAAAACGGAGCATACTGCCTGGTATTCAGGGGTTATTCAAATAAATAAAAATGAAGTAATATTCCTCCATGGAATATAGTAATCTCCCGGACATCGATGGTCTGGCCACCCTTAAAGCGGTCGTGGAGCGGGGCGGCGTTACCGAGGCAGCACGGGTTCTGCATGTTGGACAGCCCGCGGTCACCAAGCGTCTGCGAGGGCTGGACCACTGTTACGGGACCTCCTTGATGCGTCGGGTCGGGCAGCGTCTCGAACTGACCGAGGCGGGGAAAAAGGTCTATACCTATGCCTGCCTGGTGCTCGATCATCAGTCTGCTCTGCAGGACGATCTGCGGCAGTTGAAGTCCGGTCAGGACCGATTGCGCTTGGGCGTGACCCTGGCCATCGGGGAACATATTCTTCCCGACCTGCTGCTCAGTTTCGCGGAGCAGTTTCCCCATTACACCATCGAGAGCCGCATGGGCTACACCCGGCGGATTCAGCAGCGGCTCGCGACCGGCCTATGTGACCTGGCACTGCTGGAACAGGCGCCGGATCATCCGGGCATTCTGGTGCAGAAATGGCTCGATGACGAGTTGATGCTGGTGTGCGGGTCAGGGCACCCCCTGTGGGGCTGTGAGATGATTCCGGTGACCGAGCTGACGGGGCTGAAATACGTGTTGCGCGAACCCGAGGCGGCGACCCGCATCACCCTGGATCAGGCGCTCAAGGACATCGAGGTCGGTCCCCTGCCGATCGTTATGGAGGTGGGTTCCACCGATACCATTGTGGAGATGCTGCAGAGTGGGCGGTATGTCAGTTTCCTGCCCCGCTTTGTGGTTGGCGATGACCTGTTGACGGGTGTCCTGCACCACATCAAGATTCAGGGGTTGAAGATCAACCGGACCCTGTGGATCGCTCTGAACCGGGATAATCTGCAGAACGCGGTGGCGGATGCCTTTATCCAGTTGTTATGGAACAGATAGGCACTCCCGCGACCCTTCGCCCAACCGATTTCTTTAACCATAAAGAACACGAAGAGCACGAAGGATCAGACGAACAATCATTGAACTCCATGAACAAGCCGCTTCGTGCACTTCGTGGTAAAAATTAGTGTCGGCTACTGCCCTTAATAACCGCAGTCGTCGTCCGGAACCATGTACCCTGTGCGTGGAGCATTTGTGATCGTGTTGTTTACTCGTATAAAATCCGCTCTGAACTCCGAAACTTGAGTTATTAACCCGACCATTCAGTAGGTGGGCATCCCCGTCTACGCCCGCTTGATCGTGACGGTAATTGTTGTAGCCGTATGAGAAGCTCCCTGCGAAAAATTGCGACCCTGGCCCTGTTCGCCGGCATGCTGGCCTATGCGGCCCTGTTAGCCTCCCTGTATTGGAATCAGGCCAGTTTGATCTACCTCCCCAGCCCGGTGATCGAGGCGACCCCAGAGCGGATCGGCCTGGATTATCAGGAGGTCGTACTGCGCAGTGGCGATGGGGTGAGTGTCCATGGCTGGTATCTTGGGCACGAGCATCCCCGTGCCACTCTGCTGTTTCTGCACGGAAATGCCGGTAATATCGGGCATCGTCTGGATACCCTGGCGCTGTTTCATCAGCTGGGCCTGGCCGTATTTATCATCGACTACCGGGGTTATGGAGAGAGCGGTGGAACGCCCTCAGAGACGGGCATTTACCGGGATGCGGAGGCGGCCTGGCGGTATCTGACCGGAGCGCGGAATCTCGACCCCTCCCAGGTGATCCTGTTTGGTCGCTCCTTCGGTGGTGCGATCGCCGCCTACCTGGCTTCCCGACATCCCCACAAGGCGCTTGTTCTGGAATCCACCTTCACCTCATTGCCGGAGGTGGCGGCGGATCATTTTCCCTGGGCGCCGGTGAACTGGCTGGCGCAGGAGCGCTACGATACCCGCCAGCGTATGTCAGAAATACCCGGGCCGGTGATGATCATCCACAGTCCGGATGACGACATCGTGCCGTTCGCTCATGCCGAGACCCTGTACAGGCTAGCTCAAGGTGAGAAACGGATGGTGGTTTTGAGCGGCGATCACAACTCGGGCGTGAAACAGAATCGGGTGCGTTACCGCGAGGCCTGGGAATCGTTCCTCGCATCGCTATGAACTTTACCGGGTGATCGGTCTGAGGGCCGCCTCATCCCTGAGGCGCAACGGGTGATGAAATCCCACGCTTTCCCTACCTCAATGCAATGCTTGACGGATCAGCGCAGACCCATGCAGTTGGCATAGAAGGTCACGGTTGCCGGCCAGTCTGAGAACACACCCTCGACGCCCACATCCTGCGCCAGCACATCCAACAGCTCCAGGGCGTCACCGTCGTTGTCGGTGATATCGCTGATGCTCTGGTAGTACCAGCCGCCACCGCTGTTGAGCAATCCGGAACGCTCCAGGGTCCAGGTGATGAGTTTGAATCCGTAGGTCTGCGCGGCCAGGGCATACTCCGAGGGTACGATCTGACCCTCCGACTCAGTCACCAGAGCCCACAGGGGCGGGGCCAGGTAGTTCACACCCTGATCCGCCAGCATGGCCATGGTTTCGATGGTCTGGGCGGCCTCTGCCGGATTGTCACAATCATCCAGAAACACCGCCTGTCTACCGAACGCAGGCTCCTCTTTGAGCCAGTAGAGGATGTCGTCCAGGTTGAAGGATTGGGCAAACACATCACGGGGGTTCACACCGGCGGCTTTATACTCTTCGATCATCTGCTGAGCGTAGGCCTCCTGGGTATAGTCACCCTGGTAGGGCATCTCCACGCTGGCCGATTTCAGCTCCGGGGTCATCTTTACGCCCAGGGATTTGAACAGATCGATACTTTCGGCGTGGGTCATCAGAGTGCCGGTGGCCGTGTAAAGATCGGTGCGAAAGCTTGGCGTGGCATCCATGTACTCCGCAACGCTGGTTGCGGCGGGATTGGCTGCGTCCATCTTCCCCTTCAGGGTTTTGAACTCCTCCAGGGTGATATCACTGGTGCAGCACTGGGCACTGGCCGGTTCGATCACCGCGCCGGTATCGGGGTCGATGACCGCAGGTTTGAACGGCTGGGTGCATTTCGCCGCCAGGGGTGTGGCCAGGATGTTGGTCGTGGTGTGCAGATCGCATTGCGAATGCCGGCATACCAGTTCCCGGTCCTGGGTAAAGGTCACATCGCACTCGACGATGCCCGCACCCATCCGCGCAGCTGCGAGGTAGGACTCACGGGTGTGCTCGGGGAACTGCAGGGCCGCGCCCCGGTGACCGATAGAAAAATCGGTTTGTTGGATAGCTTGGTTTTCACAGGATTGGAGTGTTTCTTTCAGGGGGCCGTCTTCCAGGTCATCCACCAGATAGAAGGGGCGGGGACCGAGCTGGAATTCGCTCACCGGAGAGTCATGAGGGCCGCGATCGTTGCTGTTGTGATGTCCATGATTGTTGCCGTTGTGATGTCCGCTATCCGAGTGGTTGCCGGCATGGACGATACCGCTGCCCAGGCAGAGTGTCAGGGCCAGAGTGGAGATCAGGGATGTGTTTTTCGAGTACATTCTCACTATTCCTCGTAGTGATCGGAAAGGCGCCAGTGATGCCGACCGATGCGTGCTTGTGGTTTTTTTCGTTACCCGCATCACTCCTTATCCGGATGGACAAGCGGAGGTAAGTCACGGGTGTGAGCAAGCCTAGAGTGGGAATGTTTCCCCGTAATGCCGGGTAGATGACACTTCTGGGAAGGGGTGAGGCGTGAGAATGTCGAGGAGGATTCGAGCCTGTCGGCCCATGAAGGATCCGCAGAATCCTTCATGGGTTTGGCCGACGGGATCAGCTCATGTTGCTGGCGACGAAGTCCCAGTTCACCACTTTCCAGAAGGCTTCCAGGTAAGCGGGACGCGCATTGCGATAGTCGATGTAGTAGGCGTGTTCCCACACGTCCGCGGTCAACAGGGCCTTTTTCCCGGAGGTCATGGGAGAACCCGCATTCGAGGTGTTGAAGATCTCCAGACTGCCGTCCTCGTTCTGCACCAGCCAGGTCCAGCCGGAACCGAAGTTGGTGGCGCCGGAGGCGGCGAATTTTTTCTTGAACTCATCGAAGCTGCCGAAGGTGCTGTTGATGGCATCGGCCAGAGCACCGCTCGGGGCGTTGTCATCGCTGGGGCTGCGCAGGCAGTTCCAGTAGAAGGTGTGGTTCCACACCTGGGCGGCATTGTTGAACACGCCGCCTGAAGACTTCATGATGATCTCTTCCAGAGCGGCGTTCTCGAACTCGGTGCCCGGAATCAG
>JBNLFS010000068.1:0-4677 GCA_050305635.1 Candidatus Thiodiazotropha sp. | reverse complement strand
AGCAATCTCAGAATGACCGGCTGCTCCTGGCCGAACATGGCGCCGGAAGCGATGCGGAAGGCCAGGGCGTATCCAATATGACCGGCGGCGCCGGTAAGGGTGACTTTGATTGCGGGTTTCATCTCGGTTAGGTCCTCCCGTGAGGTTAAGGGTTACCCGAAACTTCTGGGCATCATTGAAATTGACCGGCACCGGAACAGGGTCTGTTCAGGTGCCGGTTTCATAGCTACCTGAATCCTAACAATACAGGGTTGTGATGGGCCTGAACAGGCTTGTGCCACAGGATCTTCGGGTTTGTGCGGATCGGGTTCTGCAACCCATCATGGACGAGTCTTTGGGGTCGCCGTTGAACCGTCAGAATATGCTTTGCAAGCGCAGCTTGCATGGCTATGGCATGCAGGGCCTGTACGCCTGCGACTGGGTCTATCGGTTCAGGTTTCGAGATGCGGGTAAGGCGGAAGCGTTTCGAGACGATTGTCCTGCTTTGGCTCACCGACGGTGAAGTGATAGAGACTCTGGAACTGGTGATCGGTCAGGCCCAGAATCTCATGCACGCCATCATCGAAGAAACAGCCAATGCCGGTCCCCCGCATACCCAGAACCTCCGCCTGCAGATAAAGCGCCTGGCCGATTAGGCCCGCTTCCCAGAACAGCTCCGGATAGACTTGCGCGCCTCGCTCATGCAGTACCGATTCGAAAGCCGATAACATACCGAGACTGAAGTAGCTGCTCGCGGCGATGTCCTGATGGCAGGAGAGCGCGCGCGCCGCGCGCTTCGCGTCGCTGCTCAACAGCTGATACAGGGGCAGGTGTGGCGGAGCGGTAGGCAGAGGACTCCAGCTGAAGCGGGAGTCCATCGCGGTCTTGAGGGCCTCCAGATGGGATGGATTGCGGCACAGCAGGTAGAGACCCGGCTCAAGATCACGGATCCGATGAACGAAGATCAGCAGGTGCACGCAAGGCTCAACCCGCCAACTGCTCCAGGGAACCCGGTCCCTGCGTGGCAGGGTCTGATCCAGGAGATTGAAGAAATCCCCGGCGTCACAAATGGCTTTAGCGCTGAACGCCTGGGCGCTGCGGCGTTGCAAAATCATTTCCCGTGCGGAAACGGCAGCGGGTGCCGGAGGGTCCGGCCAGTCGGATGTGAGCGCGCGGCGGGGAACTGTCAGGGGTGCAGCCATCAGGCACTGTTCCATCTGGTCGATGATCGGCCACGGTTGACGGGGTTGTGTACTCAGTCGATTTGGATGGCCACGCCAGCCATCAGGCTTCGGTATGGGTATCGATACCGGCAATGCAGGGTCATTGTCGATGTCATCCGACGACACCAGTTCCAGTAACAGGTCGGCGACCTCGGGCTCCACCGATGCGAAATCCGCCGCCCGGTCCAGACCGATCAGACGGGTGAGTTCCTCTCGCTCCACCGGCAGGCGTTTCAGACGATAGCCCTGAATTGCCGCGGAGTAGGCGAGCGCGCCCAGTGCATGCCCCAGATCGAGTTGCACATAGCGAAACGCCCGTTCCCCGTATTTCCAGGCTTCGCGCCAGGCAATGCTGCTCAATGCGAGCCAAACCCTCGCCGGTTCATCACGGGACTGAACCGCTGATTCGAAGGCGCAGCGCAGTTCCAGGGCGTGATGGTAGGGATGGTAATGGTAGAGGCCGTCCTGCAGGTCGGCGATGCCCTGCAATACCAGGTAACACTCCGTGGGGTGCAGGTTGCCGCTGGATGGGTTGCATCTCAGAGACCAGCGATCCGGACCGTAGGATTTCCAGGCGGACAGCCCGAGACTGAAACGCAACAGAGCGGCGAGATCCCGCAGACCCCAGGCCGACAGCGGTTTGAGCGGGCGCATGCGGTCCAATTCCGGGACGCAGGGATCGGGAAGGGCGTCGAACTCCCGGGTCAGGGCAATCAGCGGGGCATCAGTATAGGTGCGGAACGGATCGGGTTGCTGATCCCAGTCGAGAAAATCCGGTCCAGCCGCATAGCGCTCGAAGCGGTGCTTGGTGCGCTCGTGATAGGCGAGGATCTGTTCGAACAGGTCGTTGCAAGACATGAAGCCGGTATTAATCGGGGTATGAAATGGCAGGGACTTCTCAGGAGGCTTTGAGTTCATCCGGGGTTTTGGCCCGGACCGTCAATGCATGCAGCTCACCGGAGGTGATCTCCTCGTGGAACAGGCTCAGGATGGAACGTTGTCTTTGCAGGAGTTTCATCTCCGCGAAGGCAGGCGTAGTCACGTTTACCTCGAAACTGCAACTTTCCCCGGCAACCTGAATGTCCGCATCGGGGTAGAGGTTTTGAATGCGTTTGATCAGCTCTTGTTCGTTCATGGCTCAGCGCGCTCCTCATCAAAAAGCGATTCGCAGGGTGTTCTGGATGGCGCCTATCTTCGCACGTCCGGGTGTCCTGTGGCGACCCATATGGGTCAGGATTCTTGGGGTAATTGGGTCTTCCAAATGTGCAATCCGGGTTGGTAACCATCAAACGGATATCCCGGAATCATCTCTCCCACAAGAGGGTGGAGAGTGGGAAATCTTTCATCGGGACTCCCTCCGTCATGGAATCGGCAACGCCATCTTCGTGACGGACTCGGACGCGCACAACCAGTAGGTAGTAACTTGTATCTATTGATAATTCTCAATCACGAAATGGGTATTCGATTGACTGCACAGTGGTCAAGAAATAGTGCAATTGGTCGTTATTCAATCACAAGAGTTTCAATGAGCCCATTACCGTAGCAATTGGGAGAAATGTACCATGTTAGGCTCGGGATTATCGATCAAGATGAGATTGCTGTTGATAGCAATCGCAACCTCAGTGTTATTCATGGCTGCGATCTTTTTCACTTTGCGCGGGACCGATGAAGTCAGCCAGCAATTCACGGACTTTATCAATCAGGACCAGAAGCGACTCGGTACTCTGCAGATGATGCAAGCGGAGGGATCCCAGGCGATTATAGCCGCTGCGAAAAAGATCATGGTGCCGACTCTCAAACCGCCAGCCGGTGTAGCCGCCAAGGCGACTCAGCAGTTCGACCAGGCTATGCAGCAGGCTCTGTCGCTCTACTCCGGTGATACACAGGGCCAGGAAGGCGTTAAACGGATCGCCGCCCTGTGGGAGGAATGCCGACCGAACACCCTTGCGGTCATACGCTTGATCGATGAAGACAAGATCGCTGAGGCACAGACTCTGTTCAATACGAAGGTGCAAAAAGACTGGGGTAATATCCGCAAGGAACTGCAGCCTCTCATCGCTCGAGAATCAGAGCATGTGGCCGAAACCCAGGCGAGTGTCAGCCAAGAGGTGAAACAAACCTTTCAGGCGGGCGTGGGACTGGGGGTGATTGCCCTGCTCAGCGCCCTCGCCATGAATCTGCTGGGCAGCCGCAGTATCGTGCGCAGCATCAATAGCGTCGCTTCCGCGTTGGAGAAGATTGGATCCGAAGGGGGGGATTTGACCTGTCGGCTTCCGATCGTGGGCGGGATCGAACTCGAACGGCTGGCGGCGGGATTCAATCAATTCGTTGAAAAAACCCAGGACCTGATGACCCAGGTTGCCGGATCGACCCATCAGATGAATGAATGCTCATCGGAGCTTTCCCAGGTTGCCCAGTCTTCGCGCGCTACCGCGGATCAGCAGGATGAGGCAATGCAGCAGGTGGCAACCGCAATGACGCAGATGGCCGTCGCGGTAAAGAGTGTCGCGGAGAGTGCCGCGCATGCCGCATCCCTGGCGGAAACCGCGGACGTCCAGGCGAAAGATGGCAATCAGGTGGTGAGTCGTACCATTCGGGCAATCGAGACCCTGTCGACTGATGTGGAAAAGGCTTCCGATGACATGCGCGCACTGGAGCAGGAGACCAACAAGGTGGAGATGGTTGTGTCGGTGATCAAGGGTATCGCGGAGCAGACCAACCTGCTGGCGTTGAATGCGGCAATCGAAGCCGCCCGGGCCGGTGAGATGGGGCGCGGCTTTGCGGTGGTTGCGGACGAGGTCCGTACCCTGGCCAGTCGCACCCAGAGTTCGACCCGGGAAATCATCGAAATCATCGAGCGACTGCAGGAGGGTGCCCATCGCACGGCCACGATGATGGAGGAGAGCCGTAACAGTGTCATGCAAACCCTGGAACAGGCCTCACAGGCAGGCAATGCCTTGACCACGATTACCCAGGCGGTCGCTGAGATTCGCGACATGAATGTGAACATCGCCAGCGCCGCCGAAGAGCAGCAATCGGTGTCCGATGAGATTCATCGCAACACCATCAGTGTGGGCGAGCTGTCACAGCAGAGTAAGCAATCGACGGTTTTGACCGAGGGCGCCGGCCAGGAATTGCGCAGCATCACATCACAGATCACCCGACTTGTCGGGCGATTCAAGGTGGCATAGCAGTTCGTCACAAGCCCGCAATCTGCCATATAGATTACCCGATCGTTGGATAACGCTCTGGGCGGAAAAGGAGTGGTTCGGTTCGGTAAGCTGATCCAGGGATCGGTTATCCCCCTGCCGACGTTTTTCTCATCTTCAGCCAGTGCCTGTTTCGCCCGCCTTTTCCTCGTTCCCACGCTCTGCGTGGGAATGCATACCCCGGCCAATCAGAGCAGCGGGTAGGTCGGGTTAGCGCAGCGTAACCCGACAGGCAGTGGCGAGATCCCCGGGCCTGTCGGGTTACG
>JBNLFS010000067.1:0-12706 GCA_050305635.1 Candidatus Thiodiazotropha sp. | reverse complement strand
ACGGGGCGCCGGGATGTTGTCGAGCAGGTCCCTGAGCACATCGTCCGGGGTATAGCCCTCGATCTCCAGATCAGTGGTCAGACGCACCCGGTGACGCAGGACCGGCAGGGCCGCCGCCTTGATATCGTCGGGGATGACGTAATCCCGCTGCTGCAGGAAGGCCTCGGCACGGGCCGCGCGCAGCAGCGAGAGACTGCCGCGGGGACCGGGCCCCGCCTCGATGCCGTTCCAGTCCCGGGCGGCGCGAACCAGACGCACCGCGTAGTTGAGAATTTCGTCGTCCATGCGCAGGCCCGCGATACGCTGCTGCAGTTGCGGGATCTCCGCGGCCTTCAGGATCGGCCGGATCGCGGAGGTGTCGAGCTGATCGGCGACCCGGTCCCGGGCCACTTGGCGGACCATCGCCTGCTCGTCGGTTTCGCTGGGGTAGTCGATGAACACCTTGAGCAGAAACCGGTCGAGCTGGGCCTGGGGCAGCGGGTAGGTGCCTTCCTGCTCGATCGGATTCTGGGTCGCGAGCACCAGAAAGGGGGCGTCCAGGGGAAAGGTACGCCCCTCGATGGTGACCTGCTGCTCCTGCATCGCCTCGAGCAGCGCCGACTGGGTCTTGGCCGGGGAGCGATTGATCTCTTCCGCCAGCAGCAGGTTGCAGAACACCGGTCCCCGACGCACCCGGAAATTCTCGCTTTTCATGTCGAACATGATGTGTCCCGAGATGTCGCTAGGCATCAGGTCGGGGGTGAATTGGATGCGGTTGAATTCGCCCTGGATCGCGGCGGCGAGACTGCGCACCAGCAAGGTCTTGCCCAGCCCGGGCACCCCTTCCACCAGCACATGTCCGGCGCTAAACAGGGCCAGCACCACTTCGTGGATCACCGACTGCTGGCCGATCACGGCCCGGGCGATCTCCGGCTCTAAAGCCCGGGCGCGCTCAAACAGATCGTTCATTTCAGGAGTGGGTTCATTCATGCGCTTTCAACTTCCTTTCTGGATGCAGTGCCGCGTAAAGGCGCTGCAGATGGGCGGTGGATTTGATCTGTGCCTCCGGATCCCGGGGATCGGGATAGAGGGCTGCGTTGATGGATCGGGCGGTCATGCCGGTGCGTTCGGAGAGCCAGTCGCAGCGTTGCGACGGGGCCATCTTCTGCAGTGCCGGATGGGCACTGAGCCAGCGTTTCTCCACCTGTTGACGGGCCTGCCTGAGCAGCCCGTTGCGCGGGTCGAGTCGCCAGGCAAACTCCGCGCTTGCCTGGAGATGTTCGAGCAGGTCCCTGCGCACCGGGTTTTCGATCTCCAGTTTGGGGCCGGAGTGGCGGCTCATGCGCCACAGGGTCAGGATCAGCCATGCCAGCAGGGTGATGATCAGGTAGGGCGCAAAGCGCCACAACAGCACCGGCAGGGAGGGCGCGTCGGCGCCGTAGAGCAGCCAGGCGCGTCCCCCGGGCGGAGCAAAGTAGGCCAGCAGGCGGGCATGATCGTGGTCGCCGATCTGCTCGTTGGTGAACAGCTCCATATCGCTGAGGAAGCTGACCCGGCCGGAACCCCAGGCATAGGTCACACACCGTTCGGACTGACTCAGCAGCCGCGCGTCACCGTCGGGTTCCGCGATTTCGAACCAGCGGGTGTTGTCGAACGCCACCTGGAGCGGCGCCTCCTGGCCCGGCAGTTCGACCCAGGTCAGATCATCAGAGGCATAGTCGTCATCCTGGCGCAGGCTGACCGAGAAGGTCTCCATCAGGGAATGGGGCATCACATCCCCCCATTGGAGGCTGGGACTCACCACCAGGTAACCGCCTCTGGCCACCCACTCCAGCAGAGCGGTCTGCTGGGTTTGATTGAATGAGGGACCCAGGTCATGAATCAGGATCAGTCCGTTGGTTTCAGGCAATTGCGTGAGTAACGCCCGCCCCGGCTCACTCTGCGTGTCGACCCCGAGACGGCTGAGTGTCATCTGTGTGGCGAGCAGCGGGTTCTCCCGGGCCTCGGGTTCCGCGCCAAGGCGGAGCTCTTTGCTCTGGCGCTCGAAGTTATCGAAAAACCAGTAACCGCCCAATACCAGCAATAGGATCAGGAGCAGGGTCAGCACGATCCCGTTGATCCGGCTATGCGTCATGGGACACTCCAAACTGCTGTCGCCAACCCTCGCACAGTTTCAATGCCCGCTCAGGATCCGGTGTCTGGTGGTCGTAGGCCAGCTTCAGCCAGTGACCGGTCAGTTCTGCGAAATAGTCATGCAGTCCCGGCTGGGTGAGCATCCGCGCCCGTGCCAGACAGGAGCCTTCGGTGTCACCCTCGCGAATCTCCAGCTGGTGCCGGTGAACCAGCCGGGACAGAGCGGCCCGGTAGAGCAACCCGAGCGCGGCCCGGTAGTCCCCCTGTCCGAGCAGTGCGCGGGCGGCCTCCGCCGGATCCTCGGGCAGACTCTCCTGACGCAGGTCCAGGCCGGCCAGCCGGGTCGGTAACGGACGCTCCGGTTTCCCCCGCATCGACATCCCCCGGAACCATCCCCGGTTGTCCATAAGCCAGTAGAGCAGGTAGGCGATCAGTCCACCCAGACCCAGCCACATGAGCAGTTCAATCACCTGCGCCACAAACTTCACCCAGCCGAGGTTTGAGGGTTCGATCTCCTCCTCACCCTCATCTTCATCCTCTTCGGCACGGTCTTTCGGTTTCCAGTAGGTGACCGTCTCGGTGCGTCCAAACACCGGCTCGGCGAGTACTGCATCGACCGTTTCCCTGATCTCCGCCGCATCGGCCTGCAGGCCATACCCCGGCATGCGACCCGCCGCCTCCTCAATGGGTACGTACTCCACCCGGGGTTTGCATTGCGAACCGATGGGCTCGTCTTCATCGGTCAGGGTCGGCGGCTCCTGCGCTTGCGTGGCATCCTCCTGGCCGGGGTCAAAGGTGGCGTCCGCCAGCGCTTCTCCGGGAACGCCCCCCATACTCAGCCAGACCCCCAGAATGATGCCGGTAACGGCCCCCAGACCACCCCCGTTGCGCTTGCGCCCCGCCATGCGTCGGAGTCCCAGTTCCAGATCCCAGGCTTCGAGCTGGCTGCGGCGGGTCAGGTAGAGGGCGAAGCCCCCGGCCACGTAGAAGGGGGCGAACAGGGACATCACCAGGGTGGCGACGAAGTGCTGCAGCCACTCGGTGGCCAGGTCCGGTTCGAACAGGTAGGTTTGCCAATCGGTCCATAGCAGGTCCTCCGGAATCAGAGTGAAGATCAGGACCAGCAGTCCGATCTGCAGGACGGTCTCGATGTGAATGCCGATCAGGGTCAGCCAGAAGCCCGCCTGGGTGGAACGGCCCAACACCCGGATCCGCTCGGCGCGGCGTTTGCCCTTGAGGCCTTCAAGGACCACCACCGGCATGAAAAACGAACGGGAACCCATGAAGCGCCGCCAGGTGAGGGCGGCAAACAGCTGCGGCAGAACGATCCGCCGCCAGGCGCGGAAAACGCTCTTGAGACTCAACGTCTCGGAGAATACCCGACGACTCAGCCAATACAGCAAGGGGGGTTCGTAAAGCGGTTTCAGCCACCACAGCAGCAGTCCGCTCAGCCACAGGGGCAGGGGCAGCAGGGTGAGCACCAGCATCACCGGCAGCGCACTGCCCAACCACAGCAACCACAAGGGACGGAACCAGCTCTGGGCCATGGCGAACCCCAGATCGATACCCTCCCAGCTGTTGCGGGGGCGCAGTTTGATCGCGATCCTATCGAGTTCCACGGCTCCCCCGTCCACTCAAGCCCAGGTAGACGATGACCAGCGTCCACAACAGGCCCGCCACCGTATACTTGGTGGCGGGGGGAAAATCCGAGGAGGACCAGAAGGCCTCGATAAAGGCGGCCACGAGCAGCATCAGCGCCGCCCCCATGACCAGCGGTAGGGCCTCGTGAGCACGCAGTCTCAGCGCCTGCACCCGGGTCAGCTGCCCCGGCGCGATCAGCGCATGTCCCAGCATCAGACCCGCGGCTCCGCAGATCACGATTGCGGTCAGTTCGAACGCACCGTGCCCCGAGACGAAGGGCCAGAAGGTATCGTGATAACCGAGCCGGCTGAGATGTCCCGCCACACCGCCGATGACCAGCCCGTTGTAGAACAGCAGAAACAGACTCCCCACCCCGTACAGCAAGCCGAGGGCAAAGGTGCGGAATCCGATGCCGATGTTGTTCTCGATGTAATAGCCGAACATCATGAAGTCGGTATCCGAGGCCCGTTCCTGGGAGACGCCGGGACGATCGTTGGCGGGATCGTAATTTTCCTCCATCTGCGCCACCATGGAGCGGCTCATGAGGCTGTAGATCAGCTCCTCGTTCTGGTAGCAGGCCAGCCCGCTGGCCAGTGCCGGTAGCACAAAGGCGGCCAGGGCCACCCAAAAGTAGCGAGCCTGGGTCCGCAGGGCGTGGGGAAATCCGCCGAACACGAACTGCAGTACCCGCCAGCGCCAGACCCCTGAGACCCGGTACAGCAGGGGATGGCCGCGCATCACCAGGGCATGCAACTGCTCGACTCGGGCAGGACTGAAACCGCGGCTGCGCGCCAGGGCATAGTGGCTGCACAGTTGCCGGTAGAGTTCCGGGAAACGCAACTGCTGTTCCAGGCTGAGGGTGCGTTTGCGCCGCTCGCGGTCAAGATCGTCCATCAGAGCGGTGATCTCATCCCATAGGGGCTGATAGGTGATTTCGAACTGCTGCTGCTTCATCGCCGTCCCTTGAGAATCCAGTGGGCGTAAGCGTACAGCGCATTGACCCCCGCTTCACCCCGCCGACCGGTCAACGGCGCCACCAGCCCGGCCAGTTCCTCACGCCGCTCCCGGGTCAACGCCTCAGCCCGCTCGGCAAAGGCCAGCAGCAGCCACTGCTCTTCCTCGGTCAAACTCACCGGGGGGTTCATGGGTTGTGTGGCCGGGGGTTCACTGAAGGTCCAGGGTTCGTCCCGGTAGACCACCAGGGTCCCCGCCGCGAGGTCGCCGAGGCGCTGGAAGCCCCGGTTACAGAGCATGCTGACCAGTCCGGTGGCATAAAGAAACGGGAGAAAATCCACGGTTCGCAGCAAGTTGCGGATCATCGAGGCGCTGGGGGTCACCGGTAGACCCTGCTCCTGGATCACCACCAGCCCCATCGCCCGCTTACCCGGAGTGGCGCCACTGCGGATCTCGAACACCACCGGGTAAAACCACTCGATGAGAAACACCCCGATCAGGATGACCCCCTGACCCAAACCACCCAGGTAGATCATCAGGGTCGCGACCAGAATATAGATCAGGCTGCGCCAGGCGAGATCGATGGCCCAGGCGCAGGCCCGCACGATGGGACCCGCCACCCGAAACTGCAGCACGACCCCTTCCGGAATCTCATAGCGGTGCCGGGTGTCGAGCAATGAAACAGAATTCCCTTCCGTCACGTGAGCCAAACCCCGTCAGCGATAATAAATATCCTTGTAGGCGGTATACATGGCGCCGATCAGCACCGGAATCACGATCAGCAGGCCCAATCCCACCGGCAGAGCTCCGAGGAACATCAGCAAGGTGGCGAGAATGCCGTAGAGAATCAACGGCAGGATGTTCTTCACCGAACCGATAAAGCTCAGTTTCATCGACTCCCAGGCACTGAGACTTTCCAGACCCGCCAGAGCAGGGGCGAACAGATAGGCGAAAAAGACCAGGATGAAGATCACCATGGCGATACCCAGCCCAACAAAGGTGGAGGTGGTGAACATCATCGCGCTCATGGCCTCCACGTCCCCTGGCTCGGTCATCATTCCGACATTCATGTTGCCGAAAATCATCGCCATCATACCGAACGTGATCACCAGCATGGTGATCATGTAGAACAGTCCGATGAGAATCGTCTGCCCGGCATTCTGGCTGAAGCCGGCGAACAGGTGGCTGACCGCGAACTGCCCGCCCTCCTCATGTTCCCGGCAGCCGATCATAAAGCCGGCAATCAGGGTGGGCGCAATGAGATTGACGGCGATGGCCCCGGCCAGGGGTATCAGGGAAATTCCGATATTCAGACCGACCCAGATCACCAGGGTCAGGATCCAGGCCAGCGGGGACTCCTTGAAAAGACTCCAGCCACCCGCGATCCAGGCAAAGGGCCGGCCGATGGAAACCGAGCGGGGACCCACCATTTCACCCTCTAGGGGCTCCTCGAGATCCGCGTCCGGCGGAGTGTAGGGATCACTGTCGGGTGCTTCGTCCGGCTCATGCGGCGCTTCACTGACCGGGTTCGCACCCCGCACCTGGGCGGCGATGTACTTGGCGGCGACGATACCGCAGTGCTGGCAGATGCCCATCTCCATCTGGTTCGAACCGCATTTGGGGCAACGTTCTATCGAACTCTGATCCAGCACCTCGGTGGCGTCGTCGTCCCCATTGTCGAAATCCTCGAGGGCGAGTCCGGATGAGAAGGTGGGCGTCGGTGGTTGAGGCTTGGGGTCCAGTTCCATGACCATGCCGAGCTTTTCCAGGGCCTCCATATACTTTTCGGCCTTTTCCAGTTCCAGACCTTTCTTCAGGGCCACGGAACGTCCGCCTTGAATCAGTCTCTGCGCCTTCTCCGGTCCCAGGTTGAACTTCTGGCTGAACAGCGCGATGAGGCGCTGCTGGTCAGCATTCGGTTTGAGTTCCCCGGTAAAGATAACCTTATAGCCCTCAGACATTCCTAAAACTCCCCAATAAACCCGAAAACATGCCGTCCGAACAACCGCCTACGAACAGACATGAACCACCCATATTAACCCTTGGGCGGCAAAGGTTATCAATTCTTGAGTCAAACAGGACACTTATGTACTGAGTCAGCGGCGGGAATCACAGCACGCAGCAAGGCTGCACGGCCATCCCAGCGCGGTTCCCTAGTCAGATCGAATCCTGAACAATACTCTCCATCATGTGGATGATCGCCTGAGTGGCTTCATCACTCTCGCCGTTGAGCTGTGGGCGCCGATAGGCGACATACACCTGGTCCGGTTCATCCATCTTGATGTACACCGAGATGGTAAACGGACAGGTCACCACGTTCTCCGCAGCAGCCTGCGCCATTTTGTGGGACATCAGGGCACTGCAGAACTCCACCGACTCCGCCTTGCTGAAGACCTGCGCGAATCCCAGATCCGGGCCGGTCCGGTTCAACATGTCACTGATGTGCAGTGAACCACTGACCAGTAACCCCCGCTCGACAATGGCCATGCGGATGTTCTCGACCACATCCTCATAGCGTTCTCCGGAGGTGAACACCCGGATCGGTGAGGCACCTTCGTCCGCAACCTCGGCAGCCGAGAGATTACTGCTCCCCTGGGCCAAAAAAAAGAGCAAAATTACCCATCTCATCGCAATCCCCCATCGTTTGGTGGTTGACGCCGCCGTTGCCCGAAAAGGATCAGCCCCAGCAGGAGTGCAGGCAACGCAAGAAACCAACGGTCGTCGGGTTGTGTTTTATTCAGATAATAGGCGCTGATGCGGCGGGTGTAACCCGGCTCGAGCCCCGCCGCCTCCGCTGGGCTCATAAACCCCACATCAAGCACCCGAAGACTATCGCCTTCCGTCTCGGTAATAAAGCCCAGAGCCGCCAGCGGATCGGATTCGGCGACTTGCGGCATCTCCAGCATCACGTCCCGGGTCCTCAACCCCCCCGCATCATCCGCCTCCTCGACCTGCAAACGCACCCGATCCCCCGGGCTCAGCCCTTGCAGATAGGTGGGCAGTTGCCGAGCGGCATGCCGCTCAAACGGGGGGAAAAACCGGTCCTGCCAGAAATCGGGGCGAAAAAAGCAGAACACCAGGAACAGCAACAACAGGGTTTCCCACCAACGGTTGCGCACCAGCAGCCAGCCCTGGGTCGCAGCCACGAACAGCAGCATCGCCGCCAGACCCTGTAATGCGATCCAGATGAAATCCCAGAATCCCTCGACGCCGATCATCAGCAGTTGGGTGTTGAACACGAACATGAACGGCAGAATGGCGGTGCGGATGTCGTAGTAGAACGAACGCAGGCCGGTGGCAATCGGGTCGCCTCCCGAGATCCCTGCCGCCGCATACGCCGCCAGCCCCACCGGTGGCGTGTCATCGGCGAGGATGCCGAAATAGAACACGAACATGTGCACCGCCACCAGAGGAATATCCAAACCCTGAGCAGCCGACAACTGCACGATGACCGGCGCCATCAGGGTCGATACCACGATGTAGTTGGCGGTGGTCGGCAATCCCATGCCCAACACCATGCAGATCAGCGCGGTGAGCAGCAGCATCAGCAGCACCGAACCCAGTGACAGGGTCTCCACCAGCTCGCCCAGCACCTGGCCGACCCCGGTCAGGCTGACGGTGCCCACCACGATACCCGCGGTGGCGGTGGCCACACCGATGCCGATCATGTTGCGCGCGCCGTTTTCCAGGCCCTGTATCAGAGAGCGAAACCCCTGTTTCAGACCCACCATCATCCCCTGCCCGCTAAACAGACCCCGCAGGGCATCCTGGGTCAGCTGAATCACCATCATCAGACCGATGGCGTAGAACACCGCGGTTGCTGGGGAGAGCCGCAACAGCATCAGGCACCAGACCAGCACCAGGATCGGCAGCAGGAAGTGCAACCCCCCGAGCAGGGCCGGCCCCAGGCGCAAGGCGTCCAGGTCATCGCACTCCCCGCTGCGCAAAGCGCAGCGCACCTCGCAGCCGATCAACGCCACATACAATCCCAGAATCAGCGCGCTGCCTGCGGCGAAGGCATAACGACCGAAATGCTGTTCGACCAGCGCCACCAGCGTATAGGCGAGGAGAAAAAACATCACGGTTCCTGAGAGACTGAGCCCCCAGCCCAGCAGGCGGCGGATCAGCGGCGACGGGGTCGCCCGGACGCTCATCGGCAGACCTGCCTTCAGCGCCTCCAGGTGAACCAGATAGAGCAACGCGATATAGCTCAACAGCGCAGGCAGGAAGGCGTGTTTCAGGACCTCAAGGTAGGAGATGTTCAGGTACTCCACCATGAGAAACGCGGCGGCACCCATCACCGGCGGCATGATCTGACCGTTGGTCGAGGCCGCCACTTCGACGGCGCCGGCCTTCTCCGCGGAAAAGCCGAGCCGCTTCATAAGCGGTATGGTGAAGGTGCCGGTGGTGACCACGTTGGCGATCGAGGAGCCGGACACCATACCGGTCAGTCCGGAGGCCAGTACCGCCGCCTTGGCCGGCCCCCCACGGCGATGCCCCACCAGGGCATAGGCCACACGGATGAAGTAGTTGCCACCCCCGGCCTGCTCCAACAGACTGCCGAACAGCACGAACAGGAACAC
Organism: Candidatus Thiodiazotropha sp.; assembly: GCA_050305635.1. Lineage (GTDB taxonomy): Bacteria > Pseudomonadota > Gammaproteobacteria > Chromatiales > Chromatiaceae > Thiodiazotropha. Next base: position 3,416 of record JBNLFS010000067.1, on the reverse strand, counting down.
GAACCCGGCGGAGACCCCGACCGCGACCCCGAACACCCCCTCCGTGGTGAGCCATTGATGCGAAGCCACTCGGCTCAGAGAGGCGCCCTTGTGGGCCAGCAGATCCGGCAACCAGGGACCGGCGAAGGTATAGGCCAGGAAGCTCACGGCGATCAGGGTCAGCGGCCAACCCAGGGCCCGCCGGGTGGCTTCGAGCAGCAGCAGCACCCCCACCACCGCCACCCCAATGTCCCCATCGGTGGGTGCACCGGCCCGCTCAGCCAGACTCGTGTAAAACAGATAGAGATAGGCGGCGCAAAAGGCCGCGGCAACCGCCAGGAGCCAATCGATCCATGGGATCCGAGGGGTGATCTGGCGGCGACACGGAAAACTCAGAAACGCGAGAAACACCGCAAACGCCAGATGGATGGAGCGCACCTCGGTATTGTTGAACACCCCGATCCCCAGCGCAAAGGGCAGCGGAGAGGCCACCCAGAGCTGAAACAGGGACCAGCACAGGGAGGTGCCCAACAGGAACTGGCGGGTGATTCCTGTGGGCTGTCTCCCACCGTACTCAACCGCCTCGACCATTTCGATTGTTTTTACGCTATCCTGTTGACCCATTGCTTACGAGAATTCCGATACTCAGTACCATGCCTGTGAATAAAACGCTTGCTACTCTACCATTGTTGACCCTGTGGGTGGCGCTTAACCCGGTCCACGCCGAGGACATCGGGGACGGGCCACCCACCTGGCACCACCAGGTGGAACTGGGCGCCAACGGCTCCTCGGGCAACACCCAGGCGAGCCAGCTGCATGCGGGCTACAGCGCCGACTATGCGGATGATTACGATACCTGGAAATTCGTCTCTGCGTATGACCGTTCGGAAAGCAATGACACCCTATCCGCAAAGCGGTTTTTCGCCGACCTGAAAAAGGAGTGGTTGTGGCCCGACAGTCCCTGGTTCGGCTTTTTGCAGGGCCGCTACGACAATGACGATTTCAAGGACTGGCAGTACCGCGTCTCGGCCTCGGGGGGTGTGGGTTATCAGCACTACAAGGACGACAACGGGTATGTTGCCAGCCGGATCGGTATTGGTGGCAACGTCAGCCGTGGCGACGATTACGATGTCTCCACACCGGAATTGATTCTCGCCCTGGACGCGAAATGGCATATCAATGAGATACAGAGTTTCGATTTCACCACCGCCTTCTACCCAGACCTGGACGATGCCGGCGAATACCGTAATCTCACCGCGATCAACTGGAGTGTCAAACTCGCGGAAGAGAGCAGCCTGGCATTGAAATTGGGACTCACCAACGAGTACAACTCCTCCGTTGAAGAGGGAACAGACCACAATGATTTCACCTACAACTTTTCACTCGCCTGGCGTATCTAGGGCGCGAATCTGGGGTTTGGTCCTTTGCGTCGCGCTGAGTGGCTGTGGCGGAGGCGGCTCGTCCGGCGATGACGACAGCGGCGGCGACAACCCGCCCGTCACCACGGACGGGGAGTGGTACCGGCCCGAAGTGGCCGTCAGCTGGCAGATCCAGTTACAGGGCACCCCGAATATCGGCTATGACGTAAGCCTCTACGATCTCGACCTGTTCGACACCCCGGGATCGACCCTGGATGACCTGCATGCGGCGGGCCGCAGGGTGCTGTGCTATTTCTCCGGAGGCTCCTATGAAAGCTGGCGCATCGACGCCAACCGCTTTGCTGACGCCGACCTGGGTCAGGCACTGGACGGTTGGCCGGGGGAGCGCTGGCTCGACATTCGTTCGGATCAGGTGCGCAGCATCATGCTCGAGCGCCTCGACCTGGCCGTCAGCCAGGGATGCGACGGGGTCGACGTGGACAACATGGACGGCTACACCAATCCCACCGGGTTCGACCTGACCGCCAGTGATCAACTCGACTACAACCGCTTCATGGCCGATGCGGCCCACCAGCGCGGCTTGGCCATCGCGTTGAAAAACGATCTGGACCAGATCACCCAGCTGGTGGATCGCTACGACCTGGCGGTGAACGAGCAGTGTTATCAGTATGACGAGTGCGATCTGCTCGCCCCGTTCATCGATCAGGGCAAACCGGTGCTGCAGATCGAGTACGAAATCCGCTACGTGAACGATACCGCGGCGCGCAATGCATTGTGCACCCAATCCACAACCGCCGGATTCAGCACCCTGGTAATGCCCCTGGAGCTGGATGACAGTTACCGCTACAGCTGTTCCGACTGAGCATCGTAATCCAAGAACCCGTAGCCCGGGTGCAGCGAAGCGTAACCCGGGCAACACTCCGCACCAGCACCCAGGATAACTGTTATGGGTTCGAGGGTGTCGACGGAGTACGGATTCTGGATTGCTTTCGAATCCGTTCGATCTCGGAAGCGCTCAAACCCAGTGTTTGGAGAAATTCCTGATGGGCCTGTGGCGCATCCCGCTCGAACGCCGTGTGCCAAACCAAGCGGGCCTGTTCATCCATTCCGGCCTCCTCGAGCATCCTCACCCACTGGTCGACATCCACACCCGGAATACGTGGGTATCGCCCCATGTGCTGCAACAGTTGCACCACCAGATGCTGCTGCGCTTTCAAAACATTCACTTCCTGGTTGAGTACCGCCAATCTTCGCTCCAGAGCATCCTCAACCACCCCCTCTGCAATAGCCGCCATGATCGCCTTGATATCCTGCAGGCAAAGTCCGGCCTTGCGATAGACCTCGATGCGTCTCATGCGCGCCGCATCCGATGCCGTATACAGACGGTAGCCCAACGGACTCTTGCCACTCGGATTGAGCAAGCCAATACGGTCGTAATACAGAAGTGTTGAACGTGATAGATTGAACTGTTTGGCGAATACTGTAATGGTCTGCGGTTCCACACGTATCCTTTGATCTATAGGTTCAGCGGCAGCCGATCCGGCTCCACCCATGCGCTTCGAGCCGAATCACTCGTCAATCGCTCTTCGCTGTAGTGGCGGGCCAGCACACCGACACAGTCGTCGAGAAGATCGGGGTTGCACTGTAAAAAAGCGTCGAAGTCATTCGGACTCTCCCCGCTCATGCGTTGCGCCATGATTCGCATCAGCGCCTCACTCAAGGTGTGGTTGAACTTCTCAGGCACGCCAAACTTCGCGGCCAGATCCCGGATACCCTGACAAACACGCCGACTGGCCTCATCCACATCGTAGAGGACAAGATGCTGCCAAGCCATCCAAAGATGGCCACGATGATCGAACTGCTCCGGCCCAAGTTCGCGAGCGGCGAATTTTTCGAGATAGTGTTCATCAATAGACTTCATGGTTACGCTCCTGTTTTTAAAGTACTGGGGAGCATAGGGTGTGAAGCTATAGTCGGGTCAAGGAAGAGGATCGTAGCCCGGGTGCAGCGCAGCGTAACCCGTGGAACTGTCCGCGCGGACCCCTCCCGGATTACGCT
>JBNLFS010000066.1:0-23301 GCA_050305635.1 Candidatus Thiodiazotropha sp. | reverse complement strand
GCCAAACCGACCCTGCGACTGCTGCTCGGCGATGCGGAACTCGAGGAGTTCGCCCATCTCGCAATCACCCGGGTGGTGGAACGTCGCTCCGATGACATGCTGGTGCTGGACGAGGAGTACATCCCTCCCAGTCTTGACTGTGACGTGTCGGTGCGCCTGTCCGGCTATGTGAAGGAGATCGAAGGTCTGCTGCACCATCGTGCGGACGCCATCGCGGCGCGCCTGGTGGATGGGGGCAAGGGGGTTGCCGAAGTCGCCGACTTCCTGATGCTTCAGGTGGTCAACCGCTACGAACCCCTCTACACCCACTACGCCCAACGGGTGCCGCTGCATCCGGTCACATTCTACGAAACCTGCCTCGAGCTGGCCGGGGAGCTGGCCACCTTCACCAGCAGCAACAAGCGTCCGCCGCCGTTCCCGGTCTATCAGCACCAGGCCCTGCAGGAGACCTTCACCCCGGTGATCCGCGAGCTGCGCCGTTCCCTGAGCATGGTGCTGGAGCAGAAGGCAGTGCCAATCCCCCTGGAAGAGCGCAAGTACGGCATTCGAGTCGCCAGCATTGCCGACCGCAAGCTCCTCACCGACGCCAGCTTCGTGCTGGCGGTCAACGCCAATATGGCCGCGGATGCCCTGCAACGGCGCTTCCCGACCCAAAGCAAGATCGGTCCGGTGGAAAAGATCCGCGACCTGGTCAACCTGCAACTGCCCGGTATCGGTCTGCGTACCCTGTCTGTAGCCCCCAGACAGATTCCCTACAACGCAGGCTTCAGTTATTTCGAGCTGGATAAAAGTAACGACTACTGGAACCTGCTTGAAACCTCAGGAGGATGTGCCATACATATAGGAGGCGAATTCCCGGGCCTGGAACTCGAACTGTGGGCCATAAAAGGTAGCTGACAATGGATCACGACGACCCATTTGGCATGAAGCCCAACGAATCAGGCGACCGTACGGTGCTGCGGCCGAGACCGGGAGGCAAGGGTCCGATGACCCCGCCCCGCCCCGCCGCGCAACAGCCCCCTTCGGCCCCCACCCCACGTGGACCGGCACCCAGTCTGCCGACTCGCCATGGCGCCAACAAACTGGAGATCGCCGCCTCTGCCCTGCTCTCCATGCTGGGGCGGCTGCGCGAAACCCCTTCACACCCGGACCCGGCTTCGCTGAAGAGCTCGATCATCGAAAAGATCCGCCAGTTCGAACAGAAAGGCCAGGAACTGGGCGTGGAGCGGGAAACCCTGTTCTGGGCGCGCTACGTGCTGTGCACGGCGATCGACGAAATGGTGCTCTCCACCCCCTGGGGCAACCAGGGGGTTTGGCGCGACCAGAGCCTGCTGGTCACCCTGCACAACGAGGCCTGGGGCGGCGAGAAGTTTTTTCAGCTGCTGCAGAAGCTGTTGCAGAACCCCTCCAAGAACCTGGAACTGCTGGAACTGATGTCCATCTGCCTGAGCTTCGGCTTCGAGGGCCGTTACCGGCCCCTGCCCGACGGCTATGCGCAGTTGCAGACCCTGCGAGACAACCTCTACCGCACCATCCGCAATCTTCACGAAGAGTACGAGCGGGACCTGTCCGGCCACTGGCAGGGCCTGCCCCTGAAACAGAACGCCCTGGTTCAGTACGTGCCCCTATGGGTGGTGGTGGCGATCTCCACCGTGATTCTGCTGATGATGTACTCCGGTTTCAGCCTCAGCCTCAACGTCAAATCCGACCCTGTCCACGCACAGCTGCATAACATCGCGCGCAATGTCCAGACCGTGGTGGATCGCAAGCCGCCTCCGCCGCCGGTGATCCCCAAGCTGACCCTGCGCACCCTGCTCGCCAGCGAGATCGCCGGCAATCAGGTGAGTGTCGAAGAGGACTATACAAAAGGCAGCGTGAGTATTGCCGGTGACGGCCTGTTCGCCTCGGGAAGCGTGGCCGTGAACTCCCAGTACCTGCCCCTGCTCGAGCGGATCGCTCGGGCGATGGACCAGCTCGACGGTGACATCGAGGTCATCGGTCACACGGACAATGTGCCGATCCGCAGTCTGCGCTTTCCCTCGAACTGGCACCTGTCCCGGGCACGCGCCGAGTCGGTGGCGAAGATCCTTGCATCCGAGATCTCACAGCCGGCCCGGCTGCACAGCGATGGGTGGGGTTCCGCGGAACCCCTGGCCTCCAATGACACCCCGGAGGGTCGCGCGCGCAATCGGCGTGTCGAGATCACTCTGATCAAACAATAGGCATTCACGAAAACCATGCGAGCGTTACTGAGAATCATAAAAAACCGCTGGTTCGTCGCGATCCTGGGTCTGATCGCCCTGTCGGTGATCATCTGGCTGGTCGGCCCCCTGTTCGCCTTTGCCGGCTTCGAACCCCTGGGTTCGGTCACCGCCCGGCTGGCAGCCATCGGGGTCATCATCCTGTTGTGGGTCGCCAACCAGTTCCGGCGCTACTGGCAGGCCCGCAAGAAGAACCAGCAGATGTTGGAAAGCGTGGTCGGGCAGAAGGATCAGCCCTCCCGGGGCTCCCAGGAGTCCTCCGAAGAGATCCAGATCCTCGGCCAGCGCCTCGACGAGGCGATCCGCATCCTCAAGGAATCCAAGGTCGGCGGCAAACAGAACAGTCAGTACCTCTACCAGTTGCCCTGGTATATGTTCATCGGCCCACCGGGCAGCGGCAAGACCACCGCACTGCTCAACTCCGGACTGCATTTCCCCCTCGCGGACAAGCTGGGTAACGATGCGGTACAGGGAATCGGCGGCACCCGTAACTGTGACTGGTGGTTCACCGATGACGCGGTGCTGCTGGATACCGCGGGACGCTATACCACCCAGGACAGCTACGAGGAGGTAGACCGGGCAGCCTGGATGGGTTTTCTCGACCTGCTGAAGAAACATCGCAAGCGGCGCCCGATCAACGGGGCCCTGGTGGCGATCAGCGTCGAGGACATTCTGCAGCAGACCGATCTGGAACGGATCAATCATGCCAAGGCGATTCGTATGCGGGTCAAGGAGCTGATCGACCATTTCGGCATCCGCTTCCCCATCTACGTGCTGTTCACCAAGTGCGACCTGCTGGCCGGCTTCAACGAGTTTTTCGAGAATCTCGGACGCGAGGAGCGCAACCAGGTGTGGGGCATGACGTTCCCCCTCACCGATAAAAGCTCTCAGGAGAGCGGCATCAGCCATTTCCGCGAGGAGTTCCGGGCCCTGGAGCAACGCATCGACGCACGTCTGATGGACCGCCTGGAACAGGAGCGGGACGTCAAACGGCGGGTGCTGATCTACTCCTTTCCCCAGCAGTTCAGCGCCCTGCGGGACGCCGCCGAGGCTTTCCTCTACGAAGCCTTCAACGCCAACCGTTTCCAGGAGACCCCCATGGTACGGGGCGTCTACTTCACCAGTGGTACTCAAGAAGGCACTCCGATCGACCGGCTGCTCGGCGCCATGGCCCAGGAGTTCGGACTGAACCGGCAGATCGCCCCCGCCTTTTCCGGCAGCGGCCGCAGCTTCTTCATCAACCGCTTGTTCAAGGACCTGATCTTCGCCGAGTCCCATCTTGCGGGAGTCAACACCCGGGTGGAGAAACAGCGCGCCTGGCTGCAGCGCATCGCCTATGCCGGCGCCCTGGGAATCGCGGTGCTGGCCGGCGTGGCCTGGTTCACCAGCTACAGCCGCAATCAGAGTTACATCGACCAGGTGGCGGTGCAGGCGATAGCCGCGGACGATCAGGTCAACGCGGTGGCTCCCGACGATCTGACCCTCACCGACGTGGTGCCCGCACTGGACCGGGTACGGCAGATACCCGGCGGCTACGCGGACCGTGACAGCGACATCCCCTGGCTGATGGGCCTCGGACTCTACCAGGGCGACAAGCTGGGCAGCGAGGCGATCAATGCCTATCACAACACCCTGAAAAATCTGTTCCTGCCGCGCATCATCCTCAGCCTGGAGGACCAGCTCAACAAGCCGGGCAACAATGCGGACTTCCGCTACGAGGCGCTCAAGGTCTACCTGATGTTCGCGGACAGCGAGCATTTCGACCCCGAGACAGTCAAGACCTGGATGCTGCTGCAGTGGCAGCTGGACCTGCCCGGGGCGGAAAACGCCCAGGCCCGCCAGTCCCTGGCGGAACACCTGGATGCGCTGCTGACGCAGATGCCGATGCCGCCGACCCTGCCCCTGGACGATGCCCTGATCAGTCGGGTGCGCAACGACCTGCTGCGGGTGCCCCTGGCGGACCGGGTCTACAACCGCATGAAACGGGTCACCGGGGAGAGTTCGGTGCGCCCGCTGCGGCTCACTCAGGAGATCGGCGCGGATGCTGAACGGGTCTTCAGCCGGCGCTCCGGCAAGTCCCTGGACGAACCCATTCCGGCCCTGTTCACCTATGAGGGGTATCACAAGTTGTTTCTCACGGAGCACCTGGCGATCGCCAACCGGCTGCTGGATGAGAAGTGGATCCTCGGACCCGAACTGGAAAAGATCGTCGGTGAAACCGATCTCAACTTGCTCAGCCGCCAGGTAAAAGACCTCTACTACACCGAGTATGTGCAGATCTGGGATCAGCTGCTGGCGGACGTTCGGATCAAACCCTTCAGCGACCTGCGCCAGGCGGTGGAGATCCTCAATATCATCTCCGGCCCGACCTCGCCGCTGCGCCGCTACCTGACCCTGATCAAGGAGCAGACGACCCTGGCACGGCTGCCGGGCGGCGCGCAGAAAGCCGCCGAACTGGCGGCCAAGAGCACCTCCGGTATCACCCGACGACTTGCATCGATCCTCCAGGTCGCCCCGGAGGAAGGCAGCGCCGAGGGTCAACAGGATTCCCTGCTGACCACCCCGGTGGACCAGCACTTCGCCAGCGTCAACCGGATGATCGAGGCCCAGGAGGGCGAGCAGCCGCCCCTGGAGCGGACCCTGGAAATGCTCAACGAGTTGTATGTGCACATGAGCAACATCGCCAGTTCCGGCAATCAGTCGAGCCAGGCCTTTGACGTGGCCCGTGACCAGGGTGCCGGCGGCGGGGTGATCAGCCGTTTGAAACTCGAGGCCAAGCGCCAGCCCGGCCCCCTCGCCGCGATGCTCACCACCCTGGCGGACGGCAGCTCGAACCTCACGGTCTCGGGTGTCCGCAGTCACCTGAATTCCGTCTGGAACAGTCAGATCCTGCCCTTCTGCCAACGCAGTCTCAGCGGACGTTATCCCCTGGACCGGGACGGCACCCGGGAGGTCACGATCAGCGATTTCGGGCGCTTCTTCGGTCCCGGCGGGATGATGGACGAATTCTTCAAGACCTATCTGCAGGATTTCGTCGACACCAGCCGCCGCACCTGGCGCTGGAACGCCGCGGGCAACCAGGCCCTGGGCATCCCCACCGGTACGCTGCAGCAATTCCAGCATGCCGCGGTGATCCGCGACGCCTTCTTCCGGGGCAATGGCCTGGAGCCGAAGATTGATTTCGAGATCAAGCCCCTGGGCATGGATACCACGATCACCCAGATCACCCTACTGCTCAACCAGCAGCGGGTGACTTACAACCATGGCCCGACCCGATGGAACCGCCTGACCTGGCCCGACGACTCCGGCATCAGTGACGCCAAGATCCTGTTGGCGCCCCCGGCAGGCAACAAGCCTTCGGGTATCACGGAAGACGGACCCTGGGGGCTGTTCCGGCTGCTCGACCAGGCCAAGGTCAGCCCCACCGATGCGCCTGAGACCCTTCAGGTGGAGTTTAATGTGGGGGGTCGCAAATCCCGCTTCGCCGTGCGCGCCAGTGGTGCGCTCAATCCCTTCAAGCTCAAAGAATTGACGGATTTCCAGTGCCCGAACAGACTTTGAATTCAACACCTCAAGACGACTATCCCGGTCTCTACGGCAAGATCCCCTCACTCGGGGATTTTGTCACCCGGCGGCTGCCCCGGGGGTTCATCGGACCCTGGGAGACCTGGATGCAGGAGGCCATCGCCATCAGCCGTGAGCAGTTGGGCGATTTCTGGCTCGACAACTACCTGACCAGCCCCCTGTGGCGGTTTGCCCTGTCACCCGGTATCTGTGGGGAACAGGGCTGGGCGGGCATCCTGATGCCGAGCGTGGACCGGGTGGGCCGCTACTACCCGTTCACTCTGGCGGCAAAGCTCGATCCCCGCTGTAACCTGTTCCTCTTCATGGAGGACTCGGAGGGCTGGTTCTCGCGCATGGAGGACCTGGCCCTCTCCTGTCTGGAAGATGGATTCGACATGGCGGCACTGGACCAGCAACTGCAATCCCTGGGAGCACCGAGCTGCCAGTCGGACGAAACGGAAATGGGCGGTTCCGCTTTGAGCAATGCCTGGCACGCGCATCTGGATGAGCAGAATGCCCTGCGCGGTCTGTATCCCCGTTTTCTCCCTCATCTGATGAAGAAACTGCTGTTTGCCTACAGCCTCTGGTGGACTCAGGGATCCGAGCGCATTTCACCCTCTCTGTTGATCTGTCAGGGTTTGCCGCAGATCAAGGGATCCAGCGCCCTGATCGATGGCGCCTGGTCGCAACACGGTTGGGAAGAGATTGAAACCGGAACCTTCCAGATGGGATTCACCCCCGATGAAACACCCGAGTCCCCATGAGTCAGAACCGCTTTTACTGGGTTTCCGCACACCTGTCGGACAAGGGTAAGGTCCGCGCCATCAATGAGGATTCCTGTCTGGACCGAGCCGACCTGGGTCTCTGGGTGGTCGCCGACGGCATGGGAGGCCATGCCGCGGGGGATCTCGCCTCGCAGATGATCGTTCAGGAACTCAAATCCACTCAGCCGGGGGATTCCATCAGCCATTTCGCCAACGAGGTCACGCAGCGTCTGCAGGCGGTCAACCAGCGGCTTCTGCAGGAGTCCGGGCGGAGGGGCGGAGAAATCGTCGGCTCCACCGTGGTCACCCTGCTGGCATTGGACGGTTACTGTATCTACCAGTGGGCGGGTGACAGCCGGATCTACCTGTACCGCCGGGGTGTGCTCAAACAGCTGAGCCGGGATCACAGTCAGATCGAGGAGCTGATCGAACTGGGCATGCTGAGCGCCGCGCAGGCCGAGCAGTCCACGATTGCCAACTATATCACCCGTGCCGTGGGCGCCAGCGAAAACCTCGATCTGGAGGCGGAGATCATAGAGCCCTGCGACGGGGATCTGTATCTGTTGTGCAGTGACGGATTGAATAAGGAGGTGAGCGACGAGGAGATCGCCCAGATCCTTGGGGGCCACCCCTTCCAGGAGGCCATCCAGCAACTCATCGATCTCGCCATGGCTCGGGGCGCACGTGACAATATCACCCTGATCCTGGTTGAGGCCCGTTCCACGCATGTTGCCGCAGGTGGTGAAATATGATCTGCTATATTTGTGTCAGAGAACCTGCTAAGCATACCCCTGATCGTCAAGGATTCCTGTTGTGAAAGTGGTCAACTCCCGTATCGGGCAATTGGGTAAGTTATCCCTGATTGCTGCAGTCACACTGTCTCTCGCCGCCTGTCAAATGTTCGGCCCCGCACAGACGGAGGAACCCGCCGATACGATGGTCGAACAGCCTCAGGAAATGCCGCCCCCGCCTCCACCCGACGATCTGTCACCCAGTAAAAGGGTTCGCAAGGCGATGCAGCAACTGCAAAGCGGCGAATACGACCAGGCCCGTGACCAGCTCAACTGGGCCCTGCAGGAGAAGCCCAACCTGCAAATCGCCACACAACTGCTGGAACAGATGGATGCCGACCCCATCGAGTATCTGGGTCTGAAGAATTTCTACTACACCGTGCAGCCCGGGGACTCCCTCTCCCTGATCTCCAAGAAATTCCTCAATGATCCGATGAAGTTCGTGATCCTGGCACGCTACAACAAACTGGATAACCCAAGCCGACTGGCACCCGGGCAACGCATCCGGATCCCCGGCGACATGCCCGCAGAAGTCGTACGCAAGCCCAAACCCAAACGTCAGCCGACCCAACCGCCTGCGGCCCCGATCCCGACCGAAACACCGGTCCAGGCAGAACAGGCCAAGCCTGCGGAGGTTTCCGTTGAATCCGAGCCAATGAGCGAAACGCCGGAGATCCCCATTAGCGAGGAGCCCAGCGTCGAGATAGAAACCGAAACCAGCCGGGTGGAAGCGTCACCCAGTACCGAGCAGACGCCGATCGCGCTGGATGACACACCGAATCCCGCCAATACGCTGGACACCGCCGACCGACTGCACAGCACCGGTGACCTGGCGGGCGCCATCGCACTGCTTGAAAGTGAAGCCTTGCGCAGTCCTCAGGCTGAAGCAATCAACACGACGCTGGCCCGCTACTACCGGGAATACGCCAATCAGATGATTGCCCAGGAGCAGTTGGATCCGGCCCGTTCCGTACTCGAAAAGCTGATCATTCTAGACGCATCCGACGAGCAGGCCATCAATACCCTGATCATGGTCGAGGACCGTATTGAAGCCCGCAAGCTGTTCAACAAGGCCGCCGGCCTGCAACAGTCCGGGAATCTCGAAGCCTCCTACCAGACCTACTCCCAGGGACTGACCTACGACCCGGACAACCCGGCGGCCATAGTCGCCCAGAAGGCGGTGTTGGATCAACTCACGGACAGCTACCATCGTCAGGCCATGCAGCATTTCCGCAAGCAGGAACTGGATCAGGCGATTCAGTATTGGGACAAGATCCTCGAACTCGATCCCAACCACTCCCTGGCGCCAGGGTACAAGGCCCGCGCGCTGGAAATGAAGCAGCAGTTGCAGAAGATTGCCCCCGCCAAATAGGCAGACTGAACCGCGGTTCCCTGCTACATCAAGTCAGCGAGTAGCGGGACTTCGATTACCCTCTCGGGGATAGGAGCAGGGTTTCACACACGCCAGGTTTCAAGGCATATTTGGAAACCTGATTACCCACCCTGCTCAGCCACACAGAGGGAAGGTTTGAAAATGTATCTCGTTCCCACGCAGAGCGTGGAACGAGGAAGAGACAACGGATCTGCTTGTGCCCCATCGCTGTTCTCCTCTGACCTGATATCACCGGTTTCGCCCTCCTGGGCGAGTCACTTTTCTTTTTCGCCAAAAGATAAAGTAACCAAAAGAAAGGGTGCCCGACTGTCCCGCCCCTTCGGGGACCGCTGCGATGCTCACAAAAACCGGTGGGGCTGGAACTCACTGCGCTCAAACAGCCAGCCCCGCTGATCGGTTTTTGCTGCGCGTCTCGCTCGGGACACACGGGAGTCTCAAGAGCAGCGCCCCCCCCGGAGCCCGGGTAAAACGCAGTGGAACCCGGGATCCCGCAGAATGCGAAGCACTGCGGGATAATACACCCCCTCAGACGTCTCCCTTCGCCCTGAGTGCAGAGATCAATGCAGCATGCCGATGCTGACATGACTTCAGTAATTTGGGTCCATAAAATCAATTCGCTGAAAGAGGTTCCTGGGGAGGGACAGGGGGCAATTCCGATGCGCGCGACGTGCACCCTAACCCATGACTCAAAACCGCTCCTGGCAGCGGATTCCATGGTTGAGAATCATGGGTAATCAGGTATGGAAATCATCCTGCCGGTCAGTCCTGATTGACGGATTCTTCTCGGGACCCGTCCCTGCTCAGTCTGTCGGCAGGGTTCCGTTCATGTCCGGCTGATTCTGTGCGTCGAAAATCAGATTCAACTCAGGAATCGAATCGGGAACATAGGGAAGTTTCCGCTCCACCATCTCCTCGATCACCAGGTCCGGCTTCTCAATCGCCAATTGCTGTTTGAGAACTTCGTAATCCAGTTTTCCCCAGACATAAGTAATCTGTTTGAACTGCCGGGAGAAGTAGGGTTTGAGGAAATTGAAAAACGAGTCGCGGAAGATCAGGGTCTTCAGCTGCGCGCTGTCGCAGGTCACGGAGAAGATTTCGGTTTCCTGCGCATCCCGGGGGTGCTTGACCGGTAAGCAGCCGTGCTTGAATACCGGGTTCGGAGCCAGTTCCTCATAGTCATGGACGCCGATCATATTTGCGAGATCGCCCGCCTGCCGATTGACTCCCGGCGCCAAAGGATAGCGCTGTGGCTTGACCGCTTTGGGGTAATACTCGGCGATCGCCTTGAAGATTTCATATTGGGCCAGGTTGGACGCGTAGTGATTCCAATGGGTATCGGAACGGCTGTAGAGACGATGTGCCTGTTTATTCTCCAGCAGAAGCTGTCGGACATCCACCAGAGCGACATCGGTATGCCCCCGGATATAGTCCACCAGCTGATCGGAACTGGAGCGTGGATTGACCTTCTGTATGTAGTCGGGGAGAAACTCCGGATAGACGGTATGCTTGTTGGGTAACAGAACGAACAGATATTCGATGCCCTGATCGTTCAACCACTTTTTCATGGTCGACATGTAGTGTGCAACCCACTGCAGCTCTTCATCCGAGTAGAGATCCAGGTTGCGCGCATCTCCCATGGGATTGTTATAATTGTTGTATCCATGCTTTACGGAACCGAGAAACAACCACCCGTCCTTTCCAAAGGTCACATCCTGGGAGGGCGAATCCCCCAGGGCGAGTTTGATCCTACGGTAAGTCGTGGAGAGCCATTCCCGACCGCCGAAATGGTCCGCATAGTAGTCATCGAACAGTCCCGGGAAACGCTTGATCGATCCGCCGCGCAGCTCAAACGGGGGAAAGCTGGCCAGGGCACGCTTTTCCGTGGTGGATACATTCGAGTCTTCCTCGATGAGGCCGCCGATCAGGGAGGCGAAGATCGTGACCAGGAACAGCAGACTGATGAGGATGCTGTTGAGCTTGTACAGTGCGCGATGGTTCATCAGAAGCGAAAATAGATAAATGGGTTATAGGTTGAGGACGCAACCTTGAGCATGCTCAGAAAAAACAGGGAACCGAGCAGCGCCAGCCTCGGAAGATCGATGATCAGGGCAGTTCCCAGAGCCGCCTGTCCAGTGAACTTTTCAAGCCGTTGTTTGAGTGCCGGATAGACCGGCGTTGCCAGGATCACGGCGATGGGCAGCACCAGCAGGGACTCGTGTGTCACCACCTGCAAGAACTGCAATTCACTGGTTGCAAAGTTCCGAAGATCGAACATCGCAGACAGATACTTGAGTGCCTGGGTCAGTGTGTCAGCGCGGAAAAACACCCAGCTGACCATGACAACGAACAGCAGATAGAGATGCTGGAAGGGCCTCCACAACCTTTGCAGCAGGTTGGAGAATCCAGCATGTTCACTGGCGAGAAACACCCCGTGGAAGAGCCCCCAGACCAGGAAGTTCCAGCTGGCACCGTGCCAGAAACCCGTCAAAACAAACACCACGAACAGATTCACATAGACCCTGAAAGTCCTAACCCGGCTTCCGCCCAGAGGAATATAGACGTAGTCCCGAAACCAGCTGGAGAGGGAGATATGCCAGCGTTTCCAGAACGTGCGCAGGGATGTGGCGATATAGGGATAGTTGAAATTCTCGTGGAAGCGGAAGCCGAACATACGGCCCAAACCGATCGCCATATCGGAATACCCGGAAAAATCGAAATAGATCTGCAGGGTATAGGCAAGAATACCCAGCCAGGCGAGGGGCAGCGTGAGATCGCTCCCACTGGCGGCGAACACCGAGTCGGCGATCTCCGCGAGAGGATTTGCGATCAGAACCTTTTTCGCCAGGCCATAGATGAAGCGCATGGTGCCGCTGGCAAAAAGCTCAATCGAGTGCTGTCGATCGGTAATCTGTGCAGAAACATCGTGATAGCGCACGATCGGCCCGGCGATCAGTTGCGGAAACAGGGCGATATACAGCCCCAGGTCCAACAGGCGTTTCTGTGCCGGAACCTCACCCCGATGCACATCCACCAGATATGAGAGGGCCTGAAATGTGAAAAAAGAGATCCCCAGTGGCAGATGAATCGATGGGATATGGATGGAAGGCAGTTGGATGAAATGGAGGGCGATATTCAGGTTGTCGACGATAAAGTTGGCATATTTATAAGACACCAAGAGGAGCAGATTGATCGAGATGCCCAGTACCAGGAAATAGTTACGCCGTTCCTTGACCGCATGATTGGCGTCGATTTTTTTCCCCACCAGAAAATTGGCGACGATCGACAGTAGCATCACCAAAACGTAGAACACCTCCCCCCAGGCGTAAAAAAACAGGCTGGCAATCAACAGCCAGCGATTCTTATACCGCCCGGGTGACAGGTAATACAGGAGCAGGACAACGGGTAGGAACCCGAACAGAAAGATCGGGGTACTAAAGACCATGATTGCCCTCGCTGCCGGGGATGCTGTTTTCCCGGTCCCCGAATATCAAGCCTTGTACCGCGTTTTCGCCATTGATTGTCCCGCAGAAGAATTGGGGCATTGCGGGTGCATGTGTGGACGTTCCAATTTCCATGTCGAATCTGAATTCTGAATGACTGCAATGGTGACGAATTTTGAATCAGCGCAGCTTGGCCATCAAGCATAATTTGTGGCGTTGGCCGTGTTACTCAGCCCCTGGAACTGACCGACACTTCAACCGAAACGCCACGCTAATGATTCCCGGAATTACGGATACGCAGTTGAATTTTTTTGTCTTGAGGATCGAATTTCAAAGCGGCCTGCCATAATTCGACCGCCTCATCCCGATTCTCACGCACCCGTTGAACCCCTTCAAGATACAGGGTCTTCGCGTAGCGTTTACGCCGTTCCCCCAGACTGGCCAGGGCCTGCTTGTCTCCCGTCAAGCTGTTTTCCGCCAACTGTAATTCATGCAGTGACTGGCCATAGTTCTGATGATCAAAGGCCTGCTGAGCCTTTGTCAGACGCACATTGAGCAGCATGGTCCTTAACTCATCATCCTGTGGGTACTTTTTGACATGTCCTTCCAACTCATTGATAAAGCCTGTGGCGTTCCGGGCACGGTCCGCCACCTGCAGGATCGACTGGCGCGAATAGACATAGTCCTCATCACGAAATTCCCTTTCGTCCTGGGGTTTGCGTTGTTTAGGGGTTCGGCTGGGATATTTTGCTTGTAGTTGCTGTTTCGCATGACGCTCGTCCAGAGCCCTTAATGCCTCCAACGCCTTCGGATTCGCGGGGTCCAAACCCAGAAGATCGAGATAGAGATTCTGCGCTTTTTGAATATGCCCCTTGCGCAAAGCCCTTTGCGCTGAACGCTCCAGCTGAGCGGTTTTGCGTTGAATCACCTGCTCTAAACGCTCGATCTCCTGAGAGATATCAGAATTATTTTGGGACAGGGTTAGCGCGATACGGTATTCGTATCTTGCTTGCTGTAAATCCCCCGATTGTTCATGCTTTTGCGCCTGAGCCAGCCAGTATGTGGCTGAGCCTGAGTTACCCGGGTCGTTACGGTGCGGCAAGCCGGCGCTACATCCATAGTTCAACAGAACACCGATCAGACAGCCACCCATCAACAGGAGTCGCACGGATTGCCTGAGACCCAGGCGCTGGCGAATCGAACCTGTATCGCAAGGTTCAAAAGCCTCTGACATGGGGATCCGAGACAGCGATTCATCAAGAGAGACAGGGTTCGTATTCGCTTTCACGGCCAACCTATATTCTAGGGCCTGCTTCAATTTCGTTCACGCGGGTGAAAGGTCGCGAGTCTGTCGATAAAGGCATCCATGCCTCTGTCACCGTAGATCATGCTGCGATGAAGTGTGTAGGGATAGGTGAACGCGGCATTGGATTGGGATTCCACGGTCAGGCCCATCAATACGCCATGATCCTTGAGAATATCGATGACCTGTTCATTGGTGGCGCCAAAAGGATAGGCGTAAAAGTGCGGGGTCTCGCCGAGTTTCTGGCTGATCGCATCAATCGGTGCATCGACCTCGCCTCCCACTCGGCGCAGATACTGCTTTTCGGATTCATCCGCATTACGCCGGGTCAGGTTTGCATGAGTTTGCGAATGCGGCTGGATACTGATCAACCCACTGCGTTTCATGCTGCGGAGTTCTTTTGTCGTCAATCCACCTTTGTCCATGTAATCCGAGTAAAGAAAAATCGTTGCGGGAAACTGGAACTCTTCGAGTATGGGGAACGCCACCTTAAAGATGGATCGATGACCATCATCAATGGTCAACACCACGGAGCGCTTGGGAATCGGTTTTTCCCCTTTGAGAAATCCCAACAGGTCTACCAATGGAATCACCCGGTAGTCATTGGCCTTCAAGTATTGCATCTGCTCCCGGAACTGACGAGCCGAGACTTCGAGTTTGCCCCCCTTTTCACCGAAGCGGTGGTAACAGAGTATGGGCACGGTTTGATAGCCGTCGTGTTCGATTCCGGTGGGGTTCAGCGCTTTGAGCGGTATCACAACATGTCCACCCGGTGTCAGATCCTCTGCGCGATTGGCGTCCTCGATCACCCAGTAGTCCGCCTCGCTGCCGAGGTAGCGTTTCGCCAGACTGCGGGTGGATTCCCGCCCCATCTGCACAATCACAAACGCCTCATCCCGGGCGATCACGCGACTTTGATGAGCAAAGGGACCGGAGGCACAACCCGCCAACATCCACACCCACAGCGTCATCAGCAGCAGTATTAATCGTTTCCACATAACCAGAAAATCATCAATGTCCAGGTGTTTTCAACCTTTGGTATCGTCAACGCTTGATGATGCGGGTCGCGTCGTCGATAGGCTCCTCCTCATCCCGAAAACTGCTGTTTGAGGGTTCCTTCTCAGGCTCGCTCTTATCCTGTTCTGTGGCGGGTGGCGCCATGCGGGTTTCGTCATCATCCTCCAACAACGTTTCATCCATGGGGGTCAATGGCAGGGATGATTCGGGTATGGGGTGTGCTATCACAGACAAAGACTGTTCCGACTTCTGCAAGACATCCGCCATGCGATTGTATTCAGTGAACAGGAGACCCAACTCATCGTTGCGCTCCTCACGGATCCGATAGCCGTAATTGTCATGATGGACATGGATGATCGCTTTGCGCAGGATTCGCATGGGCAGGGTGATCCCGGTGGCCAGTAGGTAGGCGACGATGACTACCGTCATCACCACGGCCAGCAACAGCGCCAGCATGGTGTAAAAGGTCAGGTCCGCTGCTGCGATCAATGGGGTCTGGGACAGACCCAGTTGTACACCACCGATTTTCTTGTTCTGAAACAGAATCGGCGCCTGAAAATCGAAAACCCGTTCTCCGTTCCACTCACCTTCGAAAATTTGCACACCCTCACCGCCTCTGAGCACCTGCATCGCGTCCTGCGACTGCCGGTTTTTGGAGACTTCATCTTCCAGGGTGCTGGCGCGTACGATCTGTTTATGATCGAAGATTCTCAAATAGCTGATCTGCTGTCGTTCCTTGATTTCCTGCACAAAGGTCTCTACTGCGACCCAATCCTGAATCAGGACCGCTTCCGCACTCTCGATCGCCATAAACTCCGCGAGTGAGCCACCGGAATCCAGGGTCAGCTCCGTCATGGTATCGACCTGCTTCTGATAAACCAGAAAGGAACCCAGTATCATTGCCAGTGAAACCACGGAAGCCATGATGGCCGTCCACTTGATACGCAGCGGCAGGATTTTGGTCTCATTGCTGTGCTGCTGCTTCTCATCGATTTCCCGCACCACCCGCCGCAAAGCGACCGCCAGCTCCTTACCGGTCTGAAAGCGCTGCTCCGGTTTCTTGCTGAGCAGTTTTTCCACAATATGCTTGAGACTCTCCGGTACATCCTTATTTCTGACATCGATGGGCGCCGGTTCCTCCTGTACGATCTTCATCAGCAGTGAGGTGAAGGTCTCGGATACGAAGGGTCGCTCACCGGTAATCAGCTGATAGAGAATCACACCCAGAGAGAACAGATCGGATCGCCCGTCCACCGGCAGACCTTCGACCTGCTCTGGTGACATGTATTGGGGGGTTCCCAACACCGCACCCAGCATGGTGTGGTGCTCCTTATTCGGCGCTTCCATCCGTGCGATACCGAAATCGGTGATGCGAATCGTATGTTCGTCACCGGGTGAAATAATGTTTCCCGGTTTGACATCCCGATGAACGATGCCGTGAGCGTGGGAATAGTCCAGTGCTTCCGCCAGCTGGATACCGTAGATCACCACTTCCCGAAGGGCGAGTTCGGTCTTATCCACCATCATCTGCTCAAGGGTGCGTCCCTCGAGAAACTCCATGGCGATATAGGGACCCTGATCGACTTCACCCACATCGAAGATGGTGACGATGTTGGGATGGGTGAGTTTTCCCGCCGCCTTGGCCTCTTGCAGAAACCGATAACGGTACTCTGAATCCGCGGCGAGTTCGCCCCTGAGCAATTTGATGGCCAGAACACGGTTGATCTCGGGGTCGAATGCCTTGTAGACAATCGACATGGCGCCTTCGCCCACTTCTTCAAGGAGCTGGAATCGGCCTATCGATTCCGGCATGGGTTTCTGATTGTGCAAATTAACTTCTCCCGCCACTACGCAAAAGAATTCGGGGATTTCCACAGCTCCTTGCGGAGGCCTTTGGAGTGATATTCAAGATCCCTCTGCCCGCGATAGCACAGTGTATACGCTGAGTGCAACGTATGCCCAACGCTTTACCGGGATAGCCCAGCGCACAAACGCCCGCCATCCCACAGACTTAGTGTAGCAAACCCGAGGATAAAAACTTATTGACGTCAACCCGTTATATCGATTAGTTTTTGTTTAATTCCGGATTCTATTTGGTGAGTCCACCGAGTGCACTCAAGCGATACGGACATGACAAAAACATTCGACATCCCCCGCCTCATCGAGCTTCGCAAACTCACCCGATCGATCTCTGACAACCTCCAATCGCAGCTGAAGGCCTATCTGGCCACACTCGCCCCCCTGTTCTCTCCCACGCCCCTTTTGGGAGAACATGTGCGCGGAGGATCCAAGTCCCTGGTCAAAGGCGCGGAGAAAAACTTTCAGGAGCTGCGAAACCGCTATCATGCCATCGCACGGCAGGCGCCGTTCTCTCTGGATACGGAACTCAGTTCACCGCTCGATGTATTCGCCGCAACGCCGGCCCTGACGCCGGTTGAGTACAGCTATACAGCGGACTTGGATGGCCAGACCACCCAACTGAGCGTGACCTCACCCCTGAAATGGGTGCTCTCCTATCCCGAGACCCAGCCTAAAAAGTTGTTGGAACTGCTCAAGGGCAACCGAAGTCAGGTGCGGGACGAGCTGTCCCACGCACTATTGCAATGCCTGACTTTGAACCTGGTGTTGGAAAACCAACCGGGACTCATGTCCCTTCTCGCGGACCTTCGATTCCGCATCGAAACCACCCAGATTGCCGGGCTCGGCACACTTCCGATCATACTGGTGTCCTGCCCGATCGCGACGTTATTACCCCCGGACGACATCATTGTTCAGAGCACTGAGATATCCGGCATAGCCTCCTTCGAGGAGATCGTGAACATCGACGATATCCGCGACCTCTCGGATCCCCTCCGGGAACGGATACTGGAGATCACCCGGACGTCATCACCGGCCATACAGCAGGAGATCACGGCCGTCTGAAAGCGCGGAACGATCGATATCAACCCAATAGTGACTATAAATAAAACAAGGTTTTACTCCTACCCGGTTGATCCTACACTTCCAACACTTGAGCTGCGCCCGATACATTGCGCCCAGAAGATGGGACCGGGTATTCTGACACCGGAATCACATACCTGCGCTTCACGGTACAATCAGGACAATACGATAAAGATATTCATGGTCCGATCCGCACCATGACACATGTTTCATGTTATTTAACCGTTAGCAGGCTGCTGAAATTCGATCAGACGAGTGCGAGACAAGGCGAAAACCGCCGAAAAAGCGCAGTTTACTGAAGTAAATGAGCATTTTGAGGTGGTCTTCAACCCAGGCTCATACCGTCTGTGTAGCATTTCAACAGCCTGTTAACCCCTGGCGGCAGTTCAGGCACTGATAAGACACGCCACGAAAAACTATCCAAGACTGCCCGCTTCAACCACACTGAGGAGAGACTGATGGCCACGATCACACTCGAAGGCAACCCCATTCACACCAACGGCGAACTGCCTGCCGTAGGCTCCAGCGCCCCGGAATTCACCCTCACCGCCGGTGATCTGTCCGACGCCACCCTGGGCAGTTACGCAGGAAAAAGGAAACTTCTGAACATCGTTCCCAGTCTCGATACCGGCATCTGCGCCACCTCGACCGTCACCTTCAACAAAGCCATGGGTGGCAAGCCCAATTCCGTGGCTCTGGTGATTTCCGCCGATCTGCCCTTCGCCCAGGGTCGATTCTGCAGCGCAGAGGGTATCGACAACGTCATTTCCCTGTCGATGATGCGCAATCGCAACTTTGCCAAGGACTATGGGGTACTGATCAACGATGGACCTCTGGCCGGTATCTGCGCACGTGCCGTGGTGGTTCTGGATGAGAACAATCAGGTGGTCTACACACAACTGGTGCCCGAGATCGTCCAGGAACCGGACTATGAAGCCGCCCTGGCTCATCTTAACTGAGGATTTCGGAAACCCGGGATCCCGCAACACCCTGGCCCAGAGCGGGCCAGGGTGTTACATCCCAAAGCACTCAATCCCTTCAACGCCTTGCTCACTTCGAGACAACGGCTCTGGCATCACCCAAACATAGCCTTGCACCCTGTCCAGCTGGTATCTTACCTCTCAGCAGGATGTTTCCGATTGATCGGGTATCCGATTACTCCACATATACCCGGAGCCACTCAGGCTTGACGACCAGACCACATCCTAGCGGGCAGCTCTGACGGCGCATTGCTGAACTCAGGTCAGCCCATCGCCTGTCAATCCGAGACGTGACCTCAGGCACATAGAACCATCCTGTGTCGCGATTTCCACAACGGCGACCCGGGGTTGTTTCGGGGTTGTCTTGCAGCCCTGCTGATGACCGATTAAAGTGCCAGTTTACAAAATCTGCATGGCGGGACAGTCCACACAGCTCAGTGTCTCGCCGTCATGCGGATTTCCTTGCGAAGCCACCCATGAGGCTTGGGTGCGCAACCGCACACATCATGGGTAGAGTAAGAAAAGCATCCCTAATGTTGAGATTATTCAAAATCGTAGATGGGCTCATTCTGGATATGGGCATTCCACCGGAAGACCAGGCTTCCCGGATCGGCGAAGCGGACTGGATCGATGCCCATGAACCGGATGAAGCGGAGCGTCTACTCCTGCAACGGCTGTTGCGGACGGACATTCCCGAGTCGGATGACGTAGAGGAGATCGAAGCCTCCGCGCGCTGTTTCGTGGATCAGGCCGGGATCCACGTACACTCTCTGTTTCTGGCTCAAACCGAAGGACGGCATAACTCGGTTTCCGTCGCCTGCATCCTGCAGCGGGATCGACTGATCACCATTCGCGAGGATGATCTTGCGGATTTCCGCTTGTTGCGCATGCGTATCCGACGCCGCCAGATCGAGGCGCGCTCCCCTGCGGAACTTCTGGTGACGGTATTCGAACAGAAGGTCGAGAACCATGCGGACACCCTCGAGGATCTGCACCGGCAACTGGAACTGGTCAGTTATCTGGTGCTCGAGGATGAAGAGTCGGATCTGGAGGATGCGATCAGCAAACTGGCCCGCCTGGAAGACAGCAACGGAAAGATACGACTCTGTCTGATGGATACCCAACGGGATATCTCCTTTCTTCTCAGACACCTTCGCTCCGAACCGGAACAGTCTGAGACCCTCAGGGAGATCATGCGGGACACCGAAACCCTGATGTCCCATACCACCTTCCTGTTCGACAAAATCAACTTCCTGATGGACTCTACCCAGGGTTTTATCAACATCGAACAGAACCAGATCATCAAGATCTTCTCGATCGCCGCGGTGGTGTTTCTGCCTCCAACCCTGGTAGCCAGCATCTACGGCATGAACTTCGCGCACATGCCGGAACTCGAATGGCTGCTGGGTTACCCCTGGGCGATCGGCCTGATGGTCATGTCCGGCATTGCCCCCTACTGGTATTTCAAACGCAAAGGCTGGTTATAGGCTTTAGTATCACAGAACTGGGATTGCGGTTCGAAAGTAGCGGAAGTTTTCATGCAGCCTGAGGAAAGTCTTAATTCGGATTCCCGCCAGGCATATGGGATAACGGTGCAGTCCGCTGCACAGAAGTACAGCGGACCGCTTAGAGGGCGTTAGCGGTAGTATCCCGGATATCCCGGCTGATAGGCGGGCGGTGCATAGGGGGTATTATAACCCGGACGACCGTACCAAACAGGCGGTGGGGGGGGCGCCATGGCATCCTGCAGATCCCGTTCGGCCTGAACCCGGTTCTTGGTGGCCTCCATCTCTGCCTGCGCCGCGTCACGCAGATCGTCAAATTCCTTGAGTATCTTGGTGACAGACTCTTCATGTGCTTCCCGCGCCGCCTGATGCTGCGCGGCTGCACTTTCAGCCGGTGAGACCGGTGCATCAGCCACAGCGGATGGCGTTGCGGTTTCGGCCTGAGTGGTGCTCTCAGCAACGCCCTGGGCCTCCCCCGCAGATGCCGCTTGGGGCGCCGGTGACGGTTGCGAGGTCATGGGCAACACCGTGGGGGGTGGCTGCATGAAGCCAAACCCGGATACCGGCTGTCGCGCTTGTGGAGTCGCCTGCGCAGGGTCCGTCGTAGCGGCAGTGGCAGCGGGTTCCGCAACCTTCTGACCGGTCGTGGAGGCTTGTGTCTCGGTCGTACCGGACGACGAGGGCGCAACTTCGGTGACCACCACTTCGGTAACTTCAACCGATTCGACCGTCGCCGGTTGGTGCGAGGCTGCCGCGACGGGCTCGGTGGCGCTGTCCTTGGCCAGTGAACGAATGTAAAGGAAGCCGAGCACGATAATGATCAACCAGAAGATGACCTTTATCCAGAAACTGCTCGAACTCTTGGTGTCCGTTGACATGGGGGATTCCTCCGGGGTTTTATTTCGATCTTCTATTTTTGCTTGTACTACAACATTTGTGGATGCGGACTTGGACCCGATCGATACGACTTTGGGCTCTGATGCCGGACTCTTGGTAGCCGCAACCGCCGCCGCAACCGTGGTGGGTGTTGCCGGTTTAGGCGCCTCTGGTTTGTGCTCAGCTTCCACCTTGCCGGAAGCCTGGGCCGCTTGCTTAACCGGTTCTGGTGTTGTTGGCGCCGGCGCAGGTGCCGCTGTTTTGGGCTCGGTTACCGCCACTTTCTTGGGCGCAGCCTTCTTGACCGTGGCGGCCTTCTTTTTGGCAACCTTCTTCTTTGCGGCTTTCTTGGTGGCGGTTTTCTTCTGCGCGACTTTCTTTTTCACGGTTCCGCTATCATCGGCCGGTTTGGACGTCGCATTGTTCTCAGTCTGATTGGTCTCGTCAGCCATCTTCCCCCCTTGTGGCGTTCGGAATATCACCCGACCATTGTACCCAAAAACCGGTCATGTCAAGAATATTCCCAAAAAGATTAATCAGTTAGCTCTCATCCTGATCCCTTGATCAGGGATGCACCAGACACCTTCGGTGCTGAAACCCTCTATTGTTCAAGCAGCGCGATGATCAATCGCTTCGCCTGTTCCATGCCGAAAATCAGATGTTTCTCGATTTCCGCCATGGTGATCGGCGCTGCCTGCTTACCTGCCGCCCAGTTGGATACCACCGCACAGGAGGCATAACAGAGCTTGAACTCCCTGGCCAGAGCCGCTTCGGGCATACCGGTCATTCCCACGATATCACAGCCATCCCGTTCCATGCGAACGATCTCAGCAGCGGTCTCGAGGCGCGGCCCCTGGGTCGCACCGTAGGTACCCCGGTCGACGCAATCCACCCCACTCGTCCGCGCGGCCTCGATCAGGCGTTGCCGCAAATCCTCACAGTAGGGATAGGTGAAATCGATGTGCGTGACCTGTTGCAGATCGCTTTCGAAGATGGTGTGCTCACGGCCAAAGGTATAGTCAATGATCTGGTCCGGCACCACGATACTGCCCGGTTCCATCTCTGCGCTGATCCCGCCCACGGCCGCCACGCCGATGACCAGGTCGATACCCAGATGATGCAGCGCCCACATGTTCGCCCGGTAATTGACGCGATGCGGTGGGATCGTGTGCGAGGCTCCGTGCCGAGGCAGGAACACCACCTCGGTGCCGGCGATCCGGCCATGCGTGAAGGCCGCGGAAGGATCGCCGAATGGTGTATGGGAAACTTCACGGTGGGTGATTTCCAGGTCCGGAATCTTATCCAGTCCGGTACCACCGATGATGGCTATCTTGGTCATGCCCTGTCTTACTGTGCCTTGATACTGTTTATGCGTTTCAAATTCTGCCGCCCCATTGAATCAATCGACCGGGCGAATCGATCACCGACCCGCCCGGATCCGCTCACAGCAGATCGGCGTGAGTGGCGAGATAATCGGCCACGCCTTGCGGGCTGCCTTTCATACCGTCGTCACCCTGTTTCCAACCCGCCGGACACACCTCCCCGTGCTCTTCGGTGAATTGCAGGGCATCGATCATGCGCAGCATTTCATCGATGTTACGGCCCAAGGGAAGATCGTTGACAATCTGGTGCCGCACGATACCGGATTTATCGATCAAAAATGAACCCCGGAAAGCGACCTTGCCGTCAGGCGTTTCCACGTCATAGGCCTTACAGATCGCATGATTGAGATCCGCGACCAGGGGATATCCCACGGCGCCGATTCCCCCATCATTGACCGGTGTGTTTCGCCACGCGTTGTGGGTGAAGTGAGAATCAACCGAACAGCCCACTACGCTCACCTGACGCTGTTCGAACGCATCCAGCCGGTGATGAAACGCGATCAGTTCCGAAGGACAGACAAATGTGAAATCCAACGGATAAAAAAACAGCACCGCATACCTGTCCTTGATCACTTCACTGAAGGTGAAATCATCCACGATACTCCCGTCGCCCAGCACTGCCGAAGCGGTGAAATCCGGAGCTTCGCGACCGACCAATACGCCCATGTTGTACCTCCTACTGCTATAAAAACCAAGAAATCGGAATTGAACCTTCCACATCCCAAACGCTTGGGATGCATAGCAGGCTGTTGAAATTCGCTCAGACGAGTGCAAGACAAGGCGAAAACCGCCGAAAAAGCGCAGTTTACTGAAGTAAATGTGCATTTTGAGGCGGTTTTCAGCGCAGGATCGTACCGTCTGAGTAGAATTTCAACAGCCTGATAGTCCGTGAGGTATCTTAGTGGGTCTCGTCTGAGGATGCCACGAAAAAAAGGGGGCTATAGAGCCCCCTCACATCTCCTCCACCATCCCAATACTACATGGCCCGGGCGAAGACCCCGGATTTCTCCAATGTAGGTATCAGGATTGTCTCTTCGCGCTGAATGCGATCTTCGATCATGTCAAAGATTTCAAAGGTGTCCGCA
>JBNLFS010000065.1:0-119800 GCA_050305635.1 Candidatus Thiodiazotropha sp. | reverse complement strand
CCCCTGACTGGCAACCGGGTTATCGTTCTTCTGCGCCTGCATCTCCTGCAAGGCCCGGCGGTATTCCACCGGCATGACCTTGACGAACTTCGGCAGCATGGCCTCCCAGTTATCCAGGATCCGTTTTGCAACCTCGGAATTGGTGTAGTGCAGATGCTGCGCGATCAGCTGCTTGAGGCGCAATGCATCGTGACGTGTCATGTCGTGGCTGAGGTCCACCCGACCCTGGGTTTCAAGGTCCCCGCCCTGATGATCCAGCGCTTCCAGGGCCTCATCCTCATCTGAGATCGGCTGCAGTTCGACCTGGGCCATGTTGCAGTGATCCTCGAAGTCACCCGCCTCGTCCAGCACGTAGGCGATACCGCCGGACATGCCCGCGGCAAAATTGCGCCCGGTGGGACCCAGGCAAACCACGATGCCGCCGGTCATGTATTCGCAGCCGTGGTCACCCACGCCTTCGATGACCGCGGTGGCCCCGGAATTACGCACGCAGAAACGCTCGCCCGCCACACCGCGGAAATAGCACTCGCCGGAAATGGCGCCATAGAGCACCGTGTTGCCCACGATGATGTTCTCTTCCGCCTTGCCGATCTTCGAGCTCTCCGGCGGGTAGACCACCAGGCGTCCGCCCGACAGGCCCTTGCCCACGTAGTCGTTGCCTTCACCGGCCAGTTCGATGGTCACGCCCTTCGCCACCCAGGCACCGAAGGACTGCCCGGCTGTGCCGTGCACCTTGATGTAGATGGTGTCGTCCGGCAGACCCTTGAGGCCGTATTTCTCGGCCACACGCCCGGAGAGCATGGCACCGAAGGTGCGGTTGTAGTTGTGAATATCGATATCGATCTTCACCGCTTCGCCGGACTCCAGGGCGGGTTTGGCGCGCTTGATCAGCTCCAGGTCCTTGGCCTTGTCGAGACCGTGATCCTGGGTTTCGCAGTTGTAGATGGCCACGCCCTCTCCGGCCACGGGTTTACGCAACAGGCGGGAATAATCCAGGCCCTTGGCCTTCCAGTGGCTGATCGCTTTGCGCATGTCGAGGCGATCGCTCTGCCCGACCATCTCGTTCCAGGTGCGAAAACCCAGCTCGGACATCAGCTTGCGGGCCTCTTCGGCGACGAAAAAGAAGTAGTTCACCACGTGATCGGGGCTGCCGGTAAAACGCTTGCGCAGCTCCGGATCCTGGGTGGCGATACCCACCGGGCAGGTGTTGAGATGACACTTGCGCATCATCAAACAACCTTCCGCGATCAGCGGTGCGGTGGCGAAACCGATCTCGTCGGCGCCCAGCAGGGCCGCGATGACCACGTCCCGGCCGGTACGCATGCCGCCGTCCGCCTGCACCGCGATGCGTCCACGTAGCTGATTCAGCACCAGAGTCTGGTGGGTTTCCGCCAGGCCGATCTCCCAGGGCGATCCGGCATGCTTGATGGAGGTCAGAGGGCTGGCCCCGGTGCCGCCGTCATAACCGGCGATGGTCACATGATCCGCATGGGCCTTGGAGACACCCGCCGCCACGGTTCCCACACCCACCTCGGAGACCAGCTTGACCGAGATGCGAGCATTCGGATTGACGTTCTTCAGATCGTGGATCAGCTGAGCCAGATCCTCGATCGAGTAGATGTCGTGATGCGGCGGCGGCGAGATCAGACCCACGCCGGGGGTGGAGTGACGCACCCGGGCGATCTGCTGATTCACCTTATGACCGGGCAGCTGACCGCCCTCCCCGGGCTTGGCGCCCTGGGCCATCTTGATCTGAATATCGTCCGCGTTGACCAGGTACTCGGTGGTCACGCCAAAACGCCCGGAGGCGACTTGCTTGATGGCGGATCGTTCCGGATTGCGCGAACCGTCGGCAAGCGGCTTGAAGCGTTCGGGCTCCTCGCCCCCCTCGCCGGTGTTCGATTTGCCGCCGATGCGGTTCATCGCCTTGGCCAGGGTGGAGTGGGCCTCGTATGAGATCGAACCAAAGGACATGGCGCCGGTAGCGAAACGTTTGACGATCGCACTGGCGGGCTCCACCTCGTCCAGGGGCAGCGGGGTATCCGCCATCTTGAACTCGAACAGACCCCGCAGGGTCAGCAGGATCTCGTTCTGGTTATTGATCGCGTCGGCGAACTCCTGGTAGGTCTTCCAGTCGTTGCTGCGCACCGCGTGCTGCAGCTTGGCGATGGTCTGGGGGGTCCAATTGTGATCCTCGCCCCGCAACCGGTAGGCGTAGTCGCCCCCCACATCGAGATGGTTGCGATAGATCTGCTGATCCCCATAAGCTTTTTCGTGCCACTTCACCGCCTCGGCGGCAACCTCATCCAGCCCTGCGCCTTCGATGGTGGTGGTGGTACCGGTGAAATAGTCCTCGATGAAGCGGGTTGAGAGACCCACCGCATCGAAGATCTGCGCACCACAGTAGGACTGGTAGGTGGAGATGCCCATCTTGGACATCACCTTCTTCAGGCCCTTGCCCACGGCCTTGATGTAACGTTTCTGAGCCTCGTGGAAATCCAGGGGATCCGACAAGCCGGACAGCATGGCCTGGATCGTATCGAAGGCAAGGTAGGGATTGACCGCCTCGGCGCCATAACCCGCCAGGGTGGCGAAATGGTGCACCTCGAGAGCCCCACCGGTCTCCACCACCAGGCCGGATTCGGTCCTCAGACCCTTGCGGATCAGGTGATGATGCACGGCGGAGGTGGCCAGCAGGGCCGGGATGGCGATGTTGTCCGCATCCACCTTGCGATCCGACAGGATCAGGATGTTGAAGCCTTCACGGACTTTGCTCTCGGCCAGTTCGCACAACGCATCCAGGGCCGGCTTCATCCCTGCGACACCGTTCCCGGCAGGATAAACCATGTGCAAGGTCTTGGTGCGGAATGCACCACCGGTGTTGTCCTCGATATGCCGGATTCGCTCCAGATCCTCATTGGTCAGCACCGGTTGGCAGACCTCGAGGCGCATGTATTCGCCCGCGTCCGCCAGGTTGAGCAGGTTCGGCCGGGGGCCGATCAGGCTCACCAGGGACATCACCAGCTCTTCGCGGATCGGATCGATCGGCGGATTGGTGACCTGGGCGAAGTTCTGCTTGAAGTAGGTGGAGAGGTGCTTGGCCCGCAGGGAAAGCACCGAGGGCGGATTGTCCGCACCCATGGATCCGGTGGCCTCCTGGCCGGTCAGAACCATGGGGGTCAGCAGAAACTTGATATCTTCCTGGCTGTAGCCGAAAGCCTGCTGGGCATTCAGCAGATCCTTGTCGTTGGGCGCCATCGGCGCCACGTCCGCCGGCAGGGCGTCCAGGTGGATTTGAGTCTGGTCCAGCCAGTCCTGGTAGGGCTTGGCCTTGGCCAGATCCGCCTTGATCTCAGCATCGTCAATGATCCGTCCCTGCTCCAGATCGATGAGAAACATCTTGCCGGGCTGTAGACGCCACTTCTTGATGATCTTCTCTTCCGGGATTTCCAGCACCCCCATCTCGGAACCCATTACCACCAGGTCATCGTCGGTGATCAGGTAACGCGCCGGGCGCAGACCGTTGCGATCCAGGGTGGCGCCGATCTGACGGCCGTCGGTGAAGGCCACCGCGGCGGGACCGTCCCAGGGCTCCATCAGGGCTGCATGGTATTCGTAGAAGGCGCGCCGCTGCTTGTCCATCAGCTTGTTACCGCCCCAGGCTTCCGGGATCAGCATCATCATTGCGTGGGCCAGGCTGTAACCACCCGCCACCAGCAGTTCCAGAGCATTGTCGAAACAGGCCGAATCGGACTGTCCTTCGGGGATCAGCGGCCAGATCTTCTCCAGGTCATCGCCGAGCACCTCGGAGGCCATGGAGTGCTTGCGCGCACGCATCCAGTTGACGTTGCCCCGCAGGGTGTTGATCTCGCCGTTGTGCGCGATCATGCGGAACGGATGCGCGAGATCCCAGGTGGGGAAGGTATTGGTGGAGAAACGCTGATGCACCAGGGCCAGCGCGGAGGTCATGCGCTCGTCGCTCAGGTCCCGATAATACTCGCCCACCTGGTCGGCCAGCAGCATGCCCTTGTAGACCAGGGTGCGGGACGAGAAGGAGGAAAAGTAGAAGTCGTTTTTCCCTTCCAGTTCGGAATTCTCGATCTTGTTCTCGATCTGCTTGCGGATTACGAACAGCTTGCGCTCGAAGGCGTCCTGGTCGGCACAACCGGCGCCACGACCCACGAACACCTGGCGCACCACGGGTTCGGTGGGGATGACGCTATATCCCAGACCCTTGTTATCAACCGGCACATCGCGCCAGCCCAGTAACTGCTGGCCTTCACTCGTGACGAAGGATTCGACGGTCTGTTCCGCGACGGCACGGCTGGCGCTGTTTTGCGGCAGGAATACCATGCCAATGGCGTAGTCACCGACCGCAGGAAGGTCGCAACCGGCCTCGGCGCGAAAGAATTCGTCGGGAATCTGAATCAGAATGCCGGCGCCATCGCCCGCTTTGGGATCGGCTCCAACCGCACCACGATGCGTCAGTCGTTCCAGTATCTCCAGCCCCTGCTGGATCGTCTTATGCGTCTTGACTCCTTTGATATTGGCAACGAAACCAACACCGCAAGCATCGTGTTCGTGGGCGGGATCATAGAGACCCTGTTTCGGTGGTAAAGCGCCATGGCTCATTTCACAAACCTCATTTTGCCCGCCCCAGCCGGATACCTACCCTGCCGAAGGTCATGACAATAACCTGAAATCTAGGAATTATCGGCGGCGCTCAAGGCCGCACGAATCACAGAACATGGTAGGATACTTGAGAATTAACTCTCAAGCCAGTGAAGCAGACAACCCTTTCGATCCCATTGAATTTATCAATATTAGCCGCACTCCCGCCCCGCTCCCGTCACGACTCACTGCAACGATCCGAAGCTGCGCGCCCAAACCCCGGCCTTCTGCACCGCCTGGGGAAGTTGGCTTTGCGCCTGCAACGCCTGCTCACGGCTTTCGAAACTGCCCCACAGCAGGGAATACCAGGGCACGCCCTTTCTCAAGGTCTTGTGGGTATGAACCTGGCCATGGAGACCATTAGAATTTATAAAGCGTTGTAAAGACTCGATATTTTCAACCGCAATCAGTTGCAACGTGTAGTTGCTGGCCGCTTGCTCCGCGATCCAGTCCCGTGCCTCATCCTGAATCGCGCCCATTCCTGGCGGAACTGAGACCGGCGCGGTTGTCACCCCAGCATCCGCGGCCTTCTCTGTCGCTACCGCCGGGGCGGCCGGCGCCTCAGCGACAATCGGCTCGCTCGTTGGAGCCGTTTTCGCCAACCTCGCCTCGGAGGGTTCCGCTGCCGCTGGCTTCGCGATGACGATCGGTTCCACGACTGCGGTTTTTTCCTCCTCCACAGGCTCGATAGACTCCGCGGTATCAGCACTCCCGGCTTCTGAGTGCACAGTCTCCAGTTCAGGCGGGGCGGCAATCCCATCTGACGAGACCTGAGCCGTAACAGGCATAGTAGTTTCGATATCCTTGACCGGCCCGGCCTCCGTTTCAGACGGACCCGCAACCTCTGACGCACCGCGAGTGGCCAGGCTGGACTCCCTCACCGGATCCGTCACAGACTTCGCCACAGGACTCACAGACCCAGGAGCCACTGGCTCGGATACTGGAGAATTCGGCACTACTGCGGATACCGGCGGTCGTTGAGGTTTTTCCACGGGCAACGCGGCAATGCGGGTATCCTGTTCTGCGGGAAGCGGCAGGCGGATCGGCTCACCAGGCGATACCTCCGGGACTACAGCCGGGACCGGTTGCTGTGTCGCAAGCGTATCGTCAGGTTCAAACAGGCTATTGATGGCACCCTGAAACAGCAGCAACAGCACCACGACCACCAACAGAGGCGCGCCATAGATGATCAACTGTTGACGGTAAGTGGTGAAAATCGAGGCCTGGGTGTCGCCCTTTCGCCCCACATCATTGAGTATCTCGGTTGCCAGCGGCCCGGGCACACCGCCGGTCTCTTTGAAGACCCGGGCGAGTTTGGCGTCGTCCAGGGCAAAATGCTCGGACAATCCCTCGCCCCTGAGGACAAAATGCATGAAATCCTTCGCCTGACCGGGAGTCAGCACCGGCATATCAATCGCCTGGATTGCCTGAGGTGACATCACCTGAAGTTGAGGGGTGGCCAGCAGGTGATCGATCTGTTCGTTGGCGAACAGTACGATGCTCACCAGCCGCACCCCGTCCAACTGGCGCTCGAAGAGCCGCAGGAGGGTCATCAGACTGGTCGGTGGCAACATCTGAGCATCGTCTACCAGGACCACGGGAATACGTCCGCGCTTGCGCATGACCTCGAAGCGGGCCACCAAGCGTTGTAGCAGATCCCCGGCAATGTCCGGTAAGCCGTTACACCGGGCGATAAAGGCCAGCAGACGTTCCGGTTGCAGTGTCGGGTCGGCCGAGAAATGGCACACCACCCAGTCGTCGGGGGCGCTCTGCTGCAGCTTCGAGGCCAGCAGGGATTTGCCGCTCCCTGACGCACCCCTGACCAGAGGCACCAGCTCGCTGTTTTCGATCAGGTGACGAATCAGGTCCAGGTGCGCGCTGATCTCAGGTGTCGTAAAGAACTCATTCGGTTCAGTCACTTGCGTGCCCGCCTATGCTTGCAATCAACGACCATACTGCGCCAGAGTCTGTTCGAGCAGGTCGCGTTGGAATTGATCGGCAACCACAGCCCGGCCAATCGCTTCGAGTAACACCAGCCTCAACCGGCCATCCAACACCTTCTTGTCGACCGCCATCAGTTCAAGAAAACGCTCGACGCCCAAAGCACCGGGGGGCGTCACCGGCAGTCGGGCCTGTTCAATCAGTCGGATCGCCCGTTCACAGGCCGCCTCAGAAAGCCAGCCCAGTCGACGGGACAGATCCGCGGCCATGCACATCCCGGTCGCCACCGCTTCACCATGCAACCACTCGCCATAGCCCATGCCGGTCTCTATGGCATGACCGAAGGTGTGACCCAGATTGAGCAGCGCCCGCTGCCCGGATTCCCGCTCATCGGCCTCTACCACATCCGCCTTGCAACGGCAGGAGCGTTCGATGGCATAGGCCAGCAACCCGGGATCCCGGTCCACCAGGCCCGTGATGTTCGCCTCCAGCCAAGCGAAGAAGGGTTCGTCCACGATCAGCCCATATTTGATCACCTCGGCCAGCCCGGATGCGAACTGACGATCGTCCAGGGTGCGCAATGTCGCCGTGTCCGCGAGCACCACGCGTGGCTGGTAGAAGGCCCCGATCATGTTCTTACCCAGTGGATGGTTGACCCCGGTCTTTCCACCCACCGAGGAATCCACCTGGGACAGCAGTGTGGTCGGCACCTGGATGAAATGCACGCCCCGCTGGTAGGTTGCGGCGGCAAACCCGGTCATATCCCCAACCACGCCCCCGCCGAGCGCCACCAAGGTCGCCTGGCGGGTAAAACGACGCTCCAGCAATGCCGTATAGATCCGGTTCACCATCTCGAGGGTTTTATATTGCTCACCGTCGGGCAAGATACAGGTCGCGACATCATAGCCAGCCAACGCTGCAAGCGTCGATTCGAGGTACAGCGGCGCCACGGTTTCATTGCTCACCACCATCACCTGACGCCCGGGGATGGCCTCAATAAAATGCGCCGGATCCGCGTGTACACCTTCACCGATGAATATCGGGTAACTGCGATCACCCAGATCGACATCCAACCTGTTTTCAAGCTTGTTCAATTTCACTCAGCCTTCGGATCGAGATGTTCGATCTGTTTACGGATTTCCTGGACCACGGCCTGTGTATTACGCCCCTCGGTGCTGATCAACAGGTCTGCCGTTTGCCGGTACAGAGGATCCCGTTCTTCCAGTAGCTGCCTTAACTTCGACAGGGGATCCTCAGTCTGCAGCAGCGGCCTGTTTTTGTCACGGTGGGTACGTTCGTATTGCTGCTCTGCCGTACAGTGAAGATAGATGACCACGCCCCGGGAAGACAATAGTTTTCGATTCTCATCCCGGATCACCGCCCCCCCACCGGTCGCCAGGACAATTCCGTCCCGGGCCGTCAAGTCGTTGATAACGTCGTGCTCTCGCTGACGGAACCCCGCTTCGCCTTCGAATTCGAAGATGGTCGGAATATCAACCCCGGTACGGCGCTGGATCTCCAGATCCGAATCCACGAATTCCTTATGGTAGTACTCAGCCAGATGACGTCCGACCGTGGTTTTTCCCGCACCCATGGGACCGATCAAAAAGAGATTGTGTACTTTCATGAACTGACCCAAATCACTGAAATGGCAACGCCCGGAGAGATACATGTCCCTGGCTTCCAGAGCAGGGAATATATGTATTACAAAACCCGACCATATTCTACCAAATAAAAAAAGCGCGCCTTACGGCGCGCTTATTACGAAAGTTAATTAAGTGAAAAACCTACCTTACTGTAAGCGAGTCTTTCAAAATTTTCGGCGTGACGAAAATCAACAGTTCATTGTTATTGTCGAGATTCTCATTTCGACGAAACAGCACGCCCGCATAAGGCAAGTCTCCAAAAAACGGGACTTTTTCCTGATTGGTGGATTTATTACGTTCGAATACGCCACCCAGTACGACGGTTTCCCCGTTGTCGACCAGCACCGTTGTTTCGATCTTTCTCGTGTCGATAGGAGGTACGCCAAGTACCGAGCGGGAGAAATCGGGATTATCCTTGTTGATCACGAGATCCATACGGACTTTGTCGTCCGGTGTGATGTGCGGAGTGACATCCAGTTTCAACAGTGCTTCCTTGAAGGAAACCTTGGTAGCACCACTTGAGGTGGCCTCCTGATAAGGAATCTCGACACCTTGTTTGATAGAAGCTTGCGTCTGATCGGAAGTAATCACCCTCGGGCTGGAGATCAACTCACCCCGTCCTTCTGTCTGCATGGCAGACAACTCGAGCTGCAACAGATAGGATCCGACCTTACCGACCAGGAAATTCAAACCACCGGAAGGAGCACCCACCGGCAGATTGACCATCAGTGCTTCCTGATTTTCCGAACCATCGATATCTGGATCGTTGTATTCGATACCTGGAGCGATCCCGAAGGTGTTATTGAGATAACCAGGCATAGCACCGGCAGCCAGGGTGAAGTTGTCACCAACGCTGCCATCGAAGTTGGCACCGAATCTAACACCCAGATCCTTGGCGAAATCGTTGTTGGCGATGACAATCCGGGATTCAATCAACACCTGTCGCACCGGGATATCCAGTTTCAACAGCAAACGGCGGATATCTTCCAGCTTCGAAGCCGTATCCTGAATCAGCAGGGTGTTGGTACGCACGTCGACCGTGACATTACCCCGTTCGGAAAGCATCCGGTTTTCTTCCGATTTGAGCAGCGCCGCAAGATCCTCGGCCTTGGCGTAACTCACCTGAATAAAATCTGAACGCAGAGGAGCAAGTTCCTCGATTTTCTGCTGAGCCTCGAGTTCCAGTTGTTCTCTGGCAGCGACCTCTTCAGTCGGAGCAATCATAATCACGTTATCGATTTGTCGTTTGGTGAGACCTTTCGACTTGAGGATGATATCGAGTGCCTGATCCCAAGGTACGTTTTTCAGGCGCAGAGTGATCCGACCATTTACGGTATCACTGGTCACCAGGTTCAAACCGGTGAAGTCGGCCAGCAGCTGAAGCACAGCCCGGATTTCGATATCCTGAAAATTGAGCGACAGTCGCTCACCGGTAAATACCATCCTCTCTTTCAGTAACTTATCCTTCTCCTGCTTGGTCAGCGAACGCACTTCGACTGCGAATACCTCGTTCGCCTGGTAGGCCAGATAGTCATATTCGCCTAATGGAGTGATCTCAACAATGACGTTCTCACCCTGGGGCTTGGTGACGATCTTGCTCACGGGAGTTGCGAAATCCATTACGTCTAGCGACTGGAACAGCGCATCGTCGATCGAGGCCTTGAAAACTTCCATTACGATCTTGCCGGCTTCCTCACGCACATCGACAGGGATGGAAGGATTGCCCAGGGTCAGCAATACCCGGCCCTCTCCATTTTCTCCACGGCGAAAGTCAACATTGGCGATATCGTATCCAGACGAAATTGTAGAACCGGACCCACTTGCATTAGCTTCCATGGATTGCATGGGGCTTGGAGCCGGGCGTGTGGCGGCCACAGAAGCACTGCCAGAACCGATACCCTGGTTACCCACATCAAGGGTGATCATTACCTTGTCGCCTGACACTTCGGTCTTGTACCCAACCATCGCAGTCAGGTTGATGACCAAGCGAGTACGGTTTCCAGCTTGCAGCGCGGTAATACTGTGGGCGGGTCCCACTCCAATCAGCTTGGTCTTGTAGCTGAGCGCACTGCTGACATCCGCAAAATCGAGGGAAATACGGGCCGGATTCTCCGTAACAAATGTGGCGGGCTCGTCAACCGGCCCACTCATGCTCAGAGTAATCTGAACCCGGTCTCCCGGCAGTGCCGAGAAATCGATCGTCTGCAGGGAAGATCCGGCCATGGCGTACAGTGGAATACCCAACAGGATCAAAAACAACATCAATCCAACATATCCAGGACGCATAGTGCCCAATTGTCCAGATTGCCCCTTCCTACAGTGTTTGAGTGCCATTGGCAAACCCCTCATCTCGAATTCCTCTTGACTATTCCGCCAACGCTAGCGAAGCCTGACGCTCAATGTAACCACCAGAACCATCCTGGACAATCTCGTTCAACTCGATTCTGTCCTCGGTTATCAGCATGATCCGACCGTGGTTCTGTCCCATGTAGTTACCGTTTTTCACCTTGTGAACCGTCCCCTCCTTGGTCTTTACCAGGCCCCATGAGACCCCGCTCTGTTCCAGGGTTCCCACCATGCGTATGGAGTCAAGAGGATAGCTCTCCAACTCTTCTTTGCGGCGGTTGAAATCAGGTCTTAATCCATTACCCGCGACTCCTGTGGCATCGGTCTCTTCACCCGTCATGTCTATAAACGGGTTTCGCCGGCCTGCTGAAGTGTAGAGGAAGGTTTCAATCTGCCTGATCTCCGGTAACGGTTCGATCCGGCCAGGTGGCCTCGCTTTTATCTCCGCAATATCTTGTTGTAGCTCATTCAGATTCGGATTGGCGCATCCGGACATAAGAAGCAGAGACAGGGAGACGGTCAAAAGCTGGTATTTTGAAAACACAATACGCACGCTCATTGGCCCTCCTCCTCATCAAGATAGCGATAGGTTTTAGCCGTCGCTTCAAGCATGAGATCAGGCTGCTTGTCTTTTGACTGGGTTCGCTTAATCTTGACATCGTGAATGGTAACAATTCGGGGCAATGCTGCTAACCCACTGATAAAATTACCAAACTCATGGTATTCACCTCGTACCACAATCTGTATTGGAAGCTCTGCATAAAACTCCCGGGGTACTTCATCGAGGGGTTTGAAGAGTTCGAATTCCAACCCAGCCGCCAAGCCTGTCTGCGATACGTCAACCAGCAATTCCGCGACTTCCGTTTTGTCGGGTAGTTGCCGGAGCATGGTACCAAAGGACTGTTTCATCTCTTCCAACTGCTTGCGGTACCCTTCCAGATTGACCGCCTTGGCCTGCTTTACTTCAAAATCCTTGAGCAGCGTCTGCTCTTTCTGTTCTACCGAGTCAAGACGAATAAGCTGATCCTCGATGACCAGGTAGTAGCCGGCCACCATTACGAGAATCGCAACCAGAACCACCACGACTGCTTTGACAGGTGTCGGCCAGACGCCAATGTTACTGAAGTCGAGTTCGTTGAGATCTTGGAGATTCATTGCTCCACCTCCGCATTTTGGGAGGTCTGCTTAACCGTCAGTTTGAAGTGACTGTAGCCCGTCCCTGTCTTCTCTTTGCTCTCGATGTAATCGAGAGTAGGCCGCTCCAACCACTCAGAGGCATCGATGTTGCGCATCATCGCAGATACCCGGGCATTGGACTGAGCCTGACCGCTGAAGGCGACTCGGCTGCCTGTTTGAGAAACTTCATCAAGAAATACGCCATCAGGAAGGGTTGCAACAATCTCATCGAACAGATGCACGATCTGAGGACGACTGCTCTGCAATTCCTGAATGATGTTCATACGGGCAATCAGGTTGTCCTTGGTTTTTTCCAGATCCCGGATTTCGCTGATCTGCTTTTCAACCGATTTGATTTCCGTCGAAAGGTAACTATTTCGGGTTTCCTGCGCAGTGATTTGGCTTTCGACGATCTGGTGTGCGCCGTAGACGAGCAGAGCGGACACCACGGCACCCGCCGCGACCATCAGTCCGAATTCTTTCTGGCGCTCTTTCCGTTCCGCTTCCCGCCAAGGGAGTAAGTTAATCCGCGCCATCAGTCGAAACTCCTCAATGCCAGACCGCAGGCGATCATCAGTGCCGGAGCATCCGCACTCAGTGCCTGGGGTTTTACCCTGGACGATACCGACATATTGGCAAACGGGTTCGCCACGCTGGCCGGTGTCCCCAACTTCTCCTCGACCAGATCATCAATGCCCGGTATGGAGGAACTGCCTCCCGCCAGGATGATGTGATCAACGGTGTTGTAGGCGCTCGAGGAGAAGAAAAACTGCAATGAACGACTGACCTGCTGCGCCATCGCCTCTTTGAAGGGCTCTAGCACTTCGGGTACGTAGTTGTCCGGCAGGCCACCCTGTCGCTTGGCCATTCCGGCCTCTTCAATCGACAATCCGTATCGGCGCTGAATCTCTTCAGTGAGTTGCCGGCCACCAAAATTCTGTTCGCGAGTGTATATGATCTTGTTGTTGTGCAGCACATTCAGGGTGGTGGTCGTGGCCCCGATGTCTGCGATCGCGATAGTCTGATCCTCGCCATGCTCGGGTAATTGATCGAGCAGCTGGGAGCAGGCGTTTTCCATCGCATAGGCTTCAACGTCCACAATGGCCGCGGTCAAACCGGCGAGTTCGAGCGCGGCGACCCGATCGTCCACGTTCTCGCTCCGGGATGCCGCCAGCAGAACGTCCACCAGTTCCGGATTCTTGTCGGAAGGTCCGATGACCTCGAAATCGAGATTCACCTCTTCCAGGGGGTAGGGGATATACTGGTCCGCTTCCAGCTGGATCTGACTCTCGAGTTCCTGATCGGATAGAGAGGCGGGCATCGAGATCACCTTGGTGATCACCGCGGAACCGGACACTGCGACCGCGGCGTGCTTGGCCCGGGAACCGGATCGTCGCACCGCAGCCCGGATGGCTTCGCCCACGGCATCCACCTCGGCAATGTTCTTTTCCACGACGGCGTTACCGGGCAGTGGCTCCACTCCGTAGGCTTCGACCCGGTAGGTCGCGCCGTTACGTCCCGTGGATTGCGACAACTCGAGCAATTTGACTGCCGTTGAGCTGATGTCGATGCCTATTAAAGGCGGCTTTTTTCTTCCGAATAGTGACATGCGGGTTACCCAAACGATCCTTATGCCGCAGAATTGAACTAGGATTCTCTTTAACTAGAGTAAGTAACTATATAGCAGCAAATGATTTTTTTGTGAAGACATTTTTTCACAATCAAGTTCCAAAAAGGGAACGTTTTATTTGCTAGACTATCGGACTTTGCATAGGGACCATTCTGGTACCCCTGGATCAACCATTTCTGTGAACCAGCGCATGAAGTCGTTCTACAGACTCTTAAGATACCTCGTTTACTTCTTATTCGGCCTGGCTTTGATCGGCGTCGCCGGTCTCTACGGCGCCTACCTCTATCTTGAACCCAAGCTGCCATCCATCGAAACACTCAAGGATGTGCGACTTCAGGTCCCCCTTCGAATCTACAGCAGCGACCAGCTTCTGATCGCGGAGTTTGGCGAGAAACGCCGCGAACCCCTCGGTTACGACGAGATCCCGCCTCGTATGATCCAGGCATTCCTGGCTGCGGAAGACGACCGGTTCTTCCAGCACCCCGGCGTGGACTACCAGGGTATCATACGCGCCGCCATTCAACTTCTCCTCACCGGAGAGCGCCGCCAGGGCGGCAGCACCATCACCATGCAGGTGGCGCGGAACTTCTTCCTCAGCAGCAAGAAGACCTACTCCCGAAAACTTAATGAGATCTTTCTTGCTCTCAAGATCGAACGCATGCTCACCAAGGAGGAGATCCTCGAACTCTATCTCAACAAGATCTACCTGGGTCACCGTGCTTACGGCGTCGGCGCCGCTGCCCTAGTCTATTACGGCCGCCCAGCGGAAAAACTTGAGCTTTCTGAAATCGCCATGATCGCGGGCCTGCCCAAAGCCCCGTCAAGAGTCAATCCGATTACCGACCCGCAGCGTGCCCTGATCCGGCGCAATTACGTTCTGGCACGCATGCTCGATCTCGACTACATCGATCAGTCTGAATATGACATCGCTCATGCAGCCCCGCTAAGCGCCAAACTGCATACCACACCCAATGAGGTCGAGGCACCCTACGTGGCGGAGATGGCCCGGGCGGAAGCGGTCTCCCGCTACGGACAGGACGCATACACCAGTGGATACAGCATCACCACCACCATCGAGAGCCACCTGCAGCAGGCGGCGAATCAAGCCCTGCGTCATGCCATACAGACCTATGACAGACGGCATGGCTATCGGGGCCCAGCCGGTCATCAGGACATCACCCCGGAGACCGATCCGCAACAGTTGATCGAGGGTCTGGCTGAGATACCCAATGCCGCCGATCTAAAGAAAGCCATTGTCACCTCCGTTGAAGAGAAAAGTGTCGTTACGCTCAGCGCCCAGGGTGAGCGCATCTCCATCGACTGGGAGGGCCTGAGCTGGGCTGCTGCCTACATTGATAATGAACGCAAGGCGGAAGAGCCCAAGCAGGCATCCGACATCCTTAAAGTCGGCGACCGGGTGTATCTCTATGAGGACAGTGACGAAAAGGACCAAACATACTGGAGACTCGCCCAGATCCCGAAGGCGGAGGGGGCACTGATCTCGCTCACGCCCCAAAACGGAGCGGTCAAGGCCCTGGTGGGGGGCTATGACTTCAGCCTGAGCAAATTCAACCGGGTAACCCAGGCCAAGCGGCAACCCGGCTCCGGTTTCAAGCCGTTTATCTATTCCGCCGCTCTGGAGGCCGGGTTCACCCCAGCCAGCATCATCAACGACGCGCCTGTGGTGTTCGACGACGACACCCTGGAGGCCACCTGGCGCCCGGAAAACTACAGCGGCAAGTTTTTCGGCCCGACCCGGTTGCGCTACGCACTCACCCATTCGAGAAACCTGGTGTCCATCCGCCTACTTCGCGCCATGGGCGTCAATCACGCAATCAACTATGCCAGCCGCTTCGGTTTCGACCGTGCGGAACTGCCCCGTGATCTCTCCCTGGCACTGGGTAGCGGCGCCGTCACTCCGCTGGCTCTGGCGACCGGGTACAGCGTTTTGGCCAACGGGGGCTATTTCGTCTCATCGCATCTCATCGAATCCATCCGCGATGACAAGGGAGAGTTGCTCTATCAGGCAAACCCGATACAGGTCTGCGATGAGGCAATGCAGATAGCCGCACAGCAGCATGCACCGATCGAGGCCGGTTCCGAAACCCCGCCCGAAGAGGCGGAAGAGACACCCCGATGCGCGCAACGGGCCATCACCGAGCAAAATCAGTATCTGATGTATTCCATGTTGCGGGATGTCATTCAGCACGGCACGGCAACCCGCGCCCGCACGCTCAATCGCACCGATATCGCCGGCAAAACAGGCACAACCAACGACCAGAAAGACGCCTGGTTCAACGGCTTCAATGAATACCTGGTCGCAACGGCCTGGATTGGCTTTGATGACGTGAGTCCGTTGGGCCGCGGCGAAGTAGGCGGTCGTGCGGCACTGCCTGCCTGGATCGACTACATGCGGGTAGCGCTCAACGGCATCGAGGAGAAGACCCCCGATATGCCACCGGGCATGATTACCATGCGCATTGATGCCGACACCGGCCAGCCGGCGGGTGTCGGAGATCCTAATGCAATCTTCGAAGTCTTCGAAATTGACAAAGCGCCCAAGCAATCGGACGACGGTCATCGCAGCGGAAACCGTGACAGCGGACCCACGGGCACCACGGCGCCCATCGAGGATCCATTCTGACCCTCCCTTAACAGGCTGTTGAAAACCGCCTCAAAATGCTCATTTACTTCAGTAAACTGTGCTTTTTCGACGGTTTTCGCCTTATCTCGCACTCGTTTGAGCGAATTTCAACAGCCTGCTGAATCCGGGAATCCCGTCTCTCGGGTTCCCGGGTCTTCCCTGAATCGAGTGGCTTCCGCTACTATGCCGTCAGGCAGGATGCGCTAGTGTAGTGTCCCATACTGACGCCCGGGGAACCGCCGGTTCGCGACCAGAGTCTGATACGAGATAACGGGTACCGCTCATCATGAACCACCGAAATCGCGAACTCCAGCGTCGCATCGCTTACGAAGCCGCCCGCATTCTCACCGAATTGCGCTCGGATAACATCAGTTACGCCTGTCGCAAGGCGGCAGCCAAATATGGAGTCACCCGGCCGCAACTCATGCCGACGCATCAGGAGATTGACGAAGCCTTGCGGGAACAGCAACGCCTGATCAGGGGCGAGGCACAGACCGATGCCCTGTGGACGTTGCGCCAGAACGCCGTGGAAGCGATGCGCTCACTGCAGCCGTTTCATCCACAACTGGCAGGGCCGGTTCTGGATGGCACGGCGGATATCAACAGCCACGTGGAACTGCATCTCTACGCGGACACCCCGGAGGATGTGCTGTTTGCACTGAGTGATCTGCATATACCCTGGAGCGAAAAACAGCGTCTGTTGAGTTTCAGCGACGGGCATAGGGAACACTATCCCTGCTTCCAGTTCAGCGCCAACGATGTGCGCTTCGATCTCATCGTGCTACCCACTCAACATGCACGGAGACGCCCCCTGGGACCTCTCGACAACCGACCCCAGGAACGGGTCAACCTGAAGCAGTTGGAAACCCTAATGGCCGCCTGCTGAGGCGGAGTAAAACTAAATCCTCAGCGTTTATCCAGAGGCACGTAGTCCCGGCGCCGATAACCCTGGTAGATCTGCCGGGGCCGACCGATTTTTTGCCGCGGGTCATCCATCATCTCCAACCAGTGGGCAACCCAGCCTACGGTACGGGCGATGGCGAACATCACCGTGAACATGTTGTTGGGAATGCCCAGCGCCCGATAGATGATACCGGAATAGAAATCCACATTCGGATAGAGTTTGCGTTCGATGAAATACTCATCGTTGAGCGCGATCTCCTCCAGCCGCTGAGCCAGCTCGAACATGGGGTTACTGGTATCGGCAAGCCGTTCCAGCACCTGGTGACAGACATCCCGTATGATCCCGGCACGGGGATCGTATTTCTTGTAGACGCGATGGCCGAATCCCATCAAACGGAACCCGTCGTCCTTGTCTTTTGCCTTGGCAATGTACTTATCGATCTGCGA
Organism: Candidatus Thiodiazotropha sp.; assembly: GCA_050305635.1. Lineage (GTDB taxonomy): Bacteria > Pseudomonadota > Gammaproteobacteria > Chromatiales > Chromatiaceae > Thiodiazotropha. Next base: position 102,396 of record JBNLFS010000065.1, on the reverse strand, counting down.
GACATCGCCGATTTCCGCCAGCATATCCAGTACGGCCTCGTTGGCGCCGCCATGGGCCGGCCCCCACAGGGAGGCGATACCCGCCGCGATACAGGCGAAGGGATTGGCCAGGGAGCTGCCTGCCAGACGAACAGTGGAGGTACTGGCGTTCTGCTCGTGATCCGCATGCAATATGAAGAGGAGGTTGAGGGCCTTCTCAGCAATCGGGTCGACGTGGTACTCCTCGCAGGGCGTGGCGTACATCATGTGCAGTAGATTGGCGCAGTATGAAAGATCGTTGCGCGGATACATGATCGGCTCGCCGATGTTGTGCTTGTAGCTCGCTGCGGCGATGGTCGGCATTTTCGCGATCAACCGGTGCGCGGCGACCTGACGCTGTTCCGGATCGTTGATATCCAGCGAATCGTGGTAGAACGCGGACAGCGAACCCACCACACCCACCATGATCGCCATGGGATGCGCATCGTAATGAAACCCGCCAAAAAAGTGTTTCAGGGTTTCATTCAACATGGTATGCCGGCTGATCAGCTTGTTGAAATCGGCAAGCTGTGAGCGATTGGGCAGTTCATTGTTGAGCAGCAAATAGGCGGTTTCTATAAAGTCCCCACCGTTCGCCAACTGTTCGATCGGAATGCCCCGATACTCGAGAATGCCCACTTCACCCTGGATAAAGGTGATCTTGCTCTTACAGCTCGCGGTGGACATGAAGCCGGGATCGTAGGTGAAGACGCCTGCATCTTTGTACAGGGATGAGACATCGATGGCCGGCGGCCCCTGTACCGATTCGATCACAGGCAGTTTGACCGATACCCCAGTCTCATCGTTCGTCAAGGTGTAGGTTTTTTGATTTTCAGCCATGGTGAACTCCGCAAGTAACTGCAATCCGACCTGTGAACCGACACGATATGACGTTTCAATTCAAAAGGCCAGCCACACAGTCCGAAGACTGTTATCGAGAATCGTTGTCATTTCTACCCATGGAATAGCGTGAACCTATGGGACTCAAAGCTCACGGGGATGAACATCCCTTACCCGACAACTCAGGCAGTTGCCAGCACCGCGCGGTTTCGGGTGGTATGCGATACAGCGCCTAATCAGCCGATTCCCACAATACCCTTGAGCCACACCGATCGTCACGAGCCTGCCTTGCCTTTTTATATAATTATTTTATGCCTCCACAAATATGGCAGGGTTTACAGACCGCATCAACCCGATTCTGTCAATGGTCACTATTAACGATCTGGATTGCCGGCGCCCGTTGAAACTAGTCCGAAACACCCTGAAAAAAACGGCGGGAATCCGCATCGAATGGCTGCAACTGATCGAACCAGGTCGCCTGCTCGTCATACCGGGCAAAGAAGGGCTGCTGTACGAGTGAGGGATCCCGGGCCTGGATGTAACGCAGCACAAAGGCCTTTTGACCATTGACCTGGGTAACGCCCTGAATTTCCACCTTACCCGGATCAGCGCTCATACTGGGACCCCGGGCGGTACGCCCCAGACCCGATACCTGCTGAACCGCGTCGCGATAGATCTCCCAGGCCCGCACCAGGGGCACCTCGAAATAGTTTCTCGCCCCGGTATCCCGCTCGACGAAAAAGTAGTAAGGCACGATGCCATGTCTGACCTGTTCCTCCCACAGGCGCGCCCAATCCTGGGCATCATCATTGATATGCGCCAGCAGCGGCCCCTGACTGCGAATCTCCACGCCCGCCGCTCTCAGTCGATGTACCGCGGCCCGAGCAATGTCTGTCTGCAGTTCCCGCCAGTGGTTGAAATGGGCCATGATCGCCACATGCTTCCCAGCCCGAACCAGTTGCCGAAGCAGATCGATCAACTCCTCTGAATCCTCATCGGTGATAAAACGCTGCGGCCAGAATGTCAGGGCCTTGGTACCGATACGCAGTGTCTGCACATGGGCGAATTCGGGTTGCAGCAACGGCTCCAGGTAACGTCTGAGCTGACGACTTTTCATCACCATCGGATCCCCACCGGTGAGCAACAGATCAGTCACCTCATCGTGGTCTCGCAGATAGTCGTACAGCCGCTCCACTTCGGTACTCGATATACGCAGGGATTTGTCACCCACGAACTGAGCCCAGCGGAAACAGAAGCTGCAATAGCTGTGGCAGGTCTGCCCCTGACTCGGAAAGAACAGCACGGTTTCACGGTATTTATGCTGAATCCCGCTCAATGGATTGCCCTGGGCGTCACAGGGCAGGTTTTTACCCAGTTGGCCCGCAGGATGCGGATTGAGACTGGCGCGAATATCCTGGGCAATTTGACGCAGTCCCGCGTCGTCGAGGCCGGATCGCAACGCCATTGCCATGCGATTGTAGTGCGTCTCGGAGAGCATCCCCTTCTGCGGGAAAGTGAGTTGAAATAGAGGATCCTTGGGGACTTGCTTCCAGTCGATCAATTCCCGCACCACATAGTCGTTGACCCGGAACGGCAGGACCGAAGCCACCACCTGCATCTCAAAGCGCGTGGCCTCCGGCAGTTGCTGCAGCTGTGGAATACTCCGCAGATCCCTGGCGGTATAGACACGGAACGGTTGTGGCGAATTCGAGAGCGCCACACTGTGGAAATTCGCTCGAGACACGGATGATTGAGGTGGCATGCATTTCTCCCTGGAAGTGAGGACAATCCCAGCGCACGCAGACAGAGCATCCTCCCAATGGATGAGTGCACGGAATACAAACCGTATGCCGCGGTGATGCCTTCGCGGCGCTCAATAGATCGTCTTATGTCAGCATTTGAATCGATGAGCCACACTCGCCGGAGCATCCACGGAACGGTCGGTGACAGCCTGAAATTGACCCGATCCAGTGCTCGCCCGGGAAGATCCGGCAGCACCACGGGGGCGCAAACCCTAACAAATTCTGAAGCAATCAGCAAAAACCAACCTGGATCAAAAATCAGGCCCGACCGACCTAAATGGATCGTTTAGCTGCATATAGCAACATATAGTATCTATTTGTTGCCTATTTCCACACTTATAGCTTTTAGTCACCTCGCTACCTGAACATGAATCAATTCGTGCACTAATTAAATATCCGGACCTGAAAGCATCCTGAAGTGAATTTTTTGTGCACAGCACTATAAATCGTCAGACAGATTGACCATAATTTCAGCTTATACAATCATAATCACCCACGCATTCCTGCTCAGCACCGAGGCGGAACCATGAATCTTCACGAATATCAGGCAAAATCCCTCTTCAGAAGCTACGGCATTCCAGTCCCGGCGGGTCAGGCGGCATCCAGTCCGAGCGAGGCGCGCACCGCTGCCCAGGAACTGGGCGGCACCCTCTGGGTGGTCAAGGCCCAGGCTCACACCGGCGGTCGCGGCAAAGCGGGGGGAGTGTTACTGGCCCGCAGCCTGGACGAGGTCGAACAGGCCGCCCGCTCCCTGATCGGGATGACCCTGGTGACCCACCAGACCGGCCCACAGGGACTACCGGTGCACAACGTGCTGGTGGAGCAGGGGAGTGATATCACCCGGGAACTCTACCTGGGCGCACTGCTCGACCGGTCCCAGTCCCAGGTGGTTTTCATGGCCTCATCGGCCGGCGGCATGAATATCGAGGAGGTTGCCGCCGAAACACCGGAAAAGATCCTCACCACCACAGTCAATCCGGCCACCGGCATGCTCCCCTACCAGTGCCGTAAACTCGCCTTCGGCCTGGGCCTGCAAGGGGATCAGATCAAATCCTTTTCCAAGATCATGATGTCGCTCTACCGGCTCTATACCGAGAAGGATGTCAGCCTGATCGAGATCAACCCGCTCATCGTTACCTCGCAGGGCGGCCTGGTGGCCCTGGACGCGAAGATCAACCTGGACGGCAACGCACTGTATCGTCATCAAGACCTGCTCGCCCTGCGCGATCGCACCCAGGAGGACGAGAAAGAGGCCGCCGCCGCCGAACACGATCTCAACTACATCACCCTGGACGGCTCCATCGGTTGCATGGTCAATGGCGCAGGCCTGGCCATGGCCACCATGGACATGGTCAAGCTACAGGGGGGCGAACCCGCGAACTTCCTGGAGGTGGGCGGCGGCACCACCGCGGAACGGGTCACCGAGGCCTTCAAACTCATTCTCAGTGATGACAAAGTGCGCGCAGTCCTGGTGAACATTTTCGGCGGCATCGTGCGTTGTGACCTGATCGCGGAAGGCATCATCACCGCGGCGCGCAGTATCAAGGTTTCCGTGCCCGTGGTGGTGCGGCTGGAAGGCACCAACGCCCAGCAGGGGCTGGACATGCTGGCCACCAGCGGTCTCGATTTCATTACGGCGCATGACTTCACCGAGGCGGCCCGCAAGGCGGTATCGGCGGTAAAATGACGGACCTTGAGCAACTCGCAACGGCACCATCACATCACCATCCAGAATGACTTTCTCAGTCCAGGAACGTAGCGCATGAGCATACTCGTCGACAGCAGCACCCGGGTTATCTGCCAGGGTTTCACAGGCAAGCAGGGCACCTTTCACTCAGAGCAGGCGATCGCCTATGGCACGCAACTGGTAGGGGGCGTGACCCCCGGGAAAGGGGGGCTGACCCACCTTGAGCGGCCCGTTTACGACACCGTGCACGATGCGGTGAAGGCCACCGGCGCCCAGGCCACCATGATCTACGTGCCGCCACCCTTTGCAGCCGACGCAATCATCGAAGCTGCCGATGCGGGCATCGAGATCATCGCCTGCATCACCGAGGGGATACCCATACTCGACATGCTCAAGGTTAAAGAGGCCCTGAAGAGCTACTCCGCGAGGCTTATTGGTCCCAACTGCCCCGGCATCATCACCCCGGGCGCCTGTAAAATCGGGATCATGCCCGGATCGATTCATCAGCCGGGCAAGGTGGGCGTCATGTCCCGCTCCGGCACCCTGACCTACGAGGCCGTGCACCAGACCACCCAAGCTGGACTCGGACAGAGTACCTGCGTGGGTCTCGGTGGCGACCCGATCAACGGCACCAGCTTCATCGACTGCCTCAAGCTGTTCGAGGCGGACGATCAGACCCAGGGCATCATCATGGTGGGTGAGATCGGCGGCTCCGCCGAGGAGGAGGCCGCGGAGTACATCCGCGCCCACGTCAACAAGCCCGTGGTAGCGTATATCGCGGGGGTTACCGCACCACCGGGTAAGCGCATGGGCCATGCCGGCGCCATCATCAGCGGCGGAAAGGGCACCGCGGAGGCGAAATTCCAGGCCCTGGAAGCGGCCGGTGCACACGTGGTCCGCTCGCCTGCGGAGATGGGCAGCCGAATGGCGGAGTTGCTCGGATAATGGGAGACACCCTAGGTCGACAACCTCTACCCTCCCGCCCTCAACAGGATTTTCCCACCCGGAGACCGGAGCTATGATCGAGCCTGTTTCCTCTCCGTTCCTGGTCCCTTTTGATCAGGAACGACTGCCGAAGCGTCTTACCACTCACCCCCCTTCTGACGCACCCGGAAAGAAGGGCTGCAAGAAGCGCCTGGCCCGGGAGGTCGCGCAGCTGGATGATTGGCAGCACAGGCTGTATGCGGAAGACCGGCGCGCGCTGCTGGTGGTGTTTCAGGCCATGGATGCGGCAGGAAAGGACAGCACCATCCGCTCGGTGATGAGCGGGGTCGACCCCAGCGGTTGCCAGGTATTCTCCTTCAAGCAACCCTCATCCCTGGAACTGGATCATGACTTCCTCTGGCGCACCAGCCTGCGCCTGCCGGAACGGGGACGCATCGGCATCTTCAACCGCAGCCACTACGAGGAGACCCTGGTGGTGCGGGTACACCCTGACTATCTGCAGGCCCAGCGGCTGACCCTGCCGGATAACCTCGAGGAACTCTGGGCACAGCGCTACGCCTCGATCCGTCACTATGAGCATCATCTCGCCCGCAACGGAACCGTGATCATCAAATTCTGGTTGAATGTGAGCAAAGAGGAGCAGCGCAGACGCTTTCTCTCCCGCCTGGACGAAGCCCATAAGCACTGGAAGTTTTCCATCAAGGATGTGGAGGAGCGTCAACACTGGGATCGGTATATGACGGCCTATCAGGAGATGCTGACCGCCACCTCCAAACCCTGGGCTCCCTGGTATGCCATTCCGGCCGACAACAAACCCTACATGCGCTGGCAGGTCGCCCGCATCATTCGCAAAACCCTCCAGGCGATGCAGCCGGAGTATCCCCAGGTGGCCGCGGACGACCTAATCCGTTTCGATGAGATGAGAGTCCGTCTGGAGAAAGAACCGAAACAGGGATAACCGGCACATTCGGTCCCCCTCATTCCGATTTGGCAGCCGCCCCAACCCCGACCATACTAATGGCAATCAATCACGACAAGCGGCCCGCTCTGGCCAGGAGATACGGCGCATGCGCAGATGGCACATCGCACTGTTGATTTTGGGCTGTGGTCTCGCATCCTGCAGTTTCGCGGAACCCACCTCTCAGAACCGTAGTAACCGCCAGATGGCGGTAACCGAGTGCTCCGACTATCGGGAAAACAACCGTCTGCCCTGTTTCGTTTCGCGCAACAAATGTCCCTACGGCTTCGAGGTGATCGAGCGCTACACCGAGGGGCGCGGAGCGCCCTTTGTCGCCTGCCGGGATTCCCGGCATGAACGCCCTGCGGTGCATGACGTGGTGCGCCAGCCACTCCATCAGAGAGAGGAGGTGGTGCAACAGTTCCAGGAGTTCGTGAACCTGGTCCGCGCCCGGCAACAGGGGAGCGCCCAGCCATTGCCGGAGCGCGTTCACCATCAACTCGACGCCTATTTCCAGCAGGTCAGGCTGGATCGGGTCTCCGTCGCGGTAAGCACGGCACTCTCGAAAGGCTGTTTCACCGACTGTCAGCAGATCTATTGCGCCGCCGGTGAGCCCCTGACGCACCATGCGGAGCAGTCAGGCATCCCCTATGAACTGCTGCTCCAGCTGGCGCATCTCGAACGCTGTGAGGTACAGGGCGGACAGCAGCGCTATCTGCAATCCTGGCTCAGAGAGGTGCCGCAGAAGACCCTCACCAGCCTGCTGGCGGGCGATGCGGTATCGACCGATCAGCTGCAGTTCGCCGCTTACCTGGAGGGTCATACCAACAACCGTGCGGAGAGTGTCTGCCGACGCGTCCATTGCGTCGGCTTCAGTGGCGACTGATTACGCTCAGTCTTTGCCGTACACCCGTTTCAAGGCGTCCGAAAAAACCGCCCAGGACTGTTCGTCGGCCTCCTTCTGATAGGCGAGGGGGAGACCGAATTTCTGGCCCAGATCATCCGCACCCGGATTGGTGAAGGCATGTTTCGCTCCCGGGTAATCATAGAAGTGATAGGTCACCCCGGCCCGGTCCATCTCCTCTTTGAAAGCACTGATCTGTTCCGGCTTGACGAAGGGATCCGCGCCCCCGTTGAACACCAGTAATTCCGCTTTCACCCCGTCCTTCTTTGCGGGCTCGGAGGGGGCGAGGCTGCCGTGAAAACTCCCAACCAGATCGAGATCGACGCCGCGACGGGCCATTTCCAGCACGATGCCGCCACCGAAACAGTAGCCGATGGCGGAGATCTCGTCGGGCGCGACCGTTTCATGGGCCATAAGCCGCGCCATCGCCGCCTCGAAACGGGCCTGCGCCTGGGCCATGTTGCTCTTCACCTCCCCGGCAAAGCGGCCCGCGTCCTTGGGATGACCCGCTGTTTTTCCGTCCCCGTACATGTCCACGGCCAGTGCGGTATAGCCCATTGCCGCCAATTCCCGAGCCCGGCTTCGGGCATAGTCGTTGTGCCCCCACCATTCGTGCACCACCAGAACCCCCGGACGCTTACCGCTCTGGGCATCGTCATAGGCCAGATACCCTTTCATCAGGGTGTCCCCGGCACGATAGCTGACCTCTTCACCTACCACGGTGGCATTCGCGAATGTCGTGAAACAGGACAGAAACACACCCAAAGCTAACTTGAACATGCCATCCACCTCGTTTGTTTTGTTATGGGTCTGATTATCTATAGCAGAATTGATTGCGAATAAAACGGAGGGTTTATCTGGAAAGCGTGACCCCTTTCCCGGCATAATTAAGCACTCTCTAATAAACTAATCCGTCTAAACAGGTCTGATCAGCGAGCCAGGATCATGAGCAACCCTCCCGCGAAAAAGAAAACCGTCAAGTCCAAAGCCAAATCCGCGACAGCCGAAAGCACAACCCGCAAACCGGCAAACGCCCCGCAAACCGCCGCCGTAGACCCGGTAGCGCCAAACAAAGCGCAGCCAAAAACCTCCTCGGACAGCGGTGTGCTGCCCGGGCTGATGCAGGGTCTGCAATCGGTCTTCGACAAGATCCATAAGGACAACAAAACCCGGGAGGATCATCAGGAGAAGATCATCGAGGAGTTCAGCGATCGCCTCACCCAGGCGTTTCAGCAAACCCATGCGGAGGCGGAGGAGCGGGAAAGGCTGCTGCATGAACGCCTCGAAGCGATCGAACGGGAGCAGCAGTACAAGATCCAGAGAATCAAACTGTTCTCCCTGCCCGGCACCCTCATCGCGGTGGCCGCGCTGATCTACCTGTTCTACGTGGTGCATGTGATGGAACGCTCCATGACCTACATGTCCGCGGATATGCATCGCATCCAGGACACCATTGCCTCGATCGGGCAGGACACCCGCGTGATGTCGGGGGGCGTGACGCAGATGACCGATCAGATGCAGCAGATGAACGGCAATATGCAGACCATGACCAACCAGGTTCAGGGCATGAACGGCAACATGAACCACCTCAACCGCAATGTGGGAGTGATGACGCAGGATGTGGGCAACATGTCACACACCGTCAGCCCGGTGATGAACGGAATGCGTAACTTCCTCCCGTTCTAGGACTTGTACTGCTGCAGAGCCTGGATACCGGATCAGCCGTCGCCGAAGCAGGTGCCGACCCGCTTCCCGCTCAGCACCCAGGGGTGATCCGGCGGAACCAGTTTCTTGTACCCGGCCACATCCACCAGGGGTACGGGTACCGCCTGATCTCCCCGGGAAGCCACCATCACGCCATAGCGCTCTTCGGCGATCAGATCGGCGCAGGCCGTGCCCAGCCGGGTGGCCAGCAGGCGATCCGCGGCGGAGGGGATACCGCCGCGCTGCAGATAGCCGAGAATGGTCACCCGGGACTCCAGGCCGGTCAGCTCCTCGAGCTGCCGGGAAAGATGCACGGTATGATTTTCATAGCATGATTCAAGTTCCGCTTTCAGCTGCTTTCGCTCTTTCTTGTCGACCGCCCGAAGTTTTTGCTCGCGCAGCGATGCGGCCCGCTCCGCATCCCCTTTCGGCAAGGCACCCTCGGCAACCGCGACGATGCTGAACGGTTTGCCACCAGCCGCGCGACCGCGGATGGCTTCCGCTACCTTTTCAATGTCATAGGGAATCTCAGGCAACAGGATCACGTCAGCGCCTCCAGCCAGTCCGGATCCCAGGGCGAGCCAGCCCGCCCGATGCCCCATGATCTCCACGACAATGATGCGATGATGGCTGTGGGCCGTGCTGTGCAGCCGGTCGATGGCATCCGTGGCAATGCCCAGCGCGGTGTCGAAACCGAATGTGGTGTCGGTATGCGCGACGTCATTATCGATGGTTTTGGGCAGAGTAATCACATTGAGCCCCTTCTCCATCAGGGTCAGGGCGTTTTTCTGAGTACCGCCGCCGCCGATACAGACCAGAGCATCCAGGTGGTGGGCGTGGTAGTTTTCCACGATCACATCGGTCATATCCTGACGCTTACCGTTGAAATACATCCGGTGAGGCTTGTCACGGCTGGTACCCAGCACCGTACCGCCCTGGGTGAGGATCCCGGAAAGCATGGCCCGGTCGAGGTGCATGGTGCGGTTTTCCACCAGACCACGAAATCCGTCCCGGATGCCGATGACCTGCATGTCATAGACACCCTGGGCAGTCTTCCCAACCCCCCGGATCGCGGCATTCAAACCCGGACTATCGCCTCCGGATGTCAATATGCCGATGTTCTTAGCCATGGGAACTCCTTCTATAACCGGGTATGGGGAAACGGGCGAGCATTTACTCGAAACTCACAAATGAACAGGACCGAGCGGCCCACTAGTGTACCCCGTCTGACCGCTTGAAACAGTCCCGATCAATCCAGCCAGTGAATGGCGCTGGGATGCTGCACACGCATCTGTTGGGCATGGTTCTGCCGGGAGATCCAGCCACGCACCTCCAGATCCCGACCCTGCAGTGTCTGAGGATCCTCGATAGCGAAATATTTCCAGTCCCTGCGGGCAATGCGCAGGGCCAGCCCGCCCACCAGATTAAGCCAGATCGAACGACGGCTCTCACCGACCCGCTCCACCCGCCCCCGCAGATGCTGGAAGCCGGTTTCGTTGCCGCTCAACCCCTGAGCATCGACCACAGGACGATCCCAGACGCCAAGACGTGACTTGCGGGCCTTCGACTCGGCGCTACGATGGCAGTCGAGGGATCCGAGATTGGGAGGAATGGCGATGACATGGCCCTGTCCCTGAAGCAGCAGCCGGTAGGCGATGTCGTCTCCCTGACGACCGGCCAGGTGGGCCAAAAGGCGACCGTAACGATCCCGCGGATCAGACCCCGGACAGACCCTGAGTCGTCCGTCGTTATCCCGCACCAGGCGCTCCAGGGCATCCCGGGCGGCACGCCCTCCCGGCTCTTCAGGATGGCCCTGATGGGCCAGTTCGGGGGTATTGATGCCGATCAGGCGAACCTTTTCCCCGTTCTCCAGAACCAGGGTGTCTCCATCGACAATGCGTTCGACGCCCTGTAGCGGTTCATTGCAGGGACGACATCCGTCAGACGCCCACAATAGCGGCGGCGCCGGAATCAGCAGCCCACAAAACAAAAGGGCCCCGCAACGCGAGGCCCTTTTGCGATAGGCTTGAGGTAACCGGGTGTGCGGCCGATCGGCCCCCAGCCCGGATAACGAATCAGCGGCTGTATTTCTTGCGGAACTTATCCACACGACCGGCGGTATCCACGATCTTCTGTTTGCCGGTGTAGAAGGGATGACAGGAGGAGCACACCTCGATGTGGACCTCTTCCTGACCCAGGGTGGAACGCGTCACGATTTCATTGCCGCAACTGCATACGAATTTGATTTCCTCGTAATGAGGATGGATGTCCGCTTTCATGACTGACTCACTTGAGAGATGTTTACCATTGCCTGGGCGCTGCGTTCGCCTGCCTTGCGGCGGCGATCCGTACCACGCCGGGCTCTGAACCCACAGCGCATAGCGCCGGAAAGGCGCGGAATGATAAGCGAAGTGGCCCGCCAAGGCAAGCCCTGGGGCAAATTCCCGGCTCCGAAGTGATGGCGCTCAGGATGAACCCAGGGGGAACTCGATGACATTGCTGTCGCTGGAAACAGATGGACTGTCACCCTGACCGCCCAGACTGATCCTCTGCATGTATCCGAGCAACCCCTGGGAGCCGAGCAGATTCTCCCACATCAGGCTTGAGATACGGATGCAGGCACTCAGTGGGGTTCGGTTACGGCGCTCCTGATCGATTCGCCATTGCAGACGGCGCATCAGATCCTGTCGGTCGTGGGGAAGCGTCGCAATATAGGTGGCGATCGTCTTCTGCCGGACCGCCTCAAAGCGCACGGGATCGTCCTGCGCAAGCCTCAACAGGTCATCGAAATCGGGATTTTCATAGTCAAAATGGCTCATGGACAGCTCTCGCGCACTCTTGCTTCAACCTAACACATGCTCCAGACACTGTCTCAGATAGAAATTCCCAAATTCAGCATCAGCCGCCCAACATAGACAAATATTTTCTAATAATACAATGAGATACACAATCACATGCAGAAGTGGCAGTATTTCGACAGGTCGACCAGACCACTCGATCTGCGTAATAGCCCGTCACCACTGAGGTCTGCAACCGTAGCCGGCGCCCACTGCATGCCTCACGGGCGATTTGCTTAAAGACCCTGAATAATCTTAAAATTCCAGGCACTTACCCGGATCTTTGCGAAGGACTGCGATGCTCGGACCATGCTCTGATCATCACCTCCGTGCCTGGCCGACTGCTTCCCCTCGGTAGCCGACAGCCCCTCAGTCCCCATAGGGATACCGAAGGTAGCGGTCATCCGGGGAGACCTGATGACCCGTTCAATCACAACAAATAGCAACCGGACTCGAAACCGTTTCCGAGCAAAAACAAGAGCTTAACCTCATGCCAAACATCAAAAAAGAGATTGACACCCTGAAGGCGAAACTGGCGCGTCTGGAAAAGGAGCAGAAGAAGGCGGAGCGGGAGTCCCAGGCCCTGAATCAAGCCAGCGAGGCGATCGACAAGATTCTCAAAGACCAGGGCATCAGTTTCGAAACCTATATTGCGCACAATCTGAAAAAGGTCAGTCGAATCGTCAGCAAGCTGGAAAAGCCTCAGCAGGCGCCCAAATCGAAAGTGGCGCCCAAGCAGGTGCGTAAAAAGGTGACCCGCAAAAAACGCGGGGCGCGAAAAGCCAACCTCACGGTGAAGATACCCGCCGGGACCTATGCCAAGCTGCCTGAAAATCCGGAGCAGGTCTACGAGGTGAAAGAGAAGGGCCCCAGACCCAAAGCCCTCAAGGAGTACGCGGAGCAGATCGGCCTGGAAGCGTTCCTGGAACAGTGCCGAATCAGCTGATCGAACCCTTCTGCGGAACGTCCCTCTGACTCAGTGAAGCAGGCTTGGCCTGCTTCTGGTCGTGGTTCCGACCTGGGTCAGCGGCGAAGGCCGCACCACACCATACCCCTGCACATAGTCGACGCCGATCTCGATCAATTGCTCGAGGATCAGGTCATTCTCCACATATTCCGCAATCGTCTGTAACCCCATCAGGTGGCCGATCTGGTTAATCGATTCGACCATCGCCCGATCCACCCGATCATGCAGGATGTTGCGCACGAAACTGCCATCGATTTTCAGATAATCCACAGGAAGATGCTTCAGGTAGGCAAAGGACGACATCCCGGTGCCGAAATCGTCCAGGGCGAAGCGGAACCCGCGCCGCTTCAGCAGACTGATGAAGCGAGTGGCCTGATCGAGTCGGCTGACCACGGCCGTCTCGGTAATCTCAAACGAGATCTTCTCCGCGGGCAGACGGTATTCCCTTAATTGCTCCAGGATGTACTCATGCAACGTGGCATCGCTCAGGGACTGGCCCGAGAGATTGATCGCGCAGAGCCCGAGTTCTTCCAGGCGGGCCGGGTTCTGTGCCAGCCATTGAAAGGTGTTGCGGATCACCCACCGGTCCAGGTTGACCATGATGTTGTAGCGTTCGGCCGCCGGGATGAAGGCGCCGGGCATGATCTGCTTGCCCCGTTCATCGCGCATGCGCAGCAATACCTCGATGTGTTCGTCACCGATGGCGTTGCTGCGCAGGGACATGATGGGCTGCTGTAACAGCGTGAAACGCTGCTGCTCGATGGCGCTCTCGATCTTGTTCACCAGGCGCATCTCGCCCTGTTGCCGATTGATCTCCTCATCGTAGGGCTGATAGACATAGACCCGGTTGCGCCCCATATCCTTGGCGACATAGCAGGCGGCATCCGCTGCGCTCAGGGCGCTGTGGGGACTCTCGGTCTTCGGCCCGATCGCGACAATGCCGATACTCATACCGGTCGAATAATTGCGCCCCTCCCAGTTGAAGCGATACGCCTTCACCGCTGTGCAGATCTGGCTCGCCAGCTTGTTGGCCCGGTTCAGATCGCAATTTTCCAACAGCAGTCCGAACTCGTCGCCGCCGAGTCGCGCCAGCACATCTTCGTTACCGATCGCCAACCGTAACCGATGCGCCAGCTGGCGCAACATCATGTCGCCGGCCATGTGACCGCAGGTGTCGTTGACCAGCTTGAACTGATCCAGATCCATGTAGAGCAGGACATGCTGCGCCTGCTTCTCCCGGCTGAGATTGAAGGCCTTGCGCAGGCGTTGGTCGAAGGCATGCCGGTTGAGCAGATGAGTGAGGGAGTCATGGGTCGCCAGGAAACGCATCTCCCGCATCATGGCGCGGCTCGAGGTCACATCCCGGAACACCGTGACCGATCCTTTGAAGACACCCTCGAGATGAATGGGGTAGGTGGAGTATTCCACCGGAAACAGGCTCTCGTTCTTACGCACGAAGGACTCATCCCGAACACTGATCGCATCGCCCTGACTGCGCACCATCTGGTTGAAGGATTCTCCCGCGGTGGAGGGCATCCGCACCCGTCGATGGATCGGTTGCTCCAGCAGTTCCCTGCGGCTGTATCCCAGCAAGTTGGCGGCGGCCTGGTTGACGAAGGTGCAGGCGTCATGCTCATCCACGCCAAAAATACCTTCACCGGTCGATTCCAGCAGCAGGGACATCTTTTGGTTCACCTCGCTGAGCTGGCGTGTTGAAGCCTCCAGGGACTGGATGGCGATCTGGTGCGCCTGATTGCGTTCGATGCTTTCGATCGCAAAGGCGAGGTTGCTGACCATACCCTCCAGCAGCTCCTGGATCACCGGAGTGAAATACCCGGGCTGCTCCGCATAGACGGTGAGTGTGGCCACCACTTCGCGTCTCACAACGATGGGAAAGAGGGCGGCGGAGCGGCCTCCGCTGAGATGCGCCAAGCGATGCCAGGTGGTTTTCCCGGCCTCTGATTCGCTGGCCTCGACCACCGAGGGACTTTTGCCGAACACCGCGATGGCCAGGGGCCCTTCCGCATGGGGATCGGTCAGATCCTGATCGAACTTGCAGACCTTGAGATGGCCGGCGTCGATCCCATGACTGGCGATCGGGTGTACCACCCGGCCATCTCCGTCCACGGCACCGACCCAGGCGGCCTTGAATCCCCCATAGTTCACCGCGATTTCACAAACCCGTTCGAACAACAGTTGCGGCGAACTGACATGCCGCATGGTGAGCCCGGTCTGCGACAGGGCGGTGAACAGGGCCATCTGGTGATCCAGCTCGGCCTCGCGCTGCAGGGTCGCGTGCGCCAGTTGGGTGACCCCCCGGTGAATAAACTCCGGGGTATTGCGCAACTGCCCCAGATCCAACTCGAACAATTCCGTCTCCGCCACCGTCAACAGGGCGTCACGACTGCGTTTCAGGGGAGACAGCAGACGGCGGTCCAGCCAGCGGAACACAGCCCACAGAATCAGGCCCAGTCCCAGACCGAACAACAGGGTGTTACGCCACAGACCCTGTTCGAGCCACAGACTCAACAGTTCGTTGAGGGTACCGGATACCGGGGAGGCGCTCTTCAAGGACTCGGATTGCGGAAGGAGCCAAAGGACCAGCCGCGCGTCAAGAAAACTCTGTAAGATCAGCAGTGATAGGAATGCCAACAGTAGGGTCAGCGCGACTCGTGATTTCAGCGGCATTGTTCATCCCCGGAACACAGGTCCGGCGGCACTCCCCTGATCGACAATGACTGGAATCCAATCAAAGACTTACGCTTTGCAAGGACCTTTGATTCTGTGCGCAGACCGTTACCGGTGCTGCACGTCGCTCCCTGCCTGACAGCTCGCGTATCCAGGTTAGACGAGAGGTTTGAACAACTCCTACTTCAAACCATCCTGATGTGAGGATAGTTCCATAAATTTAATATCTTAGGCGCACTAGGTCAAATGCACTTTAAGAAATCTCATTAACCTCAAAAATCATAAGCAAATCATTGAGAAAGCGCTGCCCCAAGGGCGATGCACACAATCGCTCCGGATCGGACGCCAGCAGCCCTTTCGAAATCGCCTCCGAAACCGGACCCTGCAATGCCTGTTGCGCCAGCCCGGTACGCTCACTGAACAGGTTCCGCTCGACGCCCTGGGTCAAGCGCAGAGCATTCATGAAGAACTCCAGCAGCCGATCCGTGGGGGTCAGTTCCCGGCACCCCTGCACGCGGGCATCCTCAGCGGCACCCAGGTAGGCCTCCGGGTGGCGCAGCTTCCACAAGCGTTCGATCCGGCCATCCCCGTGGCTGAGTTTGGCATGAGCCCCGGCACCGATGCCCAGGTAATCTCCGAAACGCCAATAGTTCAGGTTGTGGCGACACTCGGCGCCCACCCGGGAGAACGCAGACACCTCGTAATGCCCGTACCCCGCCTGACGCAGCAGATCGTGGCCCTGCTCCTGAATCTCCCAGATTTGGTCCTCATCGGGCAGGGGGGGCGGCGCATGGTGAAACGCCGTGTTGGGTTCCAGGGTAAGCTGGTAGTAGGAGAGGTGTTCCACCTCCAGATCCAGCGCGGCTTGAAGGTCACCTCGGGCCATTGCCAGATCCTGACCCGGCAAACCGAACATCAGATCGAGGTTGATCCGCGAAAAACCCGCCTGCCTGGCCAATCCCAGCGCACTCGATGCCTCTCGGGCGTTATGGATGCGTCCCAGCATCCGCAGGGAATTCTCGTGGAAACTCTGTACACCCAGGGACAGGCGATTCACGCCAGCGCGGAGATAACCCGCCAAGTCCCCGATCTCGACCGCCCCGGGATTCGCCTCCAGGGTTACTTCGAGTCCGGGTTCACAGTCGATCTCGTCCCGCACCCCCTGCAGCAGCCGTCCGATGGTCGCGGCCGATAGCAGACTTGGCGTCCCCCCCCCGATGAAGACCGAGCTCAGGGAACGACCTTCAACCCACCGCAGATCGGCTCTCAGATCAGCGAGCAGGGCATCGATATAGGCGGTTTCAGGGAGTGCCTCAGGGCGCACATGAGAGTTGAAATCGCAGTAGGGGCACTTGCGGATGCACCAGGGGACATGCACGTAGAGGGCGAGGGGCGGGGGAATCATCTATTAGTTTTGAGTTATGAGTTTTTAGTTTTGAGTGGTTGAGTTCGCTGCGCTCACGGATTTGTAAGTTGGCCCTCTCCCGCGAGGGGAGAGGGAATGCATGGATCAAGTTCAGGTGCGAATGAACAACTCAGTGCCACGCTCTGACCGGCTGTGTTCGATGCAATCGAACAGCACACTCCCTCTGCCCTTGCGAGGGTACAGCCCGGGGCATAGGTAACATGAGCTGGTTGAAACTCAGATTGCACTTGTCAATAGAGCCTATCTTGGTAGTGCAGAAGTGGGTAGGTCGGGTTAGCGAAGCGTAACCCGACGATCAGCCCTATCCACTTCATGTCGGGTTACGCTGCGCTAACCCGACCTACGGTTACTTACGGGATTGATCGATGCGCTCGAACAGCACGCCCCCTCTCCCCTCGCGGGAGAGGGGACAACAAAAGCCCGTGAGCGCAGCGAACTCAACCACTCAAAACTCAAAACGCCTCTTAGGCTTTGTCCCGCGCCTGCAGGTAGGCAAGCTCGGAAATCGCCCCCCACTCCCGGGAGCCTTTGAGAAACGCCGTGTAGGAGTCGTACACCTTCTTCGCGAAGGCGTCCTTGCCGGCCAGCTCCTCCACCACTTCACGGGAGTATTTGCGCAGAATCTCCAGCACGTCATTCGGGTAGGGGCGGATATCCACCTTGTGCTTCTCCACCAGGGTCTGCAGGGCCGCCGGGTTACGCGCGGTATACTCCGCGAGCATCTCCTGATTGGCCACCTTGCAGGCGTTCAGCACGATCGACTGCAGGTCCTTGGGCAGCGCCTCGAAGGCCTTTTCATTGATGATCGCCTCAAGGGTGGTACCCGGCTCGTGAAAGCCCGGGTAGTAGTAGTACTTGGCCGCCTTGAACAGGCCGAAGGCCAGGTCGTTGTAGGGATTGACCCATTCGGTAGCGTCGATGGCGCCGGATTGCAACGAGGTGAACAGCTCGCCTCCCGGCAGATTCACCGGAGTGCCCCCCGCCCGCTTCAGCACCTCTCCGCCCAAACCCGGGATGCGCATCTTCAGACCCTTGAGATCCTCGACACTGTTGATCTCCTTGTTGAACCAGCCCCCCATCTGCATGCCGGTATTGCCGCCGGGGGCAGGAATCAAACCGAAGGGCTTGTAGAGTTCACGCCACATCTCCAGGCCACCGCCGTAATAGAGCCAGCCGTTCATCTCCTGCGCGGTGAGGCCGAAGGGGACGGTGGAGAAGAACTGGGCGGTCTCGCTCTTGCCTTTCCAGTAGTAGGCCGCTCCGTGTCCCATCTCGGCCGTACCCTGGGCGACGGCATCAAACACCTCGAACGCGGGAACCAGTTCCTTTGCACCATAGACCTTGACGTGCATCCGCCCGCCACTCATGTCATTGATCGCCTCGGCGAGCTTATTTGCCCCAGTGCCCAGGCCCGGAAAGTTCTTCGGCCAGGTGGTCACCATCTTCCATTTGATCTCGGCCTTCGCCTCAGCGGTGGAAGTCAGCGAGAGACCGACCCCGGTGGCCAGCGCGCCCGCGCCAACCTTTGCGATAAAATCCCGACGTTTCATGTAACCCTCCGTTCTGTTTTCTCGTTATGTGACGTTGTGTTGCGCTGGCGGGTGATGCATCCGCCCATTCAGCAGGGCGACAGGTTCGCGTAGGCCACCACCAGCCATTTACTGCCCACTTCCTCGAAATTGACCTGCACCCGGGCACTGTGACCCTGACCCTCCGCATTCAACACCACCCCCTCGCCAAACTTGGCATGGCGCACCCGCTGACCGAGATTGAAGCCGCTCAGGGTGGCGGTGTCGTGATAGGGTGATGAGCCGTAGATCGGCTGGCTGATGGCGGGACCGGCCCGCACCTCGCGCATCAGTTCCGCCGGGATCTCGCGAATGAACCGGGAGGGCAGGGGATAGCTGTCGCTGCCGTGCATGCAGCGACTCTCCGCATGGCTGATATAGAGGGTGCGCATCGCTCGGGTGATACCGACGTAGCACAACCGCCGCTCCTCCTCGAGACGCTGGGGATCGTCCGCGGACATGCTGTGGGGAAACAGACCCTCCTCCATGCCGACCAGAAACACCAGGGGGAATTCCAGACCCTTGGCGGAGTGCAGGGTCATCAGCTGTACGCAGTCCTCATAGGGGTCGGCCTGGGCCTCGCCGGCCTCCAGGGCCGCATGGGAGAGGAAGGCGGACAGATCGTCCATCTCCTCCTGGTCCGGCGGGGGTTCGAACTGGCGGGTGGCGTTGACCAGCTCGTCCAGGTTCTCTTTGCGGTCCACACCTTTTCCGTCACGGCTCTTTTCGAAATGCTCCGGCAATCCGCTGACATGCAGGACCTGGGCGACCGTGTTGGCCAGATCCATCTCCTGAGTCTCGGCCTGCAGGTTCTCCAGCAGATCCAGAAATCCCTGCAGGGCCCCGGCGGCCCGCTTTGCCAGGCTGCCGCCCTTGAGCAGATCCCGGGAGGCCTGCCACAGGGAGCAGCCGAAATCCCGGGCATGGGCGCGCACCCCGTCCAGGGTCTTGGCCCCGATCCCCCGGGGTGGCGTGTTCACCGCCCGTTCGAAACCGCTGTCGTCATGGGGGTTGCTCAACAGGCGCAGGTAGGCCAGCGCGTCCTTGATCTCGGCCCGCTCGAAGAACCGCAGCCCGCCATAGACCCGGTAGGGAATCCCGGACTGGATCAAAGCCTCCTCGAACAGCCGCGACTGGGCCGTGGTGCGGTAGAGAATGGCCGCCTCGGCGCGGGCATGACCCTCCTCGACATACTGACGGATCCGCTCGATCACGAAACGGGCCTCGTCGACCTCGTTAAAGGCCCCGTAGAGGTTGATCGGCTCCCCTTCGCCGCCCTCGGTCCACAACTGCTTACCCAGGCGTGAGGGATTGTGGTTGATGAGCGCATTGGCCGCGTTCAGGATATTTCCCGTGGAACGGTAGTTCTGTTCCAGACGCACCAGCCGGACATCCCGATGCTGGGTCTGGAAATTCTGCAGATTCTCCACCCGCGCACCCCGCCAGCCATAAATGGACTGATCATCGTCGCCCACCACGAACAGGTGGTTGGCGGGACCGGAGAGCAGCCTCAGCCAAGCGTACTGGATCGCATTGGTATCCTGGAATTCGTCCACCAGCACATTTTTGAACCGGGCCTGGTAGTGTTGCAGCAGGTCGGGGCGGTCACGCCAGAGCTCATGAGCCCGCAGCAGCAGCTCGGCGAAATCCACCTGACCACCCCGCTCGCAGGTAGCCTGATACTCCCGGTAGATACGAATCATCTGATACTGAAAAGGATCACCGCCGTCATCCATGTGCTCGGGCCTGAGACCTTCATCCTTGCGCCCGTTGATGAACCACTGAACCTGCTTCGGGGGCCAGCGCGCTTCATCCAGATCCAGGGATTTGAGCAGTCGCTTGATCAGTCGGTACTGGTCGTCCGAATCGAGAATCTGGAAGCTCTGGGGCAGGCCGGCCTCTTTCCAGTGCGCCCGCAGCAGGCGATGGGCCAGGCCATGAAAGGTGCCCACCCACATGCCGCCCAGAGGCTGTCCCAGCAGGACCTCGATGCGTTGGCGCATCTCCCAAGCGGCCTTGTTGGTGAAGGTCACCGCCATCAGCGACCCGGGGGTCTGCTGTTCCACCGCCAGTAGCCAGGCGATGCGATGCACCAGCACCCGGGTCTTGCCGCTGCCCGCTCCCGCCAGCACCAGCAGGTTGCCGAGCGGGGCGGTTACGGCCTCACGCTGGGCGTCATTGAGGGGATCGAGAATCGGCGAAACATCCATCCGGCTATGATACTCATCCTGTCAGGTTAAATACCAGAACAGACCCCGGCCCCGTGAGCCCCCCATCATGACAGTGGCCTTTTTTCCGCTAGAATGGCGGAAAAACCCTAACCGAGCAGAGCATCATGCAAATACTGGCTGGCGACATCGGCGGCACGAATACCCGGCTTGCCTGGTTCGATACCGAAACCCATGGGCTGCGGCCCCGTCTGGAGCGGACCTATCCGAGCCCAGCGCATGACAGCATCGATGCCATTCTCGAGCAGTTCCTTGAGTTGCCGGAAATCCCGAAGATCGAGCTGGCCTGTCTCGGGGTGGCCGGGCCGGTGATCGACCAGGTCTGCGAAACCACCAACCTGCCCTGGCGACTCGATGCGGCCGCCATCAAACAACGCTTCGGTTTTCACAAAACCTGGCTACTGAACGATCTGGAGGCCAACGCCTGGGGGCTGGAAACCCTCGAAGCGGAGGATCTGTACACCCTCCATGAGGGGCGGGAACAGACCGGCAACCGCTCCATCGTCTCTGCCGGCACCGGGCTGGGCGAGGCGGGCATCTACTGGGACGGCGAATCCCACATCCCCTTTTCATCCGAAGGCGGCCACACCGACTTCAGCCCCACCAGCCCCCTGGAGTACGCCCTGTTCGAATACCTGTCAGCCCGCTACGGTCACGTCAGCTGGGAACGCCTGGTCTCCGGCCCGGGCATCGAGAACATCTATGAGTTCCTGCTCATGCAACATGGGCTCACCACCCCCGAGGCATTGCTGCAGCGTATGCAGGAGATCGGCCAGGCCCCAGCGATTTCCGAGGCGGCGATGAAGGATGACAACCGGCTTTGTTCACAGACCCTGGGGGTGTTCGTCCGGCTGTATGCCCGGGAGGCGGCCAATCATGCGCTGAAGATCATGGCCCGGGGCGGGGTGTTTCTCGGTGGCGGTATCGCACCCAACATCCTGCCGCTGTTCCAACAACACGACTTCGTGGCCCAGTTTCAGGCCAAGGGCCGTATGACTCCGCTGCTTGTCGCCATGCCCCTGAAAGTGGTGCTCAACGACAAGACCGCACTGCTGGGTGCGGCCTACTACGCCGCCCATCACATCTGATCAGCATTCGGGAAGAAGGTCTTGAGGAGAGGATTCCCCCACCCGATCTTCCGATCGGGCGGGGGAAGGGCCTGGCAGCCTAGTTAAACGGCGTCGGCGCCGGAGTAGCATCAGTCGAAGGCGGTAGGATCGGCAGCAGGAATTGCGGCTGATCGCCGGTCAGGGTCTTCAAAAAGGCCACGATCTGTGCATTCTCTTCCTTGGTGAACTTCTTGCCCAGCTGCAGACGGCCCATGATATCCACGGCTTCGGTCAGGGTCTCTGCCTCACCGTCGTGGAAATAGGGGTAGGTCATCTCCACGTTTCTCAAGGTCGGCACCTTGAATTTGAAGCGGTCGGCATCTTTACCGGTTACCGCAGCCAGACCCTCGGCGCTGTTCTTGGTCTTGTAGGGTTCCACCAGACCCATTTTCTGGAAGGAGTTACCACCCACCGCCTCACCGTTGTGGCAGGCGGTGCAACCGCTCTCCTTGAACAGTTTATAGCCCGCCAGCTCATTGGCGTGCAGGGCCTCTTTGTCACCCAGCAGCCACTGATCGAAGGGGGAGTTCGGAGTCACCAGGGTTTTCTCGAATTCCGCGATTGCCTGAGTCACCTCATCGATGGTCACCTTGTCCGTTCCGAACACCAGCTTGAATTCCGCAACGTACTCGGGAATGGACTCGATCACGCCTACGGCCAGTTCATGGGTGAAACCCATCTCTCCGGGATTAGCGATCGGACCACCGGCCTGGGCCTTCAGGTCCGCGGCGCGGCCGTCCCAGAACTGGGCCAGATTCAGGCTGGAGTTGAGTACGGTCGGGGCGTTGATCGGACCCTGCTGCCAGTGATCGCCGATGGAGGTCTTGAGGTTGTCGGTGCCGCCCATGCTCAGGTTGTGGCAGGAGTTGCAGGAGATAAAGCCGGATTTGGACAGACGCGGATCGAAGTAGAGTTTCTTACCCAATTCGACCTGGCCCAGATTGATGCTCTGGACCGGCTTGACGGGTTGTATGGGCTCATCCGCGGCCAAGGCGCTGCTGGAAATGCCCAGCATCATAATTGTCAATGTGGCTAACTTGAATTTCATTTCCCTTACCTTTATTGCTTGAGGCCGGGAAAACCGGCCGAAAATTCGTCGTTTGTACTCCGCAACCCGCTCCGGTCACATACCCCAGGTTCCGTCAATAGTTACGGATCTGTTTTGTTGTCGTCTGTGTCCGCCAGACCCGTCTGGTGTTTGCCAGGCATCCCTGCCTAAATCACAAATACCCGGTTGGCGTAAGAAGATTAGAATTAGACTAAATCTAAAACAATGATGCAGATCAATGAATCCCAGCCCCTAAATATGACAGGCGCTCAGCGACATCCCCAGACCCGTGAGATTGGAGTCCAGGGTTCGATACATCGCCGGGATTTGATTCAGGCGGAGGGTTTGTTTCTGACCCGGATGACCAGGTCCATGATTGCAAGCACGGTGCCTTCCGGCAGGTCCTGATCAATGAAGTGGGGTGCGACCTTCTCGTTCATGTCGGTCAGTTCACCCGTGTCCACGTTATAGAAGTGGTGATGGTGACCCGTGTTGGAGTCGTAGAAGGTACGTGCGGCGTCGATGAAGATTTCCCGCACCAGTCCTTTGCGCACAAACAGGCCCAGGGTGTTGTAGACCGTCGCATTGGAGACCCGGCCACCGGCGCGGTTCACGGCTTCGAACAGCTGATCCGCCGTGACATGCTGGTTGCGTGCGAACAACATATCAGCGATCACCCGCCGCTGACGGGTGAGATTGACCCCATGGGACATCAACAGGGCGGTGATGTCGCGGATAGGGGAACTCAGTTGAGTGCTGCTCAATTCCATGTCGGAAGTATATGGTTTCTCAATCGGGATTACCATTCCAGGTTATAAAACACGTAACTATCAGGTGGTTATAGCCTCGCCATGGCACACCAACGAAGTGAATCATCAACAGAATTAGATTGAGCGCCCGGTTTCAAAAGGAGATGCCTATCATTGTCATCGAGAAGACCATTGGATTCCGATGAATTTTAGAACTATTCTAAACACCAGCGTGAGACCCGGGTCTCACCCCTTGTCCCATTCACAATAACCATCATTCGGAGAACCCCATCATGGAACTCAAAGGTAGTAAGACCGAGCAGAATCTGAAAGACGCATTCGCCGGAGAATCCCAGGCCAATCGCCGTTATCTGTACTTCGCCTCCAAGGCTGACGTCGAAGGCTACAACGATGTGGCAGCCCTGTTCCGTTCCACCGCCGAAGGCGAAACCGGTCATGCACACGGCCATCTGGAATACCTGGAACAGTGCGGCGACCCCGCGACCGGCATGCCCTTCGGCGCAACCGCCGATAACCTGAAGACCGCTGTTGCCGGTGAAACCCACGAGTACACCGACATGTATCCGGGCATGGCAAAAACCGCTCGCGATGAAGGCTTCGATGAGGTTGCCGACTGGTTTGAGACCCTGGCCAAGGCCGAGCGTTCTCACGCTAATCGCTATCAGAAAGCCCTGGACGAAATGGACTGATCGTCCACATCGAAGGGGGCAGGGCCTGATTCCGGGCCCGCTCCCGTCCCACACACCGGCCTGTGACCGGATCCCGTTGATACCATCGTACAGCTGTTTATCTGATTGGGATCAGTCACCAGCCCGGGTGGTGTGTGGATAATCTTTTCTTATCCCTCGCACTCATGTACGCAACCAGGAGCAGACAACCATGGCAGCACCCACCGGTTCAAGAGAAGGCAATCTGGAGGCACCGACCCGGCATCCCATCGATTGGAAGAACCCGGAGTACTACAACGAAGAGCATCTGCTGCATGAGATGGAGCGGGTCTTCGATCTGTGTCACGGCTGTCGTCGCTGTGTCAGCCTGTGCCAAAGCTTTCCAACCCTGTTCGATCTGGTGGATGAGAGCGAATCCATGGAAGTGGACGGGGTGGATAAAAAGGACTTCTGGCAGGTGGTTGATCACTGCTATCTCTGCGATCTGTGCTACATGACCAAATGCCCCTATGTGCCTCCGCACGAGTGGAACATCGATTTTCCCCATCTGATGCTGCGAGCCAAGGCGGTCAAATACAAAAAGGGGGATGTGAAGCTGCGTGACCGCATGCTCACCAGCACCGACAACCTAGGCAAACTGGCGGGTATACCGGTGGTCGCCGGCGTCGTGAATACCTTCAACAAAGCGAAGAACTTCCGCGAGATTCTCGACCACACCCTGGGTGTGCACCCGGAAGCCAAGCTGCCCGAATTCCACGGCAAGCCGCTGCGCAAGCGGCTCGCCGACAAAATGCATCGCAGTGCCAAAGGTACACCGGCGGGACGCACCAAAGGCAAGGTGGCCCTGTTCACCACCTGTTACGGTAACTACAACGAGCCCATCGTCGGCGAGGACCTGGTGGCGGTGTTCGAGCACAACGACATTCCGGTCACCATCGCAGACAAAGAGCAGTGCTGCGGTATGCCGAAGCTCGAACTGGGCAACCTGGAGGCGGTCGAAGAGGCCAAGAACGCCAACATTCCCCAGCTGGCCAAGCTGGTGGATGAGGGCTGGGACATCGTCGCCCCGGTCCCCTCCTGTGCCCTGATGTTCAAACAGGAACTGCCGCTGATGTTTCCGGATGAGCCGGAGGTACAGAAAGTAGCCGGTGCGATCTTCGACATCTTCGAATATCTGATGCTGCGCCACAAAGAGGGTCTGCTGAAAACCGACTTCACGCAGGGCCTCGGCAAAGTGGCCTATCACGCCGCCTGCCATCAGCGGGTGCAGAATGTCGGTTCGAAGACCAAGGAGCTGCTGTCGTTGATTCCCGACACCCAGGTCACCGCGATCGAGCGCTGCTCCGGCCACGACGGCACCTATGCGGTGAAGAGCGAGTTTCACGAGCACGCCATGAAGATCGGCCGCCCGGTGGTCAACCAGATCAAGAAGGCCGAAGTCGATCACTACGGCAGTGACTGCCCGATGGCCGGTCACCATATTGAAAACGGCCTGCGCGACGGCCGCGCGCCCGAACACCCGATCACCCTGATTCGCAAAGCCTACGGCATCTGAGTAAAAGGAGCACAAACCCATGGCAAATGAAGGTTACCACGAACCTGTTGAGCAACTGAGTAACGAAACCCGCGATATGCATCGCGCCATCATTTCACTCATGGAGGAGCTTGAAGCGGTGGACTGGTACAACCAACGGGTGGATGCCTGCACCAATCCGGAGCTACGCGCGATTCTCGCCCACAACCGGGACGAGGAGAAGGAGCACGCTGCCATGGTGCTGGAGTGGATACGCCGTCAGGACCCGAGTTTCGACAAAGAGCTGAAAGACTATCTCTTTACCGACAAAACCATCGCCCACGAATGAATGAGGAGCCTGCCATGACTCATCTTTCACACAAAGATCTCTACAGCCTCGAAGAGTACGCCCGGATCCGTCCGGAATTCCGTGCCCGCGTAATGGACCACAAAAAGAACCGGCGTCTGCCGATCGGGCCGAATGCCGCACTCTATTTCGAGGACGAGCTGACCATGCAGTATCAGATTCAGGAGATGCTGCGCATCGAACGGATCTTTGAGCCGGACGGCATCCAGGATGAACTCGATGTCTACAACCCGCTGATTCCCGATGGGATGAACTGGAAAGCCACCTTCATGATGGAGTATCACGATGTAGAGGAGCGCAAGGTCGCGCTGTCCAAACTGGTCGGCGTGGAACACACCATCTGGCTGCAGGTGGACGGATTCGACAAGGTTCGCCCGATCGCCAACGAAGACCTGGAGCGCTCCACCGAGGATAAGACCTCATCGGTCCACTTCCTGCGCTTCGAACTCAGTCAGGAGATGATCGATGGCCTGAAAAGCGGTGCACGACTCTCCGCGGGCATCGATCATCCCGCTTATAACTACACCGTGGATGAAGTCGATTCGCCCATCAAGGCATCACTGCTCAAGGATCTGCACTGAATGCCCGGACAACGGCCCGCCCTGGACCGTTGTCCGGGCGACAGTCTTCATATCTTGGCCGGGTTTTGATGCTCCACAGGAGCGGTTATCGAACACCCAGACAGAACCGCGGTTGACGAAATCAACAAAGCTTTCAATAATCCTTGAATACCCAGCGAACTTTTCATCCAGGATCTCCCTTTCATAACAAACGCGGGTGTACAAGGTCTCACGAGTTCCGGCACGACTGATCCGGCATCCCGGCCAACTTTTCGAGATCTGCGACATTTTGTAACTTTTCTCAACTCATAGAATCGGTTAAAAACCATGAAACAATGGCATAATCGCTTCACGGACACCCCGTCCGTACGCGTGATGCGATGCATTCATGCCTGGTCGAACATTCAACTTTAAAGGAAGCTCGTCATGCTGATAGCTAAAAATCCGTGTCGGCGAACGATACTGGTACCCGCGCTTGTCTCTCTGTTGTTCGTTTCCCTGTACGGCTGCAGTTCGACACCCAAACCCGTCGCCGAAGTCTCGGCCGCTCAGACTGCTCTGACCGCGGCTGAAAGCGATGAGTCCACCCAATACGCCCCGGTCTACATGGACCGTGCCCGGCAGAAGATGAAACAGGCGAAAGCCGCCATGGACAAAGAGAAGTTCGATGAGGCCCGGCGCCTGGCGGAGGAGGCGCAGGCGGATGCGGAGCTGGCTCAGGCCATCGCAGCCCGTACCCAGGCGGAAAAGGCGGTATCGGAGCTCGAAGCCAGCATCAAAGTGCTGCGTGAAGAGATCATGCGCGCCCGCAGCAAACGATAATGACGACCATCGAATCATCAGGGGGAACTATCATCATGACCCGCTTAGGAAACCATTTGTTGGCTGCCACTGCACTGGCCCTGTTATTCACGGGCTGCAGCAGCATGCAGAAGAACGACGCACTCACAGAGGCGGAGCAGGCTTACGCGGAAGCAAAGCAGGATGAGACCGTACTGCGTTATGCCTCCACTGAGCTGGAAAGGGCCTCGGAAGCGCTGAATCGCGCCGCCGCGGCAGAGAATGAGGAGGACATGACTTCGCTGGCCTACGTCGGCAAGACCCGCACCGATACCGCGCTGGCCGTGGCCAAACGCAAGGAAGCCGCCGCCCGTCTCGAAGAGCTGGGCGAGATCAAGAACAAGGAACAGTTGAAGGCCCGTGAGCTGGAAATCCAGATGGAACAGCAGGCCAAGGATGAAGCCCTGCGCGATAAGGAAGCCGCCCTGATGGAACGGGAGAACGCCCTGGCCAAGGCCGAGGCACTGCGCAAGGAGCTGGAAGACCTGCAGGCGATGAAGACCGAACGCGGCATGGTCATCACTCTCGGCGATGTGCTGTTCTCTTTCGGCAAAACCGACCTGCTCCCCGGCGCGATGAACACCATCGACAAACTGGCCAAGTTCCTTGCCGAGTATCCGAACAAGACCGTACTCATCGAGGGTCATACCGATAACATCGGCTCCGAGGAATACAACCAGAAACTCTCCGAGCGGCGTGCCATGGCGGTGAAGGACGCCCTCATCCAGGTTGGCGTGGACGCCTCGCGCATCGACACCCTGGGACTGGGGGAAACCTCCCCGATCACCGACAACTCCACCGAGGCCGGACGCTTGAAGAACCGCCGCGTGGAAATCGTCATCCGCGACTGATCGTTTCGACCAACCACCCGCCGGGGCCGTCTCCGACAGACAGCCCCGGCGACGCCCGCCCCTCAGATTCTCGCTCTCGGCTATTGTGCCGGTAGCGGCAACACCCCCTCGACCCGGAAATCCTCCAGGGGATAGAAGCGTGCGCCATGCTGCTTGCTAAAGAATGAAACGGCCTCCGCGCGGGTCTCACACAGCCAGGACTCCTGCCAGCGGGGCATCGGATCGGCAAATACCCCGGGGGCGAAAAAGGCCCGGTTCAACCCGGCCTCCCGATCCCGGGCGGAAACATACTCAAAGCCTTCGATACCGGCCTCGCGCATGGCCCCGCCCAACGTCTGGGTGGCCCGGTAGAGCTGGGGATCGCGCAGTCGGTCTGCATAATCTGACCAGGGGGGATGCTGCAATCGGAGTCCCCGTTGTAGTGCGAATTCCGCGCAAAAAACCGTCAGTTCCGTCGTCAGGCGACCCCCCGGCGGTGGTTCGGCCATGCCCGCCCAGAAGACGAAGCGGTAGTACGCGGTCTCTGCCAGAGCAGTGGTGATCGAAGCCGATCCATAGAACAGGCTCGGCTCCAGATGGGTACCGAAACGGGAGCCGTACTTGAGGGGAGGGTCACGGAAGGGCGTGCGCAGCAGGTCATGCAACCTCAGCGCCGAGTCCGGCACCTGGGGCCGGTTCGTTTCCAGCAGGGTTTCGAGCAGGGCCTGTTCCTGCAGGTCGTCCACCAGACTCAGCAGAGCCCGGGATGCCAGGGGTTCAACGACCCGGATCACCGCACCCGTCAGGGGTTCGGGTTGCGCCGCGTCCTTGCAGGCGAGCCAGATATCCATCACTGCTTAGCGCGCATGGCATCCAGATATTCGACCACCTTGAGCAGCCCCTGAACACTTTTAACCTGATCCGCGGGCACCCCCCCTGTCTGGAGATTACGGGTGTGCATCCAGTGTTTCAACGAGCTGCCGGCGCCGCCGGTCAGGGCGAACAGGCTCTGATAGAGGCGGATCAACAGCAACGCAAGCTCACCGGACTTGCTGGCGGGATCGAGCCCGTTGCGGTGAATCGCACTGCGATCCCGGCCGATCACCTGGCTGACCTCGGCCTGGGTGAGCCCCAGTGCTTTGCCGGCATTCCATAGCGCCTTGGCCAGGACCTGAGGCGCCTCCGGCTGTTT
The DNA here is from genome assembly GCA_050305635.1 of Candidatus Thiodiazotropha sp. Classification (GTDB taxonomy): domain Bacteria; phylum Pseudomonadota; class Gammaproteobacteria; order Chromatiales; family Chromatiaceae; genus Thiodiazotropha. The sequence continues at coordinate 72,927 of JBNLFS010000065.1, read as the reverse complement.
TATGGCTAATGAACTCATACCGCCCCGCTAATTAGGTAGATATAACACTATATAGCCCCTTAAGCGTGCAAAATCAACAAATCGATTGGGAAATCAATCCGTCTCAGCCTTGGCATGCCGACAGTGAGCACAGACCCCCAAAAGCTCGACCACCGGACGGTGAGTGCGGAATCCCTGGGCCTGTCCGGCTGCCTGCAGGCTCTCCGTGACCCGGGGATCCTGCACCTCTTCGACCTCCCCGCAATCCGCACAGATCAGGAACTGACCGGCGTGTGGGTGATCCGGATGGGTACAGCCCACATAGGCATGGATGCTTTCGAGCTTATGGATCAGCCCCTGCTGCATGAGGAAATCGAGCGCCCGGTACACGGTGGGAGGCGCCGGGTTCTTCACGCTTTCACGCAGCCGGTCGAGCAGATCATAGGCACTCATCGGCTTGTCGAACGTAACCAACAGCTCCAGCACGGTGCGGCGTTGCTGGGTGAGGCGCACCCCGCGCTCCCGGCACAGGGCCTCCGCCCGCTCCATGACCCGCTTGATGGCGGCCGGGTTCACCGATCGCCCTCCACGGCGGACGGCTGAGTCAGCGAGCGCTGACTCCGGCGTCGGCGTAACCACTGAGACCACACTGCGGAGACCACATAGGCGGCCCCAGCCAGCAGAATGATGGTCGGACCCGCGGGCAGGTCCGGGGTGTAGGAAACCGCGAGTCCGATGACGCTGAGCAGCATCCCGAGCAGTGTGGCGATGAGCATCATCCGCCCCAGGGAGTGGACGTAGTGACCGGCGATCGCCGCCGGCAGGGTCAACAGAGCCAGCACCAGGATGAGTCCCACCACCTGGATCAGCAACACCACGGTGACCGCCACCAGTACCAGCAGCAGGAGGTAGAACACCCCCACCGGGATACCCCGCAGCCGGGCCAGTTCCTCATCGAAGACCACCGCGAGAAACTGCCGGTGGTAGGCCCCGACCACGACCAGCAGCAGGCAATCCAGAGCCAGCATGAAAATCAGGCTTTCGTCCGGCACCAGCAGGATATTGCCGAACAGGTAACTCATCAGGTCCGCCTGGTAACCCGGCGCCTTGGCAATGAACATCACCCCCACCGCCATGCCGATGGCCCACAGGGCACCAATCAAGGTGTCCTCCTGAATCCGCCAGTTGAGGCGCACCCAGCCGATCAGCAAGGCGGAGAGAATCGCCGCCAGCAGGGCGCCGTGCAGTGGGTCAAAACCGTAGTAGACCGCCGCCCCCATGCCACCTAGAACGGAGTGGGCGATGCCGCCGGCAATGAAGGCGATCCGTTTCACTACCACATAGGTGCCGATCACCCCGCAGCCGATACTCGCCAACAACGCCGCCGCCACCGCACTCTGCAGAAATTCGTGTTGCATCAGGGCGGAGAAGAAGCCATCCATTTCAGTGACCATGACTGTGACTGTGGGCGATCATCCGCACGTGCTCGCCATAGAGATCCTGAATCACCTGACCGTCGATATCGTCCGTATGGTGACAGAACAGGGTGCGGTTGATGCAGGCGACCCGGGTCACGTAACGGGAGATGAAGGCCACGTCGTGGGAGACCACCAGGATGGTCATGCGGGTGTTGAGCCGCTTCAGCAGATCGAAGATCTCACCCTCGAGCCGCTGATCGATGTTCGCGGTGGGCTCGTCCAGGATCAGGATACGCGGACGACTGGCCAGCGCTCGGGCCAACAGCACCCGTTGCAACTGCCCCCCCGAGAGGGATCCGATCTGGCGAGTGGCGATGTCCTCCGCCTCCACCTCGGCCAGGGCCTGGCGCGCCGTGTCCCGGTCACTGCCCGAGACCCGGCAGGGCCAGAAGGCGCCGTACCAGGCACTGGGCCGGTTGAGTCCCAGCAGGCCCAGTTGCACCACCTGTTCCACGCTGATGGGAAAATCCCGGGAAAAACTCGGGTACTGAGGCACGTATCCAATGCAGCGTCGCGCCTCCGCGGGTGTCTGCCCCAACACCTGAATGCGTCCCTTGAGTGGTTCGAGGAAGCCCAGGATGAGTTTGAGCAGGGTGCTTTTGCCCCCGGCGTTAGGTCCCACAATGCCGAGGAACTCCCCCTCCATGACCTTCAGATCGATGCCAGAAAGGATCGGCAGGTGATCATAGGCGAACTCCACACCCTGGAGGTTGATGATCGGGTTCAAGGTTGCAGGACTCCGGCGAACTGTTCAGCCACATGGCGCAGGTTCTGAATATAGTCCAGAGCCAGGGGATCTACCGCGATCACCCGGCCATCGATGGACTTCGCCACCTGGGCGGCCAGCCGCCGGTCGAACTGGGGCTGGACGAAAATGACCCGGATCTCTTCTTCCAGGGCCTGATCGATCAGGGCAGTCAGTGCCCGTGCTCCCGGCTCCTTGCCCTCATGCTCGATGGGTACCTGGGTCAGGCCGTAGCGATGGGCGAAATAGCCCCAGGAGGGGTGGTACACCAGGAATTTGCGATGCGCGACGGGTTTCAGCAACGCCCCGATCTCCCGGTCCAGACGCTGCAGCTCAGCGACGAATCGATCGTGGTTAAGCTGGTAGTCGGAACGGTGCCCGGGATCAAGCTCGCTGAGGTTGTCGCGGATCACTCCCGCCATGTGCATCACCCGTTGCGGATCGGTCCAGATATGCGGATCGAATGCCTCATGCGCATCCTGCTCGTGCTCGTGGTCATGCTCCGACACCGGGGCGGGAAACAGTTCGATCCCCTCCCGCAGATCGACCCGCCGCATCGCCGGATTGGCCGAACGGATCCGCGCCATCCAGGCATCCTCGAACGGCACCCCGGTACGCAGGTAGAGTTGCGCCCGGGAGAGGGCGGCAATCTGCTGCGGCGAGGGATCGTAGTTGTGCGGACTGTGGCCGGGGCGCACCAGCGCCTGCACCTGGACATGTTCACCGCCCACCTGCTCGACGAAATATTCAATCGGCAGCACGCTGACGAAGACCCGTAGGGGCTCGGCAAAGAGCAGACCGGGAAGCATCAGGCAGAAGGCGACGGCCATGCGGAGAATCCGCGCATGCCACGGCGCATGGCTTCGATGAACGCGGGTGTCGCGGGACTGGCAAAGGGTCATCGGGTTCTCTGAATTGTTAATCGGGAGGGAGCAAGCGAGGCTATTTTGTTAGAGTATAACATCACACTACGGGGCTGGCTTCATAACCTTTTACATAGCAGGGCCTTACAATCCTAAGGGTAGGATTTTGTGAGTTGCCACAGTCATCAACCCAAACAACGCCCACTGATCGGGTAGCCCGCAGGCTCAGTCTCCGCTCTGCAACAGCACCGTGACATCGAGCGCCTCGCCATTGCGCCAGATCTTCAGAGTGACCCGGTCGCCGATACGGAAATCCTCCAGCCGGGCGAGGAGATCGGAGACTGAGGTCAACGGCTGACCATTGATCGCCTGGATTACATCGCCGGGGATGATCTCCCCCTCACGATCGATCTCCGTGCCGCGCAATCCGGCCAGACCCGCCGAGGTGCCCGGATCGACCTTCAGCACCACCACCCCCTCCACGCCCATTTTGGTGGTCAGGGTCTGGTTGAGCCCTTCGTCGACCCCAACGCCCAGGCTGGGACGCATGTAGCGGCCCCGGGCGATCAGCTCCGGCACCACCCGGTTGACCGTGTCCACCGGCACTGCGAAGCCGATCCCCGCATAGGCCCCCGATGGGCTGAAGATCGCCGTGTTGATTCCGATCAGCCGTCCGGCGCTGTCGAGCAGCGGACCGCCGGAATTCCCCGGATTGATCGCCGCATCGGTCTGAATCAGATGCTTGATGGTCGCGCCGTTGTCCTCGGTGAAGGAGCGATCCAGGGCGGAGACCAGCCCCCCGGTCAGGGTGTAATCGAGACCGAAGGGATTGCCGATGGCAAACACCTTCTGTCCGACCCGCAGATCCTGGCTGGTGCCCACGGGCAGGGCCGGGGGACGATCAAAGGCTACATTAATGCGCAACACCGCCAGATCATGGGACGGACTGCTGCCCACCAGCACCGCGTTGTAGCTTCGCCCATCGTTGAGCCGCACCGTCGCCTCCGAGGCCTCTTCGATTACATGGTTGTTGGTGACGATGTGGCCGTCGTCGTCCCACACCAGACCCGAGCCGGTGCCCCGGGGGACGGAGAAAATATTTCGCGTCCAGTAATCGCGCACATGCTGGATGGTACTGATGAACACCACCGAGGGACTGGCCTGCTCGAAGATCTGGATGGTGGCCCGTTCGTCCGCCGCCAGTTCACCCCGGGCGGCGATCGCCCTGGGTTCCGCGGTGGTGCCGATCAGGTAGTGGCGAAACCAGGGCATGAGCTGCCACACTGCCGCGATCAGCAGTACGATCCAGGTGAATTTGATCAAGCCTCTGACGAAGCGGTCTTCCGATACAGACATTCGTACACCCCGTTGGGTCTGTCAGGTCGTTGCAAACCACTCAGTAGCGTTACTGATCGACCCATCTTACACTGGGGCCATGTTATACCCTTTCCTGATTTTCTGCGTCACGCGGTCCGCCTCTCGCCCGGCCCACACAGGAATCTCCCCGTAGCCCGGGTGAAACGAAGTGGAACCCGGGATCCGGCAGAAGGCAAAAACTGCGGGACAATAAAAAACTCTCTTGACGAAGATTTCGGGTAAGAGGAGAGGGGGATAAACACATCCATACAGTCCGGGCCATGAGCCTGTTGCGTGAATGCTGCACCGCGTAATCGAGGGATTCGCGCTTCGAGTCTTCCCGGGTTACGCATTGCTTCACCCGGGCTACACCATCGCTCATATCCGCTTGAGGATTCAAACCGCCCGCGCCGCGCTCCGTTTGCGCGAAATTCAACAGACGGCTAGTGCCCCTGTTGCTCCCATTGCTCCCGCGCGAGCCGGTACAGGCAGTGTTCCCGTAACGGGCTGCCCCTGGGCACCAGGGGATGCGGGAAGGTTTCAGCCTGGAGATGCATGCCGAGGCGCTCCATCACCGCTCGGGAACGCCGGTTGTCCAGGGCCGTGAAGGAGACGATCTCAGGGTATCCCAGAGTCATGAATCCAACCCGGAGTGCGGCCCGGGCGGCCTCGGTCGCCAGCCCCTGCCCCCAATGCTCAAATGCCAGCCGCCAGCCGATTTCAGTGCAGGGGGCACAGGGCAGCTGGGGTATTGGACGGTGTAGTCCGACAAAACCGATGAAGGCCCCGGTCGCTTTCAGCTCCGCCGCCCACAGGCCCCAGCCCCGCTCCTCGATCAGACCCTGGCAGCGCTCTGCCATCTGGTCGCTTTGGGTGCGATTCAGAGTCTGGGGAAACCAGGCCATGACCCGGGGATCCGCGTTCAGTTCGGCAAAAGGCCGTCGGTCGGTCTGCCGCCATTGCCGCAGCCGCAGGCGTTCGGTGTCGATCTCCAGTAGTGGGAGATGCGGTACGTCCTGGACGGAGACCTGGGGCGATTCATCGACCGGCATGGATCGGCTTTTTCATGTGGATCAGGACAACCGGCTGTCCGCGCCAGTCGAGCCGCTCCTCCTGAGCATAGGGGGTGAACTGCATCCGAGCATACAGCAATAGCGCCGGGGTATTCCCATTGAACACCGAGAGCCGTATCTCCCGCACCCGGTACCGGGTGACGGCCTGCTCGGTCATGTATTCAATCAGGGCTCGCCCGGCCCCCTGACCCCGGACCTCCCGGCCGATGATCAGGTTGCCGATGAAAGCCGACTCGTCCGGCACGATCCGGTAGAGATCGGCGAAACCGACCACCTGACGTGTCCGCTCCACCACACTCAACTCCTCACGGGTATCGGCCAGTTGCTGAAGCTGCTCGACAGACCAGGGAAAGTGTCCGGTGGGATGGACATAAAAAAACTCCATCGGGTCCTGGATCAGTTGGGCTATGGCGGCAAAATCCGCGACAACCGCCGGCCGAATCCGCAAGGTTCCGGACGTCCCCGTATTCCCGGTCACTGATTGCGCGGTTTCGCTGCATGGCGGACCCGAGCGGGTGGATCCGTCGGCTCACTCACCTGGCGACCGATGCGGTAGGCATCGGCCATTCCCAGCAGCCAGAGTCCGATCATAGACCAGAAGGGGATCTGGACCGTTTTTCCGATGGAGGCCGCCTCGAGGCTGACCTGTTGTGAGAGCAGCGCCGGATCGGCGGGTAACTCTCCGCTCAGCACCCGGTCGACGATCTGCTGGGCCACCGCCATCACCGGGGCGATCAGGTATGACATCGCAATCAGGGTGGCGACGATCAGCAATACGCCGGGCAGATAGCGTCTCAGGTAGAGGTGTCCGGCGCCCGGAAACACAAGTCCCGACCAGAGCAGGGCCGCGAATGATTTTGACATGGTTGATAGTGTCCTTGATTTGTCCGTGCCCTGCCAGGGTGGTGTCCCATATAAGCAGGCTGTTGAAATTCTACTCAGCTGGCTAGTCCATAAGATTCAGCCGCGCGCGAAGCCGTTCCAGCTCTTCCAGAAGGTCCAGAGCCAGGGCTGCGCCGGCCGGGTTCACGCCGAGATCCCGCTGCAACCTCTGAGCACAACGCACCCGTCGGACACACACGCCCTGAAACACCCATTGCACCGGATTCCGGCCCACCGGCTCGATGACGCCTTCATCGACCAGCTCCAGGATTCGCTCCGCGGGCAGGCGGCAGGCCCGGGACAGCTCCCCGAGGGTGAGCAGCATCTCCTCCTCCAATACATCCCCGGACAGCAGATTGCTCAATTCCTTGTTAACCATGATTCAAACCCCCAGATGCGCCCGTGGATTGAATTGGAAGGCCGCCGCGAATTGCTCATAGGCCGCGATCGCCGGGTCATTGTCCGCCTTGGGCAGCTCGATCTGCAACACCACGTAGAGATCGCCGGGTTCCCTGGCGGGTATGCCGCGCCCGCCCAGACGCAGTTTGCGACCGGCCGCCGAGTGGGCGGGTATCTTCAGGTCCACCGCACCGGTCGGGGTCGGCGCCTTCACGGTGGCGCCAAGCGCGGCCTCCCAAGGAGCCACAGGAAGATTCAGATAAACATCCTTGCCTTCCACCTTGTAGAAGGGATGGGGCTGAAACTCGATCTCCAGGTAGAGGTCCCCCGGTTCGCCCTGGCCGAACCCGGCACCGCCCTGTTTCGCCAGACGGATATGCTGGCCCTGCCGCACCCCTTTTGGAATGCGTACATTCAGGGTACGTTCCTTCACCTGGGGGCGGCCATCCGGACCGATCTCGGTGCCCCTCAGGGTCAGGCTGCGGGCCGCACCGTGATAGGCGTCCTCGATATCGATACTGACCCGGGCATAGCTGTCCTCGCCCCGCGCGTGGAACTCTCTGCGGGAATAACGTCCGCCCAGACCGCCTGCACCGAACAGGGACTCGAAGAAGTCACTGAAATGTTCCGAGTCCCCGCCGGTAAATCCACCGCCCCGGAACTCGAAACCCTGGTTCCAGTCCGGCGGCGGACGGAACTCCTGACCGGACTTCCAGTTGGCGCCCAGCTGGTCATAGGCCGCCCGCTTTTGCGGATCTTTCAGAACCTCGTAGGCCTCACCCACTTCCTTGAAATGGGCTTCCGCATCCGGCTCCTTGCTGACGTCCGGATGATATTTTCGGGCCAGCTTACGATAGGAGCGCTTGATCTCGTCCTGAGTCGCATCCCGCTTGACGCCCATGATCTTATAGTAGTCTTTGTATTCCATAACGCTCAGCTGTTATTACGCTCTGGATGTTGTCTGGCCCGCGAACCGGGCCGGTTTATCGGTCGCGCCCCAAACGGCCCCAGGCGCGTCCGGTTTCTGCTGTGAATACACAGAGGCTCTACTGAAACTATTGGGGATCCAGTCGGACTTATCAAGACTCGAAACCGAGCCATTCCCTATGGCTCGTCTATTTAGGTTCCTTCATGCCCTCTCCCAGGGAGAGGGCATGAGCGCGGTCCATCGAGCCAGAACCGGTTTGCTACCAGTTCAAGGCCAGGTAACGCTGCATACCGCCCTTACGGATCAGCAGCAGGATACGCTTCTGACTCCGGCTCTGATTGACCGCCTGCTCGAACTCGGCCGCATTGGAGAGACTGTGGCGATTCGCCTGCAGAATCACGGTACCCGGCTCGATACCCGCCATCGCCGCGATGGAACCGGAGCGCACCTCGCTCACCACCACACCTTCGCCGGCCCGGGCGCCGAACTGATCCGCCAGTTCCGGAGTCAGGGTCTGTACCGTGAGCCCCAGCTCGTCCGCGGTCTGGGTGCCGCTCTGGGCGAGTCGCTTGTCCTGAGTCAGCTCGCCAATGCTCACATCGAGTGTCATGGACTTGCCATCACGCAGAATGCCCAGCTCAGCCGACTCACCCGGCGCCGTCAGAGCCACCTGGTTGCGAAAGTTACCCACGCTGGATACCGGCTTGCCCTGGTAGCTGAGGATCACATCGCCCTGCCTGATACCGGCCCGGGCGGCGGGTGAGTCCTCACTCACCTGGGCGACCAGGATACCCTGGCCCGGCTCCATACCGAAGGACTCCGCCAGTTCGGGCGTGAGTTGTTGAATCACGATACCCAGAAATCCGCGGGTGACGCTGCCCCGTTCGATCAGCTGATTGGCGATCCCCCGGGCCAGGTTGCTGGGGATCGCAAAACCCACCCCCATGTAACCGCCGCTGCGGCTGAAGATCGCGGTGTTCATGCCGACCACCTGGCCATCCAGATTCACCAGCGGTCCGCCGGAGTTACCCGGGTTGATCGCCGCATCGGTCTGGATGAAGTCCTCATAGTCGTTGATGCCAACGCCGGTGCGTCCCTTGGCGCTCACCACCCCCACGGTCAGGGTATGGCTCAGGCCGAAGGGGTTGCCGATGGCCACCACCCACTCACCCACTTCGAGTTCCGCCGAGTCACCCCAATTCAATGCGGGAACCCCGCCGGTGGGTATCTCGATGACCGCCACGTCGGACTGGGGATCGCGCCCGGTGACCTTGGCTTCGAACTCACGGCCGTCCTGCAGCTTGACCCGTATCTTGTCGGCGTTCTCCACCACGTGATTGTTGGTCAGGACATAGGACTTGTCCGAGAGCAGGCCGTCATGCGTGGCGAAGACGAAACCGGAACCCTGGCCGATCGCGTGTCGCTGCTGTGGCTGCGACTGTCGCGGCGTCATGCGGGGTGATCCGTGGTATTGATCGCCGAAAAAGCGTTTCAGCATATCATCGCCAAACGGCCAGGGTTGATTGAACGGCATACCCTGATTGATGTTCGACGGTTGTTCGGCGGTGGTTTCGACCTGGATAAACACCACCGAGGGGGATACGGAGCGGGCGACCGAGGCGAATGCCTTGCCGGTCTGACGTAAATTCTCCAGGCCGCCTTCCTGGGCCTGGGCTGAAATCATGAAGAGCGAAAACGTTAACAGGAAAAGATGAGTAAAAATTCTGCGTTTCATCTGTGTCCTCTCATCAGTTGTGAGTACCTCGGATTGTCAGGTGCTTGAATTCAGGCGTTCGGAATTGCACGCACAGGTGCGCGCCCGGCGGATCAATCCACCATCCCTAAAATGTCGACCTGAGCTTTGACCCGGGCAAACTCGCGCAAGTTCAATGCTTGGACAAATCAGTGATCACCGCATCGGCTGTCATCAATGCCACGTGGATGTTAAGCATCTCCTCCCGGCCTTTGGGATAGAGCTGGGAGATCGCATCGTGCACCAGCACAATTCTGAAATCCCGCTCACTGGCTTCATAAATCGTGGTACGGGGACAGTTGGGAAAATTGCAACCACACAGCACCAGGGTGTCGCATCCCCGCTGTCGCAAAAAGTTTTCCAACCCAGTCTGATAGAAGGAACCCCAGCGGGGCTTGTACAGGATGTACTCACGCTCACCCGCCACCTGGAACTCCCCTGACATCAAACGCGCCGTATCCAGTCTCAGATTTGCATCAGGTTTGATCTCATTCACCAGCTGAACACCTTCGGAATCCGGTACCAGCATGGCTTCTCCGGACTCCACCGCCTCACGACGGCAGATATCCACATTCGAGCCGTCCTGCTGATAGATCCTCACCACATGAACGATAGGTCGTGCGGCGCACCGATAGGCATCCAACAGACGCTGCATGTTAGGCAGGATTTCCGCGGTACCCGGGATCAGCGCGGGGGCGTCGAGCAGGGTGAAATCATTCTGCGTATCGATGGTGATGAGTGCCGAGGTCGCAAGATGAGGAAGGGTGTATTTTCCCAGGGTCATTCCCACCTCCAGGCAAAGCCCGTTGGATGATGTTTGAATCCTGATATCTTCTCCAATACACCGGTTTTTAACAAATCCATTGTACGCTACCGGCAAAGTCATGAAGGCTGCAATCCGATGGGCACGCATTGACCAGTGCAACTCTTCAATGGTTAGCTAGCCTCTCCAGACAACCGATGCACCCGCCCTGGTGCGCGATCATGTGAGCGGACGGGAAGCGGCGAAGATCTTCAGCATGATCGGTCTGATCATGGTCGCCGCGCCGGCCTTCGCCCCGAGCATTGGCAGCCTGCTGCTGGGTCTGTCCGGCTGGAACCTGATCTTTCTATTTCTCGGTGGATACGGCCTGTTTATGATGATTGCCCTGAAACGGACCCTGTTCACCCTGCTGTTCGGCGCCAACATTCTCATCATGACTGTGATGAACCTGACCAACCGGGTGTTGCTCAACCATTACACCCCGCGTCAGATTCTGCGGTTCGCGATAAGCCTCCAGGCGCTGGGAATTCTGACCCTGCTGCTGATCCTGATCGCTGCGCCCCGACTGGAATTCATCGTTCCCGCTTTCATGTTGAGCATCGGCGCCATGGGTGCGATCAGCCCCAACAACCAGGCCAGCTGCATGGAGTATTTTCCCACCCACAGCGGCAGAGCCATCGTGCTGGCCATGGCGGCCTGTTCCGCGCTCTGTCTGATACTGGTCTGGTCACCTTTTCGGGACTGACCCCCCGGTGCATAATGGTCATCCGCATGTCATGGACATGCCGGATGTTCCTGGAATAATTTCCATCACATCCCCGAACCCGGGTGGATCAATTCAGTGTGGAGTCTCCTATGGCTGACAGTGCCAAGATCGTCGTAGTCGGTGGCGGAGCCGCCGGGCTGGAACTCGCCACCCGTCTGGGGCGCAAACTGGGACGTAAGGGCATGGCTGAAATCACCCTGATCGATGCCACCCGCACCCACCTGTGGAAACCTCTGCTGCATCAGGTAGCCGCAGGCAGTTTCGACCCGGCACAGCACGCCCTCGAATATCTGGCCCACGCGCGCTGGAACCACTACCGTTTTCGTCTCGGCGTCATGTCCGGTGTCGACCGGGTCGCTCGCGAGGTGATCCTTGCGCCGCTGCTCGATGAGGCCGGGGAGGTGCTGATCCCCAGCCGACGTTTCGCCTACGACTATCTGATCTTCGCGGTGGGCAGTATCAGTAATGATTTCGGCATTCCCGGGGTGCAGGAGCACTGCCTGATGCTTGACACCAAATCCCAGGCGGTGGCGTTTCAGAGGCAGCTGCTCGAAGCTCTGATCCGCGCCAACACCCAAAACGAGCCCCTGCGCGAAGGCCAGCTCGACGTGGCCATTGTCGGGGCGGGGGCCACCGGTGTTGAACTCGCGGCTCAGCTGCACCAGGTAACCCGGCAGATTCCCCAGTACGGCTTCGATACCATCGAGCCCGATCGCCACATCCGACTGCACATCCTTGATGCCGGACCGCAAATCCTGCCCGCGTTGCCCCTGGCGCTGTCGCAACAGGTTCGCGGCGAGTTGCAGCGCCTGGGCATCCAAGTGCATGTCTCGCAGAAGGTGACCCGGATCACCGCTGATGCGGTGCATACGGAGTCGGGCCTGGTGATACCGGCCGGCATCAAGGTCTGGGCCGCGGGCATCAAGGGACCGGACTTCCTCTCATCCCTGGGCTTCACGACCAACCGCATCAATCAGCTCAAGGTCAAACCCAACCTGATGCTCGAGGACGACGAGAGGGTCTATGCCATCGGTGACTGCGCCGCCTGTCCGATGAACGATCAGGGTGATCTGGTGCCGCCCCGCGCCCAGGCGGCCCACCAGCAGGCGGCCTACCTGGCCAAGGCGTTGCGTGCGCGACTGAAACACAAGCCCTACGACAAACCCTACCGTTACCGGGATTACGGATCCCTGGTCACCCTCGGACGCTACAGTACCGTAGGCAGCCTGATGGGCGCCATTACCGGCAGCGTCCGGGTCAGCGGCTGGATCGCTCGCTGGGTCTATCTGTCCTTGTACAAGATGCACCAGCTGACACTGTTCGGCTGGTGGCGAACCGGTTTGACGACACTCGCGCGCATGTTACGCCGCAGCATCGACCCGGTGATCAAGCTGCACTGAGGCCGGTGATACATACCGGCACATGCAAAGGATTGCCTTATTGGCCGCGATTGCCAGCCATAAACGCTGTAGTTTTGAGTTAGGGTATTCGCTGTGCTCACAGATTATTTGACCCCTCTCCCCTGGCGGGAGAGGTCCAGGGAAAGGGGGGGATAGAAACCCTGAGCGAAGCGAACACATCAACTCAAAACTCAGCACTATTAACTCAAAACTTTCCACACCATTACTCAACTCTTGATCAAGTGTCAGCATGTCTGACCATGCAGAGCCATCAAGAAGGTTTGTCCTCACAGAAGGGATGCAACGAACTCCTTACCCTGCTCAGTAAGTAACCCTGTCAAAAGCAGACTATTCATCATCACAGTCGACCAGAATATGGCGCGGAACGGCTGCTTGCGCGTTTTATGCCGGAATGCCGTTTGTGCTATCAAGGCCCCCGGCCAACCACCTATCAGTGACAGAAAATGCAGGGTGCTCTCGCGAGTCCGCCAGTGCCCGGCAAGGGCAGCCGACTTGTCGAAGTAATAGGCAAGGTAGGTCATCGCACCGAGCACCCAGTAATAGAACATGACCGGTACCGGCAAATATCCGGTAACTACCACCAGCCCCAGGAACAGCATGAACACCCCCGCGATGGCATAGGCGGTTACACTGCCCTGCGACCGCTTACGCTCACGCCTGCGCATCCCCGCGATGGACACCGCCCGGGCATTGGGCCTGCCTTGCTGATCCGTGGTCAGGGAGTAGGTCAGCACATCCCCGGACAAGGGTCTGCGATTGCGATATTCGAAGGCACTGATGTGAACGAAGACCCGCTTGTCTCCGGTAAAGGGGGTGATGAAGCCGTATCCCTTATCGTCATGCCATTGGGTCAGTGTGCCCTTTTGTCGTGCAGCTCTGCGTGAAGTGGACTGACTCATTGTTGCGGCTATCCCTGATACTGTCCGTGAAGGTGATCCGGCTCGAACGAATATCCTGGCAGCCGTCCCGTTGAGGACACCGCTGTGTAGGTCCTTGTCGGGGTCAACAAGAATCCGGCACCCCGTGTAAATACAACTCAGACAACCCGCAATCGCCCCGCTGATTCGTCAACCCAGCATATGCCGGATTCGGCTTTACTGAAATGTCACTGGCACTATGGGCCGATCATTGACGCCAGTTGGATGCGTCGTTGCACTTCGGATTCGAGTTTCTGTACTGGATCAACCCGCCTTCAAAACGGATACCGGCACAGGAACCGATCTTCTGTCCCCACATCTGGCCGTCATCGGGCTGTTTCAGCGTTGCGGGAATCTGATCCAGATTTTCATCCAGACAGCGCTCTGTGACCGAGGCGGCCATTTCGAAGCACTTTTCCGAACTGATGTCGAAGCATTGCCTGAAGTAGCTCGCAGAATCCCTGCAGAACAGCTCAGGGAGGATTTTTTTCATCCCTTCGACCCACGGTTCCCGGGCCACATCAGCCGCTTGCAGATTGGCCGTACCCAGCAGTAGCGTCGTGAGACAAAACACCCATTTTTTCATCGTTACACCCCGGTTGTTGGAAATGACCCTAGGCCATTCGCGGTCGATCAAAATCACCGCTGAAAGCACCCTATCAGGGTGCCTCGACCTGTTCAATGCAGGCATTGCCAGGGTATTGCGCCCAATCCGGCATGAACCCTGGCATAGGGTCGAACCCATGAGGTGTGTCGCTGACTCACCCAGCGGCGGCATGATCACCAAAAAGAGGATTCATGGCTGGATCGAGAATAGCGGCCAGAACATCCCCCGTTCCTACAGCAACACTCCCGTAGCCCGGGTGCAGCAAAGCGGAACCCGGGAAACTCAATGTGAACATATCCATGGCACTAATACACACCCATTGTGAATATTACCTGGCTAAACGGGACCAACACCCTAAATTACACATAAACAGAATGTGAAAACCTGTTGCGGGCATGCTGTCCTGATCGTTTCCTCGCGTATCCCGGCCCGGTCAAAACTGCAATCCGGTCAATTCCAGGAGGACGCAAATGAAAGTCACGACGCTCTACCTTTTTCTCACCCAGTCAGGCGTACCCTCGAATCTCGCACACCGGGCCGTCTCCCGTATCGTAAGCTGCAGTCAGATGCGCAGACCCCAGTCCAACCCCGCGCGCACCCTGCTCACGCTCGCCGCGAGCCACAAGGTGAGTTTGCCTGCAGGCTTTGACGGTTGGATCGCGGGGGGAGGAAAGCGCCTGGGCATCCCAGGTAGCGATCTCATGGAGATCGAGGAAGACGAACTCTTGCTGATGCCCTGGGACAGCCAGGCTGCCGCGCGTACTATTCCTGGCAGCGGACCCGTAGGCCCCGGTGAACTGATGCCCGCGAGCCGGCCACGAGACCCGGGTACGGTGATGGCCGCACAGGCCCGCCCGGTGAATCCGGATGAAGTCATGGGATCCAGTCTGATCCAAACCCTCAACCGCCTGGCATCTCAGGTGGCCGCTTATGGCTGAGCACCTGTGGATGGCTGGGCTGAGGATTCAGCGACAGCATGGGTGATCATCACAAGTCGAGCAAGCTAATCGGACAAATCCGAGGAAAGCTCAGCTTCCTGTTGAGGGCCTCACACGCCATCAGGAGACAGCCTGTGCTGAAGCCCTTGAGTGTACCGCGGGTTTTCGAAGGGTAGGCCTACGAAGAACCCGTCTGCTTCTCGGCCAGGGGCATGAACTGCTCGGTGTCGAAATCGTAGACCCAGACATCCCCGGTCGAGATGGAGTAGACCCATCCGTGCAATTCCACCTTGCCTTTGCGAAGGTGCAGCGCCACGGAGGGATGAGTGCGAAGATTATCGAGTTGCGCACGAACATTTTCCTGGGTGGCAATGAGCAACCGATCATCCGAATCGTCATGATCGTGGTGATCCTGCATGATCCGCCGCGTGGTCTCGCCCTGAGCCACCCAGGCTCGCACCGCAGGCAGATCCTGCACCGATTCAGGCTGCAGCAGTGCTTTCATCACCGCGCAATCGGTATGTCCGCAGACAATGATGTGCGGCACTTCCAGCACAGCCATGGCGTATTCGATGGTCGCGGTACTGCTGCCCAGCATGGACCCGTAAGGCGGTACGATATTACCGGCGTTACGCAGGATGAACAGCTCACCCGGATCGGTCTGAGTCAGGAGTGTTGGATCCACACGCGAGTCGGAGCAGGTGATGAACAACGCACGCGGAGACTGCTGGCTCGACAGTTTGGAAAAGAGCGCCTTTTTCTCTTCAAACACCTCACTGCGAAATTTAAGGAAACCTTTGACTAGTTTTTCCATGGAAATTTTTCACATTAACTCAGGGCCCGGGGAATACTCTAAGCTGTATGGCGCTGGAATCAAGTACCCAATCGTATTGACTGAATTTTGCAGGATTTGACGCGAACAATCATCACGGAACCCCGCCCGCGAAGCACTCATGTCATACACAAGATTATAGTCTTTGGCGTATCGTGTAAACTGGACACGCCTACTCTGGTACGTCAGGCATGAAGTTTCCGCCGACCCCAAACATCACATATATCAAAGAGTAATGTCACACTCGAGACATACAAGGCTCTCCTTTCACGAGCCTGATGGCTAATAGCACCATTGCTCGAGCCCTTGCTCGCAGACTACCATTATCGATAACCATGTCCCCCTGCAACTCTCTCTGATTTTCCGGCTTGTGAAGCATGAATGTTGAGTCTATCCTTGCCTGGTAATTAGTCGGGTACTGCCACCAAATGAACAAAGAATTTTCCCTCTACCTGGACCTTGTTCGCTTCGCGGCAGCGCTGATGGTCCTGGCCACTCACACCAACGACAGCGGCATCATTTCAACGCGACTCCCCGCGTATGGACACAGTGCGGTCATGCTATTTTTCGTGTTGTCGGGTTTTGTAATTGCGTATGTGACTTCCACCAAGGAGAAGCAGCTTCGAAATTACGCAATAAGTCGACTGGCGCGGATTTACTCCGTGGTACCAGTCGCCCTTTTGATTACCCTCGCTGCCGATCTAATAGGGCAGTATATCGATACACAATTTTACGCTGAGAAGACAACAAACGATTACTTTATCTTGCGTATATTCTCGAGCCTCGCGTTTTTAAATGAACTTTGGAACATCTCGATTACAACTTTTTCAAATGTCGCTTATTGGTCACTAAACTATGAAGTTTGGTACTACATAGCTTTCGGCATCATTACCTTCACAAGGGGGTACAAACGGTTGATACTCGTGCTGGCAACCGTTGCGCTTTTAGGACCTAAGGTGCTACTACTTGCTCCAATATGGTGGATGGGCGTCTATCTCTACCACAGCAAGAATTTGTCGAGGCTAAGCATCCGGTCTGGCTGGGTGCTTTTTACAGCTAGTATCATTGCCATTGTGTTGTTCCACGCTTTTGATATGGAGAAGGAATGCAGCATCTGGCTAAAGGAACTCATTGGCTCTGAATACTACTATCAGCTTGCATATTCCCGCAGGTTCGTCAGCGATTGGTTGTTGGGGTTACTGGTTATGCTTAATTTTGCAGGCTTCCGCGCCATCAGCCAGCAGATCGGCGGACTATTTTTGCCCCTGGAGAAGCCGATTCGCTATGTGGCCGGGTATACCTTCGTGCTATACCTCACCCACCAGCCGCTGCTTTGGCTTTACACCGTCATCATTGATGGCAACCCGGAAACATCGCTCTATCTTTGGCAAGTTTGGGCGTGTGTCATTATGACGGTCTGGTTGATCGGTCAAATAACCGAACAACAAAAGGGCTTCTACCGAAAGCAGGCGGAGCATATCGTGAATGGAATCACCGAACTGGCAGTACGCACCAAGCTGATCTCCCGAGTTAAAACACCCTAACAACGCATTTGTAGATACTCCATCGACTCACAGGCTGTTCATTCGTTATTGCGCTATCAGATCCGTAATAAGCTTGCCGCGCAAAACAACCTGCGCGCCATCGGATTCATTCAGTACGAAGACACCATAACCGTTGCTGAAAATGATCTTCCCATCGCGCATGATGTCAAAGGAGGCCACATTGGTGGCAAGTACCTGTTCCTCACCATTTCGTGTTCTTTTCACCAACTGCCAGGAGCGGGGCACCAGGGAATGCACACCGTTAATCCGCTGCTCCTTCTTCAGCGCATTCTCCGCATCAATGCGCTTTCCCTTGATCAATAGCTCTTTCAAATCGGCCTGAACCTTTGGCCCGGAGGCGCTGGTCAACGGCTTACGGGAATACATCAGAGAAAAGAAATTGAGGTAGTGGAAGACGGCCCTGAGCAGCCGAAAGGGGAAGAGCAGAAAGTCCATCAGGATGTTTCCACCAGTGTAGCGTGGCGGCTCGTAGGGGCGGCGGATGAACAACAGATCGCCGCCTGGACTGACCTTGGGCTGCAGATAGTCGACCCTGTCATCCTCGAGCACGGAGATCAACTCGCGATTGTTCAGATCAAGCATCTGAATGCTGGCAGGACCCAGAGCGATGACATAGCCCTCATCGCTACGCGCCACACCCGAGGACTGGAAGACGATATGGTCAGGATCATCAGTCATCCATGCGGGGGCACAATCCACGGTATCACCGCCGGTAATCTCCTGATAGTCGCTGCCGTCCAGGTTCATCAGGGCGATGCTGGCGGTGCCGTTGTCGCCCTCCCGGGAACAGAGTATGCGAGCCCCGCTGCGATCGACACTGAGGTCCCCCAGCAATAGACGCTGCTGGTGCAGCAATCGTTTCTCGGTACCGCTTTCGAGATCGTATTCGAACAGGCCGCCCACGTTGTTATCGCGCAGGAAGTAGAGCAGTTTGCCATCGGATGTGAATTGGGCTGAGGTGGCATTCAAACCCTGTTGCTCACTGGGTCGATCGGAGCCTCTGCCGGTGAAGGAAGACTCGAACGCGGTCCCTTGCTTCCAGCTGTGGCGTTGCTTGGCGCGTTCCACACGGTCCATCATCTCCTGCACATAGGGACTCTGCACCTCCTGGGGGTCGTTGTCACCGTTCTTCATAAAGAGTTTGCCATGGGAGATGTAAACCAGACGATTGCCATCGAATCCTCTTGATTGACGATCTGTCGATACCCATGGTTGTGGTGCAGACTCTTCCGCAGTGCCGCTCGAATTCGATTGATAGACCAGGTAAATGACGATGGCGAGAATCAGCAAAATAATGACGATGTGCATCCTTCAGATCCCTTTGAGTGTGGGGCATTTTGTATTCAGTCGGAATAATGTCCGTTACAGAAAACCAATATACCAACAATCAATTGGAATTGCCCACTGGGTGACATCCCATTGCAGCGTCTTAACGGCTGAAGTGGCTGTTTCGAGCAGACATCTTCCACATCAACATTCGGCTATAAGCTGACCATGCCAGCACAGGTAATATCGATCTCGATTTTTAACATCGGACACTCGGATGCTTCCCTGCAGAGAAACCGCGCATCATAATACGCGGTTGCGGATGGGCACTATCAAGCAACTTGGATCATATGCTTACACGGTCAAGATATTTAATTTCTGGCGGCGCCTCAAGAAATGAAACCAATTCGTTCATAATGCCATTACTCGCAATGGTGCTTATGTATTTCTGATGAGCCTCAACAGACAACCACTCTTCATCAAAGATCATTCTCCTGGCTTCACTGTCTAAGAAAACCGTCACCCTCAAACAACCATCAAAACCCCGAACATGTGGTAAGTTCTTCTTTAGAAAGATCATCAGGTTACTTAGAATACCGTCTCTAAGCGTAGACTCAATTACGACTTTTTTGCTCATTTCTATCTCCTAAAATCTATGCGAGGAAATACAGTAATTGCAAAAAAGCATTCTCACTACCAAGAAACAGCCAAAAATACGGTTTTCTGATTAATTATCGAGCTTTATCTGGTGCGGAGTTTTCCCGTAGTGTTTCTTAAACGCAGCTATAAAGTGCGAAACATTGTTATACCCGATTTCAGTGGCGGTAGCTGTTACAGACCATTGATTTGACAGCAACGAAAGCGCATGCGCCATACGCCGCTCTATCAACCACTGCTTTGGAGTGGTGCCGAAAAGTGCCTTAAAATCTCTATTAAATGAGGAAACACTCCGCCCAGATAAAACAGCAAGTTCTTTCGCACTCAAGTTGGATACAGCATATTGATCCATTAATCGCTTGATATTTCTCTTTGCACCGCCTCTCTGAACGGCTAACAAGCTGCTTCTCAAGTTTCCATCATCATGAATATCAAGCAAATACAATAACTCCAGAAGCTTTAGCTGTAGAAGATGAGGCGAGTTCTTTAAATATCCATAATCAGAGTACAAGGTTTCGAAATACTTCTCGACGACCCCATTCACCTTCATCTTAAAGATGGCTTCCTCATTTAAAACTGAAACCGATCGTAAAGGCCCAGTGGATAGAAACCTAGACAGCACATCCGAACCAAAGAACAATAGAAAAGCATTTAATCCTTTTCCTTTATGGATATAGTCCGAATACAAATTAAGTCCCTTGGGTAAAAATATTGCCTCACCAGGACCAATCTCAAATATTTCGTTGTAGCATGTAGTAATGACCTCGATCCCGGTCTCGATATATACAATACAAGGAACTGATGTATGAAACTCGATATTAACCAGATCATTTTCCAGATCTTTATAAAAAATCGAAGATTCACTATCGAAAAGTAATGGTTTGACATCCCGCATTTCGAAGAGACTTTTGGGGATATCAACAATGTTGTTTTCACAAAACTGAGCCAAATTCCTTTGTTGGCGCATAGCTGTAGCAACAAAACAAAGTTGGTAACTTTTCTTAAGTATTTTCACTGCAATTATACAGTTATTGCGCAACGAGAAAAATATAAAGTAGGTAACCATGCATCGAGTCCCGTACCGATTAAGCGAAGTTGGCACGAATAAAGTTGGTTACTTTGATGCACAAACAGAAGCGAATAGATAAGCACCGGCAACTGCATAAGGGCGATAGAAAAAATTCATCGACTTTCCGTGAGAGCACCATTTCGAACACGTACAAAGTACTGATAAAGGAAACTACCTCTCAGATACTCCTAAATAATTTGAGGTCTGCACCAACCTCAATTTCTGCAACATAAAATCAATGAAGGCGCGCACCCGCGCCGACAAATGCCGGTTCTGAGGATAGATGACCGAAAATTGCCGCGTCCTGCCTCCGTATGATTGCAAAACCTCAACCAGTTCCCCTCTGGCAACGGCCGGCCCTGCAATGAAATGATATGTCTGGAAGAGTCCACCTCCAGCATTGCCCCAACTTAGGCAACCAGACGCGTCATCTAGCACCCGTAACCGACTAGGGAGTGTATAGTTCACTTCCTTGCCATCAGCTGTCGTAAATATCCACGGCATCGCCCGTCCCGTTGTGGGCAATACAAACTGCAGGCAATCGTGATTGTTTAGATCTTCAAGGGTCAATGGGATTCCACGTTTGGAAAGGTAGTCGGAGGTTGCAAACACACCGACAGTAGCGTCTTCCAGCTTGCGTGCTATAAGTCGCGAGTCTTGGGGTATACCAATGCGAATTGCAGCGTCATATCCCTCATCGACAATATCTACAACCCGATTGGAAAGACTGAGTTCGAGCTCTATCTGCGGATAAGCTTCTGTGAATTGACTGAGAAGAGGGAGTAGACGATAGTTTGCGTATAACGTACCTACACTTATACGCAACAGTCCACTGGGAACTTTCTGGTTACCCGAAATAGCCCGCTCGGCCTCTGATATTTGTTCCAGTGCTTGTCGGCATTCCCGCAAATATAATTCGCCTTCACCTGTTAGCCGGACGTTGCGCGTCGTCCGGGAAAAAAGACGGGCGCCCAGTCTTTCCTCAAGACGCTTGATAGAACGACTCACCGATCCTGGACTAAGTCCTAGCGACTGGGCAGCAGCCGAGAAGCTGCCCAATTCAGCTGCTTTGCAGAAGAGTTCGATACTTCCCAACTGGATAGTGTCAAATGTTCGCATTATTTGTGCATCTATGTAATAAATAAATTGATTATATGTCTATTTATCAGCATTAGTGCGACAAGTAAAGTTTAGGTGTAGCCGAGGGTATGTTATTCCCCTCAACTCTCTAAAACCTATCTATGGAGGATTTTCCATGAGTGACATTATCTGGCCTGAAGGCTATGTTCCTGGATTTACTGACAATTACTGCTCTAACGAAGTGATCGTAACCGGTCTTACTGTTAAAGATATCTGGCCACTACTAAGCATCCCGGCTAACTGGCCAACCTATTACAAGAACTCTGCGAATACCCGTTTTTACGACAATAAAGGCCCTCAACTGGCGTTGGGTGATCGTTTTTATTTTGAGACATTCGGCTTTCCGGTGGAAGGCGAAGTGGTGGAATGCGTGGCTCCGGTTAACGGTCAGCCTGCGCGTATAGCTTGGCATGGCTGGTCTGGCGAAGGCGAGCAGCGACTGGACGTGCACCACGCCTGGATTGTGGAGGAGTTGTCCGCCAACCGGGTGCGCATTCTGACCCAGGAAACCCAGAATGGTAACCCGGCCATAGAACTGGCCAAAACCCTACCCAACCCAATGATTAACGGACATCAGGAATGGCTAGATGGTCTGGTTTCTGCGGCCAGAAAGCAGTAAATCCGTTCTCTGTTGGCTCCTGTAGCACTCAATCTGATATTTAAATTTAAAGGTAAAAACGATGTTTAAAATTGCATTTATAGGGTTGGGTGCCATGGGTAGCCGTATGGCAGCCAACTTATTACGCGCCGACTGTGATCTCACCGTATGGAACCGTTCACCGGAGCCAGCAGCAGCGCTGAAAAACCTTGGAGCAAAAGTTGCTGCTACTCCGGCAGACGCCGCCCGGAACGCGGATATTGTGTTCTCTATGGTGCGTGATGACGAAGCCTCATGGCGCGTCTGGTGTGATCCGCAAAGTGGGGCTTTTTCCACGATGCGGGAAGGCGCCGTTGCCGTTGAAAGCTCCACGCTGTCACTTGCTGCTGTCCGGCGCCTGAGCGAGGCCGCAGAGGAACGACAGATCGCTTTTCTGGAAGCACCTGTGGCCGGAACCCTTCCGGCAGCCGCCAGTGCCAGCCTGATCTTCTTTCTTGCCGGTAATGCTGCTGCCTGTGAGCAGGTCAACCCTGTACTGTTGCAGATGGGCTCGGCAGTCAACTACGTCGGTGAGTCCGGTAATGCCGCTATAACAAAGCTGGTAACGAACAGCTTACTCGGTATTCAGGTGGTTGCCTGGGCTGAAATTCTGACCCTACTACAAGAAAATAATGCGGATATTGACGCTGTTCTGCAGGCGGTTTCAACAACGCCTTCCTGGGCACCGATATCCGGATTTTTAACAGCCAATATGCTGGCGGGCGATTTTTCACCACAATTTCCGGTTGATCTTATCGAAAAAGATTTTGGTTATATGGAGCAGGCTTCTGGGCAAACGCTCTCTGTAATCAGGGCCGTGCGCGCTACCTTTCAAAAAGCGAAGGAGAGCGGTCTGGCGCAGAAAAATATGACGGCCGTTATTGATTTACTGAAGTAGCCACAGCGGTCTTTGGTCGGGTTTCTGTTTGTTGCATTCTGTGCAATCTGAGCGGAATGCGATAAAAGTTGCGCGATTGCAGACAGAGAATTTGATGCACACCGAAGATAATTTAATCTCTATTAATCAATAAGGGTTTAAAAATGTTTAAAACATTAATGCTCACCAGCACATTGCTGATATCCGGTTTCGCTTCTGTAGTTGCTCAGGCTCAGGAATTCAGTGTTCACAGTAACAGCCCACTCGATGGTCAGTTACAACAGGCTCAGTTTGCCAATGCTTTTGGCTGTAGTGGCAAGAACCTGTCTCCTCAGATCTCCTGGAGCGGTGCCCCGAAAGGTACCAAAAGCTATGTCATCACCATGTTTGATCCCGACGCTCCAACCGGTTCTGGTTGGTGGCACTGGGTGTTAGCTAATGTTCCGGCAGACGTCACCGAATTAAAGGAAGGTGCTGGCAGCGCTGGTGGCAAACTGCCTGCCGGTACACTTGAAGTACGCGGTGACAGCGGACAAACCGGTTACCTTGGTGCCTGTCCTCCTCCGGGGTCAGAGCATAATTATGTCATTACCGTTCATGCTCTGAGTGTTGATCAGCTCGAACTGCCAGAAACCGTGACTCCGGCTATGCTGAGCTTTATGGTGATGGGCAATTCACTGGGTAAAGCGACTCTTACCATTAAAGGCGGTCGCTGAGGTTATTTATGACAGTCTGCGATCCCCGGAACGCCCCTCGCATTACCAGCCGGTTACAGATCGGCGCTACGGGGATTGTTGTTCAGCAACAGGAGCTGACATTCAAACGGCTGTTTATTGAAAATCCGCTGCTTATCTTCGTCGAACGTGGCATCAAGTCTGTGCACTGGTCCGGTGGTGAATACATCATTCGGTCTGGTGAAGCCATTGCACTGGCCGGCGGCCAGCCGTTTGATATCACTAACAGACTGGAAGAAGACGGCAGTTACCAGGCGCGCTGGCTGGTATGGGATGACACTCTGATTACGGAATACGCAAATGCGCATCCTGAGCTGGCGGTTATCCATCATGCCCAACCCATGATTGCCGCCCCGGAAGCATTTGTGACGGCCCTGCACAGAGCTGTTCAATCGTTGGAAGATGAACATGTTCCGGTTGCTATCGCATCCCATCACTTGCGCGAAATTCTACTTTGGGTTGGTCTGCAGGGGTGCCGCTTTGAGCACACCAGTACGCTGACCATGGCAGTGAAAGTCCGGCGCCTGATTGGTCAGGACTTGGCTCATGACTGGAGTGCGGCAAAGGTTGCTTCTGCCTTTGCGATGAGTGAAGCCACCTTGCGTCGTCGGCTGGCTGATGAAGGGACCAACTTAAGTCATATTCTTACTGACGTGCGAATGTCGTTTGCATTGCAGATGCTGCAATCAACGACCCAGCCTGTTGTACAAATTGCTTTATCGGTTGGATACCAGACACCGTCACAATTCGCAGTACGGTTTCGGGATCGCTTTGGTTTTCCGCCCACAGCGATTCGCGGACATAGACGCACTCATATTCAATGAATGCAACAACGTATCTGTTCCTGAGTATAAGAGGTCTGTAATGAGGCTAGTTCGTTTTGGACCACAAAATCACGAAAAACCTGGCGTGATTGACATCGATGGCCACATCCGAGATTTGTCATCTGTGGTCGATGATTTGACTCCAGAGTGGTTTACTGAAGAGCGGTTGCAGTTCCTGAGGGATATAGACCCACAGCAATTACCAGTAGTTGAGAATGGTGTTCGACTAGGCGTTCCATTTGCAATGCCACGCCAATTTATTGCAATTGGATTAAATTATCGCCAGCACGCCATTGAGGCTGGTTTGAGCATCCCTAAAGAGCCTGTTGTGTTTACCAAATCCACTAGTTGTATAGCAGGCCCTAACGATGATGTAACGATCCCTACCGGAGCCACAAAGGTAGATTGGGAAGTCGAACTAGGTGTCATTATCGGCCGCCCTGCTTACAACGTATCGATTGAATCAGCTTTGGATTTTGTAGCCGGATATTGCTTGGCAAATGACATTTCCGAGCGAGAGTGGCAATTTCAGCACGATACCCAGTGGTTTAATGGCAAGAGCTTTGCTGGTTTCGGGCCATTAGGTCCGTGGTTCGTAAGCCGCGATGAAATCATTGATCCCCAGGCACTGGATATGGAACTTTGGGTCAATGGAAAAATTAAACAGCGCGCCAATACGTCGGACATGATTTTTTCAGTTCGGGAAATCGTGGCTTACCTATCGGGAATTACTCCTTTGCGACCTGGTGACATAATCATTACGGGCACACCTGAAGGTGTAGGGATGGGAATGAGGCCACCACAATATTTGCAACGGGGAGATATCGTCCATCTCCAAATCAAAGGGTTGGGTACACAGACACAGCGATTTATATAAGGACTTGCCTGATTGAGAGCTATGTCGGACAACGGCTCGTGTAGCGTTGTTTAAGAGTATTCCAGCGATCATTCGTTTAAATGTTGGATTGTATGGCCATGTTAATATCAAGTAATACGATCTATTCATTCAGCGCAACCATCTGTTTCACTCAGCTCAGTTTAACTCCTCATAAAATCTCTCGGCCCAACGATTTATCGACTCTCGCTCAAATAAATTCTGGCCTTCTGGCGTGGACTTTGGGTGCGAAATTCTCTTATAGTTTTGTCTAAATTTTTTCTGAATAAATTTAGTTGGCCAAGTTAAGGAGCCTTTTAATAGTCGAATTTCAAGCTCTCGAATGGTGTGTTCCCAGTCAAGCGACACACCCTGCTGTTTCAACAGCAGCGTTGATAACTTATTTTTGTTATCGGACGTATCCACTTCTATCAATGCGTACTCTTGACCATCCTTTTTAATTCGATGAAAAGCCAGACAACGTGGGTTGCCATCTACAAGCAAGTGTTTGGAGTAACCATCAATAGCGGGAAGCTTTCGGATTTCCCCGTGGATACGGCGGCAACCAGACATGCCAACCAATTGCAGTACCATGGCGTTAAATGCTTCAAATTTATCTGTATAGAGATGTGCGTCGTCGCTATTATCCTCTAGGCCATCATAGTCTGCGGAAGGCAATGTGCCCTGAATACTAGCCTCATTAGTACTAACTTCCAAGCCGGTAGTTTCTGTAGAGTCTGATGAGTCGCCCTCCCGGCCCAAACGACCAGTCTGCCCTTTTCCCTTACCAACGCGAGTTGTCTGAATGGGATTAACAAACTCAAATGCGACGGCTGGCGTTTCAATCTGGATTTCCGTGTGATCAGAATCTGGCTCTTGTTCGTCATCAATTTCCAATTCCGGACCGGATTGTGAACCGGGTCGAACAGCACGCCCTTGGCCAACTCGCCTCTCAGCGAATCGGGGATCGACAAAATCGACGTAGGCGGGACAATCACAAGATAGATTGGAAACACCATAAATCTCATACACAAAAAACGCTTTTCGTTCCTGATCGAAATGTCCTCGAAGGGTCAGCTCAACACCTACGAGCGATGGTGGTTCAAATTGAAAACGCCACAGACGGTACGTGTCTGTGTCATAACCGTTCTGAAGCTGGTAGCGGGCAATACTTTCAAAAGACAGTCGAGCTTCGTCATCCAACAATATCCAGGCTAACAACCGTCTTAATGCATAGTCACCTCTGACGTACAGCGGCAGAGTGCAGGTTGGCAGAATATTAACCAGAGCTTTGCTCAATTTATCTATGCGCTGGACATCAAACTCCTGAGAGAGCCCACCGGAGATCAATGCTAAACGCGTTATATAGGCATGGTGGAAGAACAGCACTCGCGCTAATTCGAGCTGAGGAAGATAATACTGCGTTCCGCCAAATTCAAAATTGAAGCACCATTGCTGCCCATCGTCCTGCCGATTTACCACCGGAATTGGACAGGCTTCGATCGGTTCAGTACGCCAATGACGAGTATTTTCTATCACAATACGGGACTGGAATCCGGCAGGACGCGGTAGTTCGCTAGCATTGACGACCCTGCGTCTTGCTAAGATCGGAATTTGAGAGATACCAAAATATTGTTTTTTTTGGCCTGGTGCCAATTTGACATTAATGTGCCAATCAGAGCCATCATGGCGGCGGAATAATGAGCCAATCTCCCGGATAACGCTGTTATTTTCTACACCTTTGAACTTCATGTTCCGTATCCACTAAATTTTCCAAATACTGCCTGGCAGGCTCCATCATTCGTTCTTCACTCAATCCGGCGTTTCGCAACAATCGCCACCTTGGCGGCGAGTCAAAGAGAACCCGTAAATCGTCATAGGCATTTTGCAAGCGTCGGATCTGGTACTGGGGGACACTTTCCGAATTAGCCACCAAAAATGCCGATGTACGTGGCATTTGATGGAGGTTTTTCTCAAGGGTTGAGAGATTGCCAAGCAACTTAAGGTAGTAGGTTCTTGAGCGCCTGGGTCCTTGTTGATTTGCCTTCAGAAACGTAGCCAGCTGTCGAAGTGCTTGCAGATATTCCCGATCCCGTTTGTCCCAATCAATGCGTGGTACGTTAGCATTTGTCTTGTCTTGCGCATGACGATGGTTAACGTCCAACAGCCAGTCGCGATGATTTCGATAAAGCCCGGCATACAAGGCTGGTGATATTTTTCTGGCTTGCAGGGGTGGATGGGATAACAACAATGCGAGCCAAGCTTCCTGATCTGGCGTTTGACTGCTCGACTTTTGTATCACAACCTTAACTTGTTGTGGCGTTTTACCTGTAGGTTTCCGGCTAACTTCATCAAGCACATCGTCTATCTGCCAATGGCTATCCAGCAATGCCTGATGAACAACAATATGTTGAAGATAATTGAAACTTTTTCGATGCTTACGGAAGATTGCTTTCAGCCAGTCTGAGTCATCAATATCGGAGCTGGGAGGCATCAAACGGTTTCGGATTAACCAAGTGGCAGGCCACACCTTTAATACCTTATTTCTTATCACCGAGTGGTCAACTTGGGCTTTTCCCCGGTAAAAACCCAGTCGATAAGCAAGGCTGCGATAATACTCTGTCCATTGCTCAAAACTGGGTGACGCTTGCGCAGGCCGAACTAACAACTGTCGCACCTGCGTGGTTATCCAGTCAGATACTCCCATTCCCTTTTGCTGTTTAGTCACATGACAGTGTTCAGGTGCAGCAGCGATAAAGCGATGACGTTCAATCAGGGGGCGAGCAATCCGCGTATCCATCAACACACCGTGTTCGGGGCACGATTCCACTCCGGCAACCTGCCACTCTCGTCGCCAAAAATACTCACCATATTGTTCACGTTGAGCGGCTGTGCAACCGGGGCAGTACCTGACAAAACGCGGGGATTTAATGCGAGAGGCGGCAACCCCTAATGCCAGATGAGCGGCACCCTGAGTACCCTGGTACAACCAATTCATGCACTGAAGCCGTCGAGCCTCTGGTACAAAAGGTGCGTAAAGCGGAAATAAGGTATGGCTATAGATCAACTTATCAGGTGTGAACTCCTCAGGAAGCCAGCAAGAGAGCGTTGCAAGATGACTGGGTAAGTCTATCGTTGCGATAATACTGCGAGATTCGAAGACCTCATCCAACAGTTGCTTTGGGCTGGTCAGCCCCTGCCGGACACCCGCTCTGGCCACGATGCTGTACATCAATTCCTCTGTGTAAGGTATAGGAAAATTCAACACGGCCATCACCCAAAGGAATTGACCCAGTCCTGGGCATCAAAAATCAGGCCGATGCGGCCAAGTGATTCCTGGAAGGTTTCTTCGTTTGCGGACTGAGAGAATAGGAAGCGCAGGTCTTCTGAATCCAGGGTATGCCAGTCAGCTTTCTTCACCGCCTTAAGTTTGGATGTGGCTGACGCTGGCTTTTCTATCTCTGCACTCTGATACCAAGAGAGGATCAGCGGCATAAGGTCCTTCATCAGAAGGCCTGGATGATCCTCGAAAGCTCTGTTGATCAGAGGTTCAAGCAGCTCAGAGGCATACCCCATATCAACCAGCATATTGTGCAAACGAACAGCTTGTTCATTACCCCCATACTTGACCACGGTATCAATGCTTTCCTGGTTGGAGCGCAGCAGATGGCCCAACTCCAGTATTTTTCTATCCACGTCGGGGATAGTCAGATCTGAGTAACGCGCTATTTTTGTCACATCACCCGACCGTAACGCATCAATCATGGGGTGGATAGGTTTTAGCTCATCCTGATATACCTTTCGCATCAAAGCGGGAGTAATGCGCTCAATGCCGGTGACAACAGCCCGGATCTGTGACAAAACAAACAACTTGATGACGACATCCATAATGCCTTGTGAAAGTTCGTACCAGGTATCTCTAATCTCATCCGTCACTTCAGGGGATGCTTTAGTCAGCCATTGATACTTCCACAAGCGGCTAGTGAAGGCTCCCCACTCGGTACGGGATACCTCCTGCTCGCCTGATGGTTTGCTTAAAGGCTCCCATAGTATTGAACCAAAACCTGCACCACGACGAGCGGATCGCAAATCCAGTTCAAAAACAGATCTGGCCTTTGGTGTCCCCACCATGACTACCGGGACCGAAATTTCATTAACCAGTGTGACAAAGAAATTGAGCATGCGCTCGGCACCACCTGAATTCTTAACACTCAGATGCTGGATTTCATCAATCACTAACAGTCCAATGGCGTGGGTGTTGGCAATGTGTGCCATTACCGCAATCAAGGTTTCTACGCTATGTCGTTTCTCCACGTAGCGGCGTACGTAATTCGTGGAGAGTACCGCGTCAATTTCCCGAAAGAAGTTATGACACAGGCTTTTCAACGAACCGTCATGCGGGCAGTCAATTTTAAGGAAAACGATCTGAGTGAAGTTGTAGGCTTCGTGATATATCAACTGGGGATAGGTTGCCAGAATACGGTTCAATGAGCTTGTCTTGCCTGAACCAGAACAACCAATGAAAGCCAGGCTCTTAGCGGTGGATTCCACATGCTCGAACCGGAAAACAGCCAAATCCCCCTGCATGACACGCTCATAACCATTCTGGATGTGGGCATTCAGTTCACCTGTTGCCAGATTTCTGCCAACATACCCTTGTCGAAGCATGACCGATAATTTTGACTCCAGCTCAATGTGACGGGATAGCGGCTGGAAAAAATTGTCGAGTAATTGAGATATGACATGAACACGGGTCTGGCCATCAAGATAAACGTCAGTTGGGCGAAACGTAATTTGACCAGACAACCCGTCTTTTAACTGACGCCGATCCAGGATCGGCGGCAAAGCTTCAATGAGCGGGTTTCCCTGGTACTGGCTGATCCCGGTATCATTATAAATCGCCTGCACCATGCCTTTAGGTAATGTCATTCATCATCTCCAAACAGATCATCCAGAAAATCAGGGAATGCACCATCTTCGGGTTGGTCTGTTAAATACCTGACATCCGCTTTGGGCTTTGGCTCAGTCGGCTTGTTATCTGCTCGACGTTTCTGGCGTTCCTGCTCGCGGGCTTCCCGCCGGTTTTGATTGATGCCAGCCAAGGTTTCTGTTTTCGATTCACCAAAGTAGGAAGGACGTAGCTTTTCCGCGTTTTGGATGGTTTCCTGAATCACATTTTCCAGCGATCTTTTGCTTTCCCTCTCCTTCAATTTAGCTGCCGCTGTTGATTTTCGTTGTTGCTGCTGGCTGTCCCATAACTCCCACATCGACCGGCCCCTAAATTCCCTTGAGCGGTCGGTTAGCGAGCATTCCCAGTAATCTGATTTTGTTGCATCTGGGAAGACATAAATGATGTCGGCTACCGAGGGGTCATACGCCGCCATAAAGGGGCCAGGTCGCTGCTGCCCGGTTCTATGAAGCCAGCCAGACGCCAGCAGCTCCCGACAGGTATAAAAGGCACCAAAGCATTGAATACCGTAATCGGAAAGCGTTACTTTTTGACGAGGCAACAATGCCAACTTCAACGCCGACTCCGATGTGTTACGCAGCCGTCCGCTACGATTCTGAATACCCCATTGCCAGATATTAATCGGTACAGGTGCGAGTGTATCCGGCATATCCGGATCGCGATCATACTTGATCAATACCGAACTCTGGTTGCGATGCAGAATAGAGCCAATAATGATTTTAGTGAAATCGTCCAATGTAAGTGTTGCATCCAACCGATAATCCTTCCCGCCCCGCTTTTTAATGGTGGTTCCAGCAACCACTCCTGGTGCAAATGGTTTGAAGTCTGCTTGAATGGTACGAAAATGCCGCTCAACTATTCCCTTCGCATCCCCACGATAAGGTGGTGTATTTTCAATCCGAACACCAAAGGCCTGCTCCAGATATTCAATTTGATGACCCAGCAGCTCACCGCGATCAGCCAAAATGGCGTCCGGCAGTCCAATCGACGGCCAATCCTCAGCCCCGATGTCATAACCGAAAGACTGGCATAACGGAGATTTATCGATCATGGCGTTCACCAATGCCAACATAGCCGTCACATAGGAGGGGTTTTCAAGTCCCACATAGAAACCAGCAATCAATCTGCTATAGACATCGACAACCACGTACAAGGTTGGTCGGCCAATAATCTTTTGTCTGTCGGCAGAAAGCAGATAGATATCAGCAATAGTCGCGTCGATCTCGTAGCGTGCACCGGGGCCGTGAACTCCGCTTGTGGCTGTTCCTTGTAACGGCCTGATGTCCTTTTGATATTCGATTTTATTGGCTCTCAGCCGGATACGTTCAGGCCGGACATATTCCCGCTCGTAGAAATAGCGTAGTTGAGCAACTGTCGGAAAGTTTTCTTTCGGTACATCGGGATGAGCCGTTTCAAACATGTCCTCGAAACGTCGATGAGCATAGGGTAGAGAATGATTCTTCTCCGTCAGATAGTGTCGATCAAGCACAATGCGAAACATGCGTTCAACACCAGTATCTACAATGGCACCCGTACCCGGCGCTATACTTCTCGGTCGCCCTAATTTTTTTCCTGAAGCTGTACGTTTCTTTCCTCGCCCGCCTGATTTATCGTAGTCCGGCAAAAGCGCGTTTGGTGTGCAACCTCGCTGCCAATATTGGCGAAGATAGGCATATATTGTTTTTTTGGCCGTTCCAGATTCAGTAACAACCTGCTGAACCAGTGCGCCTCGACCGCTGCGATAATAGATATCCGGTTGGTGTATTAAAGGCTCAATAACGGCCATACGCTTGTCCCGGATTTGCTGTGCTACTGAGCCATGTTCCGGGAGCTGAGCAGCAAGATGCGAATAGGGATCATCAATTTTTTTTAACGTCTCAGAAAGAATGAAGTCTTCCACCTCTGCCAGAGAAACCCGTTCAGGAAATGCTTTGTCGGAATCGATATTAATCCATGTATATCGAATATCTGAGACATCAAGAATACGATATCGAGCCTCCCCGAATACCACGACATCATTGATTCGCAACATAATAATTCCTCAATGATTCAATGTCTGAAGATGCCTGTAACTCCCCTACAGCCAGCGTTGACCAAGGCTTTCTGATATCGAATAAGAAAACCCTCAAGGCTAACAGCGAGCGTATCTTTTGCAGGGATTCGCCTGGAGAGAGTGAATAGGCTTGATCGAGCATCATTGCAACCTGAGAAATCAACAAAGTTGGATGATTTATAAAGAAGCCCAGGTAAAGGGAAGCCATATTCAGAGTATCTTCGATCCCATTCAGAACCAATTGCGCTGGATACAGCCAGGCAATATTTTTGGTGACGGTCTTGGGAATTTGTTTTTCTGTCAGCAAATACCATGGAACTTCCTTCAACGCCCAATAACGCCGTTCAAGTTCCAGTTTTTCGATTGTTCTAGGATTTGAAAGATCTGAAGAGGTTTTTACCTGAATAGCCATTCTGGGAAGCTCAGGCTTATTGGTGTCCACCAGAAAATCCGTGGACATGACTTGAATTTGTCCTCGTACTTCGGGATGACGGATACGCGCTTGCGCTGCAAGCTCAATGGTATCCTCCAATCGGAGAGGGTATTGCTCCCGGATATCAGTGACAGATGGATTCCAATCAAACAGAAAAAACGCCGCCAGCTCTAGGTCTGACAACAGATGATGGGTTCGTTGAGTCTGGAATCCCCAGATGCGGTGAGATCGTCCGGCAGAAGGCAGGTCTCTGACGGTCAACCAGGGTTGGTAGTCTTTTCCTGCCCCCTTTCCACGACCTTGTTTAACCCATTTCAGTGAACGAGAGTCAAGGGATAAGCTGGTCAAGCTCCGTACCTCCGACATTGCGCATAAAGTAAACGGAGTTAAGTTACGAGCTTTATTTATAAGTTACCAACTATATTTAAAAGTAACCTACTTTATTTGAATCCTACAATAGCAGCAGCAACCCGTCGTGAAATTCACTCCACCGTAACAGACTTTGCCAGATTCCGTGGCTGGTCCACATCAGTCCCCTTCAACACCGCCACATGGTATGCCAACAGTTGCAAAGGCACGCTGTAGACGATCGGCGCGGTCGATGGGTAGATGTCGGAGAGGGTCAGGTTGTGGAAATGGTCGAGGCCGATTTTGACCTTCTGATCGCTGAACAGGAACAACTCGCCGCCTCGGGCGCGGACCTCCTGCAGGTTGGAGATGACTTTCTCCAGCAGCGGATCGTCGGGCAGGGCGCAGATCACCGGCATCTCCGCATCGACCAGGGCCAGGGGGCCGTGCTTGAGTTCGCCGGCGGGATAGGCCTCGGCGTGGATGTAGGAGATCTCCTTGAGTTTCAGGGCGCCTTCCATGGCCACCGGGTAGAAGCAGCCACGCCCCAAGAACAGGGCGTGATGACGGTCGGCGAAGGCGTTGGCCAATTCTTCGATGGCATCGTTGAGCTTGAGAATGACCTCGACCTGGCGGGGCAGGGCGTGCAGCTCTTCCACCAGTTCCCGCTCTCGCTCCACGCTCATGCCTCGGCGTTTCGCCAGAGCCAGGGTGAGCAGACGAAGGGCCACCAACTG
This sequence comes from Candidatus Thiodiazotropha sp., assembly GCA_050305635.1. Taxonomy (GTDB): domain Bacteria; phylum Pseudomonadota; class Gammaproteobacteria; order Chromatiales; family Chromatiaceae; genus Thiodiazotropha. The sequence continues at coordinate 39,044 of JBNLFS010000065.1, read as the reverse complement.
TGTGGTGAAGGCTTTGGTGGAGGCCACCCCGATCTCGGGGCCGGCACGGGTCATCAAAGCCACGTCGGACTCCCGCACCAGGGAGCTTTCCGGTACGTTGCAGATCACCAGGCTACCCAGATAGCCTTTGCTCTTGGACCCCCTCAGTGCGGCAAGGGTATCGGCGGTTTCACCGGACTGGGTGATGGTGACAAACAGGGTGTCGTCGGGCACCACCACTTGTCGGTAGCGGAATTCGCTGGCCACTTCAACGCTGCAGTGGATGCCGATCTCCTCCAGCCAGTAACGGGCCACAAGGCCGGCATGATAGCTGGTCCCGCAGGCCACGATGTGTACATTGCGGGTCTTGTCGAGCAACGCTTTCGCCTCGTGTCCGAACGAAGCATCCAGCAGGCGTCCCTTGTGAATCCGTCCCTCGAGGGTTTCGGCAATCACCGCCGGCTGCTCGAAGATCTCTTTCAGCATGTAGTGGCGATAGGGACCTTTTTCGGCCTTCACCGCGGACACCTGGGAGGTTCGCACTTCACGCTCCACCACTTCGCCCTTGGCATCGAAGATGCTGACTTTTTCGGTCGAGATGTGAGCCAGATCCCCCTCTTCGAGGAAAATGAAACGCTGGGTCACCGGCAGCAGGGCAAACACGTCTGAGGCGATGAAGTTCTCGCCCTCGCCCAGGCCGATGACCAGGGGACTACCGGCGCGGATCACCACCAGCTGATCAGGATCGTCCGGACTCACTACGGCCAGGGCGTAGGCGCCGACCAGTTTTTCAGCGGCCTTGCGCACCGCTTTGATGAAGTCAGTCTCTGATTTTAAAGTGTCGGCGAGTAAGTGTGCGATAACTTCGGTATCGGTTTCCGAGGTGAAGACAAAACCTCTTTCGGTTAACTCTTCCCGCAACTCTGCATAGTTTTCAATGATGCCGTTGTGCACGATGGCGACTCGCTCGCCGCTCATGTGCGGATGGGCGTTGCGCTCGGAAGGCATCCCGTGGGTGGCCCAGCGGGTGTGGGCGATCCCCAGACCGCCGGAGAGACTTGATTGGTCGATCAGCTCGTTGAGCGCGGCCACCTTACCCACGGAACGGATACGTTGCAGGTGCTGATGATCATCGAGAATTGCCACACCGGCGGAGTCGTAGCCGCGGTATTCCAGGCGCTTGAGCCCTTCCATCAGAACCGGCACAACATTTCTCTGCGCGATGCCGCCGACAATGCCACACATCGTAAACTCTCCCGATTAAACTTTGGGTTTTTTGACCGGTCTGTTCCAGCCTTCGAGACTGACCTGTTTGGAACGGCTGAGGGTTAATTGCTCCGCCGGGGCGTCCTTGGTGATGGTGGAGCCTGCCCCGATGGTCGCCCCGGCGCCCACGTTGACGGGCGCAACCAGCTGGGTGTCCGATCCGATGAATGCGTCGTCTCCAATGATCGTCTTGTGTTTGTTGGCGCCGTCATAGTTGCAGGTGATAGTTCCCGCACCGACGTTCACCCGCGCCCCCACCTCGGAGTCTCCGACATAACTCAGATGGTTTATCTTACTGCCGTTGGCCACCTGGCTGTTCTTAATCTCGACGAAGTTACCCACGTGGACCTGATCCGCGAGGCGGGTTCCCGGTCGCAGCCGGGCAAACGGGCCGATCCGACAATCCGCGCCAATACGCGCGTCTTCAAGCACACTGTTGGCAAAGATCTGGGTTTGTTCGCCAATCGAACAGTTCTTGAGGGTCACATTCGGCCCTATACAGACGCCATCCGCCAGGTTGACCTCTCCTTCGATGATCACATTGCAGTCAATGAACACATCCTGCCCGGTTTTCAGATAACCACGGACGTCGAGCCGGCTGGGATCCGCCAGGGTCACACCGCTACGCATCAGGTCATCCGCCTGCTTGCGCTGGTAGTAACGCTCCAGGCAGGCTAGCTGTTTGCGGTCATTGATGCCCATGACCTCCTCTTCGCAGCTGGGATGGACCGCCTGGATGTTCACGCCATCGGCCACGGCGAGGGCGATGATGTCGGTCAGATAATACTCGTTCTGTGCATTGTTGTTATCGATGCGGGACAACCAGGTTTCCAGCTTCGCCCGGTTCACCGCCATGATCCCGGTGTTGATCTCGATGATCTCCAGTTCCCGCTCGCTGGCGTCCTTTTGCTCGACGATACGCACGATCCGGTCATCCCGATCGCGCACGATGCGCCCGTAGCCGGTAGGATCCGGCAGATCCACAGTCAGCAGGGCCAAGTCACTGGTGTGCAGACAGCTGAGCAGGCTCACCAGGGTCGACGCACTGATCAGAGGCACATCCCCGTAGAGCACCAGCACCTGATCGACGCGTTTCAGGTAGGGCAGGGCCTGGATCACCGCATGTCCAGTGCCGAGCCGCTCCTTCTGTTCGATCCAGTCCAGGTCGGTGGCGGCCAGCCGGGAGGGTACTTCATCACCCCCGTGGCCGTAGATGATGGAGATTTCGTCAGGGTGAATGGTCCGCACCGTCTCAATCACATGGGACAAGAGCGGTTTACCGGCCAGGGTATGCAGCACCTTCGGCAGTTTCGAACGCATCCGCGTTCCTTCTCCGGCCGCCAGTATCAGAGCTCCCAAATGCATCCGTCTCTCCCCCTGTTAAGAAAATCTCGAGCCACCACCAGCGTCTAAACACACGGCGCAATTAGCTCAACTTATCATTTGCTCGATGCGCAAGCGGCCGTCGAAGGATGAAACACCCCGGTATGAAGCGCAGTACGCAAGCCCCAAGACACGCGGGCGCATGCGCCAAGCCTAACGGTACACATGATAACTTAAAAGGTGAAAATTCCCTGCACTCTGTGTCGCGGGAATCACTTTCCGGAAAATGGAAATGGGGGATCAGTTGAGGGTTTTGCTCTGACCGGGGATACCTACATTCATGGCATCGTCCCGGGTCGCATCCCGTACTTCGAGGATCTTCACCCGAACCACCAGGGACTTACCGGCCAGGGGGTGATTGCCATCTACGGTCAGGCGGCCGTTTTCGATCCGAGTGACGAAAAAGCTACGCACATCACCGGCTTCGTTCTGCATCTGAACCTCGGCGCCCAGCTGACGAAACTCGGGGGGAACATTCTCGATATCATCGGTGAAGGTGAGATCGGGGTCGTGTTCACCAAAGCCCTGCTCCGGGGTCAGAGTGATCTCGACCTCTTCACCCACGGCTTTGCCTTCCACCGCACGGTCCATTCCACCGATCAGTTCAGTTTCACCACCATGAATATAACTCACGGGCAAATCGCTCTGCTCCAGCACATTTCCTTCGGGATCGGCGATGGAGTAGGTAAGCGAGACGAACTTTCCGGTGGTGATGATTTCTTTTGACATGATCGGGCAACAGGCGGGCCCGGCATGCCGGGCCCTTGTATCTTTCGGAAGGGATTAAGAGCGTTTGCCCTTGCGGATTTTCTCGATGACGCGCAGCTGTGCCACAGCCTCGGCAAGTTCGGCCTGAGCCTTGGCGTATTCGAACTCGGCACTGCGGTCCGACATGGCCTCCTCGGCACGTCGCTTGGCTTCCTGGGCCGCCGCCTCATCCAGATCCGCGGCGCGAATGGCGGTATCCGCCAATACGGTCACCACATGAGGCTGCACCTCGAGGATACCACCAGACACGTAGAAATGCTGCATGGCCTTACCGCCGCCGGCATCGACCCGGACTTCACCGGGTTTGAGCTGAGTGACCAGCGGAGTGTGACGGGGCGCAATACCCAGTTCACCCATGACGGCCGGTGCATAGACCATCTCCGCCAGTCCACTGAAGATTTCACCCTCGGCACTCACGATGTCCACATGAATTGTCATGGCCATCTTCTATACTCCCGGGCGATCAGCCCTTGCCGCCGCGCTCGACAGCCTCTTCGATTCCGCCGACCATGTAGAAGGCCTGCTCGGGCAGGTGGTCATACTCACCCTCGACGATGGCTTTGAAGCTGGCGATGGTGTCTTTCAGAGAGACGTACTTGCCGGGGGTACCGGTGAAGACCTCGGCCACGAAGAAGGGCTGGGAGAGGAAGCGCTGGATCTTACGAGCGCGCTGCACCACCAGTTTGTCCTCTTCGGACAGTTCGTCCATACCCAGAATCGCGATGATGTCCTTCAGCTCCTTGTAGCGCTGCAGGGTGCCCTGAACGTTACGGGCTACGCTGTAGTGTTCGCTGCCCACCACATGCGGATCGAGGATTCGCGAAGTGGAGTCCAGAGGATCCACCGCAGGGTAGATACCCAGTTCGGCAATCTGGCGGGAGAGTACCAGGGTCGCGTCCAGATGCGCGAACGTGGTCGCCGGGGAGGGGTCGGTCAAGTCGTCCGCCGGTACGTAGACCGCCTGGAAGGAGGTGATGGAACCGGTCTTGGTAGAGGTGATGCGCTCCTGCAGGGCGCCCATCTCTTCGGCCAGGGTCGGCTGATAACCCACCGCGGAAGGCATACGACCCAGCAGTGCGGACACCTCGGTGCCGGCCAGGGTGTAACGGTAGATGTTGTCGACGAACATCAGCACGTCACGGCCTTCGTCACGGAAGTTCTCGGCGATGGTCAGACCGGTCAGAGCCACACGCAGACGGTTGCCCGGAGGCTCGTTCATCTGGCCGTAAACCAGGGCTACCTTGTCGAGTACCCCGCCTTCCTGCATTTCGTGGTAGAAGTCGTTACCCTCACGAGTACGCTCACCCACACCGGCGAATACGGAGAAGCCGGAGTGTTCGACCGCGATGTTACGGATCAGCTCCATCAGGGTAACGGTCTTGCCCACGCCGGCGCCGCCGAACAGGCCGATCTTACCGCCCTTGGCGATGGGCATGATCAAGTCGATCACCTTGATGCCGGTTTCGAGGATCTCGGTGGTCGAGGCCTGGTCTTCCAGCTTCGGCGGCTCGCGATGGATCGGCATCAGCTTATCGGCTTTGACATCACCCTGCTCATCGACCGGATTTCCGAGTACGTCCATGATGCGGCCCAGGGTGCCCTGGCCCACGGGAATACTGATCGGCGCACCGGTGGCGGTCACCGTGAGGCCGCGCTTCAGACCGTCGGTGGAACCCATGGCGATGGTTCTCGCCACCCCGTCGCCCAGCTGCTGCTGCACTTCCAGGGTGAGATTCGCCTCCTCGATCTTGAGTGCTTCGTAGACCTTAGGCATCTCGCCGCGGGGAAACTGCACGTCCACCACGGCGCCGATGATTTCAACCACTTTGCCCGAACTCATTTCTGGTTCCTCTTGCCGCACCAGGCGACTCTCAAAAAGATAAAAAAAGTAATTCTGTAATGCTCACACCGATCAAACGGCTGCGGCACCGCCCACGATTTCCGAAATCTCCTGGGTGATCGCCGCCTGACGCGCCTTGTTGTAGATCAGCTGCAGCTCGTCGATCAGGTTGCCGGCATTGTCCGAGGCCGACTTCATCGCCACCATTCGCGCAGACTGCTCACAGGCCCCGTTCTCGACCACCGCCTGATAAACCAGGGATTCGATGTAACGACCCAGCAGGTTGTCCAGGACCTCTTTCGAGTCGGGCTCGTAGATGTAATCCCAATGATGCTTCAGCTCATCTTCCATGGTCGGAGGAATCGGCACCAGCTGCTCGATGGTGGGACTCTGGGTCATGGTGTTGACGAAGTCGTTATAGGCGATATAGATGCTGTCGATGGTGCCTTCCGCGTAGGCGTCGAGCATGACCTTGACCGTACCGATCAGATCCTCGATATGCGGCGCATCACCCAGGTGGGTGGCCTGACTTACGATATTTCCGCCAAAACGGCCAAAGAACCCGAGGGCCTTGTTGCCGATGGTGCAGAAGTCCACCTCGACTCCGGCATCGCGATGTCCCTTCATCTCGCGAATGAGTCTGCGGAACAGGTTGCTGTTCAAACCACCGCACAAACCGCGATCCGAGGATACAATGATGTACCCGACCCGCTTCACCTCACGTTCGATCATGAAGGTGTGCTTGTACTCCGGATGAGCGTGGAACAGATGGCCGATCACATTGCGCATCTTCTGCGCATAGGGGCGCGTCGCCTCCATGCGGTTCTGCGCCTTGCGCATCTTCGAAGCCGCCACCATCTCCATCGCCTTGGTGATCTTGCTCGTATTCTTGATGCTGGCGATCTGTGTCCGGATCTCTTTTGCACCCGCCATAACTCTTGACCCTATCTCGTGTTAACCGGCCCGTTACCAGGTGTGGTTGGCTTTGAAGTCTTTCAGTGCGTCGTGCAGCGCCTGCTCGATCTCGGCGTTGTAGTCACCGGTTTCGACGATCTTGTCCATCAGATCCTTGTGGCTGCTCTTCATGTAACCCTGCAGCGCGCCTTCAAAGTCCACCACTTTCGCGGTGTCCACGTCATCCAGGTAGCCTTCGTTGGCGGCAAACAGGGAGACGGCCATGCCGGCGATCGACAAGGGCGAGTACTGCGCCTGCTTCATCAGCTCGGTGACTCGAGCGCCACGCTCCAGCTGCTTGCGGGTCGCTTCGTCAAGATCGGAGGCGAACTGGGAGAACGCGGCCAGCTCACGATACTGAGCCAGGGCCAGACGCACACCGCCACCCAACTTCTTGATGATCTTGGTCTGAGCCGCACCACCCACACGGGATACCGAGAGACCGGCGTTGATGGCGGGGCGGATACCGGCGTTGAACAGATCCGCTTCGAGGAAGATCTGGCCGTCGGTGATAGAGATCACGTTGGTGGGCACGAAGGCCGACACGTCACCCGCCTGGGTCTCGATGATCGGCAGTGCGGTCAGAGAACCGGTCTGGCCCTTAACTTTGCCCCCGGTGTTCTTTTCCACGAAGGCGGCGTTGACACGCGCGGCGCGCTCCAGCAGACGGGAGTGCAGGTAGAACACATCACCGGGATAGGCTTCACGACCCGGCGGACGACGCAGCAACAGGGAGACCTGACGATAGGCCCAGGCCTGTTTGGTCAGATCGTCGTAGATGATCAGCGCGTCTTCGCCCTTGTCGCGGAAGTATTCACCCATGGTGCAACCGGAGTAGGGGGCGATGAACTGCATGGCCGCGGAATCGGCTGCCGGCGCCGCGACGATGATGGTGTGCTCCAGGGCGCCATGCTCTTCGAGCTTGCGGGCCACCTGGGCGATGGTGGAGTTCTTCTGTCCCACCGCGACGTAGATACACTTAACGCCGGTACCCTTCTGGTTGATGATGGCGTCGATGGCCACCGCGGACTTACCGGTCTGGCGGTCGCCGATGATCAACTCACGCTGACCGCGACCGATCGGCACCATGGCGTCGATGGCCTTGATACCGGTCTGCACCGGCTGATCGACCGATTTACGCTCGATAACGCCCGGGGCGACCTTTTCGATGGGGGAGGTGGCTACCGCCTTGATCTCGCCCTTGCCGTCCAGGGGATTACCCAGGGAGTCGACGATTCGTCCCAGCAAACCCTCACCCACCGGAACTTCGAGTACCCGGCCGGTACACTTCACCGCATCGCCTTCCGTCAGGTGCTTGTAGTCACCCAGTACCACGGCGCCGACGGAGTCGCGTTCCAGGTTGAGCGCCAGGCCGTAGGTGTTCCCCGGAAACTCCAGCATCTCGTAGGACATAACATCCTCGAGACCGTGGATGCGGGCGATACCATCAGTCAGACTGATGATCGTACCCTCGTTGCGGGCTTCGGTCTTGAGATCGAATTTTTCGATCTTGCTTTTGATCAGGTCGCTGATCTCGGATGGATTGAGTTGCATGATGGCTTCTCGCTTAGATTCCCAATTCGTTCGCCAATTGCTGGAGCTGACCACGGACGGAGCCGTCGATGACCATATCGCCGGCGCGGATATGAACACCCCCGATCAGATCGGCATCCTTTTCACTGGTGATGGTGATATCGCGTCCCAGCTTGGCCTTTAAGGCCTCGGCTATAAGTTTTTCCTGCGCGGGCTTGAGGGCGTAGGCTGAGGTGATATGGACCGTCTGCACCTTTTCTTTGTCCGCCTTGAGCGCTTCGAACAGCACCTTGATCTCCGGCAGCACGGACAGGCGACGGTTCTGAACCAGTAGGCGAACCAGATTGGCGCCTTCCTCGTTGAGCCGTCCACCGCCGATCTCCAACAGCAGATCCGTCAGGGCATCGAGCTCGATCAGTGGATTGCTGACGGTCTGCTCCAGGGCCTCGTCCTGCACGACAGATGCCAGAAACTCCAGCATTTCCAGCCAGATATCCAGCTTGCCAGCCCCATCTGCGTGGGCAAATACCGCTTCCGCGTAAGGACGGGCGATTGTGGTAGCTTCACCGGCCATAGTACCGCCTTAAATCTCTTTCGCCAGGGCGGCGACGATATCCTGGTGGGCGTCGGCGCTGATCTCTTTACGGAGAATCTTTTCAGCACCCGCCACGGCCAGTTGGCCGACCTTTTCGCGCAATTGCTCGCGGGCCCGGTTGGTTTCCTGTTCGATCTCCGCATGCGCGTTGCTCAGGATACGCTCACCTTCCACACGAGCCGTGTTTTTGGATTCATCGACAATTTCAGCTGCACGCTTCTGCGCCTGAGCCACGATTTCCGCAGCCTGGGCCTTCGCTTCATGCAGGACATCCTTGGCGCGCTCCTTGGCCAGTTCCTGCTCGTGCTGGCCCCGTTCAGCGGCTGCCAGACCGTCCGCGATCTCTTTCTTGCGGGTTTCCAGAGCACCCATGATGGGTGTCCAGACGTACTTCATGGTGAACCACACGAAGACCGCAAATGAGAGCAGCTGACCGATGAGAGTCAGATTGATGTTCATCCCGGAATTACCTCTCGTCTAACGAGATGTGTAAAACGTTCGCGACGGGTCCGAATTAACCGGCAACCGCGAACAGTACGTACATTGCCAGACCCACGGCAATCATGGGCACGGCGTCAACCAGACCCATGACGATGAAGAACTGGGTACGCAGCATGGGGATGAGTTCAGGCTGGCGAGCGGCGCCCTCGAGAAAGCGGCCACCCAAAACGCCGATGCCGACCGCAGCGCCCAGGGCACCCAGGCCCATCATGATCGCGCCGGCAATATACAGCAGTGCTTGTTCCATTATTGGTCTCCCGTTTAATGAACTAGATAGTTTAAGAAAATGAAATCAGTGTTCGTGATGCGCCATATCCAGGTACACGATGGTCAGGGTCATAAAGATGAACGCCTGCAGCGTGATGATCAGGATATGGAAAATCGCCCAGCCGAGCTGGAGCACGCCGCCGAACAACCCGAGGACCACCCCGGCGTTGTACATAATGGCGATGAGGATGAAGATCATCTCACCGGCGTACATGTTGCCGAACAGTCGCAGGGCCAGTGAAATCGGCTTGGCGATCAGACTCACGAATTCCAGCACGAAGTTGACCGGAATGAACAATAGATTGACCACAGGATTACTGGAGGAGAAGGGCTGCAAGGTCAGCTCGCCGGCGAACCCTCCGATACCTTTGATCTTGATGCTGTAGAAGAGAACCAGAATGAACACACCGATGGCCATGCCAAAGGTCGCGTTGGGATCGGTGGAGGGAACCACCTTCATAAAGTGAATACCTAACATACCCGTGATCCAGGGGATGAAATCGACCGGAACCAGGTCCATAAGGTTTTGCAGGAAAATCCACACGAAAATGGTCAGCGCGAGAGGCGCGACCAGGGCATTACGGCCCGAGAACGAACCCCGCACGCTGGTGTCGATGAACTCGACAATCCACTCGACGAAATTCTGCAGCCCACCGGGAACGCCGTTGGTTGCGTTCTTAGCCGCCTTGGAGAAGTAAAACAGGAACAGCGCGCCCAGCAGCAGGGACCAGAACATGGTGTCCACATGGATCGCCCAAAAGCCCATCTCCTTGGCCTCTTCAGCGCTGTGCGCGAGACCCCAGTGCCCATCGGGATGCTGCCCGAAGGTGAGATTGGTCAGATGGTGTTTGATGTATTCACCGGAGGTGAGGGCGTCGCCAGCCATAATCCAGATTACCTATGTACTCTGTCTATCTCGAAAAACCAAAACAATCAATGGGATGATCACCTGAACGGTCAGGTAAGCCCCCAATAGTACACCGATACTCACGGATTCGAAGGTGACAATTGTCAACCAGAACAGGAACCCCGTCAGAACCAGCTTCTGGATTTCGGCACCGAACATCTGACCCACGATCCTGCCCGGCTCCTGCGCGCGATAACGACGGAAGGAACGGTAGGCAAAAAAGCCGTTGGCCAATGCGGCAATCAGACCACCCGTCAACCCGGACAATGCAAGGGATTTACCGAAACCCAATAACGCCAAACCAATCACTAGCGATGCCCCAAATTGGAGCACTACAATGGTGCGTATCTGATTGTTTCCGGTAAGCTGCATGCCGGTTTCCCGGTACCCCAAATGAGCCTCACCAGTAAGGAGGGAGGAGTATAAGGGGTCTTGAATATAAGGTCAAAGGATAGCGACATAAAAATTATACAGGTCTGGCGATATTTATACGGCCCGATTTCACAAATAAACGCTGATCACACCCTATCCCCTTTCACCCGGGGGCCATTCCGGCTCCCGGCGCAATTACCCGCTGGTGACAACACCGCCGATTGGATAAACATCATCCGGTTGTGTTTCGCATCCCAGCAACCAAGATGGCGGTCTGCTCTCCCGGCTGATACGGGGCTATCGTCGCTTCATGGGTGTTGGACGAAGCCTGATCAACCCCGAGCGTCGATCGCCCCACTCACAGGGATGAGAGAAATGCCAGCAGATCCGCCCTCTGCTCGGAATCGAGCGCCTTAAAACCTTCCCGGCTGGCCGCAGCCTCACCGCCGTGCCAGAGAATCGCTTCCAGAAGATTGCGCGCTCGTCCGTCATGCAGATAACCCACTTCGTCGGCAACAACTTCGGCAAGTCCGATTCCCCACAGCGGGGCGGTGCGCCACTCACGGCCCGAGGCTTGATAATCTCGACGACCGTCTGACAACGCCGCTCCCAGGTCATGCAACAGGAGATCGCTGTAGGGCTCGATGATCCGGTCCGCCAGCCGAGCCGGCTGCGCCTGTTTCGAGGTTCGCATACTGGGCCGGTGACAGGCGGCGCAACCGATCTGATGAAACAGCGCTTCGCCCTGAGTCACCGTTGACGATGATTCGTCACGGCGCACCGGCACCGCCAGCATCTGGTGATAGAAGGTGATATCGTCGAGTTGCTGATCGCTCAGTTCCAACGCTCCACCATCGATCGCCTCTCGGCAGGCCGTTTGTGCAGTCGTGCAGTTTTTCGCCCGATGCAGGGGCGATGTGATACCCAGATCACCGACAAAAGCCCCGGCAATCTGCTGGCGCAAGGTAGCCACATTGGCCTTGTATCCAAACCGGCCCAGCGCCGGTTTTGCAGCCTCCGCATCCCACACCCGGTTCGGACGACCGGAGATGCCGTCACCATCCCGATCTTGCGGATCTGCCCAGGCAAGCAGCTCCGCCTCCGATACCGCGTCCAGCAACCCCATACCGGTAATCGCCGGACCCATCCTGGGTGAGGTCAGAATCGGACCGAATGCCCCGTAGCCCGCTTCGGTCAGACGGATCTCGGGCCAACGCAACGAGACCGGCTGCCCATCACCCAATATCTCTATCGTCTCCCGGTAGTGGACTTCGGCCCGTCCTTCCCCCGGCACACCCGGCACCCCCTGTTCATTGAGCTGATCGCCGTATACCGGATGGGGCATGGGCCCGCCATGAGGCCCTGCTCCCGGGATACTCAGTCGCACCAGCATGGAGCGCATTTCACCCTCCGGCCCATCCGGCGCCCGGCCTCGGCCGTTGTCCGGATGACAGGCCACGCAGGAGATCCGGTTATACAGCGGACCCAACCCATCAACCTGGGTATCCCGGGAGGGCGGAATGACCCACATCTGGGTAAACAGTCCGCGCCCCTCATTGAAACGGGCCAATTCCTGGTCGTTCAGACCCGGCATCGGCATCAGATAGGCGCGCCGCCCGGTGTCATCGGTGGTGATCACATCATGCCCGCTCCAAACCGGCCATGACAGACAGAGCAGAATCGTCAGCAACAGACAGTTCATGACCCTGCTCCCTGACGCTGCGCCAATACCTCGCGGGCGATGGATCCGGCCCGTGTGTAAGCCTCTTTAAAGAACCGGTTCCAATCCTGCTCCGCCTGAGCACAGGCCGGTTCGCCCTCCGGCTCATCGGCCCGGCGCAAACAGGCCCTGGCCAGTTCCGAGCCGTCGTCAGGTTCGTCGATCGGTAGTGCTGTCAAAGCAGCGTAAGCCGCTTCGAGCCGCTTGCGTTCTACAGGGGAGGCATCCTGCTGCGCCTGCTCAAGCAGATCCCAGGTTTCAATCAACTGCGCATGCTGATGGGTAATCGCCGCATCGAACAACACTGCGTTCAAACCCCGCCGGGGGATACCCTTAACCGCGTCGTAGGTCAGGTCGGCCTCCAGGGTAAAGGGGTTGTCATAACCTTCGGGCGCATGAGCATAGACCGACGGCCTGATCGGCAGCTTGCGGATGTCCGGCAGCAACAGCAGGTTTTGCCCGGCCTCCGACAGGATGAAACTCACGAACAGCTTGGCTTCATCGGGATGACGCGCGCTTGCGGTAATCCCGATCTGCGCGGGATTGAAGGCCGTCTTGCGTGGATATACGAAGGCACCGCCCGCACCCCGGGCACGACTGGACTTGGCGAAGAAATCCATGGTCAGTCCGATCGCACTGCGACCCGCGGCCACCTCATCGGTGACGAAATTCCCCCGGGTCATCATCAGGCGGCTATTGCGCGCTATCGCCCGCCATAGATTCCAACCGGCCTCCCAGCCTTCGGACTGCAACACCTGATCGACCAGCATATGGGCATAGCCCACACCGGAGGGCACGGGCAATGCAACCTCGCCCCGATAGCGTGGATCGGTCAGATCCTGCCAGCGCTCCGGCACCGGCACACCCAGTTGCTGCAAACGTTGCGGGTTATAATAAAGACCATATCCGGCGGTTTCGCTGGCGAGAAAGCAGTGGTCCGCATCCGAAACCCGTCCTCCGCCGATGATCTCCGGCAACCCCGAGAGGTCGATTCCTATCGGCGCCAGTGCGCCGGCTGCTTTCAGGGCCAGAAAGTTGCGCTGAGAAGGCGTCCAGTACACATCCACGCCGCCCTGCTGCTCCTGAAGCAGATAGGGCAGGGCATCGAATGGCATGCGCCACAGAATCTGCAAGCGGATATCCGGATAGCGGTTTTCGAAAGCCTCTTCGAACCGGGACACCACCGATTCGGGGTAGCTGGTCATCACCGTGAGTTGGGTTTTAGCCTGAACCTGGAGAGCCATCAGACAGGCCATCACACTCAGGGCACGCTGTAGTCTGTTCATGTGTTTGTCCTTATATTAAAACCGGTAGCTCAGATTGCCGTACCAGGTCCGCCCGGCTTCCGGGTATCCCTCCTGATAGGCATAGTTCTCGTCGCTCAGATTGCTGACTCCGAGACGACCGACCCAGCCCTGCTCGAATTCGTAACCGGCACGCAGACCGAAGACCGTGAAGCTGTCCGCTTCGCGCAGGCCGTCGGTGCTGGTGTAGCGTTCACTTTCGTAGTGCGCATCGGCGCTCAGACTGAAGGGGTCCGTCACATGCCAGGTCAGCCAGGTCTGGACCTTGTGCTCAGGCACATTGGTCAGCTTCAGGTCAGAGCTTCTGTTTTCCTGCTTCAGATAGCTGTAGTTGGCGCCGATTTCCCAGTCGCTGCCGAGCCAAACCTCCAGCCCCAGTTCAACCCCTTTGGAAACGACCTTGCCCACATTCTGCAATTGATACACATCGGAATTGATGTCGACGGATTCGATGAGATCGCGGATATCGCTGTAGAACACCGCGCTGTCCAGGCGCGCCCAGTTACCAAGACGATGCACCCAACCCAATTCAAAGGTGGTCGATTTTTCCGCTTCCAGATCGGGGTTGGGCAAGGCGGTGCCAAAGCGGTAGGAGTAGCGGTCCTTGATGGTCGGTAACCGGGTTTTGCGTGACAAGGTCACACGCCCCTGATTGGCCGCATCGAGTTCGGCGAACAGTCCGATCTGCGGATTCCAGGCATCGGTATCGTTATCCTCGAAATCGAAAATCACACCATTCTCATAGCCTTCCGCTCTCACGCTGTCGCGTACGTCGTAGCTGACGCCCGCTACCAGAAAGTATCGGGGATCGAATCGGTAGGTATCCTCCAAGGCAAGCGAGTAACTGCGATCCTCGAAGGTTCGCACCGGCTCGACATTGTCATGCTCTTCGTGGTGATCGAACTTGTAGTTGAGCGCCAGTTTCAGGGTGTGCTCAGACCACGGCTTTTCATATTCCAGGCTGGCGCCATAGGTGTAGTCGTCATACCAGCTTTGAAAGGCGTAACGCCGAGTCTGGGTGGTATAGGTCTCGTCGTCGTAACTGTAGAGCGAATTCTCGAAGACGTCGTAATAGACCCGGCTCTTGAGCGTCCCGCCATCGCCCAAACCGGTCTGGGTAATCCCGTAGAGACTCTCCTTGTTCCAATAGGGCCACTGCCAGAACCGGGTCGTGACACTGCTGTCTTCACCCGCGTAGGGGGGCGTGCCCTTCTCACCCTGCTGGTTGACGTAACCCAGGGCGTATTCATCCTCCTGACTTGGCGTGTAGCCTAATTTCAGGTTGACCTTGGTGTCCTTACGATAGGCATTTTCACGCAATCCGCCGTCTTCGTAACTCGTGGCGGTGTAATCATCCGAAAGCGCGAAACTGTCCTGTTTGAGATAGGAGCCGCTGAACTGGGCGTACCAGCGGCCCTGGTTCGTACCGAGGTTGATCCACCCCCGGGCACCGTCACTGCCGGAGATTTCACCCCGATTGTAACCGCCGCCCACCTCGCCTTCGAGGACCCGGCGGGGACGGCGACTGATCAGATTGATCGCACCGCCCAGGGTATTCGATCCATACAGCACCGAACTGAAGCTTTTGTCGACATCGATCTCAGCCAGGTCGTAGGTTGTGAATCGACCAAGATCCACATACCCGTCATAGGGCACGTATATGGGGATACCATCGATAAACACCGGCACCTGACGCCGATCGAATCCGCGTACATAAACCGCCTGTTCATTACGCGGCCCGAAATTGTTGAGCGTCACGCCCGGCAACCGGTCGAGCGCTTCCGCCACGGTCTCCCGGTTTTCCTCCCGCAGCACATCGGCCTCTACACGGGCGGTTCCCAAAGCGGGAAGTTCCTGCTCGGCCGTGACTTCGATCCGGCCCAGTTCAAACGCTTCTTCAGCATGCACCGCCCCGGTCAGAAACAGGGCCGAGGCGAGCACCCGATTATGGAATTTACTTTTGTACAACATTGGACTGTCCCTAACTGCTACTTAAAACTAGCGTTATGCAAATATTCTGCATAACGTTAACAGTCCAATGCAGGTTCTATGCCGCCTCAGGCCATCCTTTGTTTACTTACTGTAATTACAAGAAAAATTGTCTGATCATCACGACAGCAGAAGACACAAAGCAGACAAGGCCACAACATCTGTCGTAACCCATACAAGCCAATGTCTGCTTCCATCCCACCCATCAACCGATGATCGGATTCACCTGCTTACCCGCTGATGTCAAGAAGGGTTCAACCTTGGCAAAGGGATAACGGACCGGCTGTGCCTTGCGGGTCCGTCGGTTGATCATGCGTAGGGACATGGGCTCCACCCACGCCCAATACGATGCCTGTAATGACGGGGGAAACTCGACTTCAATCAGGGCATGCAACAGTTCCCCCAACCAGACATCCCGGCCCTGTTCATCGATGCTGAAGGGAAAGTGCCTCACCCGCATGCACACATGGCCATGCTCCTGCGTATAGGCAGCCTTGCCGCCGCATCGCTCGATCACAAAGTCCGCAATGCGTTCCACGGTGTTATCGAACACTTCGGGCGTTTGATCGATCAGCGCGCTCACAGGAGAGACCGCCAGACGTTCATGATGCCGGCGCACCAGTCTGCGCAACCGATCCTCACCCGCCTCTGCAACGATCCGTTGATCCGGTGTCGGAACATCGGGAAAGATCAGATCCACCTGGTGTGGCATCAGTCGGTCAGCCGTTTCAGGCCCCTTAACGTTATGCTGCGAGCAACCACAATGTCCCGCCGAGTGTTGTGTCCTGTTTTCGTTTCCGCACATGGTTGTATCCTCATCGATGTGTCAATCGTCATTTGATCGACCAGGGCCGCTCCTGCAATCCAGTCAATCCGTTTCAGGTTAAAAGTACGAGATGTTCGGCAGGTACCTGGAGCTGCAGCCGGGTTCCGACACTCACGGCCGGTTCGTCATGGCGTCGGTGCAGATAGATCCTCCGGCCATCCCTCAACCGGCAGGTCATCTCCCGATAGGGACCGAACAGACTCTGATGCTCGACGGTCACCGGCACGCCATCCCGTCTGACAATCCGCCAGTGCCTGGGCTCTACGCCCAACCAGCAGTGCCCTTTACGTTTAGGCCTGGAAAAGGGCAGGCATCCCCAGGAACCCTGAGCCACCCCGGCCTCGAAACGGGCCACCGGCAGCAGATTTTTCCAACCCAGTATCCGCGCGGCCTGCAGATCCCGGGGATCGGACAGCACTTCCGCCACCGGTCCGCAGCGGCACACTTGACCCGCGGTCATTACCGCAACCCGGTCCGCCAGTTCGCGGACATCCTCAAGATCGTGGGTCACCAGAAGCACCGGGCGGGCACGTTCATGTACCACTTCGCGAAACAGCTCCCGCAACTGATGCCGAAGCACACCGTCCACGGCGGAAAACGGCTCATCGAGGAGCAGCACATCCGGATCCGCCGCCAGGGTTCGGGCCAAGGCCACCCGCTGACGTTGGCCACCAGAGATGTGTTCCGGCCTGGCCTGTGCGATATCCTGAATGTCCAGCGCCGAGAGCCACCGCGCCACCTGCTCCCCGCGTAATTTTCGACTCAGGCCGGACAGCGGGAATCCCAGGTTCTGCACCACGCTCATATGGGGGAACAGAGCATAGTGTTGAAACATCAGGCCGGCTTTGCGTTGTCTTGCAGAGCGATGAATGCCCTGCCGGCTGTCGAACCAGACCCGATCACCCAGTGCGATACGCCCCGAGCGAGGACGTTCAAGTCCGGCCAATGACCGCAGCAAGGTGCTTTTTCCGCCTCCGGAGGGACCCAGCAGTACGGTGGTTTCACCTGCCCGTAGCTGCATTTCAGCCCAGGCATCGAAGCCTGATCGCGATAACCTGACACTGAAATCCAGACCGTTCATTCGTCACACCCTCAGGCTTCGCGCTCCGCCCAACCATTGCATCAACCCGAACAACACCAGGGAACCGCAACCCAGCAGCAGGGACAGCTGCATGGCACAGTCGAAATCCCCATCCAGCACCCGGTTGTAGATCGCCAGCGAGAGTGTCTCGGTCTGACCGACGATGTTCCCGCCCAGCATCAATGTGATGCCCACCTCTCCCAGCGCCCGACCGATGGCCAGCACCAGTCCCGCAAGGATGGTGGCGTGCACACTAGGAAGCACCACCAGAAAAAATGTGGCGAACCGGCCTCGTCCCAGCACATAGGCCGCCTCCGCCAGCTCTCCAGCGCTGCTTTGCATCGCCGCCTGCACCGGTTTCACGATCAACGGCAGGCCGGCGATCAGCGCGGCCAGATAGACGCCAAGGGGCGAGAACACCACGTCGATACCCATGCTGTCATGCAGAACACGGCCGAAAGTCCCTCGACGTCCCAGCAACAGCAGGAGGAAAAAGCCGATCGCAATGGGCGGAAACACCAGGGGCAGGGAGATCAGACTCTCCCAGATGAGTCGGCCCGGCAACCTGGGGCGGCTCAACAGCCAGGCCAGGGCAACACCGAATATCAGTTGGCACGCGATCATAGCGAACACCACCTGGAGACTCAGCCCAATGGCAGCCGGCGCACACTCCGCCCACGAGAGACTCAAAGCCCGGCCTCATGGAGTATTTCACGGCTCTCGGGTGTTGCGAGAAACTCGACAAACTGCCGCACGTCTTCACGCAGCGACTGCCCCTTCACGACCGCCGCCACGATCCGGATCGGCTCATACCGATCCACCGGCAGTTCCGTGTACCCACCAATGCGCCCGTGCAACGCCCGTGCGTCGGTCAGATTGATGAAACCCACCTGGACACTGCCCGCCACCAGATGGGAGGAGACCTGGGGTACGGTCGACAGCACTAACAGACGGGCAGCCAACCGGTCCCGCAATCCGCTGTTGCTCAGAAACTGCTCCGCGGCGCGCCCGTAGATGGCCTTGTTGGGATCCGGCAGCGCGATAGGCCCCAGCGTCTCATCCAGCAGCGCTTCAATACCCTGGCTGGGAGGCGTACCGGCCCAGGCGAGAACCAACCGCCCTTGGCCGAGTTCAATCATCTCGTCATATAACCCGGTGGCGCTGAGAATCCCACGATCCCCGACCGCCAGGGCAACCCGACCACTCGATTCGCTTTGCGCAATCACCGTGCGCATATTCCCGAACACCGGTGTGACCGATATACCGCGGGCACGGGTGAATGCCTCATAGAGCGCCAGCAGCGGTTTCTTGTAACCCGCTCCCGCGGCCACCATCAAAGGCTCCTGGGCCGGAACCTCCCCAGACATCAGAACCAGTAACAACAGAATCAGCAGACGTTTCATCCCGTTCTCCTTTTCGGAAGCCGACATCCGCATGGATATGCATAGCAAATGCATAACGCAATGTGGACAAACACCCATTTCGTTATGCAACCGGCATACCAATCGGCCCACAGGAGACTAACGCATTGAATTTATGATGAATATTAATTGCGGCCAAGCGACATGGATGTAGGAGCCACGCCAGAAACATCAACCCCTGTTGTGTTCACGACAATTCCGAGGGGTTACTGTAACCATCCATCGGGATCCCGAGCTTAAGACCCGCCTGGATAAGTTGGCCGCAGCCACTCAGCGCAGCAAGTCTTTAACTGGCTTCCGAAGCAGTCCGGGAATTTATTGAGATCAATGAGTCCGGCAGATTCGAGAGATCCACGCCGTCAACAAGGAAGGGGTGTCCCAAATTTATATTAGAGAGGTTATTATGACTAGTGATCATACTAAGTCAGGGACACGGCTGACTATATGAACGATTGTCTGGTGTTAACCACGCAATAGCCGATGATGAGGCAACGAACCCTAAAGTCGCCACACATTAGGAGCACTCAACATGCAATCACAAACACTCAAACAAGAAGCCCTGGAATCCCTCCAACGTCTACCTGACGATGCCGATATCGATGAGATCATGTACCGTCTCTATGTCATCGATAAACTGCGTATGAGCCGTGAAGCCATCGAGCGCGGCGAGGTGATCAGCCACGAGGATTTAAAGCGCGAGATCGAGCAGTGGTAATCGTCTGGTCAAAACCGGCGCGCTAAGACCTTGCTCTCATCTACCAGTACATCGCTCACGACTCCAAGCGCTACGCCACGCGTGTTGTACAGGACATCACAGACAAAGTGGAGATTCTGCTAACAACTCCCAACCTCGGTAGGAAGGTAGCGGAAATCGGTGAAGAAAATGTGCGTGAAATCGCCATGTACTCCTACCGCATCATGTATGAACTGATGCAAGACACCCTCTATATCCACGGCATCTTTCACAAACGTCGGCATTTTAAGCCAGAGGACTTACAACGTTGAGTCTCTGGCTGTGATGGCTGCATGTGGAGAACAGACCCTCCACGCCATGAACTAATAAACGAAGGGTCCATCGGCCCCTTCGTTATTATGGATGTCCAAGTGATACCCCTCCTTGTGTGTATGGCATTGTTAAGGCCGTCTTATTTGCCAGCTAAGATCGATCTCCCGATGCTGTGCCGCACAATCTCGGAGATACAGGTTGATGAGGCTTTGGTATGGTATTCCGGTTTCCTCTGCCATTTCCTTAAAGTACTCAATCACATCTTCACCGAGCCGAATCGTTACCGACTTCTTCAGCTTTGATGCGTATGGATTCTTTCGAGACTTCATCGTGGAAAAATCATATTCCGATTTCATAGTGAACCTTTGGGGTAGAACCCGCTCTCTTTCTTCGTGGCTTTACGCGCAGAAATGATACGAATCACATGACCATCAGCCCTCTCACAGTGGCAAACCACCAGAATGCGACTCTGGTTGCTCATACCCAGCATGATGAACCGATCTTCTTCAGAGGAATGTTCTTCATCAAAGAATATGGACTTCGCCTCGACAAATGAAACGCCGTGCTTCTTCAGATTTTCTTGGCTTTTCCTGGTCCCATTCAAACGAGATCATATTTACAGTGTGTGTACACCTAGCTAGAAGTCAAGCTCGATTTTTCATACCTTAACGCTGCCATAACCGGAGACAAAAACTGCACAGGGAGGAACGACTAGCGCAGTTTTTGGTGTCCGTGTTTATGGCCTTGTTATATGCATTTCTATTGTTCATGATTTCCCTTGAGATCTGAAAGCAACGAATCAACCAAAGAAACGATGTTGACAGACGCCGAGCTGATGACAGAGACCAGCTCACTACTTAATAATTGTTTCAGTATGCTGGACCTGAAATTCTCGGCAAAGAAATAGCGCTGCCCCATGGCAGAATTGATTTTATCTGAGAACCCAAGCTCCAAGGTGTCTTTCTCTATTACTTCAGATAACGCCTGATCGATTAGTTTTCCAACTTCCCCCTTTTGATTTAAATGGTAGTAATGGAATGTTACATCTCGTATTGGCTTCAATGTGTCTTTTACGAGGCTACCTGCCTCAAATGAGGCTAATGATGCTTTCACATCATTAAGTATGTTAATTGTATCCTCGGACATTCTTCCTTGGAATGCGGTACCTTCTATTTCGGCTACCAACTTTGCGAGCTCACGCAAGATCGAAAGAGAGGTAACAAAGAAGAATATATTCTCTGATTCAGGGAATTTCCCAAGCGCTTCAACATTTATACTAAGGTCATTCGCGGCTAGCGAGAGCGCAACAATCCTCAGAGCATCATCTCTGCTTAGGTGATTAAGAATATTGCTTATCGACTCTCTTTTGAACCTTTCTTCCATCATGGCCTACCACATATAACGACCAAGCTCACCCGACCAAAAACCACATCGCGGTTTTTGGTCGGGTGGAGCGCCTGGTTAGCCATTTTTAAGCTCGTATATTCGGCAACCATATTTAGTAACTCCGAACTCTGCATAAACTGCCTTTCCTTGCTCTTTTAAGCCGTTTTTGCCCAAGCTTAAGTTCTCGATATGGCTCTTCCGGCCAAATACGCAAAGAAATGCTCTTGACGTATGATTGTGTTCATTAAACTTTTGTAGCTTCTCTACATCAACTGAAACATTGATTTTTGCTTTTTTCACCCACTTCACCTCAATTGCAAATTTCTCTGTGTTTCCCATTGCCACGAAATCAATCTTTTTATAATCACCCGGGCCATTTTTGTTAAATCCTGGGCATGGATATTCACACTTTACGTGAAAGCCTCTCGCTGTAAGAATTCTTAGAGCTGGCTCATAGAGCACATATTCGCTAAATGCCTCATTCATCTCACACGCGGCCAAATAGCTAATATATCCAGAAAGCCCTCGTTTTATTCGATATAAGACATCAATTGTTGGAGATAGATTTCTGGTCATTACTTCGCTCTGATTTTTTGTATGGCTAACGCCTAAATATGGGGCGCTGGCGCGACAGCGACAGTGTCCCAGCGAACGATGGTGAGCGTCATGATTTTCTTGTTAGGAATCAGCATTGATTGAGTAATATCCCTCTTTTGTATGTACCTCATTACCTGCTAGTGGTGGATTAAAAACACAAATCATTTTTAAGTCTGTTTTTGCACGTAACTTGTGTTTTTCGTGATTATTTAGTGCGTACATTGTACCGCCGCTAATTGGATGAATTATTCCACTTTGTAAGTCTTCTATTTCTCCTTCGCCGGACACACAATATACAGCCTCTAAATGGTGCTTGTACCAGAGATATGTTTCTGTACCACCAAAAACAGTAGTTTCATGCAGAGAAAACCCCATTCCATCTCTTTTTAATAACAACCTCCTACTGATCCATTGTCCTTTCGGATCTTTAACATCTCGGTCTGTGCCAATTAAATCCTTCGTATTCCTTAATATCATTTATCACACTTTAAATATATCCAGTGATAATGGAATTTATTAATTCCTAACGTTGCCATAAGCCGCGCGAGGTACGAGCGTCGGATTTGATGGCGTTGTTATATTCCATCTCGTTCATTTGCGAATTTATCGTATTCTTCACCGAACTCTATTTCCATTGCAGTTCTGACGAGAGCTGGGTAACAAAACCAATATTGACGTCTTATTGAATCGCTATACTCATCATCACCCAACTCATCCCTGTATATGCGCTGATGAATGGTATCCAATGGTTCTTTGTCTATATCCAGAAGCTGGCGCCGATGTTTTTTAAGGAACAACCTTGTTTGCAGCTTTGTATTTATAGAAAATTGTTTTAGTTCTCCAACAACCTCTTCTAGCTCGTCCAATGATGCACAATCATTTTTCTTTGGAAAAAGAGAACGCATAAGCTTATGAAGATAAGAAAGATCTAATTCCTCTTGATCTATCAATTTTCTTCGATTCACGAGTGCAACCTCACGGAATATAACATTGTGTAGCAGGCAACCTGCCTGTTAACCCGTAGATTCCCCTGTTCTGCGTGCAAACCACCCACAAAATCCACAAATTAGTTGAAAAAGCGGGCGAATGGCTCAAAAGAAAACGGGCGCATTGCCTGTTAGTTACTTTAGGGAAGAGGGTTGAAAAGACTCAAACAACCTCCCTGTTACTCTCTTTGTTTATACCAAAAAACATCAACTTGCCAGTCCCTTCGGCGCGATGCCTTCCCCATGAGATGCTTCTAAGTCGGAATTTTCGTGCGATTCGCCTCCAATGCTTGCGTTGTTCAATTTACATTCAAAGTGACTATTTTTCCTAACCCTCTACCGCGATGAGATTGATGCCATTTATAACTTTCCGTAGTAATCGATCAGAACCAACCGGTCAGGCGCAGGTTCTTCCCGATCTGAGCACTCATCCCAGCCGGCACTCCGGCCTCATCGGCGTATTCAGACCAGTGCGACACCGTATCGACCACTTCCCTCAATAGGGTTTCCGCTCGGCCCCGTTTCAGGGTGAGGGTGCGGGCACAGGCTTTGAAATCGTCCAGGGTGAAATCCTCCCGCTTTCCGTTCAGGGTCATCTGATGCCGGGATGTCCAGGCACCCCTTGGGTTATAGCTGTAGGTCAGGTCATAGGCAGGTGCGAGCCGCCACTCTCCCTGTTTGTTCATCAGGAAGGCGACATTTTTCACATGATCGTCCTGGTTTCGCGCCACGATATTGAAGGCCATGCGGCGAAACTGCTGTTCCACCGCACGGGTCGGTAAACCCAGCTTTCTGATCACCTGCATCGACTGCTCGTAGCTGTAGGCCCCTGGCAGGTTGAAGTCAAAATGGGCCAGTCCGCCCAGGGATTGCAGGTGCAGTTTTTCACCACCCTCGAGCCGGTCGAAGCGGCGGGTCATGAAGTGTCTGCGGCCGTTCTCCTCAAGCAGACGGCAATCGCTGATCTCGATACCGGCGTCCCGCGCCATGCGGTAGTAGGCGTATTCCACGGCGCCGTAGCCTCGGGGATCTTCCAGCTCCTTGTCCCGGTTGCCGGAGACGCCATCGAATTTCAGCAGCCAGTATTCGAATCCTTCATCTGCAGCGATCTGACCTGAACGCACCTCCTGGGTTGCGGGCTTCCAGGCAATGACCGCCTTGGCCCGGGCACCACCCGCGGAGGTACCCACCTGCAGAATATCGACAAGACCCTGTTCGGCATGCTCTTCTGAAAAAGAGGCTTGCAACTGATTGCGATGACTCAGCACCTCCGAGGCGAGGGCCACCAGGTGGTCGATTTCCAGAGGTCGGGAGTGCCGCTCCAACGGTCCGCGCAGGGGATGAAACTCCAACGCCCCCATGCCTCGTTCACCGGTGTAGCAGAGGCGCTCGATGATGTTGAAGGAGTCCGGCGATCGGCCTTGGGTGGCCAGCCAGGCATCGATCAGGGTATGACCGAACTTGTCCGGCAGGGCATCGGCGAGCAACCCCGGCAAGCCGAAAAAACTTTCCCGGGAAAGCTCCGCAAACCGATAGACCCTGCGCGACAGGGGCATGACCAGAGGAGAGACTTCGATGCCGCTGCCGGCAAACGCGGGATCGTATTCGAAGGACGCCACACGGTCCCCTTCATTGAGTGACACCGCGCCTATGGTCCGCCCCCACATCCTGACCTCCGCCAGACTGACCATCAGTCATCCCCCCAGGTCCAGGGCTCGTCGCGTTTCTCCCGGGCGGAGCGGCGGGGGGCGCGCTGGCGGGGTTTCCCCTTGCGTCGCAGCAGATCCATGGGGCCGGGGCCGGCCTCCGGCAGCAGCTGATCCAGCCCGGACAGGTCGTCCAAAACCCGCAACAGCCGGATCAGGCTCGCCAGCTGTACCGACGCGCCGGATTCGACACGCTCCAGGGTGCGCTTGGAAATACCCGCCTGCTCCGCCACTACGGCCTGGGTGAGCTGCAGGTCCAGACGACGCTGGGCCAGACGCCCGCCCAATTCCAAAAGCACGGTTTCGTCGGTCAATTCCGGACTTATTTTCATATTTCGTCTAAGAAGTCGATATAAAGTAAGTTATAAAGTCTATTTCGTCAAAACAGGTGAATTATATAAACATAGTAACAATTCGTCATGTATGTCACTATAATCCAACAAACATAGACTAATTCGTAAATCCTGACGAATTATCTGACATGGCAATGGCTAACTCTTGTGCATCGGACATTCCCTGGCTTCGCAGTCCTGCCGCAATCCCATTTTGATCTTCAATCGATCGGTTTTGACTCAGTTTCCATTTTCCTGAAAGGTGCTGGATCTCCATCTCAACCCCCACCACCGAATCAACCAGACCGTTGATAAATGCTTCAGGCGCCTCTTTCAGGGACCAGGGTTGAGTGAAACCGGCTTCCATCTGATCCGTCAGGCGTTGCAGATGAGAGACCAGCCATGTCTTGTCCTGAACCGCTCGAAGTGTGCCCCGGGCATGCACCACCCGGTAATTCCAGGTGGGCACGACCCGACCGGTTTGCTGCTTCGTTGGGTACCAGGATGGAGACACATAGGCCTGCCCTCCCTGAAAAATGATCAGGGACTCCGACTCATCGGAGAGTTCGCGCCAGACAGGATTGGCGCGTGCGACATGGCCCGAGAGTTTTCCGTAACCCGAACCCGACTCCGTCAACTCGAACGGTAGATGATCGATGATCGGACCTGACGGCCCCTGACTCACCATGACGGCGAAGGGATGGCGACGAATCAGGTCCCTCATGACGTCAAGATCGGTTTGAGCAAAATGAGCTGGCATATACATGTGGGGTCAATCCTTGGGGTGATACACGCTGAATACACCCTATATTGCACCCGATCCTCCCGACACAAAATAGCCGAGCAGAGTCCGGACTTACATGCTGATACTCAGACATCAGGGTAACCGGATAATGAACTGAGCAGTACAGAGGCGTCTGCTATACTGCCCTTGGGGATGGATGGGGTGGACCCCTTGCGCAATCCGCAAGTCACGGTTTCTCCACGACAGCGCACACGTCCATGAACAATTTCAAAATATCAATTTTTTAGTGCTGTGCTCTGACTCAAGGGACACCCACAACCGTCGATAATCGGTCTCTCTATGCGCGTGTCAATCACAGGGAGCATTCATGAAAAACCCGATCGTGCCGACGAACAGGGAAGTGATGATCAATGCACAGGACTTCATCGTTTCCAAGACGGACCTGAAGGGTCGCATCGTGTATGCGAACCGCCTGTTCATGCAGATCAGTGGCTACAGGGAGTCCGAATTATTGGGCGAGCAGCACAATATCGTGCGCCACCCAGACATGCCACGCGGAATCTTCCATCTGCTTTGGCAGACGATCACCCAGGGCAAAGAGTGTTTTGCCTACGTGAAGAACCTGTGTAAGAACGGGGACCATTATTGGGTGCTGGCGAACATTACGCCGGACTTCGATGCCCGGGAGAAGATCATCGGCTACTATTCCGTACGTCGTCGTCCGTCCCGGGAAGCGGTCGAATTTTTCACCGCACTATACCGCGAGATGCATGCCGCTGAGCTGCGCGCGGGCAGCCGTGAAGCCATTCCGGCTTCCACGAAAGTTCTCGAGAAAGCCATAAAAGATCAAAGGTTCGACAACTATGAATCGTTTATACTTAGCCACCCGGCTTAAGATCTATGTTGCGCTGTTTGTCATCTACACCCTGCTGAACCTGTTTTTTTCATGGTTCAGTGATGGCTATCAGCACTGGCACTTGATCTTCCCCCTGTTATCCCTGGGTACGGCGGTGGTTGTTTACATGCGTATGAAAATGCCGTTTTACGTCATGAAACGCACGGAAACGGTACTTGAGGAGATGCTCGAGGGTCAATTCTCATCCCGCATCACCAATGTCCCCTGGATGGGCGAGGCCGGTCACATCGCCTGGGATCTCAACGAGTCCCTGGACCAGCTGGAAACCTTTTTCCGTGAAGTCAAAACCAGCTTTCAACTGGTCTCGGAAGGTCACTACTATCGCCGCACCATGCCCACCGGCCTGCATGGCGAACTCGCTAAAACGCTTGAGAAAATCAACAGCTCTTTGGATGCCATGGCGGATAACGCAGCCTACGTCACGCACAATGAGATGGCGGCCAAACTGCAGGCGCTCAATACCAGCCAGACCATGAACAATCTGCAGTTGAGTCAGAACGACCTGACCCGCATCACCGATGAGATGCAGAAAGTCTCGCAGATCGCCACCGACAACATGCGGAAGGCACAGGAGAGTCAGGACGCGGTGACCCAGGTCGTGGATGCTCAGACCCGTACCCTGGGAATGATCGAGCAGAGCCATCAAACGATGGGGAAACTTAATGCCATGAGCGACGAAATCACCGGCATCCTGGGCATGATCAGCGAGATCGCGGACAAGACCAATCTGTTGGCGCTGAATGCCTCCATCGAAGCCGCGCGAGCAGGAGAACATGGCCGGGGTTTTGCGGTGGTCGCCGACGAAGTGAAGAAGCTGGCCGAATCCACCCTCAAGGCAACCAACGAGATTCGCGACGTGGTCAACACCTTCCAGAAGGAGACCGAGACCATGCAGCGCAACTCAACGGAGATGCTGGAGATGGCCAACGGAGTCCAGCATCGCGTCGAAGATATGATGGAGAACTTCAATGTCTTCGCAGGACGGGCGCAAACCACCTACACCTCGGTGAACTTCGCGCATGACATCTGCTATGCCTCGCTGGTTAAAGTGGATCACATGATCTACAAACAGAGGGCCTACAAGTCCTTTCATGCCGGGACCGACAATGACGACGCTCGCGCCGTCAAGGTAGACCACCACGCCTGCCGACTGGGCAAATGGTATTACGAAGGCGCAGGACGCGAGACTTTCGGCGACCTGGTATCCTTTAAGCAGCTTGAAGGGCCCCACAGCCAGGTTCACAATGCCGGGCATGAAGCCCTGGCCCTGCTGACCCAGGATTGGGAGAAGGACAAACAACTGTTGGAGCAGATTCTCGTAAAATATCAGCACATGGAGGAGGCCAGTGACCAGGTCATGGATCGTATCGATGCCATGATCAC
The DNA here is from genome assembly GCA_050305635.1 of Candidatus Thiodiazotropha sp. GTDB lineage: Bacteria > Pseudomonadota > Gammaproteobacteria > Chromatiales > Chromatiaceae > Thiodiazotropha. The sequence goes on along the minus strand of JBNLFS010000065.1, from coordinate 11,281 downwards.
CGAAAAACACGGTTAACCGGCTGTTGAAATTCGCTCAGTCGTTTACGAGACAAGGCGAAATACGCCGAACAAAGCAGTTTACTGGTGTCAAAGCGCATTTTGAGGCGGATTTCAACGTAGGATCGTTCCGTCAGAGTAGATTTTCAACAACCCGTCAGGAGCGTCCATGAAACCGAATGTCGTACCGACAAACCGTGAAATCCTCATGGACGAAAACGATTTCATCGTTTCGAAAACCGATCTCAAGGGTCGAATCACCTATGCCAACCGGGCGTTCATGCGCATCGCGGGTTACTCCGAAAGGGAGCTGCTCAACGTGCAACATAACATCATCCGCCATCCGGATATGCCGAGAGGCGTGTACCGGTTGTTGTGGAACACCATCGAATCCGGCCGGGAGTGTTTCGCTTATGTGAAGAACATAGCGAAAAACGGCGATTACTACTGGGTGTATGCCAACATCACCGTGGATTACGATCAGGCCGGAAAACCCATCGGCTATTTTTCCGTGCGCCGCAAACCCAATCGCGAGGGCATCGCCGCGGTTACATCGGTATACCAGGAAATGCTTCGCATTGAGCAGAAGGTGGGACCACGGGATGCACCGGATGCCTCTCTGAACTGGCTGACCGGCGTCCTCCAAGGCAAGGATACGAGTTACGCGGAGTTTATCCACACCCTGGGACATTGAGTCCGCTTACCTGTCTGTCGGGCACATAGGCCATTTGTGTGTGGATATTTCAGCTATTCGCCATGCAATTCAGGTTATGATCCGCAGGGTATGCGGAACTCAGGGACAAACCGACCATGAAGCACCTGATTATCCTTGCGGCCATCGGTCTCGCCGGCTGCGGTCAAACTGAAGATACGGCCCCAAAGGCGCCTGAGATGCCCCGCTTCGCGGATGAGAACCTGGCCAAAGGACGGGGGATCTGGATGGGCACCTGTCGCAACTGTCACCTGTTGGGCATATCCGGTGCGCCGGCGGTCACCGATTATGCCGCCTGGGAACCGCGCATCGCCAAAGGCAAGACCGCGTTGTATCACAGCGCACTCAATGGGGTGAAAGGAACGGACGGTAAATACCGCATGCCACCCCGCGGTGGCAACAGTCAATTGATAGACGAGCAGGTCCGGATGGCCGTTGACTACATGGTGGCATCGGTCAAACGGCTGAATGGACAATGATTCGTCCAATCGAAAAGCCCGGCATTGCTCAAATACACAGTTTTTCAGGTGAACCATGAATGATTTATCCAAAGCGCTGCCTGCGGGCGGCAGCACCCTGTCCCAGCAGGCAGTGGAACGCTTCTGCGATGGCTGCAACTGTTCCCAGTCCATACTCAGCGTATTCGCTGACCGCTACGGATTGGACGAGGGCCTGGCGATGCGTATCTCCAGCGGCCTCGGCGGTGGCGTTGGCCGCATGGGCCAGGTCTGCGGCACCCTGACCGGCGCGGCCCTGGTGCTGGGACTGGAGCAGGGACCCCGCACCCGCCTGGGGAAGACCGCAAAGGAAGCCACCTACAACAGCACCCGCTGGATCCAGGAGCGTTTCATCGAACGCCATGGCAGCAACCTCTGCCGGGAGTTGCTGGAGAAGGACCTGAGCATTGCCGAGGAGTATCAGCAGGCACGTGCGTCCGGACTGTTCCAGACCCGCTGTCCCCACTACGTGGAAACCGTAGTGACCCTGCTCAATCAATTTATCGAAGACAAGCACACACGTATGAAACAGAAAATTCTCACCATGCTGGAACTCCAGGACGCCATGAACAGCCGGGTCAACGCGGACTGGCGGGAAGCCGCCTATCCCTGGTACCGGGCAATCTGGACCGAGTGCGCGGAAATGCTCGACCATTACGGCTGGAAATGGTGGAAACACCAGAAGCCGGACATGGCACAGGTACACCTGGAACTGGTGGACATCTGGCACTTTGCGCTCAGCGACCTGATCCTGCATAACGACAATCTGGAGAGGGCGGCCGAGCAGGCCCTGGAGGGTCTTCAGCAGCCGCATGGGGCGGTCGATTTCAGAAGCGCGATCGAGCGCCTGGCGATGACCGCGATCCAGGCGCAATCCGCGGACGTGGGCCAGTTTGCCCAGGTCATGCAGGCGGCGGATCTCGATTTCGACACCCTGTTCAAAACCTATGTAGGCAAGAACGTACTGAATTTCTTCCGCCAGGATCACGGCTACAAGGAAGGGACCTACATCAAGACCTGGGATGGGCGCGAAGACAACGAATATCTGGCAGAGATCCTCGAGCGGCTCGACGCCGATGTCGAGGATTTCAACGACCAGGTCTACCGGGCTCTGGAACAGGCCTATCCCGGTTAAGTGGCGGCGCTGGTACCGCCCGTCACTCTGACGGCATCTTCAAACCGGGCGGCGGCGGCGTGGGGGCGTTCTGGTGCATCAGCAGATGCCAGCCATCGGCGCCCCTGCGATAGATGTTGCTGGCATAGACCCGATGCGGCTCGCTCTGCTGAGGCAGACGGACCCGCTCTTCCAGCAGATGGATCGACCAGTCGTCCGTTTCAACCCAGCTCATGTGGATCACTTCGATCTCGAGCCCCTGAGCGGTCTCGAACAGGTGCGACCAGGCGGCCTTGATCCCATCCCGTCCCTGTACGGCGGGGAGCATCGGTAACAGGCAGATCACCTCGTCGCTGGCTTCCCAGACAGACATCAGGGTGTCGAGGTCCTGCGCCTCGATGGCGTCGTAGTAGGCGTCTTCCGCGTCTTGCGGTGTGGCAAAGCTCAGAGTCATGCATCACCCATTGATATTGTGCTTGAAATCAGCGACGGTAATTCTATGTTTTAAGGAGGATTCTAAAGGAAATCGCAGGTGTGCCGAAATGAAAATTACCCCATGCAGGCCAGACTCCTGGAATAACGCATAACATCAGGGATGATCGCCGTTTCTCTCTGACAATCCCATCGGCTCGCAAGGGAACACCGTTTTTGCGACAACCGCCTGATGTATCGACGGATTTTGCAATAATCACTCTGAGGGATGATCATGAGGCGAGTCAATGTAGGCGTCAAAATTGGCGCCGGGTTTCTGACCCTGGTACTGGTACTGCTGGTTACCGGCGGCACCAGCTTCTGGATCATTCGCAATCTGACCCAATCCCTGTCCAATATCACCGGACCGGTCTTGGACGCCATGACCACCACGGAATCGGGTATCCGCGCGGTTCAACAGGAACTGATCGCGGTGGACAGTATTCTGCTGGGGGGCCGCGAGGACAACGCAGCGATCCTCAAGGCCGAGCAGGAAGCCCAGTCGGCGTTCGACCGCCTGGTATCCAGCGGCCAGGTCGACGCTCAGGTGCTCAACGATCTGCAGCAGCGGATGAGCGCCTTCTCCGACAACCGCAGCAACCTCACCCAGCAACACCATGACTATCTGATCCGGGAGCAGAGCCTGGACCGAAACAGCGCCCAGTTCCTCGAACTGCTGGTGGACGTGGAGCGCCTCTCCAGTGAGGAGATGCTGCGTCAGGATATGAATACCGAAGAAAATCCGCTGGCCTCCGACGAGGAGGAGCGGGATCGCTGGACCACCATCAACGCCGCCGGAGAGGCCAAACTGGCGATTCTCACACGCCTGGAACTCTATCGTCGTTTCAAGGAGGAGACGGATAACCGCGATATCACCGCGCGCATCGATCTGTTGTTCGATGACCTCTCCTATGCCATCGATACCATTTCCGAAGACCCGCTGTTCAGTCAACCCCTGACCAACGGCGACTTCACCGGGCAGGCCATGCAAGCCGTGCTGCATAAACTGACCGATGAACATCGCAGCCTGCTCAAGGCCGTGATGGAGGATCATCAACGGGTCAGGCAGGCCCGCCAGGACTATGCCGTCGCCGCGACCGCCCTGATGGAGATCGGCGATCAACTCAACCGGGAGATCCGAGCCAAGGTTGCGGACGAAAAATCGACCCTCGGGGATCTGGTGGATGCGGGATATCGGGTGCTGTGGATCGCGATTGCCCTGGGAGTACTGATCGCCGTACCGGCCTATGCCCTGACGGTGCGGGCCATCGCCGGTCCCCTGAAGCAGATCCGCAATGAGCTCGAAGCGATCTCACAAGGCGACGGCGATCTGACCGTGCAGCTGCATATCAAGAGTCATGACGAGATCGGCGATCTGGCGGAGGCCTTCAACCGTTTTGTCGTCAAACTGCGCAACATGGTGGCCGGCATGCAAAGCTCCGCGCACCGGCTGGTGGAAACCACCACCCAGATCGCCGAAGTGGCCCAACGCACCGGAAAAGAGGTGGAAACCCAAAGACAGGAAGTGGAATCCGTGGCCACCGCGATCAATGAACTCTCCGCCAGCTTCCGGGAAGTGGCGGATAACACGACCCATGCCGCAAACAGCGCAGGCGAAGCCGACCAGGAGAGCAAGAACGGCAAACGGGTGGTGCTCGACATGGTCGAGAAGATTCGCCAGGTTGCCGGTGAAGTCGATCGGGCTACCTCCGTGATTACCGGGCTGGGCGAGCGCAGCCAGGCGATCGAGAGTGTCCTCGATGTGATTCGCGGCATATCGGAACAGACCAACCTGCTGGCCCTGAATGCGGCGATCGAAGCGGCCCGCGCCGGTGAACAGGGCCGTGGTTTCGCGGTGGTCGCCGACGAGGTTCGCAATCTGGCCGCCCGTACCTACGACTCGATCAGTGAAATCCAGCAGATGATCGAGCAACTGCAGAACGGAACCACGGATGCAATCCGGGTCATTGAGGATGCCCATCAGCATGCCAATGCGAGTGTGGCGCCCGCCCAGCAGGCCAGCGACAGTCTCAGTCAGATCACGGACACCATGGCGGCGATCTCACGACTCAACCGGGAGATCTCCACCGCGACCGATGCTCAACACCAAACCGTGATGGGTGTCGATCAGAGCATTGTTAACATCAACCAGGTTGCACTGCAGACCTCCCAAAGTACCGAAGCCCTGCTCGACTCGACCCGGGCGCTGCAGAGCCTGGCCAGCGACCTCGAATCCCACGTCGGTCGCTTCAAGGTCTGACCGACCTCGACGCACGGGAATGGATCTTCGCCGATCTGTACCCATGCCTGACCGCGCATGCTGAAGTAGGGCACTGCACCCTGCTGGGCAGGTCTAACTCCTCGAGCGGATCAGCGCCGCAAACGGCCCGGCTGCGATGTATGAAGCGGCGCTCGGTGACGCCTTTTGGGCAGTCTGAGAGGCGTCGTTGTTCTAACAGCGGAGGCTTCAGCACTACCGGTCATGAACAGCTATCGTGATTACGATCCCATGGTTTGGCTGCAGCACACCTGGCGCAACCGCCTGCAATCCCTGTTTCTGCTTTCACTGATGGGCGCATACCTGGGTCTGCTGGGTTGGTTGCTGTGGGGTCCGCAGGGACTGATGATCCTGCTCGGCGTCGGGGTGTTCGGCATGCTGTTCCATCCGACCCTTTCGCCCAGATTGATCATGCGCATGTATGGCGCCCGCCCCATCCAGCCGAATGAGGCGTCGGTACTCTTCCAGCTGATCGGTGAACTGGCCCAACGCGCGGATATCGAAACCCGTCCCGCCCTGTTCTACATACCCAGCCGCCTGCTCAATGCCTTTACCGTGGGCACCCCAAGAAGTTCCGCGATCGCCATCACCGACGGACTGCTGCGGCACCTGGAAACCCGCGAGGTCGTCGGAGTACTGGCCCACGAAATCAGTCATATCCGCAACAACGACCTGTGGGTCATGGGGCTGGCGGACCTGTTCAGCCGGGCCACCAGCCTGCTCTCCACCCTGGGGCAGCTGCTGTTGCTGTTCAGCCTGCCGCTGATGCTGTTCTCCCACCTCCGGCTCAACTGGCTGGCAATGCTGCTGTTGATCTTCGCACCCACCCTCAGCACCCTCACCCAGATGGCTTTATCCCGTACCCGCGAGACGGTTGCGGATCTCCACGCGGTCCAACTCACCGGCGACCCCCAGGGGCTGGCCCAGGCCCTGGCAAAAATTGAACGCATACAGGGTGGGTGGCTGGAGCGGGCGTTCATGCCCGGGCGGCGTCTGCCCGAACCCTCCCTGTTGCGCAGCCACCCCCAGACCGAGGCCCGAATCGATCAGCTTATGAGACTCAAGCCCCGCGACCCGGATTGGATAGAGGCCCACGGAGGGCACCAGAGCGACCTTGATCCCCACCGGCAATCGCCGGTACAGCGCCATCCCCGTTGGCATTTCAATGGGCTGTGGTATTGATCACATGGCATACGTTCCCGTCCACACCGGGTGTCCCACCCGGACCTTTCATATGACATTAAGTCTCACACAGAGCCGCGAGAAGCTTCTATAATCGGAAAGGAATGTTGCGATGACAGGCTCGCGGCAGGCATGCACAGCCCGGCATCATGAGCCTGTACCCCGGACATTCCAGCGATTGTCGCAGTGTTAAAACACGCAAGCGCTGTTTCACTTACCATACAGGCTCACGGAGTTGTAACGAGCAGTCTCTCGGCATTCCTTCGCTTGTCACGACGCAGAAAGCATCCCGTAAGGGGTGCGGTGTCGCTAACCTATCAGGAGTTCATAGTGTCTTTTGCCCAGAGTATTCTCGAAAACAGGGCCTATCTGGTCGTTGATGATTTCGGCGACATGCGCAGCATGATCAAGAACATGCTCATAGCCTGTGGAGTTAAGGATATTACTTTGGCCAATAATGGCGCGGATGCCATTGCTCAATTGCGTCACAAACGCTTCGATGTGATTTTGTGCGACTACAACCTGGGGCCGGGCAAGGACGGACAACAGGTGCTGGAAGAGGCCAAGCATCGACAAATGATCGGCCTCGGTTGTGTATTCCTCGTCGTCACGGCGGAAAACGCGCGCGAAATGGTGATGGGCGCCGTCGAGTATGAACCCGACTCCTACCTGACAAAACCCTTCAGCAAGGATCTGCTCAAGACCCGCCTGGAAAAACTGATCGCGAAGAAACAGAATCTGTTACCCGTGGAGCAGGCCCTGGCAAAGCAGGACAAGCAGCAAGCCATCAACCTGCTCGACGAAAAGATCGCCCAGAAACCGCCTAACAGCAACGAACTGCGTAAAATAAAGGCTGAAATCCTCCTCGACGCCGGGCAGATCGCCGCCGCTCGCCAGGTCTATGAAGAGGTACTGAATCTCAGGGATCTGCCCTGGGCCCGGCTGGGTCTGGGCAAAACCCTGTTTCTCACCAAGGCCTATGTTGAGGCCCAATCACAATTCAAGACCATCACCGAGCACAACCCTAACTACACCCCCGCCTATGACTGGCTGGCCAAGTGCTACAAAAGTCTCAATCAATTGACCGAAGCTCAGAAGACCCTCGAAGTGGCGGCGAAGATATCGCCCAAGGCGGTCCTGCGGCAACAGATGCTCGGGGAGATCGCGCTGCTCAACAATGACGACCAGGTTGCGGAGTCCGCATTCACCCGAGCCGTCCATAACGGCCGTTATTCCGTCTATAAACATCCTTCGGATTATGCCAATTTGGCAAAAGTCAGCGCACGCACCCAGCAGGGCGATGCGGGTCTGAAGATTCTCAAGGAGATGAAGCGGGAGTTCCACAAAGACCCCAAAGCGGAACTCTACCGCGCCACCGCCGAGAGTGTGGTCCACCAAACCATGGGCAACAGCGAAGCCGCACAGGCCTCATTGGACCAGGCGGCACAGATCTTCGAAACCCTGGAGGACAATACGGACAGCGACTGCTCCCTGGAGATGGCAAAAACCTTTCAGCATTTCAATGAAACCGATAAGAGCGTGGCGCTGCTCAAGAGCACCATTCTCAATCACCATTCCGACGATGAGCTGATGGATGAGATCCGACTGACCCTGACATCGGCCGGTATCAACGAAGAAACCCTCGGCTCCATCGACGCCTTGCGTGAAGAGGTCGCCTCTCTCAACCGCAAGGGCGTGGAACTCGCTCGTAAAGGCCAATACGAAGAGGCCATCAAACTACTGAAAGAGACCTCTGCCCGCATGCCTGCGAACAAAGTGGTCAATCTCAATACCGCCCTGGTCATGCTCATGGACATGGAACGCAGCGAATTCAACCCGGAGCGCATCGAAGAAATCCGCGTTTATCTCGATCGAGTCAACAAGAACGAACCCGACAACCCGGTGCTGCTCAAGTTGCAGAACCGCTTGAATACCGTGCTCAGCGCAAACGCTCAGGAAGGTTGATATGAATTTCTCCGACATTCTCGCCTCTATCATTCATGACATGAAGAACTCCCTGGGTATGGTGATCAACACCCTGGACGAAATGGCCGGTGAAAGCGGATATCGTGAGAATCCCAAATTCGCTTCCCTACAACATGAATCAAAACGTCTCAGCAACAACCTCATCGCTCTGCTGTCACTGTATAAAATCGACAACGGTCAACTCACGCCAAACATCGAAGAGATACAGGTAGCGGATTTTCTAGAGGAGACCGTAATCGACAATCAGAGTGTCGCCCAGTCCAAGTCGATCACCCTCAGTTGCGATTGTGATGCGGATCTGAGCGGATACTTTGATGAATGGCTGATCCGGGGCGTGCTCAACAATCTGATCGGCAACGCCCTGAGATACACCCGTACTCAAATCAGCCTGAGTGCTGAAATGATCGATGGCTATCTGGTGATTCGTATCGAAGACGACGGTTCGGGATTTCCACCCTCAATGATCGAAGCTCAAGCCGCCTTCAATCGCAACAAGACCCTCGCCGAAGGGCACACCCAGCTGGGCATCTACTTCGCCTCCATGGTGGCCCGCGCCCACAAAAACGGTGATCGAAGCGGATCAGTACATCTCGAGAACAACCACAAGCTAGAAGGCGGCTGCTCCTCCATCTGGCTACCATAAACCCGTACCCGTAACCCGGGAGGCCGTGGCACGTACTAGAATCCGGCATACTCTTCCGGGTTGTTCTTACGGATTCACCCCAAGCGTATTTCCCGGGTTACGCGTTGCTGCACCCGGGCTACGATCCGATCACAATGAATGGAGTCCCACGGAATCACATGGAAATACGGCTAGTCGCACTCTTGCTAGTGGTCCTGTTGCTGAATTTATCTTCATCGCTGTATATAGGCAGGGCACACGCCTATGAACGATCACAAAAGGAGATACAAATTTTGCTGATATGGATCTTTCCAGTAATCGGTTCAATATTGTTCAGCTATTTTCTCTGGAAAGATCGACAAATTCATACAGCTAGCAAACAGGACGGGAACAGTACCTCTATCGGTAATTCTGAGTCCGTTAGTCACTATTACGGAGCGAATCATCAAGCAGGCCGGTGAGACTAGAGACAAACCTACACCAACATTTCAACATACCTAAGATGTCGATGTAGCCCGGGTGAAGCAAAGCGAAACCCGGGGGAGCGTGGTCTGCACTAGAACCTGGCGCACTTTACCGGGTTCTTCATGTCAATACATCACGCTCCGATTTCCCTTCGCGTGTTGCTCGGCCGGTGATACCAGCTCCTCTTCACCCTCCCGTCTGTCCCGAGTATGAAGCACAGCAAAAATCCGGCGGTGCTGGCACTCTGAGCGATAGCAAGTCCAACCCCGCCGGTTTTTGCAAGCATCGCAGCGCTCCTCGAAGGGGTAGAATAAAAGGGCGCATTTTCTTTTGTCACAAAAAGTCCTACCCGTAGGTCGGGTTAGCGCAGCGTAACCCGACGAACGGCAGGAAAATACCGATTTTACAACACCCTCAACAAGGGGAGTGGGGTTCACACGGAATGAACAGAGTACATCCTCACCCTATATTCTTCTGTCGAACCCTGGATTAACATACCCGATTCGGACCACTCCTCTTCCTCCCAGAACGTCATGCGACGATTGGGTTTATTGAACATCAGACTGCCACTCATACTCATAGATCGCCAAGGAAGAGCAGGGCATTAATTCGGACAGCGTATCAAAGAGCGTCGATGCCGGTTCAACCCCGCAGTCAGTCCCGATGCAACTGAAAGTCTGTCCCGGAATATTGATATGCTTCTTACTCCCTTTCCATAAACCGTATGTTGAACCTTCGATAGTGAGCACAGCATCCAGCCCAACAAATGCAAAGTCGATTTCCTGCGTGGGTACATCGCATCGGTAAATTCGACCATGAATTTCACAGGACACATCAAAAACAAGATCCGCATTATCCGGAGATGTCGATCTATTGATAAAAGTCCCGTTTGCCGCATCGACATCAACGATACTCGTCACGGATTCGACGCCATTGTCAGGATCTGACACAGTGCAGAGACGTTCATAACGAACCTTGGTTCTATCGTAAACACCTTCCTTTGGAGCGAATATGTAATTTTGTGACATCATCCTGGCACTTTTGCCAAAGGCCGTTCCATCTACTGGATCATGTTCATAGTTACCTACTCGCATTTTGACCTCATCCCAGGATTCCAGCATACGATGAGAATGGGTAACATTAGCGAAAACCGGCACGACCCGTCCATTCATCAATACTTGTTCCGAGGGAACTCCCTCGTCGCAAATAACAACACTGGTGTTTGTTGCAAGTAACATGGATATAGCAGCATAGTTTAGCGACTTCACAATCTTCTTCCTTTTCTACATCTCACTATACAAAGCATGGGATAGTGCCACATCAAGCAATGTATGCGGCCATATCACAATGCAGCCATAAAACACGATAGAGATCACTCACCTTCATACCATAAAAGCACCTTATACCGCCGGGCTGGATACATGTCTGGTCAAATTAGCCTGGGCAACCTTCTACCAAGCTTCTCACGGATCCGTACATGAACGTCGTGATTCATACAGCTCCCCCAATCGAGTACATCCACTTATATCTTCATATGCACCCATTCGCCAAATGGCTCTTCACAAAAAATGGTGACTGTCCCGGTTTATCTCTTTGTAGACACGCATAGGTCATTCTCGAAATCTCTTGTCCACGACACCAGGCTCTACCCTGTACACGGGCAAACGCTTTGATCCTGTCCAGCGCACCCAGCACTGAGAAATAGTTATTATTATAATGATTGATACTGGTCAACCATGTCTCCGGCTCAATACACAAACGTTGCATGATCGGTCGTATTTCTTGCGGAATCGCCCCTTTTTTATCATCACGAATGGCTCGACCGGTCCAATCCACTAATTCGAGGTAATCTTTAAGGCTGAACGCGATACCGGACTCATCCTGAAACTCGCTTGAACCCAAAAAGGGTCTCAGGTGGCTTTTGCGGGTCTTTTGATTCATGCCGGTTGTTTTCCGA
>JBNLFS010000064.1:0-56759 GCA_050305635.1 Candidatus Thiodiazotropha sp. | reverse complement strand
CCGCCTGCCCGAACCGATCCTGGGCAAACAGCATCTGTACGTGCAGGTCAGCGGCGAGCCGATGAGCGGGCATCCGGATTTTGGGGCCAGCGGCACGCACGAGGGGAAACTGCAGTATCGTCCGGACCACTATGTGCCGGTCTATGACGAGCATAGGCCGGAATTTCAGTTCAGTGTGTTTGAGCTGGCTATGACGTAATGTAACGCGACCTCGGTTCTATCCCTCTCCATAATTTAACATAATATACATTATGTACATATCAATAGTGGGGTTGAGTTGTGGGCTTCATTAAAAATGTCGGCGATTTCCCCTGCGCATAGCCTATTACATCTTTGTATTGGCACGGGTTTGGACTCCCTGCGAATAAACCTTTGTCCAGAAAAACAGGCGTCTAAGATTCACCTATCTGGTTGGACACTCTCTTTTTGAGCCATCATGTAATCATCCAGCACCACTTTAAACGCAGATTCCGCCTTCGCTGCAGCGCGGACAAGTTCCTGATGGCGCTCCAGTCCGTATTCATCGAAATCCCTTTTTGAATCATCATTTGTTCGCTTGGCAATTTGAAACACTTCGTTCGCGCCAATATTCGCTGAAGCCCCTTTGACGGCATGGGCCTCATCATGATACCGGTCAAAGTCGTTTTCCTCGATGGCATGTTCAATGACCTTCAAGGAAACTTCCAAGTCCTGCAGATAATTCGAGATAAAGGCCTCGAAAAGTCCATCTTTCGACCCCAGACGCTTGAGATTATCGAGCACCTTCATATCCAATCCGTCGCTATCCAACTGCCTGGTTTGCCCCGGCTCAGTCGGTGCGATTTCCATGAAGGGGGCATTGTGTCTCTCCCCTTTTGTGTCGGTATATTGGTAGATGGCTTTCAACAATTCGTGCTCATCCACGGGCTTCTTCATGTATGCTACGGCGCCAGCCCTTTCGCACTCTTTCTTCGCATCCGTGGTGACATTGGCGGTAAGAACGATGAATGGAATCTTGTTGTATAGCCCATTGACGGCGTTGTACTCCCGGATCACGTCCAGACCCCCAACATTTGGCATCTGCATATCCACAATCGCCAGATCGAAGACATGCTCTTCGAATAATTCCAGCGCCTGATCGCCGTCTTCAGCGGATAAGACATTCATATCATGTGCTTTCAACATCTCTTCCAGGATCATGCGATTAACCCTGGAATCCTCTGCGATCAGTATATTAAGTTTCTTGAAATGCGCTTTTGTCGCATCACTGAGATTAGTGATGCCGGTGGGAAGTTCGGTTTTTCTGTTTACCGCATGCAGTGCATTGAAGAGCTGTCTGGGTGTCGAAAGATCAGTGACAATCGCCGCAACAGACTCTTCAGAATCCGATCGACACTCTTTTAAGTCGATTAACACGGTATCGACATCTCGGGACACGCCGAAACTGACATACTTCAGGAATTCGTTGAGATCCCCTTCAACGGACAACCCATCGATCAGTAGGATCGGCAAACCACTGATTTCATCCTCGTTCTGTACCAACAGAGGGCATATGTTGTGCAAGTCTGCTGTCGAATGGATGTTCAACCCCCAACGTGATGTGAATCCTTCCAGTCGTGTTTTAAGCGATTCGTTGCGTGTGTAAATGAGGCATTTTACTTTAGCGAACTCTTCCGTGATCGGGGTTTCAACCACTTGCATGGGAATGTCGAAATAGAAGCGACTGCCCTTGCCCATATCGCTCTGTACATGGATTTGCCCCCCCATGAGTTCCACCAGCTCCTTGGAGATCGTGGTACCCAGTCCCGAACCGCCATATTGACGGGTGATGGAGTCATCTACCTGATTGAAGCGTTCGAATATATAAGGCAGGGCTTCCTTGGGAATACCAATACCGGTATCGATAATCTCGAATCTCAGTATGGCTTCAGCGTCATCCACGGAAAGCGCATTGACTTTTATCTCGATATAACCGTGTTTCGTGAATTTTATGGCATTACCGCATAGGTTGATCAGAATCTGTTTGAGTCGACTGGCATCGCCGACCAGACTCACGGGTACATCGGTCGAAATGAAAACATGGAAACCGAGATTCTTTTCCTTGGCTACGGGCATCAGACTGTCGCTGACCGAATGGATGGTCTCATACACATCGAAGGATGCCATGTTCACATGCAGTGTCCCTGCTTCGATGCGGGAGAAATTCAGTATGTCGTCGATCAGTTGTAACAAATGATTCGCAGAATGATCGATGGTCACAATGGATGACAGGATCGAGGGTGGGAGTTTTTCCTTGTAGAGCAATTTTGCAATGCCGATGATGCCGGACAAAGGTGTGCGCATTTCATGGCTCATATTGGCGAGGAAGCGCCCTTTTGCTTCATCCGCCTGCTCTGCCTTGGCTTTGGCGTCGGATAACTGCATCAATAGCCGTGATACAAACACAGGTATGATGATGTTGGTCACAATCATTCCGTAACCGATGATGGGATGCTCAAGCCAGAAATCGTTGGTGTTGATCAGAATCAGCAAGCCGGCGAGGGAAAAGAACATTCCCAGGTAGAGGTATTTCATACCGTAACGGGCGCCGTAACCCACGGTAATCCAGAGTATCACAGTAAAAAGCGGAACCCCCGCTTCCCCAGATCGATACATGGCCAGACAGGTCATGCCGTGATCACCCAACATTGTGATGGATTTCCGGAACCTGGATTCTTTTTTATAGACGATGAATGAAAGAATCACACCGATGGAAAACAGCAGGTACAGGGATGCCAGATAAAAGGCGGTATTGAAGATATTGGTGTGGGCGTAAAAGACGTCGTGAATTAGAAAGTAGATCACCACACTCGCGGTGAACAACACCCGTATGACCGCCTGTTCATACTCAAGCAAGGCCTCTTCCGAGAGTCCCTTGCAGATGAAATCCGGTCTTGGAAGGGCGAAAACCTGTTTTTTTGTTATCCCTGGCATGCATTAGTACTCAGTTATGATTCGGTCCTGATCTGCTGAAAACACAGGCTCATTCTCGACTGCCGAAATCCGGTTGAGATGAAATATGAGGAAAATCACAATAAATTAACACAAGTCAAAAAATCTTCCCCGCTTCATTGATAACCTCCACCGCCGGGTTAGTCTTAAGGTACACATCCAGGAGAAGGTCACATTTGTATTTCACGAAATACTAAGTAAAGAGGTGTGATAATCCTTGTGTTATCGTAAGTTGACTGAAGCAAAAAGTATGGCAGTCATTTCAGTATATTGACAATTACGGAGAGTATCACCATGTTAGCATCGACTCAGAAAATTGAAAAAATTGAACACAGTTATAAAACCCTTAACGTCAGTTATCAGGATGACCTGAAGGCGCAGTTTTTCGCCATGAATCCAGGTGCCATTCCCTGTTTTTCTCATCAACTCCTGCATGATATCGACAGCTTCCAGAAAAGATTAACTGACCAGATCACTAGGAATACGCTTCCTCATCAGCCGATTGATTACCTGATATTCACATCTGACGTTCCCGGTGTGTTCAATCTGGGTGGCGATCTCGCCTTTTTCGTGGATTGCATCAAGAACAGTGATCGGGAAACCCTCTCGCGTTACGCCCGTTTGAGTATTGATGTGCTTCACAGGAATCACAGCAATCTGGGACTGGATAACGTGACCACGATTTCCCTGGTGAACGGTACAGCCCTCGGCGCCGGCTTTGAAGCAGCCCTGTCCAGTGACTATATCATCGCGGAAGAAGGCAGCGAGTTTAAATTCCCCGAGGTGGTCTTCAACATGTTCCCAGGCATGGGCGCCTATTCCTTCCTAGCAAGGCGCATTGCTCCGGCTGCGGTAGAGAAGATGATCATCAATGCCGAGGGTTATACCGCGGAACAGCTCTATGACATGGGTATCGTGGACATGATCGCGGACAAAGGCCGGCTGGATGAGGCACTGCATCAATTCATCCGTCGCCTGAAAAAGACCCATATCACGCGTAAGGCTGTACTGAAAATGCGTAACAGAATTCTGCCTCTGGACATCCAGGAGCTCTACGACATCGCAGATTTATGGGTGGATTCGGCGCTTTCACTTTCAGACCGTGACATCAGTGCCATGTCTCGCCTGGTACGAGCCCAATCCAAGATGATGGCCAGCCAGGAAACAGTGGTTACCCAGCAAAGCCTGTCTGCCTGAAAACCTAAGCCTGAGGTATCGCTGATTAATGCTCACTTGCCAGTTGCTAACCAGAATGGACCCCGTACTTTGATTGCCGGTCAGTTATTGCCGTATCGTGATTGTCACGATACGGCAGCGGCCGGCACTTATGAAATATAAAAGGAAGACACTACCCGTTGCATTCATAGCCCTCCCCTCCTCGACGGCTGCCACTGACTGAACTGGACCGGATTTACCCGGTCCAGCAGTAGCGCGTATCGCTGGATTCCGGGTTTCTTTTAACCGGAGTGGTTTTTTTCCTCCGGTTAATACTCTGATAGGGGGAATAGCTTCAACATCCGGGCGGTGAGCGGCTGTCTTTTTCATCCGGGAATCAGCCAGTTCGCGTGATTACAATCAATCAGACCTATCAATATTGCTGTGTGGTCCGATTCACAGCCCCCTCCCCGCGGTCATCGACAGCGATCGGGATCGCTCGCTAGATCAATGTTTGTTTGCCTCTCAATCAATCTGATTCATCTTCAAGTGATATGTCGGGTTACACTTCGCTATCCCGACCTTCAGGCCTGCATCATCTGGGGTTGAATACGGGTTCAATTTCAGAAGGTGCCAATCCGCAGCATGACCAGGGTACAGGCCTCCAGGTAATGTATGCCGGCCTGCTGTAGCCTGTGCATCAGTTCGGGTGATTCGGTGCCCGGATTGAAGATCACCCGCTGAGGTTTGAGTTTGACGATTTCGTCCATCAGGGGCTGAATCCGCTCGGGGCCGACATACAGGGTCAGGGTGTCCACCGGATCCTGTATGGATTTCAGATTCGGCGAGACCGCCAACCCCTCGATCACCGGAATTTTCGGATGTACCGGCGTGACCGGATAGCCTTTTTCCTTGAGCAGGCGAATGGCCTGGTTGGAGTAGCGTAACGGTTTGTTGCTGGCGCCCAGTACAGCAACATGGCGTTTTTCAGGGTCACTTGCTTTCATCGTTGGATTAAAAACCCGCGCTGTGATGGGTTGGCTCTGTCATGATCGATCGGCGGTTGCCCCGCTCTTTTCATCAGATTGTCATGGACAGTGGGCGATGTCAGGGAAACGATCCGAACAGGAAAAAACCTCAGTGTCCCTTCACTTCCCCGTGTAAAGCGTTTTCAAGATACCCGGCACAGCCATCCAGACTGGACAACTTCGGATAGTCGATCTCCGGAATCTTGATACCCAGGCGCTTTTCCAGGGTCAGTATAACATTCAGGTAATCGATGGAATCGATTTCGAACTGATCCCGAAAACTGACCCGGGCATCCAGTGTTGCGGGCGCCATTTCAGGCACGATCTGCTGCAGCACCTCGATGATCGCGTTGTTGATTTCATCTCTGTTCATGGCGGCTCTATCCAGTCAGTTACGCTCCGGTGTCTGCGGGGTTACCGAGCATGGTGGAGACATCGCCCTCCGGCAGGCCCAGTTCACGCGCCCGCAACACACGGCGCATGATCTTCCCCGAACGGGTTTTAGGCAGGTCGTCACGGGCCTCGATCGCCCGGGGCGCCACCGCCGGTCCGAGACGTTTGCGGGCATGGGCCATCAGGTCACGGCTCAAAGCTACATCCAGTGTAAACCCGGGCTTGAGCACCACGAAAGCCTTGACCGATTCCCCCACGATCGGGTCGGGCATGCCGACCACACCCGCTTCCAGTACCGCAGGGTGCGCCATCAGGGCACTTTCCACTTCGCAGGGCCCGATAAGATGCCCGGCGGACTTGATCACATCGTCGGCACGGCCGATAAACCAGTAGTACCCCGCATCGTCCCGTCGGACCAGATCCCCGCTCAGGTACCAGTCGCTGAGAAAGCTGGCACGATAGCGCGCATCCTCGTCGATATAGCCCCGGAACATAGAAGGCCAGTTCCTGCGCAGGGCCAGTTGGCCCCGTGCGTTGGCGGCATCCACCCGCTGGAGTTCACCTCCGGGCCCCGGTTCAAACAACGCCGCCTCGATACCGGGTAACGGTTGACCCATGGAACCCGGGCGAAGTGCCAGACCTCTATAATTGGCGATCATGATAGCGCCGGTCTCGGTCTGCCACCAGGTGTCATGCACCACCTGGCCGAAGGCCTCCTGGCTCCACAGGATCGCTCCCGAATGCAGGGGCTCACCCACGCTGGCAATGAAGCGCAGGGCCGTCAGGTCGTACTGATGCGCCACATCGAGGCCGTATCTCATCATCATGCGCAGTGCGGTGGGTGCGGTATACCAGACATTGACCCGTTCATCCTGGAGCAGCCGGTACCAGCGCTCCACATCGAAATCCCCATCATCCAGGACGATCCTGGCGCCCAGAGCCAGGGGCGCGATCAGTCCATAGGAGATACCGGTCACCCAGCCAGGATCCGCGGTACACCAGTAGACATCACCGGGTTGCAGATCCAAGGCGCACTGTGCCGTGCTGCGATGTGCCGCCACCGCCGCATGGGCATGCAGCGCCCCCTTGGGTCGACCGGTGGTGCCGCTGGTAAAATGGATCAAGGCGATCGCTTCCGCATCGGTGGGTTCGATCCTGAATGAATCGCCCGCATTGTCCATGAGCCGCTTCAGGCTCAAGGTGCCTTCCGGGGGCGTATCGTCTCCTGTGATCAGAACGAATTCGAGCCCGGGAAGCCGCTCCCGTTGCGGGGCGATCTTTCGCTGGTAGGTCTGTGCAGTGGTCACCAGCACTCGGGCCTGACCGATCTCGAGACGGGTGCGCAGGGGTTCCGGACCGAAAGCCGCGAACAGGGCGCAGAACACCGAACGGTTTTTCCAGCAGCCCAGGGCAGTGACAAACAGATCCGGCACCCGTCCCAGCACACAGAACACCCGTTCTCCTGGCGTAACACCTAAATGACGGAGCAGGTTGGCGAAGCGGTTGCTCTGTTCATCGAGCCGGGCGTAACTGAAGTCTTCGATACCGCCGTTCCGGCCGAGACAGCGCAGCGCCAACTGGTCCCGTCGCTCGCTCTGTGCATGACGGACCACGGTCTCGTGAGCGATATTGACACCCCCATTGTCGGGGAGTCCCTCAAGATCATGCCAGGCATCTTCCCAGACGTTAGCGAACAGGCTGTTTGCTTCATCCTTATGATCGGACATCAGGGTCTGGGGCTGTGAATATTCGTCCCTCATCGCATCGTGGTGTTTTGTGACATGTTGAATTCCTGGCAAAACGGCAAAACAGAACAGCCCGCTGTTGTCAAAAATCGAGCGGTGTCAGTGTAGCGATGCGTTCTGCCGGTCAGTTCGTTGAACACACTGTGTTAAGCATAGTGCAGATCGCATACAGCCGTGCCGGCACCCACGCCGCGATTGAATCTGCCGTGTTTGATCAAGTTGGCAAAAGGGACCATGCTTAGTATTAACCCGGCACCTAAATATGCCATGTTCAGCCGAAGCGTGCCTGCCTGCAGCAAGGCATCAAGGGCATGCTTGTAGCCCTGAACATGACATATTTAGGTGCCGGGTTAATAACGGAAAAGGAACCCACGCATCTTTGAACAGGAAGCCTCCAGGCGAGACCGGACATGTCCACCCGAAATCTCGAATACCTCCTCAAACCCCGTTCCGTGGCCCTGATCGGTGCCAGCCAGAAACCCGGCTCCATCGGCTCCGTGGTGGCGCACAACCTGTTTCAGGGCGGTTTCGAAGGACCGATCATGCCGGTCAATCCGAAACATCGGTTCATCCGCGGCGTGTGGACCTATCCGGACATCGGGAGCCTGCCCGAAACCCCGGATCTGGCGATCATCGCCACGCCCCCGGACACGATCCCGGGGATTATCGCCGAACTCGGGCAGCGCGGCGCCCGGGCAGCGGTGGTAATCAGCGCCGGCTTTGCCGAATGCCGGGGCGATCAGGGCCGGCAACTGCAACAGGCCATGTTGGAAGCGGCCAGGCCCTACACCTTGCGCATCGTCGGTCCGAACTGTCTGGGTCTGCTGTTGCCGGGTCTGCATCTCAACGCCAGCTTCGCTCACCGCACACCCGATCCGGGCCGCCTCGCCTTCGTTGCCCAGTCCGGAGCCATAGTCACCTCGATCGTCGACTGGGCGCACAGCCGGGGCATCGGTTTTTCCCATCTGATCTCCCTGGGGGATATGGCGGATGTGGATTTTTCCGACCTGATCGACTATCTGGCCAATGAGCGGGAAGCCCGCGCGATCCTCTTGTATATGGAGTCGATCCGGGATGCACGACGCTTCATGTCGGCAGCTCGGGCCGCATCCCGGGTGAAACCGGTGATCGTGGTCAAAGCGGGTCGTCACCCGGAGGGCGCCCAGGCGGCAGCCTCCCATACCGGCGCCCTGGCCGGCACGGATGCGGTATTCGATGCGGCATTTCGCCGCGCTGGCATGCTGCGGGTCACCTCACTGCAGGAACTGTTCGATGCCGCGGAGACCCTGGCCATGGGTTGCCATCCCCAGGGGGAGCGCCTGGCGATCATGAACAATGGGGGAGGCATCGGTGTGCTGGCCGCGGATGCCGTGGTCGATGCGGGGGGGCGTCTGGCCAGTCTCTCGGACGAAACCCTCGAAGCGCTGAACCGGGCCCTGCCCCCAACCTGGTCCCACCGCAATCCGATCGATATCATCGGCGATGCCGGGGGCGAGCGCTACGCGGCGGCACTGCAGGCCGTTGCCAATGAGCGATCGGTGGACGGAATCCTGGTGCTCAACTGCCCGACCGCGGTGGCCTCCAGCACCGAAGCCGCGCAATCGGTCATCGCCCACGCTAGCGCCCTGCCCGTCCCCCTGCTGACCAGCTGGGTCGGTGAAGGCGCCGCCGCCAAGGCGCGGGCGCTGTTCGCGCAACACCACATCCCCAGCTACGCCACCCCGGAACAGGCGGTGCGCGCCTTCATGCACATGGTCAACTATCAGCGTAACCAGGAGACCCTGATCGAGACCCCCGCTTCGATACCCGAAGCCTTCAGCACCGACCCGCAAAAGGCGCGCGCCGTGATTCAACAGGCCTTGGCTCAAGGGCGCGACTGGTTGAGCGAACCCGAGTCGAAAGAGGTGCTGGGAGCCTACGGGATACCGGTGGTCGCGACCCGCATGGCCCATACCGCTGAGGAGGCCGGAGCGCTCGCCGCGGAGATGGGCGGCACGGTGGTTCTCAAGGTGGTCTCAGCGGAGATCATTCACAAGTCCGACGCCGGGGGTGTGATCCTCGACCTGTCGGGAGAGCAAGCGGTTCGGGAGACCGCCGAGGCGATGCAGCGACGTATCGCTCAGGCCTATCCCCAGGCCCGTCTGTCGGGATTCAGCGTACAGCCGATGATTCGCCGGCACGGCGCCCACGAACTGATCATCGGCGCCAGCGAGGATCCCCAGTTCGGACCCACTCTGTTGTTCGGTCAGGGCGGCACCGCGGTAGAGGTGCTCAAAGATCAAGCGCTGGCACTACCGCCCCTAAACATGCGGCTGGCGCATGAGGTGATCAGCCGCACACGGGTCTACGAGTTGTTGCGCGGGTACCGGGAGACTCCCGGGGCCAATCTGGACGCCATCGCCCTGACCTTGATCAAGGTGTCCCAACTGGTCATAGATCTGCCGGAAATTCAGGAGATCGACATCAACCCCCTGTTGGCGGATGAACACGGTGTGGTGGCCCTGGACGCACGAATGAAGATTCAGCCTGCCGAGGGATCAGGAACCGAGCGCCTGGCGATCCGCCCCTATCCGAAGGAACTGGAGGAGCTGATTCCCCTGGGCGATGGCCGTACCCTGCTGCTACGCCCGATCCTGCCCGAGGACGAGCCCTCGCTGCAGGCCTCATTCACGAAATTGACCCCGGAAGAGGTGCGCTTCCGTTTCTTCATCCCGATGAAGACCCTGTCACATGTCGCGGCGGTCCGCTTCACCCAGCTGGATTACGACCGGGAGATGGGGCTGATCCTCACCGAACCCGGGATTCCCGGGAAGACGGAGATCTTCGGTGTGGTCAACATCATCGCCGACCCGGACAACGAACATGCCGAGTACGCGATCATCGTACGCCACGACATGACCGCCCTGGGTCTGGGGATCTTTCTCATGAAACGGATCATCGACTACGCCCGCAACCGGGGCATTAAACAGTTGCATGGGGATGTGCTGCGGGAAAACCGACAGATGCTGAAACTGTGCGAGGTGCTGGGCTTCACCCAGGCCCGCTCAGCAGATGACCCAGGGTTGGTCCAGGTGACTCTGACGCTGTAGCAGGGTCCCTATGAACATCGCTCTCGTTGACACAGGATTACATGTGGGTGCTTCAGCCGGTATCCGTAATCCTTGGCAGCCGGCGAACAGGCGGATCACGACGATCGTCGCACACCCAAATCAGATGCCAGCCGCCCGGTCCCACGCACCAGCAGGTCTCTGATCCGTGGATGCAGTTCATCCGGCAGGCCGGTATCGATATAAATCTCACCACCCTGGCTCGACGCGATGGGCTTGCCATCCCGGTAGAGAATCCGATGTCCCGGTTGTGCGGGGATGCGCGTCCCCGGAGTGATGATCCCGGTGAGATTCAGGGGATCGCTGCTGCTGAGGGTGATCTGCTGTTCTTCATTCTGCCGCCGCAGCGATTCACGCAGGGTATTCACCGCTTCGGGCAGTGCAAAGTGTTCGCCGGCGAATCCCTGCACGAAGCGACCGCCTCGGATCTCGCCCCGTGCCTCCAGCCTGCGGTAGACATACAGCAGATCCCGCCAGGGCGGCAGACCGCTCTCCCGCTCCAGCAGCTTGCGAAACACGACCCCGTAACGGTTCAACAAGGTTCGTGCAATCTGCTCGGAGCGTTGGGCTGGATCATAGATAGGCATTGTGGGACGCACCAGCGCCCAGCGTCCCCCGGAGGCCAATGATGTCCTCATTGTGGCGCGCCGACGTCGTTGGGGGCGGCGTTTGAGAGGATGGATCATCGCCCTCAGTCCCTGAAACTGATCCGAGGTCACCAGTCCCCAGGCAACCAGTTCACCCAGCACCTGTTCCAACTGACTGTTCAACAGTCCGGTCTGTTGTTGCAACTCTTCAAAGAAACTGGCGCCCCATTCCTGTAGCACCGCTCTCACGCGCATCGCGGCGGTGCTCAAACCCTCTGGAATTGGCATGTCATCCCCACGCCATACCCATAGGTTGGGCCGAAACACAAAGGCCAACGGGGTGGTTTTCACCGCTGGGTTCTTGCGTTTTCCGTCCGCTGATTCGGTCGGATTCAGGCGCATCCAGGCCAGTCTTCCGGAACCGCACAATTCATCCAGCTGCTGTGGATCGTAGGGGTGGAGCCTGGCCGGAAGGATTTCAGACTCCCAACTGCCTGCCGGCAGACTCACACCCTCGAGTTGCGACATTACCCGTTCCAATGCCTCGGGACCTCGGGAGGGTTCATCCAACCCCTGCCATTGAAACAGAAAACGCATGAATTCGGCGGGACTGACCGGGTCGATCTCTCGCCGCAACTGTCTCAAGGTATAGCGATGGATGCGCGCCAGTAATCCTCGCTCGCACCACTGGATTTCCGTCTCCCGGGGATCGAAGCGACCCTGGATCGCATAGCCTTCCCCCTGCAGAACCTGCAATACAGGTTGTACACGCTGAACCGGCAGATCCAGTGAGTGGGCCAAAGCGGTTTCCGTGACCGGACCCAGGCACTCCAGGCGACTGCGCAATAGTGCCACCAGCGCAGCTTCCGCGGATTGGTCCTCACCACCAGGCAGTGGTGAGATCAGAGCCTCAAGCGTGTGTTTCGGGAAAATCCGTTGCAGAGACTCAAGCCGCTCCGCGGCCACCCACAGCTTGATATCGCCGTGCTTCAGGCAGGTCGCCCGTTGCTGCTGTTGCAAGACATCGAGGTATGTTCGCCAGGCAGTCCGATCGTCAGGTGCAATTTCAGCTTCACAGATAAAACCTGCGATGTTGAGGGCATCGTGCAGTTCATCCGCATTGCGGGATTGTGGCCAGGCCTCTGCTTTCACCCGCAGGATGGCTTCGGGATCGAGCCGCCCCATCTCCGCCGCATCGCGCGGATCCAGATCACGCCGCTGCTGTACCGCCCGGGTGCGCCGTTCCTCGGCGGGGGCATCATCGAGAAAGGCGTAGGGTCTTGCGCTGAGAATCTCGTGGGACATGGGCGACGGGGTGGGAAGATCCCGGGTAGTGACCCGGATGCTCCCCGATTCGATACCGCGCAGCACCCGCTTCAATCCCTCGATATCCATCAGCTCATGCAGACAGTCCCGCAGCACCTGATTCACCAGGGGATGATCCGGCACCTCCCGCTCGCCCTGGATGTTTTCGAAACAGGCCAACTGGTCCGGGAATACCAGAGTCACCAGGTCCTCCGCATCATTGCGCTGAAACGGCGCCGGCACCCGTTTGCCGCCCCGCATGCGCGGCACCGCCAGGGAGATATTGGCGACCCAACGCCAGCGGGTGGGAAATACCGGCGCTGCCAGCAGGGCCTGGACCAGCACAGCCTCGACCGTTTGCGCCTTCAGATATCCGGCCGGCTCCTCGAGGGGAAAACTGTGTGTCGGACCCAGTGAAAGAATCAGGGTATCTTCATTGGCCGCGGCCTGAAGTTCGAAATTGAACCGTCGGCAAAACCGTTTGCGCAAAGCCAGACCCCAGGCCCGGTTGATCCGTGAACCGAAAGGCGCGTGAATGACGAAGTGCATGTCCCCGGTCTCATCGAAAAAGCGCTCGAACACCACCTGCTGCTGGGTCGGCAATATCCCCAACATAGCCTTGCTCGCCGCCATGTACTCGACCAGCATCGAGGCGGCAAGGGTATCCACGCCGAGTGAATCCTGCAGGTAATTCAAGGCCACGGCCTGCCCACCCTCCTCGAGCCGCTGATCGATCTGCTCACGCAGACGGGATACCGCATGAGAGAGTTCATCGGTGCGCCCCGGCGCTTCGCCGAACCAGAATGGAATGGAGGGCGGCTGTCCCCGGGCATCCTCCACCAACATCCGGCCCTGTTCGATCTTGAGTATCCGGTAAGAGCAGTTACCGAGCTGGAAGATGTCACCCGGCATGCTTTCGAAGGAGAAATCCTCGTTGAGACTGCCGATGAACAGCCCCTCCGGTTGAAGGATCACATCATAATCGAATGAATCGGGTATCGCCCCGCCATTGGTGATTGCGGTCAAGCGGGCGTGCCGACGACCCCGCAGCAGGCCGTTCACCCCATCGCGATGCAGGTAGTCGCCCCGTCGGCCCCGCTGGGTGAGAAATCCGTTAGCCAGCATCTTCACGACCTCGATGAAGGTCTCTTCATCAAGTTGACGATAGGGGTAGGCCGCGCGAAAACACTGGTAAAGATCCTGTTCGTCCCATTCCCGGCAGGCCACTTCGGCGATGATCTGCTGCGCCAAGACATCCAGGGGTTGCTCCGGCACCGGGATGTGGTCGAGTTCCTCGCGACGCACCGCATCCAGCAGGGCCACCGATTCCACCAGGTCATCACGACTCAAGGGGAACAGGCGGGCCTTAGGAATACCGCTCAGGTGATGTTCCGAACGACCCGCCCGCTGCAGAAAGGTGGCGATACTGCGGGGCGAACCCATCTGGCAGACCAGGTCCACCTCGCCGATGTCGATACCGAGTTCCAATGAGGCCGTGGCCACCAGGGCCCGCAGTGACCCGGACTTAAGCCGCTGCTCTGCTTGAAGACGGTGCTCTTTCGCCAGGCTGCCGTGATGAGCGGTAACCGCCTCCTCGCCCAGATGTTTGGCCAGCGCCGCGGCGGCGCGCTCCGCCAGGCGGCGTGTGTTGACAAAAATCAGAGTGGTGCGATGTTGTTCGATGAGCTGCTCCAGGCGGCGATAGATCACCTCCCAGACCTCGTTCGCCATCACCGCTTCCAGCGGGGCCTCGGTCAGCTCGATCGCCAGGTCGCGTTTGCGCACATGCCCGGTATCGACAATATTGCAATCCTGTCGGCTTGGATCTCTACGCGCACCAGTCAGGTAACGGGCCATCGATTCGATAGGTTTCTGAGTAGCGGATATACCGATGCGCACCGGTGGGTTGTTGCACAGGGCATTCAGCCGCTCGAGACTCAAGGTCAGATGCGCACCGCGCTTGTTGCCGGCCAGCGCATGCAGTTCATCCACGATCACACTGCGCACACTCTGCAGCATCTGGCGACCCGAATCCGACGTTAGAAGGATGTAGAGCGACTCCGGGGTTGTGACCAGGATATGGGGTGGCGTGCGTTTCATCATCGCACGCTCGGACGATGAGGTATCCCCGGTTCGCACCATGCAGCGAATCGGCACATCGGCACAGCCCTTTTGCAGCAAAGCATCGCGGATGCCGTTCAGGGGGATTTCCAGATTCCTGTGGATATCGTTGGAGAGTGCCTTCAGCGGCGAAACGTAGAGTACCCGGGTCTCGTCAGGCAGGGGATGGGATAATCCCTCGACCACCAGCTGATTGATCTCCGCAAGAAACGCGGCCAGGGTCTTGCCTGATCCGGTGGGCGCGGAAATCAGGGTGTTCCTGCCGGATTGGATCGCGGGCCAGGCCTGCACCTGAACGTCCGTGGGTGCGTCGAACACAGACATAAACCAGGATAAAACGGCCGGGTGAAAGGGAAGCGAGGTCATACTCAATGATACCTCTGATTTACAAGTTCGTTCACACTGACATCCCCGGTGAACGCACTCGATTCACAGGCTGTTGGTGAACGCTTGCATGCTAAGGTCCACTTCGAGTGTTTTCGTGGTGCATGCGATGTCGCACTCACGGGCGCAACTCGATGTGAAATGTCGGCAAGATCAATGGTGGTCATTACTGACGTTCAATGTACGGCTATCCCGCATCGGAGGAACGATATTTAATAATTATATAATTATCTTTGAGTTACGAATTATATTTAATTCAGTATCAAAGTTTGATACGCGATCCGAAAAAGCCTTCAGAATAATTCATATGCTTTACAATAAGTTAACCCCTATCATCTTGATGATGGCATATTGAGATATCAGTTGCATCCTATTGTTATTATTATAATTTAATAATTTTACAAGCATTCGGAACAGGAGGAGAAGACTGATAAGGGATAGGGATAATCGACCCAGGAAATTGAAGAAACCAACAAGGGGGCCGATACTCAACCTGTAAGTACCCATGCGAGAGGAATTCCGGCAAGGCACTGAATGGAAGCCATTCCTGCGAAGCGCGACCATGAGACAACGATTATTATCTGAATACCTATTGCGGCTGGCCCGTTTATCGCTTGAATCGGTGCTTCACCTGCTATCAATCCCACACGGTGGAATCGCGCAGGCGCCCTGCCCGGTTCCGATACCCGTCAGACTCGGAACCCGGAATCCCGGTCAGGAGACTTCTCACGAACGTCTCCACCTGAAACATCCCTACTGACTGTTCGTCTATTTCAGTGGTTGCCTCAGACCATGAATGAACCTCGGATCAGGATTCCAGACCCTTGGCAGAACTTTCCTGCTTTCAATCAGACTTCGGTAGGCATGGCTTATCTCGATCGACACGGTCACTGGTTGGAGGTCAATTCCGCCCTTTGCCGTATCCTGCAATCGCCCCGTGAGAAGCTGCTGACACTCAATATTCAGGATATGCTCAAACCTGAAGACGTTGAAGCCGACCGTTTGCATCTGGGGGAACTGACAGCCGGAGCACTAAAGCGGCACACCTGTGAGGTCTTTTGCCCGATTCAGGGTAAAGCCGGTATCTGGCTGAGTCTGTCACTCAACCGGATTGAAGGCACTGATCTTCCCGACGTGTATTTCTTTGCGGCTATTCAGGATATCGGTCAGATGAAGGCTGCGGAACTTGCCTGTATCGCCAGTGAGCACGCCATACGCGCACTTCACAGTGCGATGAATGAGGGTCTGGCTCTTCACGAGTTCGTACATGATATTTCAGGCAAGGCATCAGACTACCGAATCATACGGGTGAACGAGGCCTACACCCGGATCTTTGGATTGAAAAAGTCCCAGGTAGAGGGACGACTTGCCAGCGAGGTCTATGGTGTTTCGCCACCTCCATACCTGGATACATACGAAGAGGTTGCCCGCACCGGCGTGGGTGTTCAATTCGAAACCGAATACACACCCATGGAAAAGAGCTTTTCAATTTCGGCTTTTTCGCCAAGTCCGGGGCTGCTAGTGACGGTATTCACCGAAATCACTATGCGGAAAAGAACCGAACGGAACCTAAAGCAGGCTTTAGGCGATCTGGATCGGGAACGCAGTTTCCTGAAATCGTTGATACAGAATCTTCCAGACTTGGTCTGGCTGAAAGACACCCAAGGCGTCTATCTCGCCTGCAATCCGGCCTTTGAAGCCTTCTTTGGTGCTTGCGAGTCGGAAATCGTGGGAAGGACGGACTATGATTTCGTCTCCCGAGAAGAGGCGGATTTTTTCAGAGCGAATGATCAGAATGCCCTGAAAAACGAAGCACCCACCGTGAACGAGGAATGGATCACCTACGCAAGTGACGGACATCGCGCGCTGCTCGAAACGACCAAGACACCCATGATAGGAAAAAACGGTGAAGTCCTGGGTGTCCTGGGGATTGGCCATGACATTACCGAACGCAAATTGGCCGAGCAAGCCATACTGGAAAGCAGTCAGCGCTATCAGGCGGTGCTTTCGAGCACCCGGGACGGATTCTGGGTCGTGCAAAGCGAGGGCTTTCTGGTCGAGGTGAACGATGCCTATTGTCGTTACAGCGGCTATACCAAGGAAGAACTCTTAGGAATGCATGTCACCGATCTCGATGCCAAGGAAGACCGCAACAAAGCCAATGAACGTATGCAGCAGGTCATCGAGCAAGGGAGCGCCATTTTCGAGACCATGCATGCACACAAGGACGGCAGCCTGTTTCCAGTCGAGGTTTCAATCAGCTATTCCGGTTTGCAAGGCGGCCAGTTTTTCTGTTTCTTTCGGGACATCCGTGACCGCAAAGAATCCGAGTCACTGCTCGAGTTGCGGCAGGAACTGGGAGAACTGGTGTACACCGAATCACTCCCGACCCTGCTGCGTTGCGCTTTGGATGCCGCAGAAGCCATGACCCGCAGTCAGATCGGTTACTTTCATTTCGTCGAAAAGGACCAGGAGAGCGTCACCTTGCAGACTTGGTCGACCCGCACTTTGAGAGAGATGTGTTATCTCAAGGGCGAAGGTCTGCACTACCCGATCAGTGAAGCCGGGGTCTGGGTGGACTGCATCAAGGTGAGGGAACCGGTGATACACAACGATTATGAATCGCTGCCGCATAAAAAGGGATTGCCGGAAGGCCATGCCCCCGTGGTCCGGGAACTTACGGTCCCCATTTTCAGGGGGCAGAGGATCGTGGCTGTGATCGGTGTGGGCAACAAGCCTGAATATTACGACGATCACGACCTGTCGATCGTCACCCGCATTGCCAACATGACCTTCGATTTTGTCGAGCACAAACAGGCTGAACAGCAGATTCAGTATATGGCCTACAACGATGTACTGACCGGACTACCGAATCGACAATTATTGGCCGATCGGTTGCATCAGGCCATTGCCCAGGTAAGACGCAACGATGAGCGACTTGCCATCTGCTACATCGATATCGACGGATTCAAGCCCATCAACGACCACTTTGGTCACGATGTCGGTGACCGGTTGCTGATTGAGTTGAGCCACCGGCTCAGCGAAGACCTGCGCGATGGCGATACCCTGTCCCGTCTGGGCGGAGACGAATTCGTATTGCTGGTCGGTGGTCTTGGAAGTATCTATCACGGGGAGGAGATCGTGCAACGGGTGCTGGACAGTATCGCCCAGCCGTTTGAAATCGATCGCCGCAGAATGCATATCTCCGCGAGTATCGGGGTTACCTTCTACCCGGATGATAATGTCGATCCTGACACCCTGCTGCGTCATGCGGACCAGGCGATGTACCGGGCCAAAGAGATGGGTAAGAATACCTACAGCCTGTACGACCCGATTCAGGACAAGAAGATTCATGCCCAGCAGAAGGCATTGATCGAGTTTGCTCAGGCTATGGCGAAATTCGAACTCTGCCTCTATTACCAGCCTCGTATCGACCTGCGCAGTGGCAAACTCGCCAGTGTGGAAGCATTGATTCGCTGGAACCACCCGGAGAACGGATTGCTCCTGCCGCGCAAATTCCTGCATCAGATCAAGGACACCCCCCTGGAAATCGCCTTGGATGAATGGGTCATCAAGGCCGCGCTCGATCAGCACATGGCCTGGCGACAACAGGGGCTCACTATTCCGGTCAGTGTCAATCTGTGTACCCGACACATCCAGCAGCGCAGTTTTCCTGAAGACCTGAAGAAACTCCTGTCGCAATACCCGGCAGAAATCACCAACTATCTGGAACTCGAAATTCTCGAGACCAGTGCGATCGGTGACACCTCGCTGGTATCCGAAATCATGTCGGAATGCAGGAGTATTGGCATCCATTTCTCACTCGATGATTTCGGCACCGGCTATTCATCCCTGACCTATTTCCATCGCCTGCCGATCAGCGTCCTTAAGATCGATCAGCACTTCGTGCGCGACATGATACGGGATCCCAGGGACCAGGACATCGTAGAGGGCGTACTCAGACTGGCGGAGGCGTTGAAACGTCCGGTCGTGGCGGAAGGTGTTGAATCGATTGAACATGGTCTGATGCTGTTGCAACTCGGCTGTCAATTCGCCCAGGGATTCGGAATCGCCAAACCCATGCCGGCCTCCTCTGTTCTGACTTGGACTCAAACATGGACGGATCATCAGGACTGGCATAACCTGCGGGATTACATTCAGGAACCGGTCGAACCCTACGACCTGAATGTGGCTATCTTCGCACAACGGCACTGGCTTTCAATCGTCAAATGGTATCTCTCCTCCGGCCTGACCACCCAGCGTCCGGAGCTGGATGAAAACGCCTGTCAATTCACGAAATGGTATCGGGGAATCGGAGAAACCCGTTATGGCAATCGCAAACCTTTTCCCTTCATCCAGGCAAAACATTCTGAACTGCATGAACTGGCGAAGAAACTCATACTGATCGCCGAACGCCAATCGATCGAAGCAGCGCAATTGCGACTCATAGAAGTCGAGACCCTGGGTAAAGATCTCATCGACCTGCTCAGAAAGCTGAATACTCCGGATTGAAAGGTCCACACCCATCAGAAAAACAGCAGCTTGATAATGAATGCAATAAGCGCCAGGTAGAGTACTCGCCGAATCAGCTTTTCACCGTGACTGATGGTCATATGAGCACCCAGCCAGCCGCCAATCGAATTGCCAACCGCCAGACTCAAGCCCGTCCACCAGAGCAGTTGCAGATTGGCGGCGAAGATAAACAATGCCACGATCGTATAAACCAGTACGATCATGACCTTGTACATGTTGACTCGGATCAAATCCAGACCCAGCACACGGTGCAGGATCGGCATCAGAATGAATCCCACACCGATCTGAATGAAGCCCCCCCAGAAACCGGCACCGACCATTAACAGGTGTCCAGCGAGCAGATTGCGGGGCTTGTCGTTACCGTCGCAGGGTTTCACCCGATCATGTCCTGTGGCCATTAAAATCAGAACGGCAACCATGACCAAAGCCAGTATCCGGTCGAACCATTCACCTTCCAGATGAACTCCGATGGAGGCGCCGCCTACTGCGCCTACTGCCGCGGCAGCCGCCAGACTCAGACCCAGCTTGAATTCCGCGTGACCCTTGCGCTTGAAAGCGGTGATCGCTGAGATGTTTTGCGCCAGTATGGCAATTCGGTTGGTGCCATTAGCGACGGGACCGGGAATACCCATGAACAACATCACGGGTACCGTCAGCAACGACCCTCCGCCCGCCATAACATTCAGCCAGCCCGCCAGGACTCCGGTCAACGCCAGGAGTAGAATCTGCCAGATCTCCAAGGTAAATCTCCACATGCCAAGTGATCATTATTATCGATAGTCACAGCCCTTTCACGAGCCATGGGTCAGCTGAATTATGACCAGAATATTAATTTTCATTCAATGGGTTATACATATAATCACAGCTTCATTGGCACCCGAGGCACGTCCGATGCGATCATACTTTGGGATAAAGGCTATGATCGAGGGTGTCCAAACAACCGAATGATCGTTGGAAACACTCATGAATTTGGTGACAGACGAGAAGGTAAGCCCGATCTACTTCTAATGGTAAAAAATAGTCAGATCAATGCTCAAACTCTGCCCCGGGATGCGCATGGCGGATCCTTCAAGGTTGCAACCTACAATGTGCACCGCAGTATCGGGATTGATGGTGTCCGCGACCTTGAACGAACCGCTCGGGTAATCAAGGAGACCGGAGCCCATATCATAGCGCTGCAGGAAGTTGAGGAACTTCTCGAAGACCCGCACACCCTTGCCAGCCTCACCGGTATGACCGCAATCTCCGGCATGACCCTGGAGACAGCCGACCGCCGGTTTGGCAACATCCTGCTTACGGATTTTGAAATACGCTCTGCGGAAGTGGTCGATATCAGTTGGGGACGCCGGGAACCGCGTTCTATCATCGATGTGATGATCGAGACGCCGGGGGGAGAACCCCTGCGTTGTCTGGCAACCCATCTGGGTTTGTCATCCCGCGAACGCAAACACCAGCATCGTCTGATTGCCGCACTGTTGTCAAAACACTGGGAGGGGCCCACTCTGCTCATGGGTGATCTCAACGAATGGCGTCCCTATGCGCCCGCATTGCGACGCATTGACCGGCTGCTCGGACCTTCGCTGGGCCGACGCAGCTTTCCATCCCGTCTGCCTCTGTTACCTCTCGATCGCATCTGGATCTCCCCCAACCGGATGCTGCAAAGCGTAGCCGCCCACAGGACGCCGATCAGTCAAGCGGCTTCAGATCATCTGCCCGTCGTAGCGGACTTGGAGTTGCAATAGCGCTGAAATTTTCACCACGAAGAACACGAAGGGTAGAAATTGATGAACGCTCGAGTCGTTCCTTCGTGCGCTTCGTGTCCTTCGTGGTGAGATAGATCGATTAGGTAAATCAAGGTATCTGAGCAAATTTCAACGCCTGCTACTCATTTGCAACCGCTGAGAGCTTGTCCTGCTTGCTTCGGATATCATCCAGCAGCCTCTCATAGGCCTGAATGAATTTATCGACACCCTCCTCCACCAGACGTTGGGTAATCACTTCAATGTCGATACCCAAGGGTTCGAGTTGATCGATTATTGAGCGGGCCTCATCAAGGCCATTTTCAATGCTTCGTTCAGGATTGCCGTGTTCATTGAAGGCATTCGCGGTTTTTGAAGGTATGGTGGATATCGTGTAATTACCGATCAACGGCTCTATATACATGACATCGGAATAATCCGGGTTCTTGGTGCCGGTACTCGCCCATACGATCCGCTGCGGCCGGGCTCCATTCTGCGCCAGTTCAATCCAACGATTGCTACCGATGATCTCCTGAAACTGACGATAGGCCAGTTTGGCGTAGGACACTGCGGTCTTGCCCAGCATTTCCCGGGCATGCGCTTTCTGAGCATCGGGGAACGGTGCGCGAGTGATTTTTCCAAGCTGATCATCCACCGCAACATCGATCCGGCTTAGAAAGAAGCTCGCTACTGAACTGATTCGGTCCAATGCCAGACCCTCTGCCCGACGACGTTCCAGGGCGCGTAGGTAGGTCAGATGGGTCTCCTGATAGGCCTGCAACCCGAACAGCAGTGTGATATTGACATTGATTCCACGATATATCAGCTCTTCGACCGCTTCGAGTCCCTGGGGAGTACCCGGTACCTTGATGTAAAGGTTGGGTCGATCGACCCGGCTCCACAGTGCCTCAGCCTGCTCCTGAGTGGCCGCCTTGTCGTAGGCAAAACGGGGAGACACCTCCAGACTGACATAGCCGTCCAAGCCGTCGGTTCGATCATACAAGGGTCTCAAGGTATCGCAGGCGGTCGTGACATCTTCAATCGCAAGCGCCTGAAAGATGTTTTCCGGTTCCTGATCCTGCTGGAAACCCTCTGCGATATCTCCGTCGTAGCGTTGCGAACGGCTGATGCTGTTCTGAAATATCGCCGGGTTTGTGGTGATGCCCGCAAGGGCATTGTCCTGAATATGACGGGTGATTACGCCTTCCTCCAGCATGTCCCGGGAGAGTTCATCGAGCCAGAATTTTTGCCCGAAATGTTGCAGTTTTGCCAGTGGTGTCATGGTAGGCTCCCTTTCGTCAGAATTTATTCTTGATCACACAGAGACTGATACCAGAAAACGGTAAAGGTTCTATGACAATCCTTCATAATCCGGAGGGTAATCATCGATCTCCATGGGCGCGTGTGAGCAATAACACCCGTTAATCCGCAGATATCAGCTACGCCATGCCGAGGCTTAAGATCGCAGCCACCGCTTCGCCAGCCAGGAGAATACAACCAGCACAGCGCCGATGATGAGTACAACCAGCAGACTCTCCACGGACGGTGCTGTAATCGCCTCCCACAAGGAGCGGGAAAACAGCGTGATCGCAGCCAACCCGGGCATCAGACCCAGCATACTGCCGAGTACAAACTGACGGAATTTCAGATGTGAGGCACCGGCCACCAGATTAAAGACGGTGAACGGCGCCACCGGGAGCAGTCTGAGCAGGGCCACCGCCACAGTACCCCGCTTGGCGAGCCGCTTGCTGAGCGATTCAATCTTTGAACCGGCCAGTCGCTCCACCAGATCGGTACTGATTCTACGACCGAGCAGAAAGCCCATGCATGCGCTGAGAATGGCCCCGGCGAACACATAAACAAACGCCTGCCACCCTGAGAACAGAACACCTGACAATATGGCCAGCAGCGTCAACGGCACCATTGCGGTACTTGCCACAATCACCACCAGGATGGTCACTAAACCTCTGACCCATGGATTCGGAAGGAGACGGAGGGCCTGTTGCAACAGGTCGGGGGTCAGCCAGGATTGCAGGGGCGTCCATCGCCAGGCTGCCGCGAGCGCCAGCAGTCCCATCACCACCAGGGCAAACAGGAGCAGTTGTCGTTTCCCCGTATTACGCCCTTCACTGGATATGTACTGCGCGACAAAGTACTCCGAGCTGAACGGCTCAGGGGGATCGACCACACTGGCATCCGGCACCAGTTCATCGACCTGTTCGGAAACCTGCTCATCCAGGGGGCGCAGGGAACGTCCCTCACTTTGCAGATGTGTAATGGCATCGATCAGGCTGTTTTTCGTCGCTTCCGCATTGCCCACATCTTCCGGATTCGAACCGAGGTGCTCTGCAAGCAAGCGTCTACGGGTGGTTTGAATGACCGTCGAAACCGGATCGTCATCTGATCCGTTTTCGATGGCCAGATCACATTCGGTATCCAGGCCCATGGAACGGTTACTGGTGTTCGAAGAACCAATGCGCAATAAGCGGTCATCCACCACGAGCAGTTTTGCGTGCACGCTGATGCAGGCATCTCCCAAGCCCGGTTGGTGGGGGTAATAGATGGCAAGACGGCCATGCTTGTCAGCGGCCCTCAGCTTTGCCAGCTCACGGGCGCGCAGCACATCCATGGTCACCTGCTCCAGCCAGCCTCCGGTCTTCAGGGGAAGCACCAGCACCACTTCCGGCCCCGCATCCTCCTGCAGTCGTTTGATCAAGGCCTGGGTCAATGCCTGAGAGGTGAAATACTGATTTTCGATATAGATGAATTTCCGGGCCGAGCCGATCGCATCCAGGTAGAGTTGACGAACCTCGGTCACCGCCTTGCGCCGGCGAAACTCCGGTTCGGTACGGGCAATCGCCACCGGCACGTCGGTAGTGAGCGGGGTGATCGACTCCGGCCAGGGACTCTCGCTGACCGGCTTGATCCGGCGAATGTAGCGTCCTCCCGATCGACGCCAGCGGGTTCGCGCGAGTTCACTCAGTTTAAGCGCCACCTCACCCTCCACCACCATCATCATGTCATGAAAGGGTGGATAGGGTTTGCCATTGGGATCGACCCTCCGCGGATCCTCCACCCTGTGTTCCGAGGTATCCCAACGCCAACGACTCAAGTCGATACCGCCGACAAAGGCCAGTCGATCATCGACGACCACGACCTTCTGGTGATGAGATGCCCCCTTGGGATGTCGGCCGTCGAGTCGAAAATGAAAGCGGTGAGGGGTCTGCATTCGGAGCCTGAGCGCCGGCAGCAATTCCCGTTCTATGGCATAGATCATGTTGAAATCCCAGGATAGCAGGTAGATCTGCAGGGATTTATTCTGCTTCACCAGACGCACCAGGAACTCTCCCAGCTCATCCGATGCCTCCAAGGGATTATCGTCCCGGAACAATCGTTCCTTACGATCGAAATCCCATCCAAGAATCAGGATCCGCCGTTTTGCTTTCAGACAGGCTTCGGCAAAGGCGCGAAAATAGTCGGCGGTATCGATCGCCACACCCATTCGGGACGCAAGCAGGACGCTCCAGCAGTTCTTTCCGGGCTGCAGTATTTGATGCTCCGATGCCATGGCTGTCCTATACGACCCTTGTTGATGGGATACGGGTTTGAGTGGGATTGAGGTTGAAAGTCAAGCTTATCAAGCCGTTAAAAAACGCCCACATCATTGGATAAATCGTGGATTTATGATAGTCGGCGTTGCGAAAAATATTAACCCGTAAACTTCCGGCTTTACGCATGCCGAACCACCCCGCACTGCTGTCGCTCCTTTGGCATATCCAAACTGCTCTCCTCGCGCCTGTAAGAATTATCCTTGGTGTGCGTTTTCAGCCCCAGCGAGGCATGTTGGGTTAGTGTCAACAGGCCCTAACAAGCCCTAAGATTGATGAGGCGAGTGGGCCGCTCGATAAATTCGGTAACTCTCAGCCGCACCACAAGCGGGACTCTGAGTGTTACCGAATTTGCCGAGCGGCCCGCTAGAATAACGGTTTCACTGAGTAAGAGGCAGGAAGAGGACATGCTGACAAAGACATCCCGTATCGCCGTAATCCGGCATCTGGCGTTTGAAGATCTCGGCAGCTTTGCCCCTATATTGGACAGTCTCGGTCTCACCTATGAGTACTTCGAAGCCGGAGTCGATGAGATCCGGGAACCGATTGAAAACGCCGACCTGCTGATCGTATTGGGAGGACCGATCGGAGTCTATGAAACCGACCGATACCCATTCCTGAACATTGAGCGAGCGGCATTAAGTGAACGCCTGTCGAAGAAACGCCCTACCCTCGGTATCTGCCTGGGCGCACAACTCATTGCAACCGCACTCGGCGCCCGGGTTTATCCCGGTGGGATCAAGGAGATCGGCTGGGGGCTGCTGCACCTGACTGATCAGGGCCGCGCCTCCTGCCTTCGGGTGTTGGAGGGTGTGCCGGTCCTGCATTGGCATGGCGACACCTTCGACCTGCCGGAAGGGGCTGAACGGCTGGCAAGCAACGAAAACTACCCCAACCAGGCATTTGCCCTGGGCAATACTATTCTGGGGATCCAATGCCACGCGGAAGTGGATCCCGCGCGAATTGAACAATGGTTGATTGGACACTGCGGCGAGCTGAACCAGATGGGTATTGAACCGCATGATCTCAGACAACGCACCCAAGCAGTTTCTCAGCAGATACTCCCCGCTTCGGAAGCCCTGTTGAGAAACTGGCTCGGCCAATTGCCTTGAAAGGATCGATTGTCCACTTCCATCCTGTTGTTTGGCCTCAGAAATGCTATGATTCCCCGAGGTTTAAGACAACCGGCCGTAACGCTTCCGCAATCCCGTACCGGGTATCCCGGGCGGTTTGCCGTTCACGGACCCGGCATGGACCTGTCGCATGACAACGAAACAGCACCCAGAACCGGAACCAGTCACCTTTCATGTCGAATAATCTGTTCATTGCGGAAAAGAAATTAAGCCAGGGAAAACCGGCGGAAGCGCACAAACTGCTCGCGCGGATCCTGAAGAAAGAACCTAGTAATCGTAAGGCCGCAATACTCAATGGTGAGTCTCTACTGCTCCTCGATCGTGTCGACGAGGCCCTGCCGTTTCTGATGCAGGCCGTCGCCGATGGACAGGGCGAACCCTGCTGGTTCGTACCCTGTGGCCTGGCCCTGGAAAAGAAGGGTCAATATGCGGACGCGGAGAAATCCTATCAACTGGCGGAGCGCAGCGGCTGTACAGAACCTCGGTTGTATTATCTGATCGGAAATTTTCACACCAACATCACCCGGGATTATGCCAAGGCCGAGGTCTACTATGCGCACTTGATCTCACTCAAGCCGGATGCCCAGGTTGCCTACCTGGCATTGAGTCGCCTCTATATTCTGCAGGAGCGCTATGAGGAGGCGATTCAAGCCCTCGATCACTGTCTGCAGAACGGCTACGAACCCGTGGAGGTGTATATCAACCTGGCGCATGCCCTGGCGCATCAGGGACGTCAGCAGGAAGCCCTGGATTGCAATCGCAAGGCGTTGCAAATCGAACCCGGCCATTTAGTGGCCATGCAGAACTATCTGACTCAGCTGCTCTACACGGAAGATGATCAGGCGGTGATCTACCGGGAGGTCAGAAAGACCGTGGCACCACTCAACAAGCTCTGCCGCAGCGCCTACCAGGGTTCCATCGACTGTTCCGAGGGTCGAAAACTGCGCTTGGGTTTCGTTTCCGCCGACCTGCGGCAGCACGCCATCGCCCACTATTTCCTACCGATCATCGAGCACATCGGACGGGAGCGCTTTGAGTTCTTTTTTTATTACAATAATCTAGTTAAGGACAGTACCACCGAACGTATACGGGCATTTGCAGACAGTTGGTGCGATTGCATGCACTTTACGGATGAACAACTGGATATGCGGATTCGCGATGACCGCATCGACATCCTCATCGACCTATCGAATCACACCGTCGGTAACCGCCTGTCGGTATTCACCCGTCGTCCTGCTCCCATGCAGGTCTCCTGGCTCGGCCTGCCGGTATCGACCGGTCTGGATTGTATCGACTTCGCCATCAAAGACCGCGAGACCATCGAGATCTGCAATCTGCGTGAAAACGCCTCGGAAACCCTGCTGCCGGTCGAGTCCCTGAACCTCTACGCTCCGTTCCATGAACTACCTCCGCTCAGCCCGCCGCCCTGCGAGAAAAACGGCTTCATCACCTTCGGTTCATTCAACGTACTGCGAAAAGTCGACCGCAGGATTTTGGAAACCTGGGCGAAATTACTTCGCAGAATCCCTGATGCGCGCCTGCGAATGGTGATTGAAGACTACAATAACCCCACCATGCGGGACTATATCTACGACCTGTTCAGCGAATTGGGTGCCGATCGGGATCGTGTCATCCTCAAACCCAGCCTGCCGATGGATGAATACATGCTGTCGCACAACGAGGTTGATATCGCCCTGGACCCCTACCCTTACCATGGCCAGACCACAACCTACAATGCGCTGATGATGGGCGTGCCTGTGATCTCCTGCTGTGGGAAGTCGATCGCCAGCAATCTTTCCCGGAGGATACTCTCGGCCATCGGCAAACAGGCTTGGCTTGCTGAAGATTTTGAGGCATATCAGGATAAGGCGGTGGCTCTCGCGGAAGACTCCACGGGTCTGGCTCAAATCAGGCAACACCTGCGTGATGAGATCCGCCAGTCTTCGATCATGGACTTTACAACCGCAGCCGCCGGTATCGAATCGGCACTGCTGGAGGGCTGGAAGCTCCGCTGTCAGGATAACAATTAACCGGTGCGTGACACCGGGTTACAATCAGGCGCACTACAGAACGATCACCTCGGTTCGTGATTCATCAATACAAAGCAGGTTGTCAACTATGAATATGTCAGAACAGGTCGATACGATCGAGGCTAAAATTCCAGAACTGGATACCCTGACCCGTCTGCGTCGGTGGGCCACTTCGGCAGATCGGGAGACCGCACGAAAGGAGGTCAGCGCATACACCGAGCAGTTGATTGCCCGCACCGGGCGCGGCATGGTGTTGCGGGAAGCCGACCTGCGGGGCTTGGACCTGTCAGGCTTCGATCTGCGCCAGGCGGTGCTCAACCGGGCGGTGCTCCATGGCACCAACCTGAGCGGCGCGGATATGACCGGCGCCGCCCTGGTCTGCCCGGGCATGGAACGCACCCTGCTCAAAGGGACGATCATGCGTGGGGTCTACATGCATGCCTTCGCCGCCCAGGTCTGCGATTTCACCGGCGCCGACATGAGCAACCTCACCGATGCCACGGGCAGTCTGTTCCATGGGTGCTTCCTGACCGGGGTCAACCTGTCCGGCAACTCCATTGCCGGCACGACCTTTTACCAGTGCATCATGGATGACGTGGATTTTCGCCGCAGCAACCTGCAGGGATCGGCGATCAATGAGTGTCATCTGGCCGGAGCCGACTTCTCCGGGGCTCAGCTTGCGCAGTTGAGCATTACCAAGTCCAACTGCCGGGGCGTCCGCTTCAATGACGCCAGTGGCGAAGGACTCTGCCTGCAGCGGCTGGTGGATGCGGATGGGATATCCCTGGCGCAGGCCAACCTGCCCGGATTGCGTATTCGCGGTGGCAATTACACCCGTCTCGACGCACAGAGCCTGACCGCCCGGGAAGCGGATTTCGCGTCGCTCTCCATGTCCCACGCGGATTTCAGACTGGCCGATCTGGAACAGGCTCGTTTCCTCAACCTCAGCATCGAGGGCGCCGATTTTTCCGGCGCCAAGCTGGACAATGCCACCCTGTACAATGTCATGGCGGACCGCTCCGATTTCAGTGGTGTGACCGGGGAGAACATCGCGGTACGGGAATCCTCTTTCCAGGAGGCTAAATTACACCGGTTTACCGCCCGTTGCGCCCATTTCCGGGACTGTAATCTGGCCGGAGCCGATCTGCATGGCGCCTACCTGTATCGCGCCATGATCACCGGTGACCCGCCCAAGGCCATGTCGATGAGCGGCGCCAACCTCTCCGCAACCACCCTGGTCCAGTCTTATATCGCGGGCGATCTCAGCGGCGCGGACTTGCGCGGCGCCCTGCTGGTCTACGCCCGCCTGAACCAGATCATTCTCAACGACGCCGACCTGACCGGCGCCTCCCTGTTCGGCGCCAGCCTGGTGAAGTCCCTATTCGAAGGGACCCGTATGGATGATGTGGTCGGTCCGGTATTCAGCGATCGCTGCAGCGGACTGCAGCAAGCCCTGTCGGAGGCGCAGGGTGAAGAGAGCCGTAAGCTGGCGGCCTTTGTCGCGGGTCTCGAAGAACTGCTCAAACAGCAGCAGCGGGGTTCCACTTGAACCCCAGCGGAATGCTGCCGCTACCGCTGACGGAAATCGAACGCGTCTGCCACAAGGCCCTGTCCGGTTTCCTCTCTCCGGAATCCGCGGTCGAGGAAACCCTCAAGCAACTTCTGGATGCGGAACTCCGCGGCAAACGCTCACATGGCCTGGTGCGTATTCCCTGGCTGCGCACCCGCCTGGGCCGCATCAGCCACACGCCGCCGGAGGTTCAGGTGCTCAGCCCCTGGCTGACCCGTTTCGAATGCCGTGAGAGCCTGGGTTATCTGGCCGCCCGCGAGGCCGCGGAGCATCTGCAGCAACAACTGCAACACCAAGCCTTTTCGGTGGTGGTCTGTAATGGCGCCTTCCCCACTGGGGTGATCGGCGATTACCTGCGCCCCCTGGCCCGCTCCGGTCATGCTGCACTGGGATTTGCCACCAGCCCCCCCCTGGTCTCGTTCGAAGCGGGGGACAAACCCCTGCTCGGCACCAACCCCATCGCGGTGGCCCTGCCGGGGACCGGCGATGCGGCACCCTTCGTCACGGATGTCAGTCCCGCCCCGGCCACCTTCGGTCAGTTGCTGGCCCTGTTGTTCGGCGCCCCAGGTGAGCTGGCCTCCCTCAGTGTGCAAACCCGTGAGGGTCAAGTACCACAACAGGTGTCCGAGCTGTTTGATGATGAGATGCGCCTGAGCGGAAAAATCCTGCAACGGTTCGATGATGTCGCCGGACGCAGGCAGTATGCCCTGACCCTGGCCGTGGAGGCGCTCACCACCCTGTTTGCCGGATCGAGTAAACGCGGAGCCCTGGTGATGATCGGCATGAATGCCGGACAGTTGCCCGGGCTTCACCTAGGGGACGTGCAGGATCTTCTGGCCCGCGTCTCGGCGGTACTCGGTGCGGATCAGATCCCGGGCGCACACGGTGAAGCCCGCTTACAGGCGGTGCGGCGAAAAGGCGAACTGTCGCTCCCCACGCGGCTGTGGGAGACGCTGACCGGGATGACATCCGACTGAATCAGGCAGGCATGGCGCATTGAAACTGCTGATCTTCCCAATCGACATCGATGCGGGTCAACGTCTCGCGGCCGAAGCGAGCGCACTGGGGATTCCGTTTATTGCCGCGAGTTCTCAGATCCAAACCCTTTCCGGACCCGGTGGCGGGAATATTGTCTCTCTGCCCTACGTAACGGATGAGACCTTTGCGAATCGTCTGAGAGACCTGATTCAGGATCAGGGCATCACCCACATCTTCACCCATCATCAGGGGGTCTGGACCCGGCTGCAGTCGTTGCTGATAGACCGCCCCGCACACTATCCGGTTAAACTGGTTCAGCCGGACCCCTATGAGCGGGACTGGATCAAAATCGCAAACAGTCTGGATTGGGCGGACCGGGTACTGGCTGAAGGTTTCACCGACACCCTCGCGGACGCCGTCATCCCTGTCGACAGCCCGGGTATCAACCGATCGGCACTCGCCGGCCTGCATCAGCAGTTCCTGCTTATTCCAGGTCAATGTGACCTGGCAA
This sequence comes from Candidatus Thiodiazotropha sp., assembly GCA_050305635.1. GTDB lineage: Bacteria > Pseudomonadota > Gammaproteobacteria > Chromatiales > Chromatiaceae > Thiodiazotropha. The sequence goes on along the minus strand of JBNLFS010000064.1, from coordinate 25,862 downwards.
AACTCCATGCATTGATTCATATCGCCCCCCTGTTGCCGAAGGGCAACCTGGTGGAAATCGGATCGCTGTATGGTCGCTCCGCCTATGCGATGGCCTGGCTGGGCGCGCACTACCAGGTCGGAAACCATATCAGCGTCGATCCCTGGTCGTCGCTGAGACTCGAGGACCAAGGACCGGCAGCGGAATTGATCAACCAGGATGTCGCCTCAATCGATTTCGAAAAGATCTTTCAGAGTTTTCTGTGTCATCTTTCCCTGTTGCCCAATCGGGGCTACATCCGAGAGACGTCCGAGGAGGCTCATGGGGTTTACTGTGAGGCGGTGAAAACAGGCCATCTCGATACCCCGGAATTCGGGCGCATTGCAATACAGGGGCAAATCGCGTTGCTGCACATCGATGCCAATCACGCATACCGGTATGTGAAGCAGGACATCGCGCTCTGGGAGCCTCACCTGGCACCCGGGGGCTGGATCCTCCTTGACGACTACCTATGGAGTTTTGGTGATGGGGTCAGGCTAGCGGGTGACGAACTGATGGCCCGGGGCGGATTCGACTGTGCGTATGTTCAGGGCGAAACCCTGCTGATGAGAAAAGCGTCCAAAACCTGATTCAACCTCCCCGCGGATCAGACACTGGGACCCAACAGCGGATCGGATTCAGGCGGATTGTCGCGCACCACCCGCGCGGGAGATCCCACCGCCAGCACATGGTCCGGCAGGTCACGAATCACCGTGGCGCCGGCGCCGATGAGGCAGCCTTTTCCGATACGCACCTTTTCGATCACCTGACATCCCAATCCGAGATAGGTCTCATCACCACAAACCACATCACCGGCCACCCGACTGCCGGGCCCCGCGAACAGGGCCGTACCCAGATGTGCCCCGTGACCCAGGGTGACCTGCCAGTCCAAGGCCGCAAAATCCCCGACACAGACCCCGTGATTAACCGCGTTCATACCCATCAGCAGAACCCCCCGCCCCAACTCGGCATGGGGTGAGACGAAGCTGGAAGGATTAATGATGGCCGGCAGTTCGGCGCCTTGCCGCAGCAGCCATTCCCCATAACGACGACGGGCCAGCGGGTGGCCGATGCCGATGGCGAAATGATGTCCCTGAATAAACGACTCATCCTGGAGCAAGTCATCTCCCCCCAGGATCGTCAGATCCAGCACGCATGTCCCCGCTGGGCGGGTTCGGTCGACAAACCCTCCAACCTGGAAACCCGCCAGGCGGGCGATATCCCGCAGGCATCCCGCGTGTCCGCCGCTGCCGATGATGACCAGTGATTTTTTTCCGCTCATGAAGATAGATCCGAACGTTGATCGATGACCCGCCGCGCCTTGAATGCGGTGCGTGGAAAGTGACCCGGCGCATGGACCACGACGTTCATTCTCAATCCCAACATGGATTGCAGGCGCTGTTCCGTCTGAGCCTTGAAGAGATCGCTCTGTGCCGGGTTGTCGCATTCGGCCTCGATGACCACTTCGTCGAGCTCACCCCGGCGCTCCAGGCGGATGCGGAATTCGACGCCCATGCCCGGGATGGCTCTCAATACGTCCTCCACATCGGAAGGATAGAATTTTACTCCGCGCACAATAATCAGATCATCCAGGCGACCCATGATGCCGTGGGGCATGCGCGGATAGGTCCGGCCACAGGTACAGGACTGTCGGGTCATCAGGGTCTCGTCACCCGGATAGTAACGGATCATGGGTTGAGAGCGACGCCATAGGTGGGTATAGACCACTGCCCCGCGTTGCTCATAACCGAGCCCCCGGTTCGGGTTGAGTGGATCGACCACTTCGGTGTAGTCGATGTCCTGGTAGACATGCATGCCGCTGCGCTGTGAACACTCCATGTTGCTACAGGGATGCAGTTCGGCCACGTTTCCAAAATCGATGGCGTGGATCCCGAAGCCCGCCTCGAGTCGCTGTTTCACCGCCGGGATGCCCGCGCCGGGTTCACCGCCGAAAAAACCCAGACGCAACGCTCCTGAGGCCAGATCGACACCCTCGCCCCGGGCCGTCTCCAGGATATGCAGACAGAAGGACGGCGTACCGCAGATCACCGTCGCCCCCACCTGCTGCAACATACGGATTTGACGCAGAGTATCCCCACCCGCCATGGGGAGGACTTTCGCCCCAATCCGTTCCGCCGCGCCCAACAGTCCCCAGCCCCCGACATACAGGCTCAAGGGAAAGACGATCTGCACGATATCGTCGGGGCGCAAACCCGCAGCCCAACACTGCAGTGCCTGGTGTTCCGAGATCTGCGCCCAGTCCGATTTGGATATGGCAAAAAGCGTGGGCTGCCCGGTGGTGCCGGATGTTCCCTGGATCCGGGACACTTCGCCAAACGCAACCCCGAGGTAATCACCAAACGGAGGAAAATCCTGTTGTGACCGGCGTAGCATGACCTTCGTCACCACCGGTATCTTTTGTGTAAAATCCTCCAGCGAAAGGATATCCCCCGGCGTAACCCCATGCGCGTCGTACAGCTTCCGATAGAACGGTATGTTTGGATAGACATAGTCCAGTTGCGCCTTGATACGCTGCAGTATCCACTCATTGCGCTGTTCTTCGGAAGCCGTTTCCCGCTGTCGGTCCCAGAATGGTTCGTCGTTGGATCGCATACAAACCCGGATCGTGATTTCAAAAACGGCTAGTATAGCAACAATGCAATGCCTGATATGTCAAAGCGCCCTGAAACCCTACATGACCAAGTCCTTCGATCGCTTCAATCTCGATCGGGTGGTCTACGAGATCTGCAGCGAATGCGGTTGTGTTCATGCCAGAACGCTTCTTGATCTGCCGGAGGAACGGTGGCGAAACATTTGCCAGGACTATCATGGCAGCTATCGGCAGCTGGATGAAAACCCCGATGACCCGCGTTGGCGGAAACGCCTCAATTCCCAGGCTGAAGTGCTGTTGTCATTAAGCGAGCTACAGATCCTTCCGACCCAGGCGGCATGGCTGGATTATGGTTGCGGTGAAGGGGAACTGCTGAATCGGCTCAATCAGGCCGGCCTTCAGGTACTGGGTTATGATCCTTACTGGCATCGTGCCGGATATCTCCGCGAATCCGATCTAGTACCCGATCGGTTTCCGGTTGTTTTGAATACCGCAACCCTCGAACACCTGCGAGACCGGGAGAGTCTCGACCGGGTGGGATCGCTCGTCGGACCCGCGGGTGTGCTGGCACTGCACACCCTGGTTCGGGGTGAGATACCCAGAGACCCCAATTGGTTCTACCTGCTACCGGTACACTGCCTGATGTTCACCAATCGGAGCATGGCGCTGTTATTCGAACAGTGGGGATTCGACTGTTCACTCTACGCCGTTGAAGCGCGACTCTGGCTATGGTTTCGCCAGCCGCGACTGGAGGCGTTGAATTGGATTATCCACGAACGCCAGTCCCTGGACTGGCATGCAACCCGGGGGTTCCTGGCATACTGGCCCTGAGCAAATAAACAATGTCTGAAGAGATGCGCAACGAAGCCCGAACCAGGGCATTTCAGCGAAACGAGGATCTGGAGTTATTGCTGCAATCACTCAATCGTCCTCTATCCCTGGCCGAACGGGAGTCTTTGGCAAGCTTTAGCGCCCCCCGTTACCCCTTGATCCTGATCATGGGTGGCCCTCGCTCAGGCACCACCCTGATGTTGCAATGGCTCGCCGCCAGTGGCCACTTCGGATATCCGTCCAATCTGCTCGCCCGGTTTTACCAGGCCCCCCGCATCGGTGCGATGATCCAGGAGATGCTGCTCAATCCCCGCTATCGCTACCGTGAGGATTTTGCCGACCTGCAGCCTTACAGCTATCAACACAGTTTCTCATCCGATCTGGGCAAAACCCAGGGACTCGCGGCACCCAACGTATTCTGGTACTTCTGGCGCCGTTTCTTCGACTTTGGGGAGCGGCCCTATCTCGACGGGGAAAAGTGGGCACGGGCGGACACCCGGGGCTTTCTGCGGGAACTGGCCGGTATGGAAGCGGTTTTCGACAAACCCTTTGTCATGAAAGGCATCATTGCCAATTGGAACGTGAGCCGGTTGAACAGTTTGTTCGAACAGGTCCTGTTCATCCATGTACGCCGGGATCCCGCGCAGCAGATGAACTCTATCCTCAAAGCCCGGGAGCGATTTCGGGGCGATCGTACCCTGTGGTGGGGATTCAAGCCACCGGAATTCGATGCCCTGACGTTCGATTCGGCCGAGGCCGAGGTTGCGGCGCAGATTTTCTTCACCCGGCGTGCCTTGAGTGAAGCCTTCGGGCAGATCCCCGCCGAACGATGGTTGAAGGTGGACTACGAAGCGTTCTGCGAGAATCCGGCAGCCACGTACCGACAGATCACCGAACGTCTTGAGCGGCAGAGCTATCCCATGCCTGAAACCTATGCGGGACCGCAGCAATATCGGAACAACAACCAGCCATCGACCGACTCGTTACAGTTTCTGGAAAGCATCTATCAAGGCCTGACCCACGAATACGGAAAGACCTGAGAAGCTGCTGAGCAGCGGGTTCATCCCAGCAGGGTCCGAAGCACTGCGGTAATACCCGGAACCATTTCCGGGGTAACGGCAAACCCGGCCGGCATCACAATGATGCGTTCAGAAACCGCCTCGGTATGCCTCAGATGCCGCCCCGCCCCGGGAAACAGCTCGCGATAGGGCATCATGCGGTGACAGCCGGGCCAGAAATAACGGCGGGCGAGGATATTCTCCGCATGCAATGCTCCGATGATCTCATCCCGTCCCAGTTTACAGTCCGCCTCGATTTCCAGCACCACGTACTGGTAGTTGCTGTCCTGACTTTCATCCATGGCCAACAGCTTGATACCAGGCACCTCTGCAAGTGCCTCCCGATAGGCTGAGTAGACCTGGCGGTTATGCGCCAGAAGCGTTTCCAGAGCATCCAGATTGGCCAGACCCATGGCGGCAGAGACTTCGTTCAACTTGCCGTTGGTACCGGCACAGACCACCTGATCGACGCCCGCGAAACCGAAATTGCGCATCAGTTTCAACTGCTCCGCCAGGCTGTCCTGATTGGTCAGAACCGCCCCACCCTCCAGGGTGTGGAAAAACTTGGTGGCATGAAAACTGAGCACCTCACAGTCCCCGAAATGCCCTACCCGCTTGCCCTGGTAGGAGCATCCAAAGGCATGCGCCGCATCGTAGATGAGCTTCAGATTGAAGCGGTCCGCCAACGTTTGCAGAGCCTCCACGGGCGCCAGACGCCCCCACAGGTGCACACCGATGATCGCACTGGTTCGCTCGGTAATCAGGCCACGCACCGATTCGGGATCCAGGTTATGGGTAGCCGGATCGATGTCTGCAAACACCGGCGTCAAACCATGCCAGTGCAACGCGTGGGCCGTGGCGACGTAGGTGTGGGAAGGCAGAATCACCTCCCCTTCCAGCTGTAGAGCCCGGATCGCAATCTCAAGACCCAGGGTACCGCTGCTCATGGCGACGCAGTGTTTCACCCGATGGTAGTCAGCGACCCGTCGTTCCAGTTCCTGCACCACCGGGCCATTGTTGGTCAACCAAAGCCGGTCGAGAATCTGCTCGGTGGTACGCAGAAAACCCTCCCGGTTGGCCACGTGCGGCCGTCCCACATGCAGGGGATCCGGAAACGTGGGCTCCGCGCCATTGATGGCCAGGTTACGGGCTGAAGTAATGGTTTTCATGAGCAGGAAAACAAAAGTCAGGTGATCGCTGAATATACACCAGACTCTCCCGCCTACCTAACCACTCCTTGTGCTATGCCTGAGTGGACAGTGGCTGATCGGTCGCAACATCAATTGCCCAGTTGAGCGATCCGAATCAATGCGCTCTGCAACAGGCAGAGCAATGAACGCGGCCGTTACACGCCGTCCAGCAGCAGACGCGTAACGGCCGCAACCGTTTGCTGTAATACCCTTGACTACGCCGCGCGGATATTGATCTTGCGGGGTTGATACTGCTCGCGCTTGGGAATCCGCATCGCCAATACACCGTTCTTCAGTACGGCTTCGATCTTTTCCACATCCAGTTCGTTACTGATGGTAAAACTGCGCTGATAACGGGTGGGCCTCAACCCGGCGACATGCAGATCGGTCCCGCTCGGCATCGGGATATCGATACGTGCATCGATGGAGAGAATCTCCTGATCGACCTGGATGTCCAGTCCCTCCGTGGATACACCGGGAAGGTCCGCGATCAGGGTGATGCCCTGCTTGTCTTCATAAATATCCACGTTCGGCCGGGTCGCCCTTTGAGGCGCCTCGGCCTTACGGATTTCATTGTTTTCCTGCTTGATCATCTGATTCTGGCTACTCATGTCGTTCATCTCCGATATCCAATAGTATTGAGTCACAAGGTGATCACTGAACCTTGATCTGAATCGGTTTGGGGGGCTCGCGCCGGGGTATGGTGACCCGTAGAACACCGTGCTCGTAACGGGCATCCACCTGGTTCTCATCAATGTCATCCGGCAGGTTGATCACGTGATGGAATTCGCCATCGAAGCGTTCCTTACGCAGAAGCCCTTCCGCCTGTTCCTCTTTCGGCAGCACCCGCTTGCCGTGTACAACCAGGTGATTGCGATCAACCGTGATTTCGAAACTGTCGCTGTCCATGCCTGCGGCAAACAGTGCGATATCAACCTGCTCCGATGAGGTCGCCAGACTGATCGGTGGATAGTTACTTGCGTGAGACACCCGTGCGCCGTGCTTCAAACCCACGGCATCAAACAAGCGGTCCATCTCCCGCTCCATATGGCGAAACTGATGAAACAGACTGTCTTCCAGGGGGCGTTGTTTCAGGTACATTCAATCTCTCCTAAGCGTTGAATCATGTTGACTAGGAGATAGGGATTGGCTCGAAAAATTTCAAGAGACCGGTTTCAAACCCCGCTTAAAACCTGTGATATCGCGGCGAAACCCAACTACAGGGCGGTACCCTATTCGGCTGAGCGACCCGCAAAGCGCGCCACTCTGAAATCTCAAGCAGCGGTAGGAGAGGACATCTTCTTAGCTGAATGGAACTCCGGCCCTACGGACAACGTGAAGTGTCCCCGATGGCGCTAGATTCTGCCCTGGCATTTGAAGAGGACGCGGCGCGGAATGCTGAACCCGGAGATCAGTTTTTGCCAAACCGGGATGAGTCACGCCGCCCGGCTGATGACCGGTTTACCGGGTATAACCCATGCACTCTTTCAAATTGACGCCGGGAATCAGGGAAACCACCATGACCACGAGGATGATCACCGGGCTGAACAGAATCATCCCGAGAGCGAAAGTCTGAAGGGTAAGAAGATAGGCTTGGCTGGCGAGAAGATGCGCCAGAACTTCCAACAACATGCCTCCAATCAGAAATAGACCAGCCAAACTGAAGGCGCGACGTAAATATTTGCAATTCAGGAACAACATACTACACCTCTCACTGCATTGCGTATTTGTCGTGGCGGATACTAACGGTTTCATCGAATTCAAACCCTGACGCATGTCAGTCAGACCTTAATTTCCCAAACCTGTATGCCGCTTAGGGGCCGATTATCTCATAAATTAGATTATTATGAACTATTAAAATTCCCAATGAGGGAGTCTTTTTGAACGTCGCTATTTTATTGTCGGTCACAGGCGCTGAGATGAGATTGAGATAAGTCTAACGATGAGCAACTTGATCCCGGGTTTTTACCCGCACTCAGGGACGCTCAGCGTCACGCCCCAAGGGAGGCCCGCTCAGGCCAGGATCCTGCGTTGCAATGCTTGACCAGGGTCTGCCATTGCCTGCGCATCGCGCCTTGACTCCTGGCCTGAGCGGGCCTCTGATTTCAGCAATCTGTATGAGACACTACACTAGAATAGCGGCACACCCCGGAACACGGGAGTTCAACGTGAACCTTTTCAAACTCGACCCGGATCTGATTTATCTGAATCATGCCGCTGTCGCCCCCTGGCCTCTCGTCACGGCTGAGGCGGTTGCGGATTTCGCCCGGGAGAATACCGTCCGGGGTGCGTATGACTACCCCCGCTGGCTGGTTAAGGAACAGGCCTTGCGGACACTGGGGGCGCAACTGCTCAATGCACCGTCCGATGCGGACATCGCCCTGTTGAAAAACACCTCGGAAGGTCTCTCTCTGGTGGCCTATGGCATCGACTGGCAAGCGGGGGACCGGGTGGTCTCAATCGCCCAGGAATTCCCTTCCAACCGGATTGTCTGGGAGTCCCTTCGAGATCAGGGCGTTGAGGTCCGTTTACTGGACCTGGGCGAGTGTTCAGATCCCGAAGAGGCACTGATCGCCCTGTGCGACGAGCGTGCCCGCTTGCTTTCGGTGAGTTCCGTGCAGTATGCGAGCGGTATCCGCTTGAACCTCGAAAAACTGGGTCAGTACTGCAGAGCGCGGGGTATCCTGTTCGTGGTGGATGCGATTCAAAGCCTTGGCGTAGTGCCGTTCGACGTTCAGGCCTGTCAGGCTGACGTGGTTGTCGCGGATGGTCACAAATGGCTGCTAGGTCCTGAAGGTCTCGCATTGATGTATTGTCGTGGCTCCCTGCGTGAACGCCTCCGCTTGCATCAGTTCGGCTGGCACATGGTGGAGTCCGCCGGTGATTTCGACCGCAAAGAGTGGCAACCCGCCGGCACGGCGCGACGTTTCGAATGCGGCAGTCCCAACATGCTGGGTATCCATGCATTACATGCCAGTCTGTCCCTGTTGCTGGAGACCGGGATCGAGCGCATTGACGAAAGTGTGCGGGCGCTAACCCAGGAGATCATAGAAAAGGCGGACGCGCGGGGTTTTGAACTGCTGACGCCTCGCGCTGCGGAGTCCCGGGCAGGTATCGTAACCTTCCGTGTCCCGGACAGGGACAACCAGCAACTGTATCGGGATTTGATGGACGTCCGGGTGGTGTGCGCCCACCGGGCCGGAGGGATCCGGTTTTCCCCGCATTTCCATAACACACCAGAACAGATCGAATCTGCGTTTTATCGTCTCGACAAACGGCTTGATGATTCAACCCATCGGCCGGCTTGAAGGACGTTCAGACTGTCTGGACGACATACCGTAGTGCATATCCAATGGGATATATTAATAACCACTAATTTAGTGATTCAAATCAAAAAATTTTTTTTCCGCTAACATATATTAACTGTGTGCCCCCTCTCACCTCGTGTGCGGAGGTGCCGCATCAGTCGGTTCACGGAATTGTCCGCAAGACAGGGACCGCACAACAACAGAGAGGATCGGGTATGGAATGACCCACTGAATCCGTAACATCAGATACGAGCTAAGAAGGAGAAACTGACGCCATGAAAAAAACGCTGAAAACTGCATTGCTCACCGCAGTGGCTGGATCCGCCCTGCTCGCCACAGTTCCGGCACAGGCATTCTTCGGAGGATGGGGCCCTTGGGACTGGTTTGATGACGACTACTACGATGGGCCCTGGGGCTATGGCCCCTATGGTTATCCGGGATACTACGGCTATCCGGGTTATGGTTACGGCTACCCCGGCTACGGCTATGGCTATCCGGGTTACGGCTATGGCTATCCGGGCTATTACGGCGCACCTTACGGCTATCCGTATGCCGCTCCCCAGGTAGCTCCCGCCCCGGCCCAAAAGTCTGAATAAGCAACCCATGCCTTCAGACAAAAACCCCGCCTTATGGCGGGGTTTTTGTTTCTTCGCGCCCTAAGGCGATCCGTCTTTACTGGATGTTGATGCCCTCTTGCAAACCACCAACCGAGAGGAGGGTCTTGGCCGCACCCGCACCCAGGTTGCGGGCAACCCGCTCCCAGACATCCTCCTTTTGCGTGAAGTCTACGATCTCCTCCACACCGATAATCTCCCGCGCAACGTAGCTGCTGCTGCCGAAGTCGTCGACCAGGCCCAGTTTCCTGGCCTCCTCTCCGCTCCAGAACATCCCGCTGAAGATCTCCGGATGTTGGGCATCCTGGAGTCGGTCTCCCCGACCCTCCTTAACGACGCTGATGAACTGCTGATGCAACTGGTGGAGCATTTGCTGGACATGCTCCCGATCCGATTCGCGCAGGGGTGAGAAGGGATCGAGCATCCCCTTGTGGTCTCCCGCCGTTAGCAGGCGGCGTTCGATGCCCAGCTCCTTCATGCCATCGACAAATCCGAAACCGTTGATCAGCACTCCGATGGAGCCCACCAGACTGCCCTCATCGGCGTAGATCTTGTCCGCTGCCGCAGCGATGTAGTAGCCGCCGGAGGCACAGATGTCCGTAATCACTGCGTACACCGGGATGTCGGGATATTGCTCCTTGAGGCGGCCGATTTCGCGGTTGATGTAGCGGGACTGCACCGGACTGCCGCCCGGGGTATTCATGCGCAGGACGACACCCTTGGTTTTCTTGTCCTCGAAGGCCTTGCGCAAGGCGGTGACCACCTTGTCGGCACTCGCCTTGGTTTCGGATGAGATCAGACCTTCCACATTGATCAGGGCGGTGTGATCTTTCGTACTGACCTGGGCATCCTGCCATTTGTCCGACCAGAGGAAGACACCCAGTACCACGAACAGGTAGCCGAAGGTGAGCAGTTTGAAGAAAATCCCCCAGCGACGACTGCGCCGGTTTTCGGCCACGGTCGCCATCACCATCCGATTCAGTAAATCACGTTCCCACGGGCTTGCTTCCGCCTGTGACCTTTGCTCACCACTACTTTGATCTGACATGAGAAATACCTTTTATCTTACTGTATTACATCACTATAAATGCTGCCTGCTTTAGTCCCGATTATCTATCTGGGAGAGCCAGGCAGGTATCTGGTCAACCGCATCGACACACCCGAGCGGTTGGTGTTTGCGCAACCGTTCCACCGCATGCACACCGTAGGTGACCCCCAGAGAGGGCATTCCGGCATTGCGGGCCATCTCCAGATCGTACTCGGTGTCGCCGATCATCAGAGCCTCCTTCGGATGCATGCCCGTGTAGTCGAGAATCTGATGCAGCATCTCGGGATGAGGCTTGGAAAAGGTCTCATCCGCACATCGGGTGACCAGAAACAGGGGTCCCAGGCCGGTACTTTCGAGGGCATGGTCCAAACCCTGACGCCCCTTGCCGGTGGCTACAGCCAATAGATAGCCGAGTTCATTCAGGGTCTGGAGGGTCTGCCGCGCACCTGGAAACAGTTCAGAACGGGCGACTTCCGGATTGAAAAAGTGTACCCGGTATCGGGCGGCGATCTCGAGATGCAACCGGTCATCACCCTCGGGAAAAAGTTGATGGACCGCCTCCCGCAATCCCAGGCCGATGATGTTGCTGATCGCCTCTCGGGAAGGCAGCGGCAGCTCGAGATCCTGGATCGCCGCCTCGACACAGGCAATGATCCGGGCCTCGGAGTCCATTATTGTGCCATCCCAATCAAATATTAATAGTCTAAACTTCATGTAAACTCTTAAGATTATCCAGCACCTGCTGCAACTCATCGGGCAAAGGGGCTTGAATGACCCGTTCCTGCCGCTCACCCGGCCACCGCAGCTTCAGTTGATAAGCATGTAGAAAAAGTCTTCTCAAGCCTATGTCTTTCATGACTTTATTCCGTTCATCGTCACCGTATTTCTGATCCCCCAGCACCGGAGACCCCAGCCACGCGCTATGTACCCGGATCTGGTGGGTGCGCCCGGTGAGCAGCTCAACCTCCACCAGGGTCGCATCAGCAAAGCGTTCCTGACGGTGAAAGACTGTCTGGGATGGACGTCCTTCCGCGTCCACCCGGACGATGCGTTCCCCGCCCTGCAGGGTGTTTTTTTTCAGCGGCTGGTCCACGCGTTGAATGCCCTTGCGCCAACTGCCGGCCACAAGGGCCAGATAGCGCTTATCGACCCGGTTTTCCCGCATCAGTTCATGCAGCACCCGCAAGGCGCTGCGCTTTTTGCTGATCATCAGGCAGCCTGAGGTGTCCCGGTCGAGACGGTGCACCAGTTCCAGTTGCCGTTCATCCGGCATCAGGTGACGGAGGGTTTCAATGACCCCGACACTCACCCCGCTGCCCCCATGGACCGCGACCCCGCAAGGTTTGTTGAGCACCAGAAATCGTTCATCCTCGAAGACGATGGCATCCCGCAGCCGGGCTTGAAGGGATTCGGGTATCGGATGATCGGCCCCGGGTTCGAGCCTGACTGGAGGAATGCGGATCCGGTCACCGGCCTGAAGCTTGTACTGGGCTTTGACCCGTCCCTTGTTGACCCGAACCTCGCCGGTTCTCAACACCCGATAGACATAGCTTCTGGGAGCGCCCTTGAGATGGCGCAACAAAAAATTGTCGATTCGCTGCCCGGCAAACTCGGATCCAACGTCCAGAAAATGAACTGCTGGAGAATTCTTTTTGGATTCTGACATTTAGCGCCAATTTTAATTCAATTGTAAGATTGATGTTCGCACTGAAGGTTGCTATATTCAGTTTCAGTTTTTCAGACGTCGGTTCGCTCATGCTCCATTATGTGCGCCCGCCGTCGTTCGCGCGGTCCGTAGACTGATTTGCGCCCCGAACCCACATCGGCGCAATCCGGGCTATCCAGCCAAGCGCACAGGTGCCTTCGGGACCTGGCTCTTAATCTGAACCCATACTGCCGCGCCAGAGCATGCTTTCGGGCACCAATCCCATTTTTGCCGGATTCGCCCTCGGAATAGATGCCGGGCCCCCTCTCATGTGGCCCTGTTGCTCTCCCTTGCTCTGAGCGCCTTTATCCGTTCGATCAACAGCAAATCCCGAGCGGCGGACTTTAACAGTTTTTAAGCCGTCCGAGCCAGCTTTACGGCTTGGTACTCACCCGGTTCCGGGTTCGATGACATGCCACTGACCAAGGGGTCTGACACAGCCTGTGCCGGAACCTGTCGGGTTGGCCTGTTTTGTCCTGGACCGGAGGTCAGGACGGCTTTAATGGATACAACAACATGAAACGAATGCTGATCAACGCAACTCAACCTGAAGAGTTGCGTGTTGCCATTGTCGATGGCCAAAAGCTGTTCAACCTTGACATTGAAATCCCGGGTCGGGAACAAAAAAAGGCCAACATCTACAAGGGACGCATTACCCGCGTCGAACCCAGTCTTGAAGCTGCTTTTGTGGACTACGGTGCCGATCGGCACGGTTTTCTGCCTCTGAAAGAGATCTCGCGCAGCTACTTTACCGAGAAAGCCCGTGAATCTTCCGGACGCGTGAGCATCCAGGAGGCCCTCAGAGAGGGCCAGGAAGTCATCGTCCAGATCGAGAAAGAGGAACGGGGCAACAAGGGCGCCGCCCTGACCACCTTTGTCTCCCTGGCAGGCCGTTATCTGGTGCTGATGCCGAACAACCCCCGGGCCGGTGGCGTTTCCCGTCGCATCGAGGGTCAGGACCGGACCGAACTGCGTGAAGCCATGAGCGAGTTGCAGTTTCCCGAGGACATGGGTCTGATCGTGCGCACCGCCGGGGTCGGCAAGAACAGCGAAGAGCTGCAGTGGGACCTGGATTACCTGATCCAGCTATGGACCGCCATCGAACAATCCGCCGAAAAACCCGCCCCGTTCCTGATCTACCAGGAAAGCAATGTGATCATTCGCTCGATCCGCGACTATCTGCGCGCGGATATCGGTGAGATCGTCATCGACGATGAGGATGTCTACAGCCAGGCCGAGCGATTTATCAATCAGGTAATGCCGCAATACGGCAAGAAATTGCGTCACTACTCCGATGAAGTCCCCCTGTTCAGCCGCTACCAGATCGAGAGCCAGATCGAATCCGCTTTTCAGCGCGAGGTCCGGCTCCCATCCGGTGGCGCAATCGTGATCGACCATACCGAGGCGCTGACCTCCATCGACATCAACTCGGCTCGGGCCACCAAAGGCGCCGACATCGAGGAGACCGCGCTGAACACCAATCTGGAGGCGGCCGATGAGATCGCGCGCCAGCTGAGGCTCAGGGATCTCGGTGGACTGTTCGTCATCGACTTTATCGACATGACCCCCTCGCGCAATCAGCGTGAGGTCGAAAACCGTCTCAAAGAGGCCTTGAAGCAGGATCGCGCCCGGGTGCAGATCGGTCGTATCTCCCGCTTCGGACTGCTGGAAATGTCCCGCCAACGCCTGCGTCCGTCCCTCGGCGAAGCCAGCGAACAGGTCTGTCCCCGCTGTAAGGGGCATGGTACGGTTCGTGGGGTCGAGTCCCTCTCCCTCTCCGTACTCCGCATCATCGAAGAGGAGGCCATGAAGGAGAATACCGGGCGCATCACCGCACAGTTGCCGGTGGATATGGCCACATTCCTGCTGAATGAAAAGCGCCAGATGATCCACGACATCGAGAAGCGCCAGTCCATCGAGGTCCTGCTGATACCCAACATCCACCTTGAGACCCCGAATTACAAGATCGAAAGGATCCGGCTCAGCGACATGCCGAGCGATGACGAGGACGTCTCCAGCTACAAGCTGATCTCCGAAGAGCCGACGGAAAGCAGTGGCGGGTACGCCACCAGCAAGCCGGTCAAATCCGAACAGCCGGCGGTCAAATCCATTGCTCCGGCCAGCCCGGCACCGCAGCGGCAGGCCCCAACCGTTGCGCCTGCTCCGGTGGAGGGTCACGAGACCGGCTTCTTGAAACGTATTTTCAGCATCTTCTCCCCCAAGCAGCCGGGTGAGACGGAACGCAGCGCAGTCGCCGAAGTAAAAAAAGCGGATACCCGGGTTGCCGTCAAGGATAAGGAGACCGCCCAGGACGATGCCAACTCGCGTCGCGGTCGCCGGACCCCGTCCAGCAGTGGCAGCAGCAACGCGAGTCGCAACCGCAAACCGGGCACGGAACAGCGCAGTGACTCACGTCAGGCACAGGACAAACAGGCGGCCAGCAAACGCCGTCCGGCTCCGAAAAAGCCCGCCGTCGAGGCAAAGCCCGCAGTAGAGCCCAAAGCCACGGAGGAGACGAAACCGCAAACCACCCAGGGTGAAAGTCCTGCGGTCGGAGACAGTGGTGAGAGCAGTCGTCCCAAGTCCCGCCGGGGTCGGCGCGGAGGCCGCAGGCGTCGCAGCAGTACCGACAAGGCGAATGAGAACAACCCGAACGCCCTGGAAGCGGGTGCTCCGCAGGAGTCGCCGGAGGGTGAACACGAAGACAACCAGAACAAGGGGCAGACCCGCTCGGCACCCCGTACCCGGCCACCCAGGTCATCCGCTGCGGAAGGGGATCAGCCACCGCGTGGCGACAACTCGAACGAGCGGCCCGTAACGCCTGCAGCAGAGGCCGCCAAACCGAGCATGCCCCGGGAACCCCAGGAGGACAAGAAACTGGTCCAGGTGGAAACCCGCAGGGTGGAAACCGTTGAAAAGCCGGAACCTCAGGAAAAACCGGCGCCCAGGGAAGAGAAACCCGCCCCCCGGGCAGATGTGGAGGTCAAGCCGGTGTCCAAACCGGCCGAGGCCCCTGCCCCCGCTGCCGCGCCAAAGCCCAAGTTGGAACAGGTGGAGACCAAGCCGGCCCCCGCGCCCGCACCATCCGCGCCGATTTCCAAACCGCTGCAAAAGGATGACAGTAAACCCGTGGAGCCGAAACCCACGGTCGAGAAAGCCCAGGAGAGTCCCCGCAAGGTCGAGGATGCCGCCACCCCGCCCGTGAAACAGGTGGAGACGAAAGCCCCGGCAGCCGCATCGGATAAGCCCAGCGTAGTGGATAGCGGCGCAGGGGAATAACGCCTGGTTAGTGCCCTTTATCAAGTCTCCCGGCGGATCGATGATCCGTCGGGAACCGTTCCCCCATCCGCGAACGATCCGGGTCAGCTCCAATAATATCTTTTCTCGTTCCCACGCTCTGCGTGGGAACGAGAGGATTTAGCTAATCGATCTGTCTCACCACGAAGGACACGAAGCGCACGAAGGAACGACTCGAGCGTGCATCAAATTCCACCCTTCGTGTTCTTCGTGACCTTCGTGGTGAAAATGTTAGCGCCATCGGGGACACTTCACGTTGTCCGTAGGACCGGAGTTCCATTCAGCTAAGAGTTGGAACATCATTGCAGAATGGCTCTTAAAAATTAGAACACTATACCAGTGTGTGCTCGCTGCGAATGCGGTTCAAAAGTCCCCGGGAGGCCTCCTCCACCAGATCGAACACCCGCTCGAAACCCGCAGTCCCGCCATAGTAGGGATCCGGTACCTCGCGTACCGGCTGATCCGGTGCGAAATCCAGAAACATGTGCAGCCGCGCCTCCAGTCCCTGCGGACACAGGGCCGAGAGGTCCTGGTAGTTGGACCGATCCATGGCAACGATATAGTCGAACGCCTCGAAATCCTCCACTTTCACCAGACGGGCTCTCAGGTCGCTGAGGTCGACGCCCCGCTTCAATGCCGTCTCCCGGGCGCGCCGGTCGGGCAGGCCGCCGATATGATAGTCGATGGTGCCGGCGGAATCGGTCAGTATCCGATCGCTCAAACCCTCTTCGGCCACCATGGCCCGAAATACCCCCTGAGCCGTGGGCGAGCGACAGATATTACCCATGCAGACAAACAGAACCTTGATGTGCTTCATTGATATCCAGCAAAAAATGATCAAACAATGGACTGCGCAAACTAATACGATGCGTAGCTGAGATCAAGTGGCGATCAGGCTCCGGCTTACCTGGGACCGAACGGCAGTTTGGGCGGCGCATTGCGCTGCTTGCCGGCGCCGGGGATCTCCAATTCGAGGGTAAGTCGTTCTCCGAGCCGTTCCACGGTGGCGCTGGCGTTGTCCACCTGGGTGAGTTTCCAGTCATCCTGGTTCATCCCCTCGGTAACACGTAACAGACGATTCGTGGTCAGGTCGCGAATCACCGCCACCCGGTTTTGCGGGGTGATCACGACCCCTTCCAGTTTCAATTTAAGGGGCAGCGCCCGGGGCGCAGCGATTGCAGGCGCTTTCTCTTCGGGTTTGGGGGGCATGCGTCCCTCGACGAACAAGGGACGTTCGGTGATTTCCCGGTACGCACCCAGAGGCACCGGGGCAAAAGCGATCATTGAGGTCTCTTCACCCGGTTCCGCTTCGATAACCGGGCCCTGGGTGAAATCCCCCGCCTTGGGCGGATGCTGCCACTGCCAGATCAGCAGACCGCTCAAAACCAGCAGGATGCCGAGCAGCAGCAGGCTGAATCCGTTCACCGTGCCCTTCCAGGCATTCATGACGCGGGCCCTTTCATGTAACCCACCAACTGAAAATCGATATCCAGTATCGACTCGGCCTCGCGGATCTGCTCCGTCGCGGGCATGCGACGACGCACCACGGGTCGACTGCGCAGGGTGATCTCATCGATGAACAGATAGGGTTTCTCACTTTCGAGTCGATGAAAAATCTGCACGCTCTGCTCCAGGTTGCTTTTCATGCGCACCCGGACCGCCACCCGACTGAACCCCTCTTCTTTACTGATATTGACCACCTGGGTGCTGACGATTTCCCCCTGGGCCGCCGAGACGATCTGTTTGACCCGACGTTGAAGTTCCGCCTCCGCCAGTGATTCCGTTTCACTCTGCAGATAGCGGTGATCGGCTTGCCGAATCCGGCTGAGCCGTTCATAGGCGCCTTGATAGAAATCCGTCTGGGAGGCCATGCGCTGGTAGAGGCCGATCTGATGCTGCTGCTCAGCGATTCGTTCATCCAGATGGCGATTCATGTTCCACAGGGGCAGCCCTACCAGAAGGATCACACCCAGCAGCAGCGTCAGCAGTAAAGCGATGGCCAGCAAACGGCTCTGTGTTGCGCTGAGTCGTTCGGTGAATGAACGCACTAACCTTCATCCTGTGTGTTGACGAGATCCGCGGAGATGTGGAAACGCTCGGTGTTGGATTTGCTGTTCTGTGTCACCGGGGAGCGAAAACTGACATTGCGGAACATTTTGGAGGATTCGATGAGCGGAATCAGCACCGCGGACGCGACGGACTGTCCGTACAGATGCACCTTGCCGTCACGGATTTCAAACTGGCTGACCCAGGTGTCATCCGGCAGGATCAGGGTCAGTTCCTGCAGTACGTCCAGCACCGGATGGGTTCGCAGCTTGCGCTCCTCCAGAAAACGGTTTTCACGCTCCGCGGCAGAAACCTCATCGCGCAGGGTAGCGACTTCGTTGGCCTGTTTCTGGAATTGGCCGCGGATCGCCTCGAGTTCATCCGACAAGCGGCTCTTCTGATAGAGGGGCAACGCCAGTTGAATGCACAACAGTGTCAGCAACAGAAGCAGCAGCACAGCATTGAGGATGCGGTAACGCTTGATGGGCTTGGTACGTTGCGCCATGGGCAGCAGATTCACCCCGTTGATGCCGGGTTCGGACTCATCACAGGGTGCGATCCCGTTGATGCGCACGCGATGTTCCTCAAGCTGACGCATGGCGTCCTTGAGTTTCTCGATGGGTGCGAGCACCAGGGTGATATCGAGTATACGGTTCTTGCGATCCCGTTGATTGATCAGGTAGTCGTAGAAAACCTGCCGGGCATTGAAGGGGGTGTGGCGATCCATCTCGAACGCCAGCACTTCGCGCAGATTCTCCTCGGCTTCGATCGGCAGGGTGAATGTTTTGATCAGGTAGTTCTTGCGTCCCAGGCAGAGTGAAATCTCGCTCGCCGAGTTCAGCAATCGGCGCTCATCGGGATCCTGCCAATCGATCTCCCGCAGATAGTTTTGCGTCACTTCCTCGCCATTGCTGCCATGATTGACGATGCGCAGGGTTTCGTCGAGATAGTGAAGCCGGATCGGGCGACCGCCACTGAACAGGGCCTGCATCGATTCCGGCAGCAGTGTGGTGATTTCACCGCGCCACCAGTGCCAGAACTCCAGCCAGTGAATTTTCAATGTGTGTACCGACATGTCTAGATTCTATCCTGAAGTAAACGCCCGAAGTCGAATAAATTTACCCGTTACTCGCGCCAGTCCCTGACCAGGAAGGGCTGATCCTGCCGGCTTTGCAGCGTAATATCCGCGCGTATGAAGGCACGCGCCCCCAGCCGGCTCTGCACCTCCACCTCGATTCGATAGTCCTGACCGGCACCCGGATTACCCACCGGGCTTCCTTCCCAGGCGCCCCAGTCCGGTTCAATCAGGCCGAACGCGGTGTTGAGTGATGCATCATCCATGGAGGATTGCTGCAGCAGCTCCCGCAATTCAGCCGAGGCGTAGCGCAGGTCAACCTGTCCGCTACCGGAATGGAGGGTAATATAGGGCAGTAAACGCGCTACCCGTGTGGCGTTAAAACCCATCACATAAGCCAGTTCATCGAGACTGATCAAATCGCGCCCGGCGGTGAGGTAGGGATAACCCGCCGCACGGTAATCCGGATCCTCCGCCCCGGCGATCCGGCGCAGATCATCTCCATCGCGCCAGTCCTCGAGGCGGTCCGCCAGTGCTTCTCGCTCCTGTTGATCATCACTGATCAGGGCGAAGAGTTTGATCAATGTCGCCCGGGGCGCCTGGTTGAGGTTGACCAGGCCGGATGCCTGACGAATGGCGATCCGGGTGACCGCGAAATCGTCTTCCAACGGGTAGACCCGGCCATCGAATACCCAGCGCAGTTGCGGATCGGTAACCATCAACTCACGAATAGCCCGGGCAAAACCAGACTGTGCCCGATGCTTCGCCTGCAGGGCCTGAACCGCATTCTGTGCAAGACGACTTTCAACTTTGGACTGGGTCGCGAAACTCGCGGCGACGACGGTCATCAACGCAATCAGCCACAGCACCATCACAAGGGCCAGACCGGTTTGTCGCGATTGCAGGCTGCCGCGCACCCTGTCAGCTCCCCGCGCGCCACTGTCGTAAGGCGATATAGCGTTCCACCTTCGAGCCATTCGCACCGGTACCCTGAATCCCGATCAGTTGCGGGTAGTCGCGGGCACTCTCCTGCCAAAGTTCACTCCACACTGGGTTCACAGAACCCTGTGGGAGTCCGTAGTATTGAAATTTCATGTCCCCTAGGTCACTCAGCAAGACGCGTTGTGTACCCTGTTGCGGAAGTACGAAGGCGTGCTCCTGAGGTTGGTAGGGACGATACATGAGCACCATCCGATTACCCTCAACACTGTCCTGTTCCACAGAGAGTCGAAATTCAAACAGTCCACCCGGTGTATAGGGTTGCGGCGCCGGAGCGATGAATTGCAGCAGGTGCGGTTCACCGGTGAACGCCAATTGTCGGCCTTTCGGCCCCTGCCAGCTGATCGGCTGAATCTGCGCGATGGTGTTTTCCACGCGTGTCATGATCCGCTGTCTGGCGACCTGCCGGTCGCTGTGTTCGACCAGCCGGTCCCATCCCTTGAGATTGAGAAACAGCATCGTGACAGCCGATGTCACGATGATTCCGAGAATCAACAGTGCGATCAGAATCTCGAGCAGTGTAAAACCGCTCTGAAGCGTTCCATGTATCGACTTTCGATCAATGCTTCCCATACGCCATTCCCTGCCGGGTAAACGTCAGACGCCGCTCCCCCGCTGTTGAATCCCAGCGAATCTCGAAACGCTCTTCGTAGGCTGTGGCCGAAATTGCGAGCTGCTTTTCATCCCAGCCATTCGGGTTGGGATAGCGATCGTAGAACCAACGGTAGCCCCCCGCTTCCTCACCCTCCTGACGCGCTTCGGCCCCCCTGACTTCGACGCTCATCTGCTGCATACGGGCATCGGCGATTGATACCGCCTCCAGGTAGTCGGAGGCCACCTGATGATTGCGTATCGCGCTCGAATTGATGCGCAGCACCACACTCATGGTCATGGCGAGGATGAGGAACGCCACCAGCACCTCAATCAGGGTCATGCCCTCAGATACGCAACGTGGCCGCATGATCCACCTGTGCCTGCTGTGAGAGGATTTCGACCTGACTGGTCAGCCAATCCACCCGAATCGTGTAACTGCGGCTACCCGCCTCGATGCGGATCTCCCCGCCACTGGCGCTGCCGTCCGGGTAAAAACGCAGATCCAGAATCTGCTCTAATGAACTGCCGGGCTGGCGGGCAAAATGAAACCCCTCGGGCAGCTGTCGCAGTGCTCCGGCATTGATCTGATCACTGGCATAACGATCCTCTGACAGTTCGATGCGCATTGCGGTGGGTTGTCCGGTGGTGATCGCGCTCTGCTGAACGTAGCGGATCTCCTGCAGCAGATCCCGGGTCACGGCTTTGAGTTTCAATGCGGGGAAGGCTTTGTGAAACAGGGGCGGCGCGAGGGAATAGATCATGCCGATGATCACCAGCACCAGCATGATCTCGATCAGAGTGAAGCCCGCCTGACCCTGAGCGGTGTCGCGCCGCCTGCTTCCGTTCATAAGGCTACCAGGGCATTGACCCCGAGGATCGCCACCAGGATCGACATCACCACACCGGCGATGATCACCCCCAGCACCAGAATCATCACCGGCTCCACCAAACTGAGTCCCCGCTTGATCAGGGTCTGGGTCTCCTGATCGAGTATGTCCGCCGTCTGCATCAGCATCGATTCCAGCTGGCCGGACTCCTCACCAACCCGGATCATCTGCAGAGCGTACTCGGGAAAGTGGGCATGTTCGATGAGCGGATCGGCCAGTCGACGTCCCGATTTCAGATTGGAAATCACCTGGTCCATGCCATCGGCGATGACCCGGTTGCTGATGGTTTCCTTGACGATCGCCACCGCCTTGAGCATGGGCACGCCGTTTTCCAGCAGGGTGCCCAGGGTGCGACAGAACCGTGCCGCCTCCACCTGTTTGATGATCGGACCGACCAGGGCGATGCCGAGCAGGCGGGCATGCCAGCGTTTGGCCCGCACGGGATCACTCAGTTGCCATTTGAAGTAGGCCATGATCAGGAGCAGCGCCGGAGCCATCATCCAACCATCGTTCTGCAGCCAGTCGGCGACCCCCATGGTGATGCGTGTCGAGAGTGGCAGGGTTTCCCCCATGTCCATGAACAGATCCTGAAACTGGGGGATCACATAGGTCAGCAGGATGAGGATCGACACGATCGCGACAATCAGCAGGATCGCAGGGTAGATCAGGGAGGAGATCAGCGCGCTGCGCACCTCTCGGGATGTCTCCATATGCCGGGCCAGGCGTGCGAGGACGAGTTCCAGGGCACCACCGGCCTCCCCTGCCCGAACCATCTGAATGTAAAACGGACTGAACAATGACGCTTCACCGGCCAGGGCATCCGCAAAGGTCTGACCGCTCTTGAGGCGATCACGGATGTTGCCGAGATGCCGGGTAAAGGGGGCTTCGGCACCGGAGATGGCCATCAGGATCGATAGCGCGGAATCGAGGGGTTGCCCGGCTTTGAGCAGGGTGGCCAGTTCCCGGGTGAACGAGGCGATCTGGGTGGCCGAAACCCGGCTGCGGCGAAAGCGAACGCTGAAACGGGACTGGGTGCGCGGGGCGGTGCGCAGGGCTTCGATGCGGATCGGCACCTGACCATTGAGGTGGATCTGATCCACCACCTGCTCCGGGTTGATCGCTTCAAGAACGCCTTCGACGATCTCCCCGTCCGCAGCGACGGCCTTGTATTGGAATGATGCCACTATCGCTCCTGGGTCACTCGCAGGACTTCTTCCAGGGTGGTGATGCCCTGCACCACCTTAGACAGACCGTTTTCGTACATCGAGCGTGCGCCCTGGCGTTTCGCACAGTCGGCCAGGACGTGCCGGTCACTGCCCTTGAGGATCAGCTCCTGGAGCTCATCGTTCATTTCAATCATCTCCACGATGGCGCTGCGGCCCCGATAGCCACTGCCTCCGCAGTGTTCGCATCCTACGGCCTTGTAGAGCCGAGGCGATTCGGCATAGCCGGCCAGGCGCTCGGCGAGGGTTGCCGGGGGATGATAGGGTTGTTTGCAGTGACGGCATAGGTTACGCACCAGTCGCTGGGCGATCACCGCGTTGACCGTGGAGGTGAGGAGGAATGGCTCAACCCCCATGTCGATGAACCGGGTGATGCTGCCGGCGGCATCGTTGGTATGCAGGGTCGAAAGCACCAGATGACCGGTGAGTGCGGACTGGACCGCGATCTTCGCGGTTTCCCGGTCGCGGATTTCACCGATCATGATCACGTCCGGGTCCTGGCGCACGATGGAACGCAACGCCTCATCGAACCCCAGTCCGATGCCGGGTTTCACCTGGATCTGGTTGACCCCCTCGATGTTGTACTCGACCGGATCCTCCACGGTCAGGATCTTGCGCTCGGGACGGTTCAGGTAGTTCAGTGCGGCATACAGGGTGGTGGTCTTACCGCTGCCGGTGGGTCCGGTCACCACCACGATGCCATGGGGATGATCCAGGGCGGTGAGAATCTTCTGTTCCAGATCCGGCTCAAAACCCAGACCGGTGAAATTGAGATCGAGTTCGTCCCGTTGCAGCAGCCGCAGCACCATACTCTCGCCGTGCAGTGTCGGGACGGTGGAGACGCGCATATCCAGGGTGGAGCCGTGCACCCGGACCTTGAACCGACCATCCTGCGGCAAGCGGCGTTCCGCGATATTCAGATTCGCCAGGATCTTGATGCGCGAAATCAGCGCTGGCGCCAAACTGACCGCCGGGTGCTCGGTCTCGCGTAACAGACCGTCGATCCGGTAACGGATCTTGAGGACCTGTTCAAAAGGTTCGATATGGATATCGGAGGCCTTGGAGGCCACTGCGCGCTGGATGATCTGGTTGACCATCTTGATGACCGGCGCCTCGCTGGCCAGCTCCTTGAGCTGCTCCACATCATTGCGCAGAAGTTGATGATCCATCCCCTCTGAATCGATTTCAGCATCCTGCTTCTGCAGTTCGCTGAATTGCTCCTGCAGGGTTTCATCGATCTCCGAGGCGATGCCGGTCAGCGTTCTCACCGGTTTGCCGCCGATCAGCTCCAGGGCTTCGATCACATAACGATCGGTGGGATCCACCATGATGGCCAGGCAGTAGTCGTCCGACTCATCAAACACCACCAGCCGATGCTGCTTGAGGAATTTCAGGGAGATGGCATCGTTGAGATGGGCGACATCCGGATAGCCCTTGCGCTCGACAAGCGGTATGCCGCACAGGTCGGACAGGGCATGCGCCAGATCCCGATCGGAAATGAGCCCCAACTGAAGCAGGATAGAGGCCAGCCGGTCATCCCCCTGCTGGCTCTCCTTGAGGCGCACCGCGCGTTCCGCCTCGGCGCTGCCGAGACGTCCGGAGCGCACCAGTGCGAGCGTCAGGGGATCACGGAAGTATACCGGCTCCGGCGCCTCGCCGTTCTGAGGGGCCGCCGACGCGTCTTGATTGAGCCGTGTATGAGACTTCATGCAACTCCTCTCAGGGTCGCTTACAACTGCTTGGGGTCCCTGGACTCGATGAACTGTTTTTGTAGCAGTGTAGCATCCCGGATGCGCTCGCGAAGTTCCTGGGAGATCTCGTAGGCTTCCTGCGGATTACGCACGACCTTCGGGGTCAGGGTCACCAGCAGTTCGGTGCGGCTGACATCCTTGGTGGTACTGCTGAACAGGCTGCCCAGCAGGGGTATATCCATCAACCCCGGAATACCGGCCTTGCCGTTCGAGGTGTTTTCCCGGATCAGACCGCCCAACACCACGGTCTGCCCGTCATGCACGATGACCGTGCTTTCGATGGTGCGCTGAGAGATCGATACATTGCCCCCGCCGCCCACCGCGGGAGAGGAACCCGGGGTACTCACCTCCTGGCTGACCTCGAGGGTCACCATGCCGCCCTCATTGATTCTCGGGGTCACCTGCAGCAGGGTACCGGTATCCCGGAACTGCACTTCCGAGACGATCGGCGCATTCGGATCAGTGGTGCTCTGGGACGAACGGGTGACGATGGGAATCTGATCGCCCACCCGGAAGCTGGCGGTCTGATTGTCGATCACCATGATCTGTGGCGCGGAGAGGAATTTGACCGAGGATTCGTTTTCCAGGATATCGAAAAACATCCGCAATTCATCCAGGCTGTTGAACAGCCCCAGAGCGAATCCGTCACCACTCACCCCCGACGGCAGCGGCGTATCCAGGCCGCCCTGATAGGGCCGGCCGCCGCCGGTGGTGCCGTTGAAGAACCAGCGCACACCGTAACTCAGATTGTTGCTCAGGGTGACTTCCGCGATGGTCGCCTCGATCATCACCTGTTTG
Organism: Candidatus Thiodiazotropha sp.; assembly: GCA_050305635.1. Lineage (GTDB taxonomy): Bacteria > Pseudomonadota > Gammaproteobacteria > Chromatiales > Chromatiaceae > Thiodiazotropha. The sequence continues at coordinate 809 of JBNLFS010000064.1, read as the reverse complement.
GGCGGCACATCGAGACGGCTGATGGTGGCCTTGATTTTCTGGTAATCCCGGGGACTGGCCATGACCAGGATGGCATTGTTGTCCGCGTCGGCAATGATGGTCGCGGTGGAGCCGCTGGAAGATGAAGTCGCTGCGCCCGCGCCCTGATCACGAGCGCCGGTCGGTCCGCCGCCCATGCCGGGTTGATCCTGGGTCAGGGTGTTGGCCCGATCCGCATTGCTGGTATTGAGGTCGAGGCCGGTTGATGAGGGCGAACGGACATTCGAGCGCAGCAACGGATCGGCACTGCTGATCGAGGAACCGGAAGGCGCTGCGGTCACTTCGTTGCCGAAGATATTCTGCAGGATCGAGGCGATGTTCTCCGCCTTGCCGTTTTTCAGGTGATAGACATAGAGGCGTCGGTCCGGGGATTTATCGCTGCCTTGATCGAACTGGGCAATCAGACGGCGAGCCTCTTCGATGTAACGGGGCTGCGGGCTGATCACCATGATCGCACTGAGACGCTCCACGGGAATCAGCTTGATCATAGAACTCATGGGCGAGGTGTCACTGTCCCCGAGCAGCTGGCGCAGCTCCTCGGTGAGGGTCTTGGCATCCGTGTATTTCAACGGGATCAGGCCGAATGACATGCCGCTCAGCCAGTCCACGTCGAACATCTTGACGGTCTGCAGCAGGTTGTTGATCTTCTGATAGGAGCCGGAGAGGATCAGCAGATTACGCCCGGTGTCCACATGGATCTGCTCGCTGGCGCTGGAGAAGGACTCCAGGATCTTCTTCATCTCCGTGGCGGAGATATAGCGCAACGGAAC
>JBNLFS010000063.1:0-5788 GCA_050305635.1 Candidatus Thiodiazotropha sp. | reverse complement strand
TGATTGAGCTCTGCTTCTTCGTCCTCATTGAGTACAATCTTGGCCGGTAACCGTGACATCGTATGATCCTCGTTTGTGGGATAAACATACGACAATTTCTGCTAAAAATATTTCAATTAATTTATCAGACAGGACACTAGTTACAGGCATTCGATCTTGATGTTTTGACCGTCCTTGGAAAATAGCTCTGCTTTCAGAAGTACTTCTTCTTTGAGAGCGATCAGTTGCTCTCCGGTGAGGTCGTTCCACAGGTCGAGAACGATTTCCGTGAAGTTGATGTTTTCCCGAACGGCTTCGAGCAGATCCTGGCAGGTCTGTTTGTTGATGTCCCTTCCGTTGCCGGCCATCGAAGCGACAAGTAACAGGCGACCGACGTATTCCTGGGTGCGAAAATTGGTGATGACAAAGCCGCTTTGACCGACTTCCCTCTGATTGAATTCAACCGATTTTTCGTAGGCAAGCAGACTGAGTTTCAGTTTGCCGAGTTCATATTTTGAAGCCGGTACGTCCTTGAGTTCTGCAAGCGTGCCCGCGCTGGTTGCCGACAGTGTCATGAACCAGAAAGCAATAATGCCGAATAGTCTCATTGGAAACTCCTGCAAGCTATTTCAAACAGGCATCCTGCCATATTATGGGTATGATGTTGGATATGGGGTTACCGCCTACTCACGCTCGGCGCTCCGAATCAGCTCGACAGTCTTCCCCACCTGTCCTGGTCCGATATCGACCGTCATCACAGCAAACCCGAAGAGGGGAACCCCTGTCCAGCCGGCCATGATTGATGTGAGTCGCGAAGGCCGCACCATTTGCGGCCGTCGTCAACAGGGCTATCAGCGTTGTGATTCCTTGCATTGCGGACAGGTTCCCTGAAGTACGAACTCCTATATTAACCAACACCGACCAATAGGGGTATCAGAAATGCTCCTGCCCCTTGATATGATGCTTGACAGTCGTAGGTCGGGTCAGCGCAGCGTAACCCGACTCTGGGTTCATTTTTCGATGCATCGGGTCGGGTTATGCTGCGCTAACCCGACCTGCCGGGTACCTGATGTGATCAGGTGGACGCCACGTGTCGTCGAACACGCGATGTATCAATTGACTACTTCCGATAGAGACGTCCACTCTCAAACCAGATACCCCGGTTCTCATCGTCGGTAGCGAATGCTGGAAGATATTGTTCCTCGCCATTGTCGAATTTCAGGGTCAGGTTGTAACCATCGAACTGGTAATTGCCGACCCGGTCGCTGTTGGGTTTGTTGTTGCGCGTACTGGTGCCACCGCCCATATGCGATCCGATCACCGAGGTGGAGGATCCTTCGTCGTTACTGATCGAAGTGACCAGCGGATTATTCGGTGTGCCGGTCTGGATTTCACCCCCGGCCTGCATCATGTTACTGTGGTATTTCTTGAAGCGTCCCGAGCTATCCAGGTAAACCCCCCAGAATGAGGTGCTGGAAAAATCGAGACTCGAGTAGGTCGACGAGGCGCCCCATTCGCCGTCCAAGCGAGTGTTGGGGGGAATGGGGATGCCTTTGATCTGTTTGCCTTTGGGCATGACGAAGTGTTTGCGATCCACATCCCAGGCGAAACGGTAGCGTCCCTCTTCGAGTTGCCACCAGCCCCAGCGGTCCGCTTCACGGCTGCGGGATTTGGCCGCATCCAGACGGTTCGGTGCGACGGGGATGCCGTCCATCACCCGGCCGTCCTTCATCAGCAGATAGATCGCTTCATCGGTTTGTATACCACCTCCGATGTAGTGGTCTTCGTAGGTGTATAGGATGGTCTCGATCTGCTCATCGGTGACACCGTCGCCTGGGTTGGTGACATGGGGATATCGATTCTCCCGTGCGCTTTTCAGTGCTTCGAGTTCCTTGTTCTGCCGGGGTGAGAGTCGGTCGACCGGGTTGACCCAACTCAGGCGATAGCGGTCATCATCATCCCGGGCGATGATCATGGGGCTGCCGCTCTTCTCGTCAGTGCCGTAGACACAATAGTCTTCGAGCGGGTCGTAGCTGCTGTTGTAGAAGTCTCCGGCGAGGTTGAGCCGGCCTGTGGCCTGGGAGTAGGTGTAACGGCCGGATTTGGCCTCGCCACTGAGGAATTCGTACTCGCCGGTTTCGTAGAGCATCACTTCGTAGCTGCCCAGTGCCTCCTGGTAACGGGTTTTCGTGCCCACATAGCGCCCCGGTTTGAGCGGACCGCCTTCCTTCAGGCCTTTAAGATTCGGCGGGGATTTTTCGATATCCGTGCCCCGGCCCTCGGCCAGGGCATCCGTCTTTTCGGTGTCATAGATCGCTCTGAGGATCGGAAACGCCTGATTCAGGTGTTTTTTATTGACGCTGCTTTCCGTATAGATCAGCACTGCCATGCGGGCATACAGACGATCCAGGGTGACCGCGACCGCGATCAGATGACCGGTACTGCCGTCCGCCTGACGGAATCGTCGGGAGCCGTGGGCGTAGTTGGCTCTGTCCCGCACGATATCGGCATCGTCCAGCCACTCACCCCGGGGCGGCGTGCTTGCGCTGAGCCGCCCCCGCAACCAGTCGCTGATGTCCTGATGCTCCAGCAGGGCTTTGGGGTAGTACTTGATCAGCAGGTCTGAAGCCGGATCCACCGGTCGGAACACCTGAGCCTGCTTGCGGCTGTCGAAGTGTTGATTCCAGCCGGTGGGCAACCCCACCGAAAATCCCTGAAGCGGAAACAAGACGCCGAATACGGCTAGGAAGAGATGAGCCCACCGCGTGATTGCATACAATCCCGGGGAACCCATTCACCAGTCCTCGCTGAGTTGGGGCTTACCCATGCCTCCTTGTGGCGGGGGCGGCGCGGTGGATCCCCCGGACGCGTTACCGGCGACCGCGGTGGGTGCATCGAAGCAGTCTTGTACACGGTCCATGTCCGGTGCGCTCTGAAAGCAGGCGATCAACGATCGGGATTGTTGAATCCAGCCTGTCATGACATCGATTGAGCGCTGCCGGGTATCGGCTGAATAGGTCAGGGGCTGGGTGTTGAAGACCAGGTTCTGTAACTGCTGCCTCATGGAGTCGGGCATGGCCTGGTAGCAGCTCTCGAAGCGGCTCTGTTCCAGCGATGCACTCAGGCAGTCACTGGCCTGTTGCATGACGCCGATACTGGATTGCAGGCCTTCAGCCAGCTTGGTTTTCAGGCCGTTGAAATCGCCCTGTGGGGCGTTCGAGGGGGTGGGTAGGGGGGGTTGGGCAAACGCCAGCGCGGGGGCCAGCACGATCCATAGCATCCGTTTCATACGATAACTCCCTGTTATATTGCGAGGACACTCTAACCCAGGGTTGTCGGTGTTTTCAAAACGGATTCGGGAATATTCAATCGGGTCGACAAAATCACGTGAGTCCTGGCCCCATGGTCACTTGCGGGCGGAATGGGGTAGGGATTCATGAAGAATCCGAGATGCGGACTTTCTTGATCCGCAAATGTCAGTATAATCTCCCCCGCACCTTTTATGGCGGTTGGTATCGGTCCCCCCGCAACGAGAAGCTGTGAACCCCGTCAGGCCCGGAAGGGAGCAGCGGCAGCAGTGGCATCGTGTGCCGGGGTGTGGCTGATATCCGCCGCCACCCATTCCCCCTCCCGCTTGTTTGTTCCGATACAGGCGTGGTAGCTCCTAGTGTAGTGTCCTATACTAGGTTTCGTCTCAGACGGGCCGGGCACTCCCGGCTCAAGATTATCCTGTCTGGGCCAGCACCGGCCCTCTGGGCCCGTTGCCTCAGGCGTTTGCGGACTGCTATGGCCTTGCCCTTCCAATTTACTGGCAAACGCGGGTTGATCCTGCTCGGTCTGCTCCTGGTCTACCTGGTGTTGCTGTGGCAGGTGAGCGGGTATGTGCGGGACCGTGCCCAGCAGGAGATCATCCGCAGTGGTGAGCGTCAGCTCAATATCTATGTCACCTATCTTCAGGCTAAACTGGAAAAGTACGAGTTTCTGCCTGAACTGCTCTCCACCAATGCGCGCCTGGTCGAGCTGCTGGAACGGCCTGGTGACCGGGAGCGCATCGATGCTCTGAATCGCTACCTGGAGACCATCAACGAGATCACCAACGCCGCGGATACCTACCTGATGGATCGCGACGGCCTCACCATCGCCGCCAGCAACTGGCAATCCGAAAAGCCTTTCGTGGGACGCAATTTCAGTTACCGTCCCTACTTCAAGGAGGCCATGCAGGGGCATCTCGGGCGCTATTTCGCGCTCGGTTCCACCTCCGGCAAGCGGGGTTACTACTTCGCCTACCCGGTGCGCCATGATGGGCGGATTCTCGGCATCGTGGTTATCAAGGTGGAACTCACCGACCTGGAACAGCAGTGGCAGGGTAAACGTTCGGAGATGCTGGTGACCGACCCGGAGGGGGTGATTTTCATCACCACCCGTCAGGATTGGCGGTTCCGCAGTCTCTACCCCCTCTCCGAGGTGGAGAAGCGGCGTCTGGACGAGAGTCGGCGCTACTCCGGAACCAAGGTGGAGCCCCTGGATATCCGGCAATGGCAAGCCGTGGAAGAGGGTATTCACCAGATCGAATGGCATCAGGAGAACGGCACAAGCGAATCCTTTCTAATGCTGGAGCAGGGGATGCCCCAGGTCGGCTGGCGGGTGCACCTGCTGGTGCCCCTGAAACAGGTCAACGAGCAGGTGTGGCGTTCGATGGGAGGCGTCAGCGTGGCCTTTGTCGGAGTGCTGTTGCTGGGTCTGATCCTCCAGCAGCGGATCCACCGCAGCCAGGAACGGGCCCGCTACGAGGTGCAGGTGAATCAGACCCTGCGCGAGGCCCGTGACCGTCTGGAACAGCGGGTGCAGGAACGCACCGAGGATCTGTACCAGGAGATCGAGGAGCGCCGACGCACCGAACAGGCCCTGAGCCAGACCCGGGATGAATTGATACAGGCCGCCAAGCTCGCCATGCTGGGACAGCTCTCCGCGAGTATCAGTCACGAGCTCAACCAGCCCCTCGCGGCGATACGCTCCTACACGGACAATGCCCGTCGCCTGCTTGAGCAGGATCGCTGTCTGGACGTGAACTGGAATCTGGAGCAGATCACTGAGCTGATCGAGTCCATGACCCAGATCAGTTCCCAGTTGAAGCTCTTCGCACGCAAGACCGATGGCTCCCTGAGCGCGGTATCCCTGCGTCAGGTGATCGAATCGAGCCTACGCATCCTGCGCCCACAGCTGCGCAAGACCCTGACGGAATTACGCCTCGATCTGGACACGGAGCAAGACCGGGTGATGGCCGACCCGGTGCGTCTGGAGCAGGTGCTGGTCAATCTCATCGCCAATGCGGTCAACGCCATGGAGGCGCAGGGCGAACGCTGGGTCAGTATCGCGACTTCACAGCGCAGAGGCCATCTTCAGGTGGCGATACAAGACAATGGTCCCGGGATTGCGCAGGATCACCTGAAGCGTATCTTCGATCCGTTTTTCACCACCCGCGAATCCGGACTGGGTCTGGGGCTGTCGATCTCCCAGCACATCATTGAGAGCATGGGCGGTACGCTCACGGCGTATAACAGCGGGGATGCGGGGGCGGTTTTTGTGCTGGTGTTGCCGTTGGAAAATAACGGCTAAGCGTATTATTAATGATGAATTTTGAATTATGAATTGATGTGTGCGGTGGACCGCACGCCTAATTGACAATTACTATTTATCCGGCGCCTCGTTCCCACGCTCTGCGTGGGAACGCATATTAAGCCGTGTAGTATTGCCCCGGTCCGATGTGTTCGCATAAGCTCGGGTCTGCATTCCCACGCAGAGCGTGGGA
>JBNLFS010000062.1:0-23786 GCA_050305635.1 Candidatus Thiodiazotropha sp. | reverse complement strand
GCTTGCGCCGCAAAACCCGAACGTCAACATCCCTTCTGCGCCTCAAACTGTTTTTATCGCAGAGTGTGGGAAAATTGTATTTCCACATTGAATCTATATTACACAATGCCCATGTCTAAGCTCATTAGAGACGTCCAAGCGTCTGATTTCGCGAGTCGTTCGTATGTCCTTTGTCTTGGGTGCGTTGGTGCATGAGCTACTTATCGATGACTAATTCTGGATGCAACTGTTGGCGTGGGTGTCCGTAGAACCGTCCGTGGAACCGACTCTCTATGGCCAGCAGCGATGAGATGTCAGATATTTTCAATCAACTCAGTGGGGCGTGGTAAAGTAATATGTGCCGGGGTAGGTACAATGATGCGGTTTTTCTACCCACTGAATAGGTAATGACATGAAAGATGGCATAAACTACAAGAACAACCCCTTGAATGGGGTTGGTTTAAAAAGTCTGTTGGCTGAATTAGTAAATCACTACGGTTTTGAGATTCTTTATGCCTATTTGAATATCAATTGTTTTAAAGCTAATCCGAGCATTGATTCCAGTGTAAAGTTCCTTAAAAAAACGCAATGGGCGCGTGAAAAAATAGAAGCTTTCTATCTGTATGAATTTAAGAATTTACCTAAACCGCCATCCGAACAGTATTCGCTGTCCCCGAGAGCGAGGATTATTCCAGACGATCAAAAGCCTGGCGAGCCTGCTGAACTTAGTTTGCATAATGCTAAGCAGTTGCGCGAAGAACGTCAAAAGAAAGCAGCTGAATGGGGCCAGAGTGAAGGGGGACGCTCGGGGGCAGGTAAGCGTTCTGGAGTCCAGCAGCGCGAGAATTCTAGTACTCGAGACAATAATCGCTCTAAGAAAGCCGTGCGTGAAACGTCGAATTCTCCATGTGTCTCTGTAGACGGTAAAAGCGACCCATGGGCGAAGTGGAGAAAAACAAGTCGTGAATAATAAGCAGCAAAATAATCCATTGCATGGCATGACCTTAGAGAAAGTTGTAACGAGCCTGGTGGAGCACTACGGCTGGGATGGTATGGCGCATAGAGTCAATATCAATTGTTTTAAGAGCGACCCGTCAGTCAAGTCATCGTTGAAGTTTTTACGTAAAACCCCATGGGCTAGAGATAAGGTTGAGAGTTTGTACCTGTCAACATTTGAAAAACCATCGCTGTGGAGTAACTGGAAATAGCTATTCAGTCCCGCACTGTAATTCGGTTGCATTGAATCTGATTCATAACTTGTTTGTCGAAGCGAGCGTAAGCATCCCGGTCTCGAAGGAGACCTCATAGATGAAAGCCTCTATAATTCCGCCTTCTTATTCGTTGAAAATGGAACTGTCGTGTATTCTTTCCGTCTCTTAGTCATTCTTGTCATCTTCTTCTTCCACTTTACTGCCTACGCTGATTCGCAATCCCAGGCAGAAGAACTCGCCCGTTGTTTTGTGCAGGAGGACGACTGCGTCGATAAGACCGCCTCCGTGCTTTCAGATAATCACTCTACCGATTTGGAGCAGCAGATTTTCACTGCGATCCAAGCAGAGTTGGAACGCCTTCCTGTCGGAAATCGCCATGAAGGGTTGGAAAAGTTGCTGAAACTTGAGGTGAAGCCTGCTTATGCCCTGTTCTGGAAAATGGTCAGATCGCTGGATCTTGACTTTACTGAGCTCGAGGATGATCTGGAAAACGACAGCGCGATGTTCAGCCAGGGGTTTCAGGACTATACCTTTCGACTGATCGAGCAGTCCCTGGACTTTGAACTGGCCAGTATCTACTTCGATCTGCTCTATTTTTTCGATGGATGTGAATGGAGTGATCTGGATCGCTTTGTCGATCGGGTGTGGGCTCTGTACCAGAAAACGAAGCGGGACGGTAAACTGAAGCCGGACGAAGCCGCTCATATTAAGCACATGATGCTTGAAAACGCCGCGAATCAATTGGACAAGGATGATGCCGACTTTGCGCGCCTGAAAAAGATGTGGCTCATCTCCGAGACTGTCGATGTGGAGCCGGTCGCGGCCTATGGGAATCTCTCTGGAGAGGAGACTTATTATTCCTACCGAGACGATAAATACCAGGATGTCGACCGCTATTATCGTCAATTCAATACATCTAGAGCAGACGGCAGGTCGCCAAAAATCGTTAACCAACCACTCGCCTACTATGAACTGCGTGCTGAGAAAGTGTTGTTGAATCGGATGTGGAGTGATGCCGATGGTAATACGCTTCTACTAGATCCGGATGGGCAGTTTCTGGCATTCGATGGCTATAAGTTGGTTCCGGTAAAGGAGGTTTGGAAGATCTACGATTTCGAATCGGCGGGTGGAGGGTTGTTGTCTCAGGTAATCAGCGTGGCAACAGGCGTATCGGGTCTCTATGAGGGTATCACGTATCAACAATTATCCGCGGCCGAAGGTCCTGAAAAGCGGGCAATCTACGTTAATCACGCACTGCCGGATAATGCTGAAGCGGCAAACTATGTTGAACTGACACTGCGATCCCAATATATACTCGTCAGCATGGATCTGCCTATCCCGGATTCGGATGACGAAACCGCCGTGAAACAGTTTGTATTCGAATTTAAATCACCCCAGGCAGCGCTATCTGCGTTTAACAGCCTCTCTGAGAATACCCCTGACGAATTAACCCGAACTTCGCTTTGGTTCCACAATTACGATGAAGAAAAGCAAGGATTGATCGTACGTTCCTACGCCAAGGAGGATGGAAGTGAAATTCTGATATCACCCTACAAGAATGGAGAAGGAGGCCTGGAATTTCAAAAATGGGAACTCTGTGATGAACCCTTCTCAATTGAATCTCTGGATCAGAACAAGGGGGCGTTTTTGCGTGAAGAGTCCCGTCTGTATCAAAGTGGCTATCGATTGCAATATTTCAATCTAGTCACCCGCTGTACTATCACCATGTCTTGGGATAATGAAGCCGATCTGGTGAAGCGTGTCATAACTGGCCTTGAATATTACGGTGACGATGAAGCGATTGAGGTCCTGAAAAAACATCGGGTCAAGACGCGTCCCTATCGACTGGAGCCTCTGGACAGCATGGATGATAAGAGTCTCGGTTACTCGCGTATTGGCGGTGATGTCGCCATTCCGGAAAAGTACGCTAAAAATTTCACTTGGCCGGAATTCGAGCGGGACGGCGACAAAGCGCCTCTTGAGTTTCTAATGCAGGTCGATTTTTCCGAGCTTAATAACCCACGTTGGAACGATGATCTGCCTGATAAGGGTTTGTTATCGATTTTTTATCATGTGGATAGTGATGGAGTTCCCTACTTCGCCCGCGGATACTACTTTGCAGATGTGGGTACTGTGGTTCGCATAACGCCAAATGTTCAGGTGTCCTCGGGCAAGTCTGCTCATCGATTGAAACCCCAGCGTTTGATGTTTGCTGATGAACTGATGGAACAATATCCGATCCGTGAGTGGGGCGAGCCCTACGGTCAATATAATATCGTGGCAAAAATAGACGACGACGCGCTGACTGACTATTACCGGAATACCTACGGTATCGGCGCCTATTCAATCGATGAGCGCGCCTATTTCACGGTCGACAGGGATTATCCGGTCTTCATGCAACTGCGCATGTATGACGACGATACCCATGTCATTCTGGATAAGGAGGATCTGGAGAAGCCGTCTGTGGATGGGGTCAAGATAATCCGGGTGCAGATGGATTGGATGGGGCATTACGATTGATCAGCCAACAAGCCCGGTTTGCTGAACTAAACCGGGTTTGTTGAGATGGATTTCAATGCCGGAACGTGCCGCTTGAGCAGTGTTCAACAACCGGTTAATCCAAGAACGGTACAGCATTCCGAAGTAATATCCCCTCTCCCCCTTTGGAGGGTGTTGTAAAAGGGTTTTGTAAGCGCCGTAGGTCGGGTTAGCGAAGCGTAACCCGACAAGAAATGGGCATTTTTCAGCCGTTAGTCGGGTTACGCTACGCTAACCCGACCTACGAATCGTACTTTTCGATACCCCCCCCTTTCGGAGAGGGGGAATCAACCAAGCCCCCTAATAGGGATCCGGAATCACCTTCCGTTTCTTAAACCGCCGATGAATCCATAGATATTGCTCCGGCGCATATCCCACCGCTTGTTCGATCAGTCCGTTGATGCGGGTGGCATCCTGCTGGATATCCTCTGATGGAAAATCCTCAAGCGGCGGGTGTATGACCAGTTTGTAACCCTCATCACCCGGTAGTCGGTAACCACAGAACAGCAGGGTGTCTGCGCCGCTGATCTTGGCCAGGCGTGAGGTGGCGGTGTTGGTCCCGGCCGGTTCCCCGAAAAACGGGGCGAGGGTGCTATTGCGTCCCTTGAAACTCTGGTCCGGGGCGTACCAGACCGGGAGGTTCTGTTTCAGGGTGCGCACTACCTGGCGGATGTCGTTGCGTGGGATGGCCGCCTCGAAGCGTTGCTGGCGATTGCGGCTGAAGGCCCACTCGATGACCGGGTTCTCGTGGGGGCGGTACATCACCGCGAAGGGCTGATGGAGACTCAACAGTCGACCGGCGATCTCCAGGTCGGTGACGTGGGCGCTGAGCAGGATTACGCCGTTTCCTTTCTCAAGGCTGTGTTGCAGGTGTTCCAGGCCTTCGATACTCACCCGTTCACGGAGTTTCTTATCCGGCGCCCACCAGGCGAAGCCGATCATCAGCATGCCGATGCCGAGGGCATCGAAGTGATCGCGTAACAGTTGCGCACGTTCGTTATCGGTGAGTTTGGGGAAACAGATGCTCAGGTTGACTTGGGCGATATGCCGGCGACGGGGTGAGACCCGGTAGACGGTTCGGCCGATGAGACGGCCCAGTTTCAGTGCTATGGAATAGGGGAGCAGGTGACTGCATAGCCATAGCAGACCCAGGGCTGCCCAGGTTGGCCAGTATCTGGGGGAGTTGATGGGGTGTTTGGGTTTTTTACGCGCCATTTTGGGTGGGGGTGTGGGGGCTGCCTGTGATGTGTTTCATGTTGTTTTTGGAGGGGCGCTTTGCTCACGGTATTTTGGGTTCCCCTTTCCCGTATGAGAGGGCGGCGAAAAAGTCCGAATCGTAGGTCGGGTTAGCGTAGCGTAACCTGACGAACTACGGAACATGCCCATTTCTTGTCGGGTTACGCTTCGCTAACCCGACCTACGGCTCTTCTCAAAACCCTCTTACAACACCCTTTAAGGGGGGATATCGATTGGCTTGGGGTGTGCTTAGGGGGTTGTCTCGGTTGTATGCTTTGATTCTTTATTTTTTGCCTAACTCCGTCAATCGCCCTGTCTGAGTTTTAAGAAATACAGGACTTGCTGTAAAGAATATTCATAAGCTGATTGAACTTCAGGATAAGCAACCCACCCAGACGCACCCCAGTCACACAAAATGGACATTCCCTCTCCCCTCGCGGGAGAAGTGGATCAAATCCCGTGAGCGCAGCGAACACCACAATTCAAAATTCAAAACTAAAAACTCAAAATTCCAACCACCCCATTTCAATCGAACTGCCCATCACCCAGTACCAGACCAGCCAGTTTCGAAAAGCCTAACGCGCCAAATATAACGTTTCCCCAAGATTCACGTTAAACTATCGCGATGTCTCAACACATGTTAACCCTTTGATGCCTTTTAATCTTCCCGACTTCAGCAAGGCCCGGGTCCTGGTGGTGGGTGATCTGATGCTGGATCGCTACTGTCAGGGTGCGGCGGCCAAGATCTCTCCCGAAGCCCCGGTGCCGGTGGTGCACGTGCGCGACACCGAGGAACGTCCCGGTGGCGGGGCCAACGTGGCGCTCAACATGAACGCGCTGGGGGTCTCGGTGTCCCTGTGCGGTCTGGTGGGGGACGACGAGGCGGGGCGTGCGCTGGTCAGCCTGTTGGAGCACTCCGGGGTGCGCTGTCATGTGCAGGTCGAGCCGGGTGTGCCGACCATTACCAAGCTGCGGGTGATCAGTCAGCATCAACAGCTGCTGCGGCTCGATTTCGAGCAGCCGATGTGGGGTTGCGACCTCAGCCTGCTGGACGCTCACTACCAGCGCCAGTTGGCGGAGACGGACCTGGTGATCCTTTCGGACTACGCCAAGGGCACCCTGCAGCAACCCCAGGCGCTGATCCAGGCGGCCCGGGCCCAGGGGGTGCCGGTGCTGGTGGATCCCAAGGGACACGATTTCGAGAAGTACCGCAATGCGACCCTGCTGACCCCGAACCTGAAGGAGTTCGAGGCGGTGGTGGGACACTGCACCAGCGACACGGCGCTCAACGAGCGGGGCCTGGCCCTGCGCGAATCCCTCAATCTGGATGCCCTGCTGATCACCCTGAGCGAGCGGGGCATGCTGCTGATCCAGAAGGACCAGTCCCCGCTGCATCTGCCGACCCGGGCCCGCGAGGTGTTCGATGTGACCGGCGCCGGAGACACGGTGATCGGGGTGCTCGGCGCCGGGCTGGCGGCGGGCATGCTGCTGCCCGAGGCGGCGGGGCTGGCGAACCTGGCCGCCGGAGTGATGGTGGGCAAGCTGGGGGCGGGCAGTGTCAGTCTGCGTGAACTCAAGGGCATACTGCGCCGGCAGGGGGATTTCCACGCCCTGGTTGATCGGGAGACCCTGCGCGAGGTCACCGAGGAGGCGCGTTGGCAGGGTGAGCGCATCGTCATGACCAACGGCTGTTTCGACATTCTGCATGAGGGCCACGTGCGCTACCTGCAGGAGGCCCGAGCCCTGGGCGACCGCCTGGTGGTGGCGGTGAACGACGACGACTCGGTGCGCCGACTCAAGGGCGAGGGCCGTCCGATCAATCCCCTGGCGCAACGCATGGCGGTGCTCGCCGGGCTGGCCTCGGTGGACTGGGTGGTGCCGTTCAGCGAAGACACCCCGGAGACCCTGATCTGCGAGATCCTCCCCGACCTGCTGGTGAAGGGGGGCGACTACCGGCCCGAGGAGATCGCCGGTTACGACTGCGTGGTCGGCAACGGCGGCGAGGTGCGGGTGCTGGGGTTCGTTGAGGGGCTTTCCACCACACGGATCGTGGAGGCGATGCGCAATGGGGAATGAGCCGCACACGACGGGCATCACCGGTCGCGAACTCTATTTCAGGTTGCTGCGCCGGGTGCGCCCCTACTGGCGCCAGTTCGCCGGCGCGCTGCTGTCGATGGTGATTCTGGCGCTCACCGAACCGGCCATCCCCTGGCTGATGAAGCCGATGCTCGACGGCAGTTTCGTCAACAAGGATCCTCAGGTGATCTTCTGGTCGCCGATCCTGCTGATCCTGCTGTTCACCCTGCGGGGTTTGATGAACTTCGTCTCCAACGTGGCCTTCGAATGGGTCGCCGGCAAGGTGGTGCTGGACCTGCGGCACATGATGATCGAGCGCATCCTCACCCTGGGCACTCCCTATTTCGACGCCCACGCCACCGGCAACCTGATCTCCATGGTCACCTACAACGTCAACCAGGTCACCATGGCCGCCACCAAGGTGCTCACCACCCTGGTGAAGGACACCATTGTGGTGATCGGCCTGCTCGCCTACATGTTCTACCTGAACTGGATGCTTACCCTGATCGTGTTCGCCACCATGCCGGTGATCATGATCGCGGTGCGGGTGCTGGCGGTGCGCCTGCGCAAGATCAACCGGGCCCTGCAGTCCACCATGGGGGTGATGACCCAGGTGCTCGAGGAGTCGGTGCGCGGTCACAAGGTGATCAAGATCTTCGAGGGTCGGCCCTACGAGGAGAAGCGGTTCCTGGAGCGCGCCAACTGGGTGCGCCGCTACAACATGAAGAGCAAAGTCGCCGGCTCGGCGCACATGCCCCTGGTGGAGTTCGTCGGCGCGGTGATGATCGCCGCGCTGGTCTACGTGGGCACCCACGAGACCGCGCTGGGGGAACTCACCGTGGGCGGATTCGTCTCCCTGATGGCGGCCATCGGCTTGCTGTTCTCCCCCCTGAAACGGCTCACCGGGATCAACCAGCCGCTGCAGAAGGGGCTGGCCGCCGCGGAGAGCGTGTTCGGCCTGGAGGACGAACCTCCCGAGGACGATCATGGTCGCGCCGAACTGGAGCGGGCCCAGGGCCGGGTGGTGTTCGAGTCGGTCTCGTTCCGTTACCCCAACATGGACCGAGACGCCCTCAAACCGGTGAGTTTCGAGATCGAGCCGGGCACCACGGTGGCCCTGGTGGGGCACTCCGGGGGCGGCAAGACCACCATCGCGAATCTGATCCCGCGCTTCTATAACCCCAGCGGCGGACGCATCCTCATCGACGGGGTCGACACCCAGGAGCTGAGCCTGCTGAGCCTGCGTCGCCAGCTCTCCTATGTGGGCCAGGAGTCGGTGCTGTTCGACGATACCGTGGCGGCCAACATCGCCTATGGAGCCCGGGTCCCGCCGACCCGGGAGCAGATCGTCGAGGCGGCCCGCAGCGCCCACGCCCTGGAGTTCATCGAGCGTCTCCCCGAGGGATTCGAGACCCGCATCGGCGAGGACGGGGTGCGCCTCTCCGGTGGGCAGCGCCAGCGCCTGGCGATTGCCCGGGCACTGATCAAGGACGCGCCGATCCTGCTGCTCGACGAGGCCACCTCGGCCCTGGATACCGAATCCGAACGCCATGTCCAGGCCGCGCTGCATACCCTGACCCAGGAGCGCACCACCCTGGTGATCGCCCACCGTCTCTCCACCATCCAGCATGCGGACCTGATCCTGGTGCTGCAGGACGGCGAGATCGTCGAGCGGGGTACCCACCGGGAACTGCTCGAGCAGCAGGGCGTCTATCATGTTTTGTGCCGCCACCAGTTTCAGGAGCAACCGGACGCCCCGGCCTGATTCGTCGATCCTGAGTCGCTAATGCGCTATCTCTATACCCTGCTGCTGTTCCTGTTGATGCCGCTCTATCCCCTGCGCTTGTTCTGGCGGGCGCGCAGGGCCCCCGCCTATCGGGACCGCTGGCTGGAACGCTTCGGCCTGTTCGAGGCCCAGGCGAAGCACGAGGTGATCTGGATCCACGCGGTGTCGGTGGGGGAGGTGCAGGCCATCGCCCCCCTGGTGGGCCGGTTGCTGGACCTCTATCCCGATTATCCCCTGCTGATCACCACCACCACCCCTACCGGTGCGGAGCGGGTCCAGGCCCTGTTCGGCAATGAGGTGGAGCACCGCTATGCGCCGATCGATCTGCCCTGGGTGGTGCGGCGCTATCTCACCGCCTATCAGCCCCGCTTGCTGATCCTGGTGGAGACCGAGATCTGGCCCAACCTGATCTTCCATGCCAAACGGGAGGGGGTGCCCACCCTGCTGGCCAATGCGCGGATGTCGGTGCGTTCCGCCCGGGGTTACCACCGGCTGGCCCGTCTCACCCGCCAGACCTTGAGGAACCTGACCCTGATCGCCCCTCATGCGGAGGCGGACGCGGAGCGCTTCCGCACCCTGGGCGCTCGCCCGGAGCAGATCGAGGTGACCGGCAGCATCAAGTTCGACATCCGCCTGCCCGGTAGCCTGCTGGAGCGGGCGGACGTGCTGCGCCGGGAGTGGTGCGCGGCCCGCCCGGTATGGATCGCGGCCAGCACCCACGAGGGCGAGGACGAACTGATCCTCGAGGCCCATGCCCAGGTAAGGCAGGCGATTCCCGACGCCCTGCTGATCCTGGTGCCGCGCCACCCGGAGCGCTTCGAGCGGGTGGCGCAACTGGTGGAGGAGGCAGGGTTCCCGCTGGTCAAACGCAGCCAGCAGGTCCACTGCACGTCCGGCACCGCGGTGTTCCTCGGCGACACCATGGGGGAGCTGACCCTGTTTATCGGCGCCTCGGACGCGGCGTTCATCGGAGGCAGCCTGGTGCCCCACGGCGGCCACAACATCCTTGAGGCCGCCGCCCAGGGCGTGGCGGTGGTGTTCGGACCTCACATGTTCAACTTCAGCGAGATCAGAGAGCTGTTCCTGGAGCAGGACGCCGCGGTGCAGGTTGAGTCCCAGCAGGCTCTGGCCGAACGGATCATCGAGTGGCTGAGCGATGCCAGCAAGCGCAGTCGCTACGGCGAGGCGGGGCGTGACCTGGTGGACAAGAACCGGGGCGCTCTCGACCGCTTGACCCGCCTGGTGGAGCAGTTGCTCGATAATCGTTGATATCGACAATGTAGCCCGGGTGAAGCGTAGCGGAACCTGGGGGAATCACACCGAGTGTGTCTCAGCCATTCAGCACCGCTGGCCTGTATCAGGTCCGCGTAACCCCGCCACTCGGGATTACGGCTGTTCCGTCGGGTGCGTTATGGCTCGAACTCGATTGGCTTTCTCCTGCTTGCCCGTAACACGTTGCATGCTGTCAACCTCATCAATAATCCCAGGTATTCGGTTAAGTGCTCAGGTATGTCTGCATGGTGGCGCGGGATTGGGTCGCTAGGGGAACCGGTTGTTCGGTCTGGACGTTATCAGTAGTCATGGACTCGTCTTTTGAGCCACTGCCAATAATATTCTCTGTCAGAAATCCCTCAAGATGAGCATTAGATCAAATAGGTGAAGGCTCGTAATGGCTGCCCAACCAGTCGGGTATCTGGTAGTGCGATGAGACGCGGGTATCGGCCTCGGGATAGAGCCGACGGGCCAGCTGGCCATCGTCGAGATCAGCCGGTAGCGGCCAACCCGGTTCCAAGGCCTGGGCTTGACTGAGTAGCTTCTGGATGGCGTCCACGCTGACCTTGGCGTTGACCGGGTGATGTCTAGTTGTACAATAAAGCGTACAATACTAGTGAGACCACCTCTCAATGGACGCAATAGCTTACAGCACGGCACGTGCCCATCTGGCATCTACCATGGATCAAGTCTGCGAGGATCACTCTCCAGTCATCATCACCCGAAAAGGTGCGGGTTCCGTGGTTATGATTTCGCTGGATGATTTTCAAGCATTGGAAGAGACTGCCTATCTGTTGCGGAGCCCGAAAAATGCCCGTCGCTTAATCGAATCCCTTGTCGAATTGGAACGTGGTGGAGGGATTGAGCGGGAGCTTGAGTCGGAGTGAGGGAACTAACAGGGACGTCATGATGCGATTGATTTTTTCGGAGCATGCCTGGGAGGACTACTCTTATTGGCAACAAGCGGACAAAAAAACTATGCGGCGCATCAATCAGTTGATCCAAGCCATAAAAAGGGATCCTCATGCTGGGATCGGGAAACCTGAGCCGTTACGTCACGGTCTCTCTGGTTATGGGTCCCGGCGCATTGATGAAGAGCATCGCATGGTCTACAAAGTGATGGGGGATGATCTCCTGATCGCGCAACTTCGATACCACTACTGATGCTCCCCGACCTCGGTCCCAGTCCCATCAAAGAACGGGATTCCATATTGTTTATCGAGCGCCGTCATGTCGATATACGTGATGGCGCGTTTGTCATGATCGACAAAGATGGATTAAAGCCGGTCTCATTTCTGCCGGTGATAGGAAGCATCTCTTTTATCAGTTGGAATATTCCGATAGGATAGACGCCTGCTCAGGCGGCCGATACGCCCGGTGACTCGATCCGGGTGAGGGTGTAATAGCAAATCCGGAATGTCCGGAGAACAAGCCCGCCGCACCTGACTGACGAAGTACGCATCAGACCCTTGCGCTTTGACTGATGTGAACAGGGAACGACAGGTCAGGAGACTCTCAATGAATCAGGTTTCGAAAGCTGCCCGGTCTCGCCGGGATGTCGCGGCCCGCGACAAAGACTCGTTCGCGCCCTTGCGGGCTTTGATGGATCATTGTTATGAAGACATACGGGGCCCTTCGGCCTGGTACAAGATGAAAAAGCGCCCCAAGCATCTCCCTCAATACAAACTCGACGAGTTGAAGCGGATGGTCGCCGAAATCCGGGCGCGTCACGATGTGGAAATGATCATCCTGTTCGGCTCTTTTGCCCGGGGCAATTGGGTGGAAGACGCCTATGAGGAGGATGGTATTCACTACGAATACCGTTCGGACTTCGATGTCCTTGTCGTCACCGCGGACAAGACCCAGGAGCGGGATGTCGCACACGACAGAGATTTGATCGAAGCGCTTTTGCCCGACCAGGATGGCACTCGGGTGAATTTCATCGTGCATACCATTCAGCACGTCAATCAGATGCTATCTGAGCGACGTTACTTTTTCATGGATATTCTGAAAGAGGGCTACCAGCTCTATGATTCCGGGCGCTACAAGTTGGCGCGTCCTCCAAAGGCATTGCCGGCGGATCTGATGCTCAGACATGCCGAGGATTACTTCGAGGAGTGGATGGGGAGCGCGGATGGCTTTCTGAAGATGGCCAAACGAGCGATTGGTGAGGGTGAACTCAAGATTTCCGCCTTTCTGATCCACCAGTCCGCTGAACGGTACATTACCTGTCTGTTGCTGGTATTCACCGGCTATCGACCCAAAGAACATGATATGGCGCGTTTGTTCCAGCAGGCGGCGGGATTCGCGCGGGCGTTCGAAACGGTCTTTCCACTGGAGTCCGAGGAATCGCAACAGCTTTTTGAACTGCTGCGACGGGCCTACGTGGACGCTCGATACAGCAGGGCCTATCGGATCAGTGAAGATGAGTTGGAACGGTTGTGTCAAAGGGTGCAACGGATGCGCGAGATTGTTGAACAGGTCTGCGGAGAAAGGATCGAGTTGCTGAAGAACACCTGAGTGATACCGAGGACAATATGGAGGTTAGTCAGTTGTGATGAGGTCTTCGGTCATATCTCAACATGAATCATCTTCAGTGGCGCTCCCGAGTTGGAAGCCGGTTTATGTCATAAGCCACAGACTGCTCTCGACAATGCGTGGGATCGGAGAGGCTTTGGGAGAGATCAAGGCCAGGTGGATCCGGCAATCGGTCTGGCGCACAAGTCGGGTTCCTGTCCGAGGCGCCCGGGGTTTGGACGCGGCTCATGTCCACCCGGCGGTCGGAGATGTGATGGATTTCATCGATCAACATGGGCAGGTAGCCGATCCAGTCCTTCGAGCGGGTCTTTTCCACTGTTGCATGTCTTATAAATATCGAGATCTGCCTGAAGGCCAGGAACTCAATTGGCAAGTAACCCACAGCATACTGGAAGGTGTCGATCCGCTTGGGTTCGAAAACTTTTGCCTGAAACAGGCCTGTCTAAGGGATGCTTTTCGCTACTACGAACAACTTGGCAGGATTGGTGAGATGCTGAAGGCAGGCGCCAGTATCGATTGCTCCAAGTGGCTGGAATTCTTTACGGAATCCGTCTTATGCGAGCTGCAGCGCAATATTGGATCGATTTCGAAACAGAGTAATCAGCCGCATTTGGAGTCTCACGAGCAACGAATTCTCGTCTACCTTGAACGGCTGGGAAGTGTTTCCCTACGCGAGTACAGCGCCATATCGACTCGTAGTCTCGGCGCCTTGCAAGCAGACTTCGAAAGATTGCGTCGACTGGGTTTGATCGAGACCGTTGGGCATGGGCAGGGCCGCTACTTCGTGCTTGCCGAGATGTAGTATTGACTTCAACGAAAAAGCTGATCGACATTGCGTTTGACCGCGCCGATCACGGGATATGCGAGTATGGGAAATGGACAATTCAGTGCCGGAGAATTGTGTCAGATTGCTGACCATCTGAGGTTGTTGTCGACCTTGATGGGCGGGCTTGCCACCATTCAAAAGCAGCAACAGCGTTCCTTGTCACAAGTATTGTTGGATCTTGCTATCCGACTGGAGCAGTTTTACGAGAGTCTGGAAGATGACTTGGAGAGGGGAGATGTGTCGTGAGTGGCGAAGGGCTCCTGCACCGAAGTGGCATCAAGCCATTGTTCGCTCCGGTATCATCTTCGGTTGAGTTGTTGGGTTAATACAAAAAACCAGAGTCTTCGTCTTCAGTAATCCAGTCATGGAATTCGGCGCGTTGAATGCGCCGTTCCTTCAATATCACCTTCAAGTCATTAAGCGTTGTGAGGCTGACAAGCAGGTTTCGATTGAGTTCATGTTCGTGATCGAGCGATTGTTGCCACTCGTTGAGCGCGGATTGGCGTTTGCTTTTGCTGCTGTGATAGAACAGGTCGTAAACCATGTGCCGCATGGGATTGGCGTGAATATAGCTGATTCGGTCTAGGTTGAGTTGGTCGATTTGGTCCTCGATCAGTTCACAGATCCCAGCGATCTCCTGTTCCGAGAGTTTGAGGTCATGTTCCTTGATGACTTCGTTGTGGATCTTGATCATGGTCAAGACATCGTTTGCTTTGCGGGCGGACAGCAGCTCGGAAAGCTGCTTTTGTTTTTGCTTGTGCTTTTTGCTGTCGGTTTCTCGATCTGGATGCAGATTTTGAGCGGTGCGGCGAAACAGAGTTTTGATCCATTCGCTGTCCATGACGTTCAAGCTGGGATCGGGTTCCTTGAATAGATCCTCCGATGGTGGAATCTCATCTTCGAGATCCTGACTCCAGCCATCGCCTCTTGGATCGAATTCGCCGAACCCGAAAATGTCATCATCCGCATCTTCGATCTCATCAGGGTTTTCGGCTGGCTGCTCCTCATCGAGTAATTGCTCCATAAGCGCCTCGAATTCCATGTGGAGTTCATCCGGGCTGAGACCCATGGTTTTTGCAACGGAGGCTATATAGTCAGACTGCAATTGCCGGGCCATTTCCGGGTCAATGGGGGCAATGCGATCCATGACAAGGTCCCTGGTCCAGTCACTGAGTTCGTCCCTGTGCCAGTCTGAAAGGCTTTTTCGACTGGCGAACAGGATGAGTTTCTTGGTCAGGGCGACCAGTGTCTCGAATTGTTCGAGGCTGGCTTGATGGATGTGCGCGTGATAGGCACTCACCAGGTCATCTAAGTCCTGTTGAAATTTCAGCTTGAGCTTTTTCTGCTTTTCCAGCTGCTGGCGCAATTTGTCAAAATGGCGTTCGATCTTGGTTTGATGTTTTTTTCCTGTCGTTGCGTTGTTCAGAGTGATCAGC
Source organism: Candidatus Thiodiazotropha sp. (assembly GCA_050305635.1). GTDB lineage: Bacteria > Pseudomonadota > Gammaproteobacteria > Chromatiales > Chromatiaceae > Thiodiazotropha. The sequence goes on along the minus strand of JBNLFS010000062.1, from coordinate 8,888 downwards.
ACAGTTGGCCTCGACGGTTAAGTAATTAAATTCATGGTGAAGTCTGATTTTAGTGACTAAGCGCGAGAGATGAAACTACTGGATTGGGTGTTGATTTTGACGGTATCCCCGATTTCGAGGTACTCCGGCACCTGAATTTCCAAACCTGTGGTAAGCCGTGCCGGTTTGGTTCGCCCGGTCGCCGTGGCGCCCTTGATCCCCGGTGCGGTGTCCACGATCTGCATGATCAGGGTGACGGGTAGTTCGATGGTCATCAGTGCACCGTCGACGATCAGTCCGGTGATCCCTTCGAGGCCGTCGGTGAGGAAGGGAAGCTCGTCCGCCAGCTCCCTCCCGTCGAGACTGTACTGGGTGTAGTCCGACAGGTTCATGAACACATAGTGCTCACCGTCCTTGTAGAGATACTGCACCGGGGTGCGCAGACAATCCGCCTCTTTCAGGAAATCGTCGCCCTTGTAGGACTCGTCCAGCTTCTGTCCGGTTTTCAGGTTGGTGTAGCGGATCTTGTAGAGGGTCGCCGCACCCCGGGAGGAGGGACTTTTCGCCTCGACCTGTTTCACGGCATGGGGCACACCGTTGATCTCGATGACGGTACCTTTTTTCAGTTCACAGGCTTTTGGCACGTTGGGATCCTTGCTTTTCCGTTGGAGCATGAGCGTTAAAAACGCACAGTATAACCGTTGATCCGGGCGGGTCGGAATGGGGCAGTGTATCGAAAGTCAAAAAGTGGCTGTAGCGAGCGAAAGGCATGCCGGATTCGGAATAGGTACTTTATTCCCAAAAACCTCAATTCTTATGCGCCATAGTGAAATCGTCCACGTGCTAGGTTAAGCCGTTCGAACGGCGGGACACGCATTAACTATAAAAACCCCGCCACTATTTCGACGACTTACCACACCCTTCTGGAGGATTTCGGATGAAGAGCATTCTGATTCCATGGCTGCTGTTGTTACCCCTCGGCGTTCAGGCGGCCCCTGATCTGGCGAATGGGGAACGAATCAATCGCAGTTGTTCCCTGTGTCACGGCATCTATGGCCAAGGCGCATCCGGGCGTCTTTCGCCGCGTCTCGCGGGTATGCCGCAAGAGTATCTGGTAAAGGCTACCAAGGATTACGTCAATGGTACCCGCAACAATCCTCTGATGGTCTCCACCACCGGGTTGGACAAAATGACCGATCAGGATATCGAGGATGTGGCGGCCTATCTCTCGAGCATCGATATCAGCTACGACGACCGCTTCAATATCGTGCAGCGATTTGGCGGATCCGTGGAGCAGGGTGAGGAGGTCTATGGTGACGAGTGCGATACCTGTCATGCCCGTGACGGTGCCGGCAAACCGAACAAGGAAGCACCGCCGCTGCGCGGTCAGCATTCCGAGTACCTGTTCCAGTCGATGAAGATGTTCCAGACCCAGCTGCGTATCCACGACAATGACCCGGAAGACGACAGCTTCAAGGAGTACACGGACAACCAGTTGATGGACATCACCGCCTACCTGGCGACCCTGGACAATGACCTGGTGGTGGCGGGTAAGCACTTTAAGCCGCCGCACCCGACCCGCGTGGCGATGGTTGCAAAACCCGCCGAGCCCAAGCCGCATCACGGCGGTCTGCAGATCACCGATATCACTCAGACGGTTGCGCAGATGCCCCTCAAGGCCGGTGTGAGCAAAGAGGACGCCATCGATGCGATGCTCTCCAAAGCGGTTGAACTGAACCTGAAGCTGGTAGGCCGCCAGGACGTTTCCAAGGAACTCGAGGCCCGGGGTGTGGACACCCCCTTCCTGAGTATCTTCCAGTTCTGCAATCCCATGGATGCGCGCATCATGGTCATGAGCAACCCGGTATTCTCCAGTTACATGCCCTGCCGCATCTCCCTGGTGGAAGACCCGCAAGGCAAGCTGCAGCTGATGATGCTTAACCTGGATATGCTGATTAACAGCGAACTGCTGCCCGCCGAGGTGGTGGATACCGCGATCCGTGTCAATCAGAACATGCTCGACATTATGATGGCGGGCGCCACCGGCGAGTTCTGAATCACCCCGCCGGCCGCCCAGGATCGCAACGATCCTGGGCGGTTTTTTCGCCGGTCGTTTCAGTCGGATCTTGATGTGTGGATTCAATCGCGACGATTGCTTGCGCTATCCGGTGGAACAATCATCCTGTTTGTCGAACCTTGCATAAGCCGCACAGCACCTGCTTCATCACACTAGGATTTCTCGATCGTTCATCTCATAGCCCCGGATGACACAGAAGGGAAGGTCATTTGTGTTGATGTGTTTATCGTGATTTGATAGGAACTTGAGCGGAAATCAAGGATTTAGTGATGTGTCAGGCTGATACGGTCAATGAACGGATCGAACGGTGCAGCGCAGAGGCGATCGATGGATTGAAGTCGTTGTCTTCTTGCACTGTTGTGGATAGCAGAAATCGCACGCCTTTCGATGTGGCGATCAGCGGCAACAACCAAGAAGTGATCGACTATCTGTGCGGCGATAAACGTTGTCTGGAGTATCACGCGGACATCGATCAGGCACTCAGAAAAACCGTCAAACAGGCATTGCTGCATGCCTCCGCGAATGACTCCCTCAAACAGGCAGAGGCTTTCATTGCAGTGAGCTTCGGTGCGGAGACGCCGTTGGAACGCACACCATTGCTGCAGGCCTGCCGTTTCAATAATCGTTACGCCATCACAAAGTTACTGGGTTCGAAGGCCGACTCCGGCGCCAAAGATATTGCCGGTTTTACGGCGCTGGATATCTGCCAAGCCGTGGGTGGTGATGATCTGCTCAGATTCTTTATCGCCGCTTGTATTGAAGCCGGTGTACGGATCACCTTGTCCGAGAAAGTCATTGCCCAAGCGATTCATGACACCGGGATGCTGGCCCTATTGGGTGATACCTGCAAGCCCGAAGTGGTGAATCACCGTTTGTTGCTCACCGCCTATTGCTCCCTGCTCGATGTGGCGCAGGTGAAGCAGTTGCTGAGTTCGGGTGTTGATGTGAATAAATGCATGAGCCCGCAATACCATCCGCTGTTCGAGGCGTGCACCTCCTACCTGCTGTGGGAGTGGCAGCATCCCCGATTTTTCGAGCTGGCCCCTACCTATACCCACGCCTTCGGACATCCGGCGGGTGGCAGCATACATATTGATAACGATCTCATTGCCAACGCGGACAGTCTGGATGACCTCGATAAACTGTTCGACGACGCGTTCAGTCAAGTGAAAGCCATGCAGGACTCAGTCCGGGATTCAACCCTGACACCCCGGGAACTCGAAGCGCAACTGCGAAACCGATTGGCTGTCATCGACCTGCTGTTGGATGCGGGACTCGATGCCGCCATCGCGGAGAAAAAACGTCCCGACCTGTTCGTGTCCCGGCTGGTGGCAATGAAACAACCGGAGCTGTTACAGAAACTCGCCGCCCATGGGTTTTCCCTTGAACCGGTGGATTACGAGGATGAATTGCTGGATGAACAGGAGCGGGCTTACCTCAACAAGTGGTGTTCAAAACCCGATGCGGATCCTCTGGGCGCATGAGCATCCGCGTGCCGGTTTTCGCTTCGGTTCAGGTGTGAACGACGTTTGTAATCCATGACTGAGATACTGATGCCGGGTGGGTTGACGCCCCCCCCCCGGCATTCTGCGACGCAACCGGGATGACACACGTCTTCCGATCAAAGCGCGTCACCCGGAATGCGTACCCAGCCTTCCATCAGGATGCGTGCGCTGCGGCTCATGACCACCTTTTCGACGACCCAGTGGCCGTCCGTTTCACTGGCCGCCGCGCCAACCTTGAGCGTGCCGGAGGGATGACCGAAGGTGACCGACTCCCGCTCGCCGCCACCGGCCGCCAGATTGACCAGTGTGCCGGGAATGGCGGCGGCGGTACCGATAGCGACGGCGGCAGTGCCCATCATGGCGTGGTGCAGCTTACCCATGGACAGTGCGCGCACATTGAGGTCGATCTCGTCGGCCTGTATCGACTTGCCGCTGGACGCGGTGTAGCCGGTCGATGGGGAGACAAAGGCGACCTTCGGCGTATGCTGACGGGAGGCCGCATCCTCGATTTTCTCGATCAGTCCCATTTTGAGGGCGCCGTAGGCACGGATGGTTTCAAAGCGTTGCAGGGCCGCCGGATCTTCGTTGATGGCGCCCTGCAGTTCGGTGCCGGTGTAGCCGATTTCGTCGGCATTGAGGAAGATGGTGGGGATGCCGGCGTTGATCATCGTGGCCTTGTAGTTGCCGATGCCCGGAACTTCAAGATCGTCCACCCGATGGCCGGTGGGGAACATGGCCTCGCTCGGGTCCACCGGGCGGATGAATTCGATCTTCACCTCGGCGGCGGGGAAGGTGACGCCGTCGAGTTCGAAATCACCGGTCTCCTGCACCTGGCCCTGGGTGATGGGAACATGGGCGACGATGGTCTTCTCGATGTTCTTTTGCCAGATGCGCACTACCGCAACCCCGTTGTCGGGGATGCGCGACGGGTCCACCAGGCCGCTGGCGATGGCGAAGGAGCCCACCGCGGCGGTGAGGTTGCCGCAGTTGCCGCTCCAGTCGACGAAGGGCTTGTCGATGGAGACCTGGCCAAACAGGTAGTCCACGTCGTGATCGGGCCGGTCACTCTTTGTCAGGATCACCGTCTTGCTGGTGCTGGAGGTGGCTCCGCCCATGCCGTCGGTATGTTTAGCGTAGGGATCGGGACTGCCGATCACCCGCAGCAAAAGCTTGTCCCGTGCTTCGCCGGGGATCTGTGCCGCGTCGGGTAAATCACTCAGATTGAAGAACACGCCCTTGCTGGTGCCGCCGCGCATGTAGGTGGCGGGGATTTTGATTTGGGGTGGGTGATTCATGGGGTGGTTACTCACTGTGGGTTGTGTTTGCTTGTTTTAAGCCCCCCTCTCCCCCGGCCCCTCTCCCGCGAGGGGAGAGGGGAGGAAGAGGGTTCATCACTCACCTGAGAGGGCGAGGTGGCGGTATTGCCATGGATGTGTTTAGCCTGAACGAAGCCACCTCTGTTCCCCTCTCCCCTTGCGGGAGAGGGGTTAGGGGAGAGGGGGGTGATCGCATCGTACAGAACATGGAGTACGGACTCTGTTTGGTTCAGGATGTCATGGTTCCAGAAACGTAGAATCTTGAATCCTTGCGCTTCAAGCCAGCGATCGCGTCGCTGATCACGCGGGCTTCCGTTGTACTGTCCACCGTCGCACTCGATGATCAACTTCGCCCTGTAATGGACGAAGTCGACGATGTAGGGACCGATGGGTTGTTGGCGACGAAACTTCTGAACGGATAAACGATGGGCACACAGGTGCTTCCATAGCAGTTGTTCAGCGTCGGTCATGTTTTGACGGAGTGATTTGGCGAAGTCTTGTTGATTCGTGGTCATCTTCCTTGATGATGTGTGGGTGTTTCTTGTTTGGGGCAATCTCCCGCTCTCCGAGCGGAGCATCCCCCTCTCCCCCAGCTCCTCTCCCGCAAGGGGAGAGGGGAGCGGAACTGCTCGGCAATCTACCGCGTGAGATGAGCGGTTCCTGAGTCTACGGACGTGTTTTCTGTTGCCTCCCGAACGCCCTGATCTATAAGCCCGCACCGCCCATAGTGGAGGAGGGGGTTCGACAGAGGCAGATAAACCCAGTCCCGCAACCTGCTCAAACAACGGAAGCTGACTCCAGAAAGTCCTGAGCAAACCGTTGCAGTACGCCCCCGGCGCCATATACCGACACCTCTTCGGCGGTGTCCAGTCGGCAGGTGACCGGGATCTCCACCCGCTCCCCGTTGCGCCGGTGCATGACGACCGTGAGATCGGCCCGGGGGGTGGGTGTGCCGATCACATCAAAGGTTTCGGTGCCGTCGATGCCATAGGTCGTGCGTTTCTCCCCCCATTTGAATTCCAGGGGCAGTACGCCCATGCCCACCAGATTGGTGCGATGGATACGCTCGAATCCCTCGGCGAGGATCGCCTCCACGCCGGCCAGGCGCACGCCCTTGGCGGCCCAGTCACGTGAGGAGCCCTGACCGTAGTCGGCGCCGGCGACGATGATCAGCGGCTGTTTGCGTGACATGTAGGTCTCGATCACCTCCCACATGCGCATCTGCTCGCCTTCCGGTTCCAGTCTGGCCAGGGATCCCTGGATGATTTCGCCCTGTGCGTTTCGGCACATCTCGTTGAGCAATTTCGGGTTGGCGAAGGTGGCGCGCTGGGCGGTGAGATGGTCGCCGCGATGGGTGGCATAGGAGTTGAAGTCCTCCTCCGGCAGGCCCATCTTGGCCAGGTACTCCCCCGCCGCGCTGCTGGGCAGGATCGCATTGGAGGGGGAGAGGTGGTCGGTGGTGATGTTGTCGCCCAGCACCGCCAGGGGACGCATGCCCCTGAGGCTGCGCGCGCCGGCTAGCGCTCCCTCCCAGTAGGGGGGGCGGCGGATGTAGGTGCTCTGGGGGCGCCAGTCGTAGAGCGGGCTCTTGGCCGCTTCCGCCGCCTTCACTGCAAACATGGGGGTGTAGATCTGCTGGAATTGCTCCGGTTTCACATGCTCATTGACGATGGCGTCGATCTCTTCGTCGCTGGGCCAGATGTCCTTCAGGGTGATCGGCTTGCCGTCCTTGTCATTCCCCAGGACATCCTGTTCGATGTCGAAACGCACCGTACCGGCGATGGCGTAGGCCACCACCAGCGGCGGCGAGGCGAGGAAGGCCTGTTTGGCATAGGGGTGGATGCGGCCGTCGAAGTTGCGGTTGCCCGAGAGCACGGCGGTGGCGTAGAGGTCACGGTCGATGATCTCCTGCTGGATCTTCGGGTCGAGGGCGCCGCTCATGCCGTTGCAGGTGGTGCAGGCATAGGCGACGATGCCGAAACCCAGCTGCTCCAGTTCGGGCAGCAGGCCGGAGGCTTCCAGGTAGAGCTTCGCCACCTTCGAACCCGGGGCGAAGGATGACTTCACCCAGGGCTTGCGCACCAGGCCCAGTTCATTGGCCTTGCGCGCCAGCAGACCGGCGGCCACCACGTTGCGCGGGTTGGAGGTGTTGGTGCAGCTGGTGATGGCGGCGATGATCACTGCGCCGTCGGGCATCTTGCCTTCACGCTCCTCGGCCAGGGCCTTGTCCAGATCCACCGCGATGCCGCGCTCGTGCAGAGCCCGGGTAGGCAGGCGGCGGTGGGGATTGGAGGGACCGGCCATGGTGCGCTCCACCTGGGACAGATCGAATTCCAGAACCCGTTCGTACTTGGCGCCCTTCAGGGCATCGACCCACAGACCGGTAGTCTTGGCGTACTGCTCTACCAACGCCACCTGCTCCGGGGGGCGGCCGGTGAGCTTCAGGTAGTCCAGGGTCTGACCGTCGATGTAGAAAAGACCGGCGGAGGCACCGAACTCGGGCGTCATGTTGGCGATGGTGGCGCGGTCGCCCAGGGTCAGGCTTTCCGCACCTTCTCCGAAAAACTCAAGCCAGGCCGAGACCACTCGCTGCTGCCTCAGGAACTCGGTCAGGGCGAGCACGATATCGGTGGCAGTAATCCCAGGCTGGCGTTTACCGGTGAGCTTGACGCCAACGATCTCCGGCAGACGCATCATGGTGGGGCGGCCGAGCATCACGGTCTCCGCCTCCAGGCCGCCGACACCGATGGCGATCACCCCCAGGGCGTCGATGTGGGGGGTGTGGCTGTCGGTGCCGACACAGGTGTCCGGGTAAGCCACGCCGTCACGCGCCTGGATCACCGGCGACATCTTCTCCAGGTTGATCTGGTGCATGATGCCGTTGCCGGCGGGGATCACATCCACGTTGTCGAAGGCGGTCTTGGTCCAGTCGATGAAGTGGAAACGGTCTTCGTTGCGGCGATCCTCTATCGCCCGATTCTTTTCAAAGGCATCGGGGTCGAAGCCGGGGGCCTCCACCGCCAGCGAGTGGTCGACGATCAGTTGCGTGGGCACCACCGGATTCACCTGGGCCGGGTCACCGCCTTTTTCGGCGATCGCGTCACGCAGACCCGCCAGGTCCACCAGCGCGGTCTGCCCCAGAATGTCGTGGCAGACCACACGCGCCGGATACCAGGGGAAGTCGAGGTCCTGTTTGCGTCCGATGATCTGTTTCAGTGCATCGGTCAGCCGTTCGGGGTCGCAACGTCTCACCAGCTGTTCCGCGAGCACCCGTGAGGTGTAGGGGAGGGTGTCGTAGGCCCCGGGCTGGATGGCCTCGATCGCATCGCGGGTGTCGAAATAGTCCAGCTCGGTGCCGGGCAGGGGTTTTCTGAATTCGGTGTTCATGGGGATCTCGGTCGTTTCAATCGGTTGATAGTTTTGAGTTGTGAGTTTTTAGTTTTGAGTTGAGGTGTGCGCTGCGCTCACGGTTTTATATCCCCCTCACCCCTCGGAGGTTGTCGCAAAAGTCCTAATCGTAGGTCGGGTTAGCGCAGCGTAACCCGACGAACGGCAGGAAAATGCCATCTTTGTCGGGTTACGCTGCGCTAACCTGACCTACGGCTCTTTCCCAAAAACTCTTTTACGACACCCTCCCTTGCGGGAGAGGGCCAGAGAGAGGGGGGCGAACGCCGTGCGCAAAGCGCACTCAACAACTCAAAGCTATGCAAAAAAAACTCAAAACTTTATCCATCAATTTCGTTCCTCGATCGGCACGTACTTCCGGTTCTCCGGCCCGGTGTAGTTCGCCGAGGGGCGGATGATCTTGCCGTCCTCGCGCTGCTCGATCACATGCGCGCCCCAGCCGGAGACGCGGGAGATGACGAACAGCGGGGTGAACATGTCGGTAGGCACGCCCATCTGGTTGTAGGAGACGGCGGAGAACCAGTCCAGGTTGGGGAACATCTTCTTGATCTCCCACATCACGGCTTCGAGACGGTCGGCGACGCTGAATAGGGTCATGTTGCCGGC
>JBNLFS010000061.1:0-6436 GCA_050305635.1 Candidatus Thiodiazotropha sp. | reverse complement strand
CAGAAGCTGGAAATGCTGAAGGAAGACGCTCTGAAGATGCGTGCGAAAGACCTCCACGAGCTGCTGCGTGCTTGGGAGAACTATCACCGCATCCTGACGGCTGAAGCTCACATGAAACACATCCAGTTCCGTGAGGAGTCTCGTTATCCTGGTTTCTACTACCGCATGGATAAGAACTTCGTCGATGAAGAGAACTGGAAGTGCTTTGTGAACTCCATCTACGACAAAGAGACCAAAACCTACAAGTGCTTCAAACGCGCGCATGTGGATCTGGTCGATAAGTCCAAGCTGTTCAAGTAATTCTTGACAGTCGAGTGACTTGAAAAGTCCGGGTGCCGCAAGGTGCCCGGACTTTTTCCGTCTTTATCGGAGGCAAAATCATGACTGAAAAATTCGACATTCCTTTCAAAAGCAACTTCGTTCCGACCATTCTGGAGCCCGGAGTAAAGATCACTTTCAACTGCCATAAAGGAATCTCCTGTTTCAACGCCTGCTGTCAGCATGCGGACATCCAGCTGACGCCTTACGATATCCTGCGTCTGAAGGACAATCTGGGCCTCAGCGCGACCGAATTCCTGAAAAAGCACACGGTACCTTTCGAGATGGACAAGGATGGTATGCCGGGTGTGAAACTGCGCACCAACGATGAGGGTGCCTGCCTGTTCGTCGGCGAGGAGGGTTGCGGCGTCTATCCTGACCGTCCCACCGCCTGCCGTTACTACCCTATCGGCCACATGGCGATGCGTCAGGCAGGCTCTCCGGATGACGAAGCGCGGTACTTCCTGATCAAGGAGGATCACTGCAAGGGTCATGAAGAGGCCCGCGAGGTCAGCGTGACCGACTACCGCAAGGAGCAGGAAGTCGAGATCTACGATCAAATCAATCGCGAATGGCTGCAACTGATCCTGAAGAAAAAATCCACCGGGCCGTCCATTGGACGTCCTTCCGATACCAGCCTGCAGCTGTTCTTCATGTGTTCCTACGATGTGGACCGGTTGCGGCGTTTCGTGCTCAGCGATTCCTTCCGTGCGTCCTACGATATGGATGACGCCTTTTACGCGACCGTGGAAAAAGAGGATCTGGCACTGATGCAGTTCGGCACTCGTTTTCTCAAGCAGGTGCTGTTTGGTGATGTCACCATTCCGGTCAAGGAGCAGGCCGCGGAAAAGCGTCTGGAAGAGCGCAAGGAGATCCTGGAGATGCGCCGCAAAGCGGAAGTGGAGGTCTACAAGCAGAAGCAGGAGCAGGATATGAAGGACGCATTGTCCTGATCCGCTGTCCGTCGCTCACCTCCAGTGAGCGGCACTCAATGCGTGCGGATGCCAGGGACGGCTCCGCCCATTGGCCCGCTCGGACTATGGGCGTTGCACCATCGCTGACCGGTATTCTAATTCTGTCTCCGGATGCAGCAGATGCGATGAGACCCGGTTGCGTCCTCCCTGCTTGGCCAGGTAGAGATGCTGGTCGGCGCGCATGATCACGTTCTCAAGGGTCTCTCCGACTTGAAATTCCGCCACGCCGAAGCTTGCGGTTATCGGGCTGGATGGCTCCAAGGCGGATACTTCAACCAGCTCCCTGAGGCGTTCCGCCAGATCCGTTGCAGAGCTCAGTTCGGTCTCCGTACAGATCACCAGGAACTCCTCACCACCCCAGCGTCCTACGAAGTCGGTCATCCGCACATGGTTGGAGATGATCGAGCTGATTTGGCGCAGCACCTCGTCGCCCATGTGGTGACCCTGGGTGTCATTGATCTTCTTGAAGTGGTCGATGTCGACCATGATGATGCAGAACTTGCGGGCATAGCGCTCGCCGATCCGGTACTGCTCCTTCAGTTCCAGCTCCGTGGCCCGTCGGTTGGGCAGTTTGGTCAGGTAGTCGGTGCTGGAGATCCGTTCGAGTTCCAGGTTCTTTTCCGCCAGTGCGGCCTTGGCATGCTGATTTTCAGTGATCAGGGAGACCAGGCTGCGATTGGATTCCACCATCTGGTTCATCGCCTCGCCCAGACGCCGGTACAGGCCGATCATCTCCCCTAGGAACACGAACAGTAAAATACTGGAGGCAACCATGGCTTCGATCCTGCCGAAATACCAACCCACGGTGTAGCGTTGGTAGGCGCCGAGACTGGCGAGGATGTCGGCCATGAAGGCGAGCAGGGTGACCGAGAGCCAGAGATTGATGGCGCTGAGGTGGGTGAAGCGGCTCCAAGTCAGGGCCAGTGCCAGCAGGGTTATCACCGCGGCCAGACCTCCCGTCCAGTAGAACAGAGGCGTCAGCGGAGCGGCTTGATTGAAATCGATCAGTGGCGGCAGGACGTCATGAAACCGCGTGACCGCAAGTGTCAGGATCCCCACCAGTCCCACAACCAGGGCCAGAGAGCGAATGGTGGCGGGCCAGATCCGCTCACTCGGCCAGGGCTCACGTCTGTCGCGCCAATCCAGCAGCGTGCCCAGCAGCACCACGAGGGGAAACAGGATATGCCAGAAATGCCACAACCAGATCGCGCTTTGCGGGCCGCCGATCAGGCCCCCCAGGCGTTGATCCTGGAGCGGAAAGCTGAGTACGAACGGCAGGGTGATCAGGGCGCTCAGCAGGTATGCGCTCCCCAGCATTAGGTACAGGGGCAGGCGTCGGTAGTGAAACTGGCCATACAGTAGGAATGCGGTGATGCCATCGAGTATCAGGACAGTGGCGGCATGGAAGGGTACGAATTCGGGGTGGGCGGGCAACGGCGTATCGCCAAACACCAGGATCGCCGAGGTCATCAGCAGGATCAGGGTCGTCAGCGCCATACTGACCTGAACCGATGCAGGACCGGCGGATCCCGGCTCATCGAGGTTCGTCTTTTTTGCGGTCAGTGCCTTCGAGGTCACAATCATCGTTTTTACGGCTTTCTGTCGCTCTCGTTAACCACGCTCCCTGGTTTAAGGTATTTACTTGGGATTCAAGCCGGGTCATGCGCGGCTTGACGGGTGTGGCCGCTGATCCGGGCTTCACATATCTACAGTCTATAACAGGTTATGTCCGTGGGCTTGAAAATTATGCTGGGTCATGGGGGGGTAATCGGCTGGGATTGGATCGGCTGGAGGCAAAGAAATACCGGGTCCGATTCGTTGGGCAGGCCAGTCCGCGGCTCATGTCACGCAGGACGCCACATGAGAGCCTTTGCTCTGACCCAGAATGGGTAGGGTGTCGGCTCTATCCCTTCAGGGGTGATACAGCTGGTCGGTCTTTGCCGACATGATGAAGTCATTACGGTGCAGCCCTTTGATCTTGTGCGACCACCAGGTCACCGTGGTCTTGCCCCATTCGGTCAGCAGGGCCGGGTGGTGTCCCTCCGCCTCGGCGAGCGCCCCGACCCGGTTGGTGAACTCCAGGGCGGTGACGAAATTTTTAAAGCTGAAGGTTTTCTCCAGCTGCATGATGCCGTCCCGCACCTCGATGTTCCAATCCGGAATTGCCCTGATCAGTTCGGCCAGCTCCTCGTCACTGACCTGGGGGGCGTCCGCGCGACAGGCTTCACACTTTTCTTGTGTCAGGGGTGTCATGAAGATGGTTCCTCTGCTCAGATAATACGGATATAGTAATTTAGGGATTATCCTGTAAGACTCCCGGCTTGCATACCGGGAAAAAACGTGGGAAAGCGATAGCCGCCGTGACAGGAAACGCGATAAAAACAGCGCTCATCGTGGACGACTCCAAGACCGCGCGTCAGGTGTTGTCCACGAAACTGAAAAACTATGGAATTTCAGTTGAAACCAGGGAGTCGGCAGCTGCGGCCATCGATTACCTCTACGATCATGCTCCGGACGCCATCTTCATGGACTACGAAATGCCGGGCATGGATGGTTTTCAGGCCCTCAAGGTCATCAAGTCCAATCCCAATACCGCGGTCATTCCGGTGATGATGTATACCTCCAAGGCCGGGGGGCTGGCGGTGAGTCAGGCTCGGGCCCTGGGTGCGGTAGGGGTGCTGCCCAAGCAGCTCGAACCCCAGGATCTGGAGCAGGTGCTCAACACCCTGCATCTGCTGCCGGAACAGGAATCTCTGGTGACCGGCTTCAAGCAGGGCGACCTGGATGAGCTCAAGCGGGGCGGACGTCCCGACAACGTCCACCTGATCTCCGAGCACGAACGTCACCAGCCGGCCCAGGTGGATCGGGTCAGTCTGCCGCTGGACGACTTCCAGGACAACCTCAATGGCACGGAATCCCTCAAGCGGTTCTTCCGTCGCGAACAGACCCAGGCCGAGGAGCGGCTGCAGGAGCATATCGACCGGCATTTCGACGAGGTGCGGGGTGAACTCTACGAACTCGAGGCGTTGCACGAAGCTCAGGGCGGCTCCCGGCTGAAGTATTTTCTGTACGGGGTTCTGGGAAGTGCGATGCTGCTAGGGCTTGCACTGGCGGTCTACCTCAAGGGGTATGCCGGGGAGCCCCTGGGGGGCGTCTCAGCGAGTCGGGTGACCAATGCGGAGCTGATGGACCTGCTGGCGGTTCAGGGTGCCCAGATCGAGCAGATGGGTCAGCAACTGCGCTCCAGCCAGAAGCCTGAGACGGTCAGTGGCAACCCGGGCCTGCCGATGAAACTCATCGAGTGGGCGGCGAATCAGGGATCCCGGTTCGATTACGCCAGCAAACCCTTCAATGATGAACGGGCGCTGTGGCTGGCGGAGCTGGTGACCCAGCTGAAAGAGGCCGGTTTCCGTGGTACCGTGGAATTACGCGCCAACCACGGCAATTTCTGTCTGCAAAAGAATGAGGCCGGGGAGCTGTTCGTTGCCGCTCCGGGAGTCGAAATCGGCCAGTGCCTGTTCGCCAGCGATTTCCGGGGCACCAACGACTGGCTCAATGACCAGTCCGTCGCCTTTGCCAACTACATGAACGTGGAAACCGAACGCAGCAGCGGGGAGATCGAGATCATCCTGTTCAGTAACGGTTTCAACGAACCGCTGATGCCCTATCCGGAGCGCTACCAGGTGAAAACCGCGGGGGAATGGAACGATATCGCCGCCCAGAATCAGCGCGTCCAGGTCAATCTCTACACCAACTGAAAGCGTACACATTAGCCAGCCGGGTTGATCGTTCCGAATAATTCTGTGAACGGCAATCCCGGGTAGTGCATGCCGGTCGATGGTGACCGGTCCCCGGAATCACTCTCCTCTCCGATCAGTCCCTCACCAGGCGAAAGTATTGAAAGGCCTGTATCGCCTGGGCCGGTGTGCGGTGGTCTTCGCGGTGGGTTTCGAGCAATTTGAATCCCGCTCCGAGGGTGTCCAGCAGCTTGTCGCCGTCGTACTGAACCACATCGAGCCCGCTGCACTGGGCAGGACCACCGATGGCGAAGCTCGCCAGGATCAGCTGCCCGCCGGGTGGCAATGCCTGTTGCAGGGCTGCGACATAGCGGGCACGGTCCGCTGCCTGGGTGAGGAAGTGGAACACCGCCCGGTCATGCCAGAGGGCATAGTGGCGCTGAGGCTCGAAACGGGTGATATCTGATTCGAGCCAAGCCACCCGTCGGGCCTCCTCCCCGAGACGCTGTTGCGCATAGCCCAGCGCGGTTGCCGAGATGTCCAGTACCGAAACATCCGTGTAGCCGGTCTGCAGGAGCTGATCGATCAACCGGGAGGCGCCGCCGCCGATATCGATGATCGGTGCGGACGCATCGATCCCGCTGGCCTGAATGAGCGCCAGTGAGGTTTCCGGATGCGCCTGATACCAGCTGACCTGCTCGGGGTCGCGGTCGCGGTAGACGTTTTCCCAATGCTGTTTAGGATCGAACATAAAAGGTGACATCCTATGGATGGGTGGGACGCGCAGTGTGTGTCGTCACATGATATCCCAGGAACGCTCCTACTGTGAGATTGCTGTCATGAGGTTACTCCGGGAATCGTTGACGCTCCATCCGCAATGAACCTATGCTCATCATATTTGCCGGTAACGCCCTCTCATGACGAAGGGCGGATGCGGCGCAATCCGACAACCCGGAAACATGACTGCCCGCGTGATGAAGAATAAAAACTGGATGCTGTTGGTGATGGTGCTGATCGCCGCCGGAATCGGCTGGAAGGTGATCGAGCGCCTGCAGGAGACCGGAGGGGACGCGACGCAGAAAGCGGCCGCCCGGCCGATTCCGGTCGAGGTGGCCGAGATCCAGGTCGGCGATATCGAGCTGCGCCGCACCTTTTCCGGCACCTTGCAGGCCTTTACGGAGTTCGTGGTCGCCCCCAAGGTGAGCGGCCGGGTCGAGCAGATCGACGCGGATCTGGCCGACATCGTCACGCGCGGTCAGGTGGTGGCCAGGCTCGACAACGACGAGTATGTGCAGGCAGTGCGCCAGGCCGAGGCCGACGTGGCGGTGGCCCGGGCCAACCAGGCGGAGGCGGAGAGCCTGCTGCAGATCGCCGAGCGCGAACTGGAGCGGGTCGACAAGCTGCGAC
>JBNLFS010000060.1:0-20525 GCA_050305635.1 Candidatus Thiodiazotropha sp. | reverse complement strand
ACACTCCATGTTCCGGCAGTTACGAAGCTGAATCAGGCTCATGCCGAGCAGCTCGGCGGCCTTGGATTCGCCGATCAGGTCTTCGGCCAGGGCATGGTAGACGAGCTGTTTGAAGATGCGCGCCTCCTCCTGTTTGTACTGTGGATCCGGCTCGTGCTCCTTCCATCCATGAGCCCGAAAATGTTTCCAGAGGGCGCTCATACGCGATTTCGGCAGAATGCCGTTGTCATGCGCGCGATAGGTCCACCCCCCCATGCTGAGCCCCCACTCCTGTTTCAACAGCATAAGTTCCTGGGGTTCGAGCCAGGTGCGGCTATTGCCAAGTGCATTGAAGACGGCCGATTTGGGCACCAGAAAGGCGCCGGCGAATCGGTGGCAAGCGGTCTCTTCGTTGAGTTCATCCGATAAACGCCCCGCCAGCACCAGATGGCCCAACTCATGAGCCAAGGTGAAGCGCTGATTGTCGCCCGGCCAGGATCTGCCCACGACGATGACGGGTTTGTTATCCGACTTAGCCGACAAGCCATTGAATTTTTTTTCCGCATCGTAGTCGACGACGAACACCTTGATACCGTGACTCTCGAGGGTGTCAATCAGGTCGGGGATGGGGTTCAGTCCAAGATCCCATGCGCGGCGCAATCTGATGGCGACATCCTCGATCTGTTGAAGGTCGTCGATCCGTTTGGGCAGTCCACTGGGGAGTTTGAAGGGCGTCGCCCAGGGGGTCGGAATAAAAGTCTCCAGCTCCAGCCAGCGCTCCAGCTGGTCATTAACTTCGGCGAATATTCTAGAGGCTTCCTTCTCACTCATGTCAGGTTGTTTGCGGAAGTTGATCCGCTCCAGCCTGGCATCGACCCGCCGGAAGAAATACTCGACCCGTACGCCGAGTGCCTTGGCAAGTGCCAGCAGAACCCCCGAGGAGGGGGTGTTTTCGTTTCGCTCGTACTTGGATATGGCCATAGCGGACACATCGGCCAGTTCCGCCAGCGCACGTAAAGAGAGACCCGCCGACTGGCGTGCCTGCTTAATTCGATCACCGATCATGGTAAGGCTCCGATTGTTGACTTCCTGTCGGTTTACAACTATAGATTATAGTGATTAATATTGTAAACCCTGCATTTCACTGTCCGAGTGGTTTCGGCATTAGCGTAAATGCATCCAAATCATCGTCAGTTCTTTCACAGCTTTACGATGTTGGGATTGGTGGGATATGGGCTCCTGAAGCTTTACCAATGGCAGCCTGAGACTCGGGAAAACGAATTGTTGCGCTCAATTGCCCTGATCGTGGGTGGAGCCTATACGGTCCATTTGCTGATGGATGCAAGAACCGCCAAATCACTGCCTCTGTTCTAGGGTCTGATAACAAGTAAGCACTTACTCGCCACAGAAACCGTGCAGTTCCACATAGGCGTTACCGGGCTGCTTACCCTCGACCCGGGCGGCGCCCTCCCAGTAGGTCGGCGCAAGCCAGGCACCGGCTCTGGGTCTGACCTCCTGATCGGTCAGGTAGGGTGTAATGTCATAGCGGAACTCAGCGCTCTCGAGGGTCCACCCCATGGGGTAGTCACAACCCGAGACGGGACTTTGCCAGCGATCATGTGCGATCAATCGATAGGCCTCCGAAGGAATGACCTCGACCCGGTTCTGCGGATCGATTCGCACCAGCAGATTCTCCTCGCGGAATCGTGCTTCGCCGAAATCGAACAGGACGATCCGGCTGCCGTCCTCGAGCTGCAGGGAGAACCATTGCCATCCGGAATCGATGATCTCCTCCAGATCGCCGAACTGGCGATCGAACCAGGCGCTGCCCGTTACGTCGATCGCCTCGCCCGCAACGGACAGGGTTCCCCGTGCCTGCATATCCGGTCGTGAGTAGTAGTAGGTGTAGCCGCCAAAACCGTAGTGGTGAGGTAACCCGTCGTAGTGCAGGATCGGCGGCCGATTTTCCACCAGTTGCAGATCGAGCACGTAGCCTTCGAATTCAGCATGCAGACGATCCCGGCCGTCTCCGCCCCGCGCCCAGGTGCGGGAGCCGCCACTCACCGTCAGATCGAACCCGTCCTTCACCTTTTCCGGTATCGCGAAGCGGGTCCGGGTATCGTAGTGAAACTCACCCCGGTCGAGATCGGTGATGGCCACATGGGTCATCTGCAGGTTGGGGTGAATGGCAAAAAACACCAGCTGAAAGCCGAACCTTTGGCCCTGTGCGCCTCTCAGGTGTCCGTTCCAGTACCACCACTGCAGCGGCAGGTTGTCCTGATAGGCATCGTGGTAGGGCAGTGACAATGCTTCGTTCACCTGTGGATCGATACCGGCGCAGGAAGAGAGCGTCAGCATGACCCACACTGCCGCCATCCAGTGACGGACCACGGCCATTGGCCCCTGACCCAACGGGTTCATGAAACGCTCCTTTTCCCATCGCTCACCGCGATGATCGCCGGCAGGAGTACCAGATCGGCCAGCAGAGCCATGATCAGCGCCAGGCAGGAGAGCATCCCCATCCGCACGATCACTTCGGTTTCACTGAGCATCATCGCGCCAAAGCCACACAGCAGGATCAGGGTCGTGGTCACCAGCACCGGTCCGACCGACACCAGCGTCACCCGCAAGGCGCCCGGGACATCCCCCAGCACGGCCTGCTCTTTGCGAAACCGCACCAACAGATGAATCGTGTCATCGACGATCACGCCGAGACAGATCGTGAACACCATGATGGTAGCGTACTGCAGTGGCTGCCCGCTCCACACCAGCGCAGCCGAAACCGCCGCCAGGGGCAGAATATTGGGCAGGAGGCTGATGATACCCAGGCGCACCGATCTGAGCACAACGGCCATCATGATGAAGATCAGACACACCGCACCCGTGAGGCTCAGTGCGAGATCCCGGATCATGTGGGTGCTGCCCCGTGCCGCGGCAACCTGAATACCATTGATCTGGAAGCCGTATTGCGGGTATTTCTGCTGCATCTGGAGCAGCAACCCCTCCAGGCTGCTGAACATTTGCAGATGCTTGCGGGCTCCCGAGTCCGGAAGACGGCAGAGGATGTTGGCCATGCAAGCCGACTCATTCAGCAGTCCTTTGACGAGCTTGTCGGGCAGGTAGACCAGCCTGGGCATGCGTTCACGCAAGTCATCGCTGCGCCCGGGAAGCAATCTCAGGAAGTCGACGATGGACAGGGCATTCGCAACACCCAGCTGTTCCGACATCCGGCGCTCCAGCTCATCGATCGCTTCCAGAACCCGGGACTCCCGCAACGCCGTCCCCTTGGACCAGCTGACCACGATGTTCAAAGGCTGGACACCGCCGAGATTACGATCGGATATCTCCATCGCGCGGGACACTTCATGATGACGGGGCAGGTTCTCACGAAAACGAAAATCCGTATCCAGAAACAGGGTTGAGGCCAACACCGTCAGTGTCAGTACCGCCCCGCCCCACAGGACAGGCGCGGGATGACGGATCACCCCCTCAATAATCCAATTGAAAAAGCCCGATTCGATCACCCCGTTGTCCACCCCGTGAACCCGTAACACCGGTGCGTCCTTGAGGTAAGACGCCAGCAGCGGTATCGAGGTGATCACCGCAATGAAAGTCAGCAGGGCACCCACCGCCGCATACAGGCCGAGCCCCTGGATGACCTCAGCCTTGGACACCGTCAAGGCCGCGAATCCAATGGCGGTTGAGATCGATGTCAGAGCACAGGCAAAGCCCACTGCCCGGATGGCGGCCAGGGAGGCGCCATCCGGATGGCAGCCCTGCCTGCGCAGGCGTTGCACCGCAAACATGATATGCACGGCATCCGTAAAGCCGATCACCATGATCAGGGGCGGTATCATCTGGTTGATCACATTGAGCGTCTGCCCGGTCAATCCCATGAACCCCAGGGTCCAGAACACACCCACCAGAGGCCCAAAAGACACCAGCAGGGAGACACGCAACGAACGAAACAGGCGGTAGGCGATGAGAAACGCCAACAACCCTCCGATTGCGTTGATGAAGACCTGATCGCGCAGGGCCTGGGTTTTCATCGCAAGGCGGATTGCGGCATTACCCGTAACCAGAACCTCCTGATCATTCACACCGCTCCAGCGGCTGGCGATGCGATGCACCTCATCGATAAGCTCGGCCACCCGGTCCTGACCGGCCGAGACCGGGTCGATCAAAGCGACGGCCAGCATCAGGTCTTGATCCTGGGATAGCAACTGCCCCGCCACCAAGGGATGATGCTTCAGCTGTTCGATGGCCGCCTGAACCTCCGGCGTGTCGCTGAGATCCTCAGGCAGGAGCGGGCGGACATCCCGGATGCCGCTCGCCTTTCCCGGTAACGAGAACACCGAATAGACCGATTCGATGGCATCCAGCCCTTCGATCCGGTCCAGCAACGCCTGCAAGGAAGCCAGTTGATGCCGGGAGAGTAACTGATCACCCTTAAAGAGGATCAGCAGTTCCAACTCATCATTTGGAAACAGACTCAGATAGCGCTGAAGCCCCTGAAACTCGGGGGTATCGGCACTGAACAGGTTTTTGTAGTCATCATCGAAGCGAAGCTGAGTCAGACCAAAGCCCATCAATGACGTGACCAGGACAAGCACAACGAACAGTGTGATCTTGGCGCCGCGACGAACCGCCAATCCGGCACAGGCCGCGCCATTCACTGGGCTTCACCCGCCAAGGATTGCAGAACCTCCAGCAGGACCTGGTTGAATTGATCGGGATGTTCGAGAAACGAAAAGTGGCTCTCCCAGGGAACGACCACGGCGTCCGTTCGCTTGTGGGATTGCCTCAGATTATCCAGACGGGGGGGATTACTGACGGTATTGAGAATCCGCACCGGCCCCGTTAACCGGCGGAGCAAGGGGGCAAGATCGAGGTTCACCACGTCATCCAGGAGAGCCACCGACATCTCCGGGTCCGTTGAAGCCACGGATTCGGCCACCCAGTTCACCAGAGCCGCGTCGGCGGTGGGCGGGAAAAGATCCACCGTCAACTGCCGGGCTGTTTCCCGGTAATGCCGCCTCAGATTGGCCACCACCCGTCGATACTGCCTGGCGGGGATCGACATCCGGCTATCCACCAGCGACTCGAGGGCGACAAGCCCCCGGATTCGCGACCGTCCCGCATCGGTCTGTGTCAGGGCAAGCCCTACGAAGCCGCCCATGTCGTGGCCGATCAGGATGACATGGGACAAATCCTGCGCGCTCAGGAACCCCGCCAATGTCTCTGCGAGACCCTTGATGGTGGGCGCTCCCCCATCGTACCCGGACCGGGCATGTCCCGGAAGATCCACCGCGTAGACGCGGTATCGGCTGGAAAAGTAATTGATCTGACTGTTCCAGAATTCCGCCCGGCCGCCCCACCCATGCAGAAACAGCAGTGTGAGATCACCACGCCCTGCCTGACAATAGTGGAGTGCATCCGTTGTACAACTCACCCCCTCAAGCAACGGGACCGGCACAACGGACGCCCCCGTCGCGGGCCGAAGCGGGCCGATCAATAATGCCAGGCACAGAAGTCCCTGGATCAGCACCAACCGAACCGGGGTCATCGCCGGCATTCGAAAAATATCCGCATCAATCGTCCCGCCATCGTGAGGTACCCCCGGGGCATCGTCACCTCATCGATGTAATCACAACACAACCTGGAGAGATCGTGATGATTCATTCGTCCGCGCTGCAATCGAAAGCCATTCAGCTTAGCCTCCCGATGCACCGCATGGAGCATGCGGCCGATGGCCGTGGAGAAGGGATATTTATCCATCAGCCAGGCGATGTCCATGGTCAGATCGCCCATACGACGCCCCCTGTTTCCCTGCAGCAGACCGCGTGTGAGCCTAAGGTTTTGCCTAACGGACCCCAGTTCATCGGTAAGAAATCGGCTGATCAGCCCGTATGTAAGCACATGCTGCCTGTCCGACCGGTTATACACGCCACCGCCCTGGGGCAGCGACTCCGTAAGCACCAGCGGGAGATCGTAACAGGAGTGGGCGATCAGTCCGGCCAGCATGCACCTGAGCGGATCGACTTCCTCCTGCTGTGAATAGTCGAAGGCCCGCCTCCACGGTTCCGGCACCCGCTCTACAGCACCCAGCATGTAGTTGGAACAGGCCTGAAAATAGTGCTGACTGAAACGCGCGGCGATTTCATGGATGAGATCCGCGCTCAATCCGCTCAAAGGGTGATATTGAGGATGTCGTGGATCACGAATGGCGTCCACCAGAGACTCGCACTTTCTCATGCTGACCACATAGCAGGAGAGGAAAAAGCCGTGATAATTACCGATCCGACAGAACTCCGATTCCAGCCGCTGCAACTCTTCCCGCAACAAACTCAACGAAGCACGGCCACCCATGATCGAAGCGCGCGGTCCCTCAAATGCATCCGCTGCAGGTGCATCGTCAACTCGCCCGATAACATGCGGACAATCGCAGACTTTCATAAAGACACAGCAGCCCACTCGATCGCTGATGTCTTAAGCAGAATTCCCAGGCTTACGACACAGGTGTATGCGCATCGACAACGAAGTGGATACGACATGATTGAACGGCACTCCCCAAGCCGTTAAGCGCATGGACAATCAGTTGCCCTGATATTTTTATAGCAGTTTTGGAGCACTCCATCTACCTTGACATTGCCACAATAACCAACGAATACAATAGGTTATTAAACAGCCATCTGCCCCGAACACCGGTGCAGTGGTATTGTCGGGTTACGCTTTGCTAACCCGACCTACCCGCATCCGACGAATTACTGTGGTTCGGGTTAGCGCAGCGTAACCCGACAGGGACTCCCTGCAACTTCCTCCACTGCTACTCCCTGCCAACCCCCTCAAACATCATCGAGCCACGCCCCCAATCCGCCGGATAGACGCCGGCATCAACAAACCGCCGGAAGCTCGAATAGGGCCAGTCCGACGGTGATCTCGCCAAGCCGTGTTTCACGGGGTTGTAATGGATGTACTCGACATGCTGGGTAAAGTCGTTTTCATCCCGGAGTTGATGTTCCCAATAGCGGTGTTGCCAGATCGCCTGTTCGCGCTTCCGGCCCCGGACCGCATCGACCCGATCACGCAGACGAGTATCACAATGTTTGGTAAACCAGGTTTTGATCAGTCGCCATCGGGTAGCAAAATCCGCATCCCCCACTGGCAGGGTCCAGATGGCGTGAAGATGGTCGGGCAATACCACCATCGCTTCGATAGTGAATGGCCGTTTGGCGCGCACGTTTCGCATCGCATTGCGTAACACGCTTACCGCGTCGGCGGAAGCAAGGATCGGCCTGCGCCGCTCGGTTACAAGGGTAAAAAAGAACACCCCGCCCGGGGTGAACGCGCGTCGATATCTCATTGGCACTCCCTCGCCTGATTACTCCACTGGACATAGACCCATCCCGTAGGTCGGGTTAGCGAACGCGTAACCCGACATTCCCTATTCTCCGACCCGTGTTGTGTCGGGTTACGCTTCGCTAACCCGACCTACAGATGAAATTTGACGAAGGCGTTGGCCCCATGGACTCGCACACATCCACCCATTGCGGGTAAAACGGCCGCTTCGCGTGAACCCTTATCGGTATCACATCGACACTCCCTCGCCCAATTACTCTACTGAACTTTATAGATCACCCAAGTAGGTCGGGTTAGCGAATGCGTAACCCGACGGTCCCTATTCTCCGACCCGTGTTATGTCGGGTTACGCTTCGCTAACCCGACCTACAATGCACAGGGTTGCAGCAGGGGGTGGATATCTAGCGCTTGTCCTTGAACTCGATGTCCAGGGACTTCAGCTTGCGGTACAGGTGGGTGCGTTCCATGCCCACCTCCTTGGCCATGCGCGAGATATTGCCTTCGTGCTGTTTCAGCTGATACTCCAGGTAGACCCGCTCGAACTCCTCCCGGGCCTGGCGCAGGGGCTGGTTGAAGGAGACCGGGGATTCGGGTCCGCCGATGATGCTACCCATCTCCGGCGCACCCAGGGAGGACTCCACCTCCTCCTGGGTGATCTCACTGCCGGCCCCCAGAATCAGCAGCCGCTGCACCAGGTTTTTCAACTCCCGCACGTTACCGTGCCAGGGGTGGTTGCGCAGGGTATTCTGCGCCCCCACGGTGAAGTGGCGGTAGGGCAGTTTTTCGTGGGTGACGTACCAGTCCACGTAGAAATTCAGCAGCTCCGGCACGTCCTCGGCATGCTCCCGCAGGGGCGGGACGTGCAGGGGCACCACGTTGAGGTGATAGAACAGATCCTCGCGGAAGGTGCCCTCCTGCACCGACTCCTCCAGATTGTGCTGGGTGGCGGCGATGATGCGCACATCGATGCTCACCGGCTCGGTACCGCCGACGCGCATGAAGCGGCCGGTGTCCAGGGCGCCGACCAGCTGAGACTGGGCCTCCAGGTCCATGTCCGCCACCTCGTCGAGGAACAGGGTGCCACCCGCCGCCTGCTCCAGACGACCGTAGTGGATGCGCCCTTCGCTCTCGCTGCCGAACAGCTCCTGGGCCGCGTTGCCTGTGACGATGGCGCTGACGTTCACCTCGACGAAGGGGCGGTCCCGGCGCACGCTCTGGGAGTGCAGATAGCGCGCCAGGGTCTCCCGGCCGCTGCCCGGCTCCCCGGTCACCAGCACCCAGGTATCGTGCTGGGCGATGCGCTTGACCTGTTCGCGCAGACGCTGCATCGCCGGGCTTCGTCCGGTGGGATCATGCACCGCGTGCACGTGCCGACGCAGCCCCACGTTTTCCTGTTTCAGCTGCTCCGCCTCCAGGGCGCGATCCACGGTGAGCAGCAGCTTCGCCAGAGAGAGAGGTTTTTCCAGGAAGTCGTAAGCGCCCAGACGGGTCGCCTCCACCGCGGTCTCCACGGTGCCGTGACCCGACATCATGATCACCGGACAGGGCAGGCCGTCGTCCTCCCCCCACTCCTTGAGCAGGGTGATGCCGTCCACGTCGGGCATCCAGATATCCAGCAGGATCAGTTCAGGCCGCCGCTCCCGCAACGCCTGACGCGCGGTCTTGCCATCCTCCGCCATGGACACCTCGTAGGATTCGTCCTGCAGAATCTCTTTGACGAGGTTGCGGATATCCGGCTCATCATCCACCACCAGGATGTAGGCCTTGCTCATGTTCAACTCTCCTGCGCTGCTTCTTCGTTCGGTTGTTGCGGGGCCTGATCAAGCAACATCGGCAGCTGCATCACCATGCAGGCGCCCTTGTCGCAGTTTTCCGCCCAGATGATACCGCCATGTTCCTCGACAATCTTCTTTACGATGGCCAACCCCAGTCCCGTACCCTTCTGCTTGGAGGTCACGTAGGGCTCGAACAGCTGCTGCATCATCGCTTCGGGGAATCCCGGACCGTTATCCTGAACCCGCACCTCGTAGAAGGGGTGATCATCCCGCAGCACCACCCGGGAGACCAGCTTTACCCAGCTTCCCTTGCGGTCCTCCACCGCCTCAAAGGCGTTCTTCATCAGATTGTGCACCACCTGGCGGATACGCAGCGGATCGGCCTCCACCCGGGCTTCTTCAGCATCCAGCAACACCTCCAGATGGATCTTCCGGTTGCCCCGGTAGAGATCCGCCACTTCCCCAATCAGGCGATCGGGCTTGAGGGGCTTGGGCGACATCTGCGGCGGCTTGGCGTACTCCGAGAAATCGTTGACCATGGTCTTCATGGCCTCCACCTGCTGGACGATGGTGTGGGTGGCCCGGTCCAGCACCTCCGCATCCTCGGGTGGCATCTGTTTCAGGTACTTGTGCCGCAACCGCTCCGCCGACAGCTGTATCGGGGTCAGCGGGTTCTTGATTTCATGGGCGAGACGCCGCGCCACCTCGCCCCAGGCAGCGTCCCGTTGGGCCCGGATCAGCGCCGTCACATCGTCGATCAGGACGATATGCCCGGTGCGCCCGTTGGGTTGCGCGAAGGGGGTGGTGCGGCAACTCAGCACCTTACGCCCCTCCCCGCCGAACAGAGTCAGCTCACCCCGCCACTCCTGCTCGGTTTCACGCAGGGGCTGCTCCAGCCCCTCGGCGAACTGGCGCAGCATCGGCGACTCCAGGCCCAGGGACTGCACCGGGCGGCCGACCAGCTCGTCCAGATCGTTGCCGAGAATCTTGCCTGCGGTGGGGTTGGCGGTGCGCAGTCTGCGCTGGGCGTCGAAGGTCAGCACCCCCGAGGAGAGCCGCGCCAGCACCGTCTCCAGGTAGGCCCGCTGCCCCTCCACCTCCCGCTGACTCTGATCCGCTTCGTCCCGGGCCTGGCGGATACGTCGGGTCATGGTGTTGAATGAAGCCACCAGGAAGGCCAGTTCATCGGCGCGCCGGGGCACCGGCAACTGGCGATCGTAGTCACCGCCCGCCACGGCTTTGGTGCCGGCGGCGATGTTGGCGATCGGCGCCACCAGGCGGCGGGCGGAGAAGAACGCCGCCCACACCGCGGTCAACACGGCGAAGATCAGCACCAGGGAGAGGGTCAGGGAGAAGTTGCGCTTCAGCGACTGGCGCAGGAAGGAGAGCTCCTTGTAGCGGTTGTAGGCGATCTCCAGCTTCTCGGAAAGGGCGCTGACCCGCTCCGATGCGGGATAGAGGCCCTGGATGAGGAACGGGCGACCGAGGGGATCCGCCACCGCGACCCGGATCATCAGTTCATCCTTGTCCCGAGCCAGGCCCACGTAGCTGTTGCCCTCGCGCAGGCGTTGCATGATGTAGTCGTCGGGTTTCGCCGGGGCCAGCTCATCCGCCACCGCATTGGAGTAGGCGATGATCTGCCCGCTGAGGTCGCTCAATGACAGTTCCAGAGCCCCGGACTGCTGGCGCAACCGGGCGATGGTCAGGGAGAGAGCCGACTCCGAGGTGTCATTGATACTCAACAGCTGTTGCTCGGTGTATTTCAACCAGACCCGCTGATTCAATGCCAGGGAGGCCTGCCCCAGGTCCCGGGCATCCTCCATGGCCTGGTCGATCTGCACATCGAACCAGCTGTCGATGCCCCCCTGCAGGAAGCTGAAGGAGTAGTAATACACCACCCCCACCGGAGTCAGGGCGATGAAGGTGAAGATCAGCACCATGCGCAGGGTGAGCCGGGAACCGGCGCTGTGGCGCAGGTACTGGCGGATCAGGCGGATCGAGTTGTAGGTGATCAGCACGAACAGCACGAACATGCCCGCCAGATTGAAGATCAGCAGGGGCACGAAATAGCGGCTCAGTTCGGCGGAGTTCTGCACCGCGCTGCTCATCAGGTGAAGGCTCACCAGCAGCAGGAACAACAGAAGTCCCACCGAAAGGCCGCCCAGGCGCATACGACTCAGGGTAGAAGGGGCCATTGGGACCATCCGGATGTCAGTTTCCATCCCCGTCCCAGGTAAGCCAGGGGTTGCAGCGGCAGGGGCAGGGATTCAATATCGAGATCGGCGCGCAGCCGCAGATGATAGGTCTCATCCGCAGCCAGTTCATCCAGCTTCACCAGAGGCAGATCGCTGATCTCGCCGAGGGCATAGAGCGCGGCATCCTGGGTGACGAAACTCTGTTCATCACCGGTCTGCAGGTCCACCACCCGGTAGAGTTCGGTGAGCGCATGGTAGCGGATCTGGAACCACAGGGTCTTGGCCAGTGGACTGGGATCCCAGAATCCCCGCCACACCTTCTCCACCACCAGCTGCACCCTCAGGGTCAACGGCACCCCATTACTCAGTGCCTCATGGGCCTCGTCGCTCAACAGGTAGTCGATGCGCCCGTTGAGCCGGTATTCGTCCCGGTCCTTGCGGATCTGCACATCGTGGACGTGAAAACTGGCCGCCTGCACTCCGACCGTGGCGAGCAGCAACAGCAGTGGCAGGGCGACCCTCAATCCCCGCACGAACAAACACCCAAGCGGAGTTTTGAGTTGATTGAGTTCGCTTTGCTCACAGGGTTTGTCCCTTCACTGTCTTCTCACGTTACAACTAAAAACTCATAACTCAAAACTCTTTGTGTAGGCGGGCGTAGTAAAAGCCGTCCATCCCGTCCGAACCCGGGGCGATCTGTCTGCCCACCGCGCGGGCCTCGCCCCAATCCACGGCCAGGGGCTGCTCCCGGGCATCGGCGGTTTCAGCAAGGAAGGCCTGCAGTTGCCGTTCGTTCTCCTCCGCCAGGATGGAGCAGGTGACGTAGACCAGGGTACCCCCATCGGCCAGCCGGGGCCAAATGGCCCTCAGGATCCGCCCCTGCAGCGCCACCAGTGCCGGGATGTCCTCGGCACGCCGCAACAGCTTGATGTCCGGATGGCGACGCATCACCCCGGTGGCGGAACAGGGTACATCGAGCAGAATACGTGCGTAGACCTGCTCCGCCCAGGCCCCCTGGGGATCCGCGGCATCACCGGTCACCACTTCAGCCGAGAGGGCCAGACGGCGTAGATTTTCATGCACCCGCTGCAGGCGCTCCGCATCCCGATCCAGAGCGGTCAGGCGGATCCCCGGCTCCCGCTCCAGCAGATGTCCGGTCTTGCCCCCCGGGGCGGCGCAGGCATCGAGCACCCGTTGGCCGGGATGAAGGTCGAGCAGTTCCGCGGCAAGCTGTGCCGCCCCGTCCTGGACCGAGACCCAACCCGCCTCAAACCCGGGCAAGCGAGTCACATCACAAGGGGATTCGAGCACCACCCCCGCCTGGGTGTGGGGAATCGGTTCTGCGCGTAAGCCTTCTGCCTGCAGAAGTCCCAGGTATTCGTCCCGGGTGTGTTTACGGAGATTCACCCGCAGGCTCATGGGTGGACGGGCATTCAGGGCCTCGACCACCGATTCCCAGCGCTCCGGCCACTGCCGGCGAATGCCCTGCAGCAGCCACTCGGGCATCCCGTAACGGGCCTGGGGATCCGTCGCGACCTGCTCCAGCAGTTCCCCCTGGCGGCGTTGAAAATTACGCAGCACCCCATTCACCAGGCCCACTGCCCAGGGCTTGCCCAGATGCCGGGCCGCATCCGCACTGGCGTGAACCGCCGCGTGATCCGCCACCCGCAGCTCGGACAACTGATAGAGACCGACCAGGATCAGCGCCTGCACATCCCGGTCCCGGGCCTTGAGCGGCTTACTCAGCAGATGTTTCGACAGAGCCAGAAGGCGCGGGTATCCCCGCATCACCCCATAGCTGAGTTCCTGCATCAGACCGGCATCCCGGGGATCCTGCAGCTGGGCCGCATGACGCGGAATCAGTTCCGCCAGGGAGTGTCCGTCCATCACCCCCTGCACCACCCGCGCAGCCAGGGTCCGGGGATCGTAGTGACGTGCCCGGGCCATCAGCCGAGAACGACGCCATGCACATCATGGGCGTTGAGAAAATCCCCCGCGGACATGGCCCGTTTGCCGGGCATCTGCAATTGGGTGATGCGCAGCCGCCCCGTTCCGGTGGCCACTTCGATGGCGGATCTGTCACTCGCCACGATACGACCCGGTTCGCCTCCGGCGTCTCCCGGCAGCGCCTGGCTGTTCCAGATACGCATCACCTGATCGTCGAACAGGCAGTGCGCCACCGGCCAGGGATTGAAGGCCCGCACCAGGCGATCGATCTGTTCCGCGTCCTGGGTCCAGTCGATGCGCGCCTCCTGCTTGTCGAGCTTGCGCGCGTAGGTGGCCAGGTCATCGTCCTGGACCTCCCCTGTGACACTACCCTCGCTGAGCCCGGGCAGAACCTTCAGCAACGCCTCGGCGCCCAGCGTCGCAAGCCGGTCGTGCAGGCTGCCGCCGGTCTCGTCAGCGGCGATCGGCGTGACCGACTTGATCAGCATCGGACCGGTATCCAGACCCGCCTCCATCTGCATGATGGTGACCCCGGATTCCGCGTCACCGGCAAGGATGGCGCGCTGGATCGGCGCAGCGCCCCGCCAGCGGGGCAGCAGGGAGGCGTGAATGTTGATGCACCCGAGGCGCGGGGCGTCCAGCACCACCTGGGGGAGCAGCAGACCGTAGGCCACCACCACCATCAGATCCGCCTGGAAACCGGCCAGCGCCTGCTGCGCCGAATCGTCTCTCAGAGTTTGCGGCTGACACACCGGGATGGCGTGCTCGAGGGCGAGCTGCTTGACCGGGCTGGGCTGCAGTTTCCGCCCGCGTCCGGCCGGGCGATCGGGCTGAGTGTAGACGGCGACCACGGAATGTTCCGTGGCGAGCAGCGCCTTGAGCGCCACAGCGGCAAAATCCGGAGTACCGGCAAAGATGATCTTCAGTGGTTGTGACATGCGGAGGTGTATCTTGGTGAGTTGGGGGGATCGGGTCGATTTTCCGGCACCTTAATCGGTATTGCCCGGGGCTTCAAGAGACCCGCGTCCGGAGTTTCGTGCGACCCGACCTTCAACCCCAGGCCAAACCGGGCAGGTGCCGATAAGATCGAAAATCGGTTCATGGCAGGTTTGGGATGGGTGTCTCAGACAAATGAAAATTCGCGCATAATGATTGGTCAATCTGCCTGTTCAGATGACTTGATGCTCGTGGGTGTCGGCGCTGCCCTGCTGACGATGCTCCTTTTCCAGCTTCTTGCGGATTCTCTGCCGCTTCAGGCTCGACAGGTAATCGACGAACAGCTTTCCTTCGAGGTGATCCAGCTCGTGCTGAACGCAAACCGCCAACAGACCGTCCGCCTCCATCTCGTAGGGGACACCGTCCCGGTCCACGGCCCGGAACCGGATATGGTCGGCACGGGTAACCGGTTCGTAGACGCCCGGCACAGAGAGACACCCCTCCTCCATCTGCTCGATACCGTCCCGCTCGAGGATTTCCGGGTTGATCAGGTAGAGGGGCTGGTTTTTCTCCTCGGAGATATCGATCACCACCACCCGTTTGGCGACGTTCACCTGGGTCGCGGCGAGGCCGATGCCCGGCGCCTGGTACATGGTCTCAAGCATATCGTCGACCAGCCGACGTATAGAGTCGTCGACCTGAGCCACCGGCTTGGCCTTGTTGCGCAGCCTGGGATCGGGGAAGTGAAGAATGTCAAGAATGGCCATCTGTTTATCCAAAAATCTATAGTACAAATGCAAGAAATTGCGCTAACATTATGATCATACTGGAAACTGGAGTCCTCTCCTATACGCGGTCAGCCGCTGATTCGCACCCGCTGATTCGCACAGGGAGTCGAACCTTCCGTGGGGGGCTGTCCCCCGTACGATCCATTACCTGTTCATCGCGTTTCCGTATCGTACCCAAGGGAATAGTCATGTCACATTTTAACAACAAACTCATTGGTGTCATCTGCGGTCTGGTTCTCTCCTTCACCGCATTCGCAGCCGAGCATGTCGCGCTCAACCCCTCGCATCCCGATCGCTACACGGTGGTCAAGGGTGATACCCTGTGGGATATCTCCGCCATGTTCCTGCGTGACCCATGGCTGTGGCCCGAGGTCTGGTACGTCAACCCACAGATCGAGAACCCGCACCTGATCTATCCCGGCGACGAGATCGTCCTGACCTACCTGGACGGACGTCCGGTGCTGCGGGTCAACCGCAAGGACAGACTCTCTCCCACGATCCGCGCGACTCCGCTGGATCGAGCGATTCCGACCATTCCGATCGACGCCATCGCGCCTTTCCTGACCCGCCCCTACGTGGTGGATCAGGACGAACTGGACAGCGCACCCTATGTCGTTCACTTCCTGGATGATCACATTGTCGGCGGCGGCGGGATCAGCTACTACGCCCGCAGCATTATGGACGACACCTATAAACAGTACGCCATCGTAAGACCGGAAAAACCCTACAAAGATCCTGATACGGGTGACATCCTGGGTTACGAGGCCCTGTACATCGGCAGCTCGGAACTGCAGCGTACCGGCGACCCCGCGAAACTCTTCATCAACTCCTCCGAGATGGAGGCCATCATCGGTGACCGCCTGATCCGCATGGAGGAGGAAGAGCCCCTGATCGACTTCCAGCCCAAGGTGCCGGAGGGGGATATCGAAGGACGCATCATCTCGGTGCTCAACGGGGTCTCCCAGATCGGTCAGTACAACATCGTGGTCCTGAACAAGGGCGCCAATGCCGGCCTCGAGCCCGGCCATGTGCTGGAGATCCTGCAGGGCGGCAACCCGGTCCGGGATATCGTCAAGGGCCGCGGCGAAACCGTGACCCTGCCCCTGGAGGAGGCCGGCATGCTGATGGTCTTCCGCACCTTCGAGAAGGTCAGCTTCGCGCTGGTGATGGATGCCAACAAGCCGCTCCACGTACTCGACTGGGTGCGTCCGCCGGCAACCCGATGATGATGATCCGGGACGCCGCGGCAAACGCGGCGTCCCGGCCGCATACCCGTTACGACAAGGATACTCCGGCGTCATGGATGACCCGCACCGCTCCACCTCAATGCACCCGCCCCTTCTGACAGCACCCGAATCCCTGATTCCGGCGGATACGGCATTCCCCCCCACTCCGGCCCCTCACTGATGGCAACACCTCGGGAGGAACTCGAACCCTGGCTGCTGGTGGCCCAGACACCGGGCATCGGCAGCCGGTACTTTCTTCGACTGTTGTCGCACTTCAGGACACCGGAAAGGATTCTGGCCGCCCGCCGCGAGGAGCTGCTGGCGCTGGGCATTCCCCGACCCAGCGTGGACCACCTGCTGACCCCCGAGCGGAACCGGCTGCAGTCCACCTGGACCTGGTACGAACAACCCGGACACGGCATCCTCACCCTGGCCGACGCGGAATACCCCGCACAGCTGCTGCAGATCGACGATCCGCCGCCACTGCTCTACTGGGTGGGCCGTCCGGAGTGCCTGGAGCAACCGCAACTGGCCATCGTCGGCAGTCGCAATCCGACCCCGACCGGCCTGGACAACGCGCGGGAATTCGCCCGCTATCTGGCCGCGTCCGGCTGGTGTGTATGCAGCGGCCTGGCCCAGGGGGTGGACGGCGCCGCCCATCGGGGTGCGCTGCAATCCGGCACCACCCTGGCCGTGATGGGCACCGGCCCCGACCGTATCTACCCCGCCAGCCACCGGCAACTGGCCCATGAGATCGCCGGGGCCGGACTGTTGATCACCGAATTCGCTCCGGGCACACCGCCCAAAGCCGACCATTTTCCCCGCCGCAACCGACTCATCAGCGGGCTCTCACAGGGGGTGCTGGTGGTCGAAGCCACCACCCAGAGCGGCTCCCTGATCACCGCCCGGCTCGCTGGAGAACAGGGACGCGAGGTGTTCGCCATACCCGGCTCGATTCACAACCCCCAGGCGCGGGGCTGCCACGCCCTGATCCGTCAGGGCGCCAAGCTGGTGGAGTCCGCGGGAGATATTCTCGAGGAGCTTGGAACACCGAATGAACCGCCCGCCACCCTACCCGACCATGGCCCTGAACCCGCGCATGAGCGATTGACCGATCCGGACTACCAACGGCTCACCCAGGCCCTGGGTTACGACCCGGTCTCAGTTGATGAATTAATCACCCGAACGGGTTTGACCGCGGAGTCGGTTTCGTCCATGCTGCTTTTGTTGGAGCTCGAAGGTCATGTATCATCGGCGCCAGGTGGTTTCTACTGCCGCACGGAATCCTTCCCATCCCGCACCTGCGGGAAAGAGAGCACATGAACGAAAACGTAGTCGACATACTGATCTACCTCTATGAAAATTACATGGATGGTGAGCAAGCCCCGCCCTCAGACCAGTACGAATTGCGCGATGCCCTGATTCAGGCCGGTTTTCCCTCCAGCGAAATCAACAAGGCCTTCGACTGGCTGGATGAACTGGCCGAAAACGCGGAAAACCACCCGGGTACGGACAACCATCCCCATTCACTGCGGATCTATACTGACGAGGAGATGTCCCGTCTGGACGTGGACTCCCGGGGATTGCTGCTGTTCCTGGAACAGAACGAGATGCTCACCCAGACCGCCCGGGAACTGGTGATCGAACGGGCCCTGGCCCTGGACACCGCGGTAATCTCGGAAGAAGAGCTGAAATGGATCATTCTGCTGGTACTGATGAACCAGCCTGGCCAGGAGGCCGCATTTGCCCGCATGGAAGACATGGTATACAACGAAGCGCCCGCCTACCTGCACTGATCGGGCGTCCGGGGGGGTCACCAAACGCTGCTCTCCGGTTGGATTTCGACCTTGCCAAGCCGCATCGCACACCCTGCCGAAATCCCCAGGCAACCGGTATTCCACCGGAAATACCCTCACGGGTCCACTGTATCATGGGATAAAAAACACTTGATTTCTTCATCGCGGAACGGTTCACTGTGCCGCATTTTTCATTGGGAGACGACCTGAAACCACATGAACCTGGTCATCGTTGAATCACCCGCCAAGGCGAAAACCATCAAGAAATATCTCGGGGGCAACTTCGAGGTACTGGCCTCCTATGGCCATGTTCGCGATCTGATCCCGAAAGAGGGCGCGGTGGATCCCAGTCAGGGTTTCGCCATGAAATACCAGGTCATCGAACGTAACGACCGACATGTTCAGGCGATCGCCAAGGCCCTGAAAAACTCCGAAGCCCTGTATCTCGCGACCGATCCGGACCGCGAGGGTGAAGCCATCTCCTGGCACCTCTCCGAGCTGCTGAAGGAGAAGGGCAAACTGAAGAACAAGCCGGTCTACCGAGTGGTGTTCAACGAGATCACCAAGAAGGCGGTCAACGACGCCATCGCCAACCCCCGGGAGCTGTCCCTGCCTCTGATCGATGCCCAGCAGGCGCGCCGCGCGCTGGACTACCTGGTGGGCTTCAACCTCTCTCCCCTACTGTGGAAGAAGGTGCGCCGAGGCCTCTCCGCGGGACGGGTACAGAGCCCGGCGCTGCGTATGATCGTGGAGCGGGAACTGGAGATCGAGGCCTTCAAGGCAGAGGAGTTCTGGACCCTCGAGGCCGACTCCGAGAAACAGAACCAGGCCTTCTCCGCCAAACTGACCCACTACCAGGGCGAAAAGCTCGACAAGTTCAGCATCAACAACGAGGCGGACGCCCAGGCGGCGGAAAAGACCCTCAGCGAGGCGGGTCGCGACGGCCTGCGGGTCACCCAGGTCGAGAAGAAACAGCGCAAGCGCAACCCCGCCCCGCCCTTCACCACCTCGACCCTGCAGCAGGAGGCGGCGCGCAAGCTCGGCTTTACCGCCCAGCGCACCATGCGCACCGCCCAGCAGCTCTACGAAGGTGTCGACGTGGGCCAGGGCACCGTGGGCCTGATCACCTACATGCGTACCGACTCGGTCAACCTGGCCGACGAGGCGATCGCCGAGATCCGCGCGTTCATCGCCGACAAATACGGCCAGGACCAGCTGCCCCCGGAACCGCGCCAATACAAAACCAAATCGAAGAATGCCCAGGAGGCCCACGAGGCGATCCGCCCCTCCTCGGTGCTGCGGGTACCCGACGAGATCAAGGACCACCTGACCAAAGACCAGGCGAAACTCTACGAGCTGGTGTGGAA
The DNA here is from genome assembly GCA_050305635.1 of Candidatus Thiodiazotropha sp. GTDB lineage: Bacteria > Pseudomonadota > Gammaproteobacteria > Chromatiales > Chromatiaceae > Thiodiazotropha. The sequence goes on along the minus strand of JBNLFS010000060.1, from coordinate 1,157 downwards.
ACGCGCCGTGGCCTGCCAGATGATCCACGCCACCATCCACACGGTGGCCGCCGACCTGCAGTGCGGCGAAGGCAACCTGTTCCGCGCCAACGGTTCGGTAATCGCCAAGCCCGGCTTCATCGCGGTCTATCAGGAGGGCCTGGACGATGCCGCCAAGGGCGATAACGACGAAAAGATCCTGCCCCCCCTGGTCGAAGGCGAGACCCTCCCGCTGAAGGCGATTCGTCCGGAACAGCACTTCACCGAACCGCCACCGCGCTACAGCGAGGCGACCCTGGTCAAGGCGCTGGAGGAGTACGGCATCGGCCGTCCCTCCACCTACGCCTCGATCATCTCCACCCTGCAGGACCGGGAATACGTGGTGCTCGACAAGAAGCGCTTCAAACCCACCGACGTGGGCCGGGTGGTCAACAAGTTCCTCACCGAGTACTTCACCCGCTACGTGGACTACGATTTCACAGCCAAGCTGGAGGACGAACTCGATGCGGTCTCCCGGGGTGAAGAGGACTGGGTGCCCCTGCTGGAGAAGTTCTGGAGCCCCTTCAAGGAGCAGATCGACCACACCCAGGAGAACGTCAAGCGCAGCGACGTGACCCACGAGGCGCTGGACGAAGCCTGCCCCAAGTGCGGCAGCCCGCTGTCCATCCGCCTGGGTCGTCATGGCCGCTTCATCGGCTGCACCAACTACCCCGAGTGCGACTACACCCGGGATCTCAACGCGGACAGCAGCGAGAAGGAGGAGCCGGAAGTGGTGGAGGGCCGCAACTGTCCGGAGTGCGGCTCCGAACTGGTGATCAAGCGCGGCAAATACGGCAAGTTCATCGGCTGTTCCGGCTACCCGAAATGCCGTTACATCGAACCTCTGGAGAAACCCGAAGACACCGGGGTGAGCTGCCCCAAATGCCACAAGGGCACCCTGCTGAAACGCAAATCCCGGCGCGGCAAGATCTTCTACTCCTGCTCCACCTATCCCGACTGCGACTACGCGGTGTGGAACGAGCCGATCGCCGAACCCTGCCCCAATTGCGGCTGGCCGGTGCTGACCCTCAAGACCACCAAGCGCAAGGGCTCCGAAAAGGTCTGTCCGCAGAAGGACTGCTCCTTCAGCGAACCTTACGAGGGCTGAGCAGCAGTGCCTATCGGCGCGCCATATGGGC